>JBEKET010000031.1:0-90691 GCA_050013695.1 Occallatibacter sp.
TGCCGTTAAGCTGCCGTTAAGCGAAAAATGGGTGCTAAAAAGCCGGTTTTTCGGGACTTCGCCCAGAGGAAGTGCCCTGTTTTCTTAACGACTTACGCGAGGTTCGGTAAACTGCAAAACCTTTATGCGTCGGTTCGATCCCGACCCGCGCCTCCAATCCTCTGAGCAATTTACAGGCTGGCGGAACACTTCAGCGGCATTCTGTCATTTTTCCTGGTTGAACTCCCGATTGGGCGAATGACCGAGGTGATCATTCCATCTGGAGTGCATTCTGGCTGGGAAGAACGTACCGGCTACCAGCTATAGGAAGCCACAATCCGAGGCGGCCCAAACTTCCCATTGATCATTTTTGTTTCGATGACCGCTTCCCAGTTCTGATCGCTCTTCGGAAGAAACCCTTGTTGCTTTGCCTCGGCAAAGTATTTTTTATCTGACAGTAGTTCGCTCGCGGCGATCGTGCCATTTTCCCCAATTCCACCTGCAACCACAACGAATTGCTCAGTTGTGGGGTCGTGAAACCGTGCGATGAGCGCGTAATCATGATCGATCAGGTCGAAGGAGGTACGTGTGTTGATCGCCCACACCTTGTGGACCGGATCGTTGCGATCAACGATTTCATAGGTGTCGATCGCGGTTTGGAGGAAGTGGAAACGTAGAGGATCCGTGAGCCGCATGGTCCATGGATTATTAAACCCTGACACAAGGATGACCGGACCCTTCTGCAGGTCGGAATATGTGGTTGCCGTGCTCGATTGAATGCTGCTCCCTTTGGAATAGTGAAAAAGCACCTGCTGAAGATTCGACACAGCAATGGTATCTGCCAGAGCGACCGGATCAGCGAAAAGAGGATGGAGTCCGACACTTTCAGGACTCGGCTCGGTGTTCGTCATCGGTCGATTGAGCACCACAACCGAGCCAACCGAAATCAATACCTGGCCAGGACTGGCTATGATCGGCTTCCAGAACTGCTCATAGGGCGAGGCTCTCTGAATGAGAGCTGGAATCAGAATTGCCGAGGCTACGACAACGATCAGTGCGCTTCCGGCAATCGCCAGAAAAGCATGCTCTCTCTTCGCTTTCCTCGATTCACTTTCCACTTCAGTATCGGTGGGCGCAGGATTTATGTCTGCAAGTGAAGAAACTGCCTCGATGGCGACCGGTGAGAAATCCTCAGAAGTTCCGGAATGTGAGGGGACAAATCGGAACTCCGGAACATAGGATCCGGATCGAAGTTCAATCCGCACCTCCGCCAGGTGTTCCGGTTCGTAGTAGTACTGCGCAAGGCGCTTGCGCACCTCCCCGGCTGTGACTCGAACAATCGGATCGACATTCAAATCATATTCGGGAGAACGGCCAAAGGCTTCAACGCCGATTGTCCTTTCCTTCAAGTCCTCGTGATGTCCCATGATCGTCCTGGACACCACGTACTCAAGAAACTTCGGATATCGGCGGCTATGACTGAAGTGTGGGCTACTGCAAATTCGTCTTAATTGCTCTTCCACCAGTTCCGAAGCAATGGTGTCCCCGTCATGTATGTCATTGAGCATTCAAGATTCACCAATTTTCAACGAGCACAAGGTGCGTGGCGCTGAACAGGTCGCCGAATGAGGGTATCATACTCCCGATCGCGCTTCTGGCCAAGAAGTATTAAGTCAAATAAATTCATATACTTATCCATTTAATCCGAAAAATCATACAGTATCTCACCTTATCAGCAGTATTTCAGTGCGCCTAACGTGGCACGCGATACGCAAAGCAGGCCCGAGAACGCCTCAAGCAGAGAAAAATCGCCGGTGCAGGTCGCAGTCTCGAGTTCCGGGACCATTTCGAGGGGATGGATTTTTGCGCGCCGCAGGCCCCTTTCGACATGGCTCGGAGCCTGCAAAAACCACGGCGCGAGGACGCGAGTTCGCGATGCTTTGCAGGAAGAGATTCATGAGATTCCTGGGAGGGATGTTGCAACCCGGCGATTTCCCGTTCGGATTCGACCGAAGTTTGAAGCCAGTTCGTGGATCCGGTTTTCGCATCTGGGCTCGGATTCTTCTTGGCGTATGGATCCTGGGCTTTGTATTGATGGATGCAGCGCCGGCACAGACTGGTTGGAGGCTCGTCTGGAGCGATGAATTCAACGGTCCGGCGGGAGCGCCGCCCGACCCCAGCAACTGGAAGTTTGAAGCGGGCCCGGGCAGCATTGTCGCCGGAAACCAGGAGGCGGAAACCTACTGTGCCTACGGATCTGGAGATGCCCCCTGCCAACAGAACGTGCCCAATGCTTACCAGGATGGTAGAGGCCACCTCGTGATCGTGGCTGTCCGGACGGACAAGACGATTTCGATTCCGGGCAAGAGCAGTGTGTCGCCGGTGTATACGTCGGCCCGCCTGGATAGCCTCAAAAGCTTCCAGTACGGACGCATTGAAGCCAGCATTCGTGTGCCGACCGGGGCTGGAGTGTGGCCGGCATTCTGGGCGTTGGGGGGTCACGGTCAGAGCCTCAACTGGCCCGAAACGGGTGAAATGGACATTATGGAGTCGTGGAATCCGCAACCGGGAACAAGCACGATCGACCCGCTCCTCAATCACGCCTCGGTACACGGGCCCATTGAACCAGGATCGAAAAAGGGCTACATCGACGTAACCGGCACCTACAGTTTTGCCCAACCGATGCAGCAGGCATTTCATCAATTCGCCGCGGAGTGGGGGCCGGGAGAGGTGGATTTCTATTGCGACGGCAATCTGTACTCTCGCCAGTCGGTTGGGAGCCTTTCCGCCCGGGAGGTTTGGGAACTCGACAATGCCCCGTTCTATCTGCTCTTGAATCTTGCCATGGGCGGCGGTTTCTTCGGGTATCCCGACGCGACAACGGGGCCAACTCCCACAATGGTTGTGGACTACGTACGCGTCTATCAGCGAGACGACAGCGTGCTGCCAAACGGATGGGGAAATGCCGATATCGGAGGGCCTGCCCAGGCGGGATTTTCTTCAAATCCCAAGGGACTTTGGACGGTCGCCGGAGGGGGAGCCGGAATCGCAGGCCGTACAGATCAATTCCAGTTCGCCTATAAAGCGCTTGGCGGAGACGGTGAAATTTCGGCACGAGTTGTGGGACAGTCAAGCAAGATCGCACAGGCAAAAGCCGGAGTGATGATTCGCAACGGCAGGGGTTCGGGCACACTCTACGCCATGATGTTTATCTCTCCTGACGGCAGCATCCACTTCCGCGCTCGCGGAGATGAGAATGAAGTGCCCGGGGAGACGCTCTACAAAGGTACCGCAAATTGGTTCAAGGTCGGGCGCAACGGAGAAATTTTCACGGGGTATGTTTCAAACGACGGCGCCACATGGAAAGCGGTGGGCCAGGCGAAGCTGGCAATGCGGCGGGATGTGCTTGCCGGCTTGATTTCAACATCGCGCGACAATGGCGCGCCCAACATTGCGCAGTTCGATCACGTTGAAGTTACGCCCAGTGATGCCGCGTGGGACGGCGCGGCCGCAACACTTCCTGGAGTTGTTCAGGCGGAGGACTTCGACACCGGCGTCGACGGGTATTCCTATACCGCCTCGATGAAGCATAAGGGAGTTTCACCATTCCGCCCAAACGACGGACCGGCAATAAAACAAATCCAGACCCATGGCGAGCCGGACGTAGTTCCCGGCGGCTATTACCTGAGCGATCTGCCTGCGAATGTCTACCTCAATTACTCGGTTACGGTCACCACGGAAGGGAACTATGCCTTTCATGTGCGAGTTGCTTCAGCGGGCGCGGGCGGCTCAATTCACTTCAACGTTGACCAGAAGCCGGTCACAAAACCAATCAGAATTCCGGATACTGGCGGCCCGGAAACGTGGCGCGATGTGGCTTCAGAATCGGTTCGCCTGCCGGCAGGGCAACACATCATTGCAATCGTGGTTGATTCAGCAGGAACCCGCGGAAGCGCTGGGAACATAGACTTCTTCGCAGTCCGCGAGCAGTAAAGAAGAGATTTGCAGCAATTCGTCCGAAGAAAGGGCGATAGTCAGGGTCGATTCATGGAGGCACCTATGCAATACCCGTATGAGAGTCCAGCGAACCGCAAGAGCCGAGTACCGTGCCACGGCGCCAATAATCTCGGCGGCTCCCTGCCGCAGTATCTTCTGCTGGCGCTGTTGCTGCTCATTGCCGCGTCGTTCTCACCTTTGCGCGCGCAGACCACAACCGCGACTCTAAGCGGAACCGTGGTTGATGCCACCGGAGCCCTGATTCCAGGAGCGGAAGCAATTCTGGTCAACACCGGGAACGGCGAAAAACGAACAACGAAATCCAATGACGGCGGAGTGTTCGTCTTTGCCGCCGTGCCAACCGGCAACTACGACATTTCGGTGAAGATGCCCGGATTCAAGGTCAACGTCCTTCACGGCATCCATCTCGACCCTGAGGACAACAAAATTCTGTCGAAGGTTATTCTCCAAATCGGAGCAGTCACCCAGACCGTTACCGTAACTGCAAGCGAAGTTGGTCTCATCGCAAGCGGAGAAAAAAGCACTCTCATCACAGCCACCGACATCAACAGAATATCCGTCGAGGGACGCGATGTCGGGGAACTGGTTAAGATGTTGCCGGGCTTCGCAATCGCGCAGACATCGAGCGGTGTGGATAACACCACCTACGATCCGTCCCAGGTCAACGTCACAGGAGCGCTCCGTTCTTATTCGGCAAACGGCAATTCCGCCAACGGCATAACACTGCTTTCCGACGGTTCCAATGTTACCGATCCGGGAGACTACGGAGACTCGGTCCAGAATGTGAATACCGACATGGTTGAGGAAGTCAAGGTGCAGACTTCCAACTTCACCGCTGAAACTTCAAACGGGCCGGTGGTGATTAATGCAGTTGGAAAATCAGGCACCCAGGACTTCCATGGCGAGTTATACACCTATGGGCGCACATATCAGCTCAATTCACAGGATTGGCTATCGAAGTATGAAGACCAGGCCAAGCCGAATGACCGCTACATTTATCCCGGTGGTAACATCAGTGGCCCGCTCCTGATCCCGGGAACCCACTTTAATCACAGCAAGAAGCTTACAATTTTCGCAGGCGCCGAAGATTACGCCCAGCGCAGCATATATGCATACGGCAGCGCCTCGCAAGCGATCGTCAAGTCGCTTGTGCCAACCCAGGCCATGCGCGGCGGCGACTTCAGTTGCGCGTCCCTTCAGGCCTACCTGGGGTCGTCCGTGATCTCCTGCAACACAAACGGCACGTCCAATATTCTTAACTCGAGTTACAACAATATAGGTTCTGTTCCGACTACAGCTCCCAACGGCGATACTCTTTTTGGCCAGATCACGGCGATCGACCCGGGCGCTGCGGCTTTATTGAGCGTACTTCCGCTTCCCAACCATTCCAACCCGGGCGTCGGCTATAACTATGTAACAACCAACCTGGTCAACAACGACCTATACCAGGCGCGTGCGCGAGCCGATTACAGCAGATCCGATAACGTCAAACTGTTTGGGACTTACAACATCGAGCGTGGACGAAGTGGCGTGCCGGAGGTTCCCTACTATTCTCCCGCTCAAACAGCGGATATGGGCGGTGTGGACACGCCCGGCGGAGGATTGCTGAGCACCATCAATTCACAAACTGCGGGACTGAACCTGACCGTAGTTCTTTCTTCGCGCATGACCAGCGAGACTACGGCCAACCTGACCTACATGGACCAGGAGTTTGCCCCCAAAAACCAGTCGTCATTGGATTCATCCAAGATCGGGTATCCATACGAGGGATTTTTTGGTAAGAACACTCTTCAATATCCCCAGCTTCATGATTACAACTATGACGGTCTCCCGCTCGGATTGTTCCCCGACTTCTCCGTCTCCAAGCCATACGCCCGAAAGTTTATGCCGTCATTGGGTGACAACTTCACCTACGTGGTGAAAACTCACACCATCAAAGCAGGCATTTACGCCCAGCAGGTGGGCAATAATCAGCGCTTGCTTCCATCCCTTTCCAGCACCAATGGGCAGATCGCCGCGTATTACTACGGTTCCACCTATACCGACCCCGATGGCTCGCTTGTTCATAGCAGCGGAAACTATGCCGCCAATTTTCTTGAGGGACAGATTGAGCAGTATAGCCAGCAAAATTTCGTCCCAATCCAGGACCTTTATTTCTGGAACATCAACTGGTATTTAACGGATTCCTGGAAGGTCAATTCCCGCCTGAGTGTCGATTTCGGAATGCGATTCGAACACCTCGGTCCGTGGCAGGATAAGCACAATATTGGAATCGCCATCTTCGATCCGTCGCTGCTCAACACCGGCGTGACAGAGGCCGGATTTACATGGCATGGGCGCAATTCCTCCGTTGCCAATTCAGGCGTGCCTGCGCGTTTTGCATTCTATGAGCCGCGCGTCGGCTTCTCCTGGGACGCCTATGGTAATGGACGGACGACTGTTCGCGGCGGCTGGGGAATGTATCGGAATCACGATAACTGGAATGTGGTGCAACAAGCGGCAGCGCTGGCCGAAGGCGTACAGATTACCGCCATTACCGGCGGCGCGGGAATTTCGCTGAGCAAGCTAAGTGAAGTTCCGACATTGGGGGATGCAGGCGCCGGGACGGGTAACTTCAGCAGCGGAGCATCGGTGACAGCGTTCGGTCTTCAGAAAGGTGATAGCGAGCAGCCGCTGACTTACACCTATAGCTTCACCATCGATCAGCAGCTTCCCAAGGCTTCGCAATTTGAAATCGGCTACGTCGGGAATCATGGTCAGTATCAGACTGCGCAGAATGTCGATGTCCTGAACATCACTCTCCAGAACGTTAATCCAGTACCACGCGGTGCGTTTTTCCAACCTGATCCGGTAACTGGCGCCGTGGTGCCGCTGGGGCTGATCGATGGTCTTACATCGCAGCAAGTCGACGACTATCGTCCCTACTACACACCCTCGCTGGCCGGTTCGGAATACGGCGACATCGATATATCCCGTCACATTCTCTACTCCTACTACAACGGCTTGCAGACCTCATGGAACAAACAAAGCGGCCGACTGACATACGGTTTGAATTACACGTGGAGCAAAGCCCTGGGCATTCGCGATGGCTATTACAACGGCAATGCCTCTGACGCGACTAACCTGCGTAATAACTACGGGCCGCTTTCCTTCGATCGCACAAATATCTTCAATGCGAGTTATGCCTTTGACCTTGGAAATCCATTTCACGGTTCACGTCTTACCGGGGGAATCATCAACGGCTGGCAAATCTCAGGCATCACCGGCGTGCAAAGCGGACCGAATCTCCAAGCGACTTACTATTCCAACTTCAATCTGCAAGGGAAGCTGGGCTCGCCGACCAGTGGAACTCAACTGAATGTGGATAGCAACACTTTTCTCGGCACCCCGGATGTCTATTTGCAACCGGAACTCACATGTAACCCCGCAATTCGTACTCAGCCGAAACAGTTTGTAAACGGCAATTGCTTTCAACTGCCGCAGATTGGACAGAACGGTCCAGTGAGTTATCCATACCTGCATGGTCCCGCGTTCTTTAACAGCGACCTGACGGTGGCCAAGACATTTCCGCTGAAAGAGAAGAGCAATTTGCAGATCCGGTTTGCTGCGTTCAACTTCCTGAATCACCCACTGACGAGTTTCAGCACGTCATTCCCATCGCAAATCGCTCTCAACTTGAGCAATCTTGCGCCCGGAGGAGAAACGGCGTCGCCTGCGCTGGCAACTCCGGCCGCAGGCTTTGGCGTAAGCACGATCAAGGAAGGCCGGCGCGTAGCGGAGCTCGCAATCAAGTACAACTTCTAAGCTCAAGGGGCCAGAAACGAGGAAGCGATATGGTTTTGAAAATGTTCAAACGCAATTCGGCGTGGCTCATGTCAATCGCAGTGCTTGCCGGGACAGTCGCCGGAGCGACTGCCGCTGCACAGAGCTTTACTCCTCCTGCGGTCATAACATCGTCCACGACCACGCCCTATTCCGGGCTGACGCAGACCGAGGCGGTCGCAGTCGATGCATCCGGAAATATCTTCTACACGCAGCCGGCAGTGGGCAATTTTATTGAGCAACCGGCAAATGGCGGCGCTGTCATTACGCTTGCCACGGGTCTCTCCTATCCCAAAGGAGTGGCTGTCGATAACCGCGGATTCGCCTATGCCACCGACTATTCGGGGCACCTTTGGAAGGTTCCGGTCGGCGGCGGCACACCCACCGATATCCTGCCCGCGTGCAACACGCTCGACGCATATTACCTCGGCACGCAAGTCGTCACCGTAGACGGCGCCGGAAATGTATACACGGCCGGCAGTAATGAGACGCCACTTTTCAAGATCACGCAGGCAGGGGTATGTTCCACCATCGCCGGCGTCACTCTCAACGACAGCAAGACGGATGGCATGTCCCATGTTGCGGCCGATGCTGCCGGCGATTTGTACTACTCGATCGGTGCGAGCCTCTATGTGATTCCTGCAGGTGCATCGTCTCCCGTCCTGGTTACGTCGAATTTCAATTACATTATCGGCCTGGCGGCGGATGCTGTTGGCGACGTGTTCGTCACTAACTCGGTGCCCGATAGTTACACAGGCGTGGTTGATGAAGTGCCTTTTGTGAATGGAGCAATCAATGGCTCCGACACATTTCTTGCCTTGCCGTTCTTTTCGCAATATGACGTTGGCGTGGGCGCTGATGGAACTGTCTATACAACCAACGGGACCAGCATTTCGCTCAGCACGCTGGGCAGCGTTTCCTTTGCGCCAACTGCGGTCGGCACCCAATCTGGCGCTGCAACCATCAACTTAGCCTTCAACAGTATGGAGACGTTATCCTCGCTGCAATTTACCTCAGGCGCTGGAGCAACGACCGAGGTTGCGAATACGGGTGCTGGCACCTGCACCATAGGTTCGAGTTATTCCGCTGGAAGCGCATGCACCCTCACCCTCGCCATTACACCAGGTGGGCTGGGTGCGCGAAACGACCGCGTTCAATTACTTTCCGGTACATCGGTGATTGGCTCCGTCGCCGTTGCGGGACAAGCTTCGGGGGCAGGCCTGACCGTAGATCCGGGCACGCAATCAAACTTGGGCAGCGGATGGACCGAACCTGAAGGCGTCGCTGTCGATGGCAGTGGCAACATCTTTGTCGCGGACAAGAGCGCTGGCACAGTCTCGTTCATTCCCAGCGGCTCGACCACTGCCACTGTGATCGCATCGTCTCTCAGTTCGCCCACAGGAATCGCCGTAGCCTCGGATGGGAGTGTTTACGTATCCGAATCAGGCGCTGCGAAGCTGGCTGAGATTCCCCGCGTCAACGGCGCATACGGAAGCGCGATAACTGTCATGACAGGGCTAACCACCCCTGCGGGTGTGGCTATCGCGGGGAATGGCGACATCTATCTGGCAGATTCCGGGTCCGGCAAAGTTTATCGTATGGAGAACGACGGCGGCGTTGTAAATTTCTCCACTCAAGAGGCCTATGGCAGCGGATTCACTGCACCTGCCGGACTTTTCGTTGATGCCGCGGGGAATCTCTATGTCGTGGATGAGAGCGCGGGAAAAATCGTCAAGTTCACCGGCGGCGTGCAATCAACCATCGTAAGCGGCCTGTCGTCACCGGTCGCTGTTGCCGTCGATCCTGGTGGCAGTCTGTATATTGCGCAAAACGGAATTGCAACCATCGAACGCGTGCCGTATGTCAGCGCCTCGTATGACCTGAACGCAACTTCCCAGCTCGGCGCCGGCCTGCAATCACCAGCCGCTCTGACTGAGGACTCCGAGGGCAACCTCTATGTAGCCGACGAGGCTGCAGCCGCTGTGATCGACATTGATCGCATCGCGGGAACCTTGAACTTCGGAAGCGTCGATGTCGGGGATTCCAGCGCTGTCGAGACTCTCACGCTCTCCAACATCGGCAATCTTTCTCTGTCGTTTGCCACTCCTCTCGATTCCGCCAGCGGAGAAGCGGGTGACTTTGCCGTGACGCCGGAATGCGTGGCAGGCGGCTCACTTGCCTCCGGAAGCACCTGTTCAGTGTCGGCCACATTTACGCCCACCCAGTCAACAACGCGCACGGACGTTCTCACCTTCGCATCCAATGCCGTGAACACCTCCACAATTACCGGAACGCTCACCGGAATCGGAACCAGCTTGCCCAAGACAACCACGACGCTCGCCCAGGTCACAAGCGGAGCGCTCACGTTCGGAGAGACGGTGCAGTTCAGCGCCACTGTTGCCGCGGCAGCGGGAGCGACCGGCACTCCCTCCGGCACTGTGCAGTTCTTCGTAAACGGGAGCAGCTACGGTTCCGCTGTGCCGCTCAACTCCGGGTCCGCGTCGATCGCGATCACCGGGCTGCCGGCAGGCTCGAATGTAATCGGTGCAACCTATAGTGGTAATTCCAGCTTTGCGGCAAGCAGCGCGACAGCTCTTACCGTCAACGTTGCGCTGGCCTCAACAACAACAGCTTTAACTGCCACCGCTTCAAGCACCACGCCCGTCCCGCCAGGCACCAGCATCACACTGTCTGCTACTGTCAGCTCCAGCGTGACCACGGCGCAGCCTTCGGGGAATGTGACATTCTCAACCGGCAACACCACCCTTGGGACTGCCCCCGTGAGCACCACTGGATTAGCCACATTGACGAGCACTTCGTTTCCAAACGGAACCTACGCGATCGTTGCCAGCTACAGCGGCGACAGTGGTTTTGCTGCGTCCACCTCTAACTCGGTAAGTATCGCCATCGAGCCTGCGCAGTATTTAGTCTCGTCCACGCCAACCTCGCTCTCGGTCACGGCGCCAGGGCAAGCTACAACCAGCTTTGTCTTAACCCCGATTAGCGGCTACACGGGCGGCGTGGATATGCAGTGTTCAGGTTTGCCTGTGAATACCTCCTGCACCTTTACTCCCGGCGCCGCCTATTTCGCCAACACGACGAATAGCTCAGGCGCAACCGTCGCTCCGGGCCCGGAAACCATCAACCTGACTCTGCAAACCGATACTGCGCCGGCTACCACCGTTGCGGCTTGGTTCTTGCCCGTGGGCGGATTAACGCTAATGGTTTTCGCGCGCAAACGCCGTGTGTTCGGTCGAGCAATGAACTTAGCGTTCGTTGCTATCACGATCATCCTCCTCGGCGGCGCTGGACTGCTGCAAGGTTGCAGTAGTTCCATTCCCATTACACCGGCTGGGTCGAGCACAGTGACCGTGACATTGACCGGAAGCCCAAGCGGCACTTCCGCGGTTCCCACAAGCGGCGCAGGAAACATTGTCAAGACCTTCACTTTCAGCTTGACTGTGAATTAGAACAGAGGTCGACACAATCGTGACTGGCTTCGTAGGCTGTATGCTTTGTGACAGCCTTTCCTTCTCCAGTGAAGTTCGACCTCGTCATCAAACGGGCATCAATGTCAACCGTTGATTCGGGGTGATCAATGGTGCCAGTCTGTTGGTGTAGCGACTGGTCGTTATCCTCGTAAACGCCCAAGGTTCTGGTTGTTCAGAAACCTCTCCAACCTTAATTCTGCGGGTAAGCGTGCGGGAGTCTCACGACCAGGCCTGATTCTGACTACATCGAGCCTGGAAAAACTCGAAAAGGGAATTCCAGATTTCCACTTGGAGAACTGGACTGCAACCGCGATGCCAGGCTAACTTCCACATTCTCGCGGCTCAAATACCAATCCCGGATTCAACCCAAAAACTACCCGCCCTGAACACTTCCCCACCCTCCAGAAGCTTCTTCAGGGTTACTGCCGACAACCAATCATCCCCGTCATATTTTTCAAACCTTCGAATACAAAATACAGAATCGATCCTCGTTGAATCATTGAGTCACCAGTTTGAGAATCGCGACTGAGCCTCTGATCCTCGCGCCTTCCCGTTCGCTCGATTACCCGCTCTTTTTACCTCCCGTTATCGATGTTGTTTACCGTAAAAAGTCCGATTAACCCTGCACGGCGCGAGGGTCGCCGGTTAATCCTTTTACTTCTCGCCCCCATCGAAAGACTTCTCGCAATGCAATGGCTGCTAACGCTGTCTCGCTGGAACATTCGGTAAATTTATCAACTTATTACGTAGCCACAGCCCTTCACTGCGAATGAAATTGCCTCGTTGAAAGAGATAAGTTCGCGACCGTGCCTTTCAGAACTCTCCGGTGAAGAACCAGAGACGAACTGAGAGTGAAACGGCACGCGGATTATCGAATTCAACACAGTAGAGCAATAGCGCCGCCGCCCTCAGTTTAGAAACCCAGGCTAGCGTGGCCAGGAACAAACTGAGGGCGGCGGCAGCGTGAGTTGCACTTGCCCGCACGTCACGTGCGGCATTCACTTGGAGGGTTTTCAATGACGCATAAGAGGATTTTGGCCATTCTGGTGTTCCTTGCGCTCGGCATGGCAGGGTCCATGTTCGCGCAATCTGATCGCGCTACGATCACGGGCACAGTGAGGGACCCATCGTCGGCGGTGGTGCCAGGCGTGCAGGTTCGCGTGACAAGTCTTGGCACGGACGAGGTGCAGACGACAACTACCGACAACTCCGGATCCTACCGAATTGGCAACCTGCCTGTGGGCGGTTATGTTGTGACGTTTTCAAAGAACGGATTCAAGACCCTGGAGCGCAAGGGCATCACCCTTCTGATCAGCCAGGTCGATGAGATCGACGTTGCGCTCCAGGTTGGCGGGGTCTCGGAAACCGTGGAAGTAACAAGCGCAGCACCCATCCTTCAAACCGAGGATGCAGCGGTTTCCACCAATCTCAATGCTGAAGCGGTGAGCGAGCTGCCCTTGAACGTGCAGGGCAGCCGCAACCTATCCAATTTCATCTTTGCGTATGTGCCCGGCGCTGAAGGCTCCGACTACTCCTCACACATTGACGGAAGCATGGCGCTGACCAAGGAAGTACTGATCGACGGCACCTCGGCTGTTTCCCAGCTCGGCGGTTATATCAGCGAGTCGCAACCGCCGATGGAAGCGATGCAGGAATATGAAGCAGACACGACCGGGATCACCGCTGATGCGGGTCGCAGCGGAGGCGGAGTGTTTCGTTATGAAATGAAGTCCGGCGCAAATAAAATTCACGGTTCCCTGTTCGGCTTCGTGCACTCAACCGATCTGGATGCCCTGAGTGCATCCAACAAGCTCGCAGCCATTGTGAACCCGGCAAACGCGAATGCCTATCTCACGCTAAGCGACTCGCTCAATGACTGGGGCGGCAGCTTCGGCGGCGCCATCGTCAAAGACAAGTTGTTTTACTTTGGTTCTTTTGAGCGGTACATGCAGCAGATGTGGAGCCTGGGGCCGAACTCGCGCACAGTGCCCACGGACGCCATGATGGGCCTGGACTCGGGCGGCAACATCACGCAGTACGCTGACCTGAGCCCGATGCTGTCGACCAATGTTCCCGTGCTCACTTATGGTGGCCAGCCGGCAATCGATAACTGCGGCAACCCCATCTACAAGGGCGCGATTATCGATCCAGCCACCAACAGCTCATCCGCGTTCGGCTGCGTCTTCCTGAACAACCACATACCAACCAACCGGATCAGTCCCAAGACCGCGCAGATTCTCCAGCTCTTCCACAAGTACTATCAGCCGGAATCCTCATTGACGGCCAATGACGCCGGCCCGGCCTATCAGCCCGACCCGTGGTTCCACAACACACAGAGCAGCGTCAAGATGGACTACAACCTGACTACCAAGCAGCACCTGAGCGGGTCGTTTTATTGGGACTACTATCCGCGCATCAATGCCGACCAGGGCGGCGCGTGGTCCGCGACCGCCCCCGACGGCGGTCCGATGGCAAACTCGTATTGGCACAACACCACGGCGCCTGGCGTGCGCCTGAGCGACGCTTACACATTCTCGCCAAAGCTGGTGAACACGGCTTACGCAACCTTCAATCGCTTCCGCAATCCCAGCATCGCCGTTTCAGAATCAGGCAAGTGGGACAGCGCCCTCGGCCTGCTCAATGGCGCGGGAAACTTCCCGCTGATGTACTTCGATTCCGGCATGTACTTCGGTGGCGCGAACTACCAGAATGGCTGGAACTTCTCGCCCATCGGCAGCCAGTACAACGACTACTATGCGGGCAACACCTTCATCTACAACGATGAATTGGATTGGACGCATCACCGTCACAACTTCAAGTTCGGCGCCGAGTTCCGGGCCATGCAATTCAACTATCACACCGATGTGGGCACTTTCACCGGCGGCTATCCCATCATCTTCGATCCCACCTCGACTGCCCCGGCATGGTATGACTTCAACGCGTATGACATGCTAGGCAATGCTTTTGGCAGCTTCCTGCTGGGCGATGTCTACAATGCGGAAAACAACAACCCCGACGATGAATATGGTCGACGCAAGGCCTTCTCGGTTTATGCCAGCGATGACATCCGCGTAAATCCCCGCTTGACCGTCAACCTGAGTTTGCGGTGGGATTACAACAACCCCTACAAGGAAAAGTACGGTCACTGGTCGAGTTTTGAAACCAACGATATGAACCCGGTTACCGGAGAGATGGGTCAGTATGAATACCTCACCAGCGGCAGCCAGTCGTTCGAAAAACGGCAGGACTGGTTCAACTATTCTCCGCACATTGGCGTCGCATACAAGCTGACCGACAAGACCGTTGTGCGCGGCAATGTCGGAGTGTTCTTCACGCCACTGAACATGAACACCTGGGGCGGTATTCCCTATCAGCAAGCCGGCGACGTGGGTTTCCATCCGACCACGCAGGAATCGAATTTCAATTGGAATGGAGGCTACAACCCGGTTTCAACTGAAGTGAAAACGCCTCAATACACGCAGTCCGACGTAGTCAGCGTCGATCCGCGCTCGCTTACCCCTGGCAACGTGCAGCAGTACAACGTAGGCGTGCAGCGCGAACTCGACAAGAAAACCCGCTTCGATGTGGAGTGGGTTCAGAGCCACAGTTACCACCTGCAAAGCGGAACTTTTGAGACCAATCAGCCGACGGTTGCTAACTACCAGAACTATGTGACGACCGGAAAGTTTCCTTCCACTTACAACGGTTACTGGGGCGGCGCCGGTCCGGGCTGGGAAGGAGTTACTCCTTACCCGCAGGCAGAAGCCGGGTATGGACCGCTGCTCACCGTCGGAGCGCCGCTGGGTAACGCCGACTACAAGAGCATCCAGTTCAGCGTAACTCGTCGCACCGCAAAAGGGCTCTCTTTGCTGGCCAGCTATAACTGGTCGCGCACCCATGGCGATATCGACACCGACTTTCAGGAGTTATGGGGAACCGGTTCTCTGCAGAACACCTACGACCTGAAGGACGAAGCCAAAGATATCTCCGACTTTGACCAAACCCACATCGTGAAGGGTTATGTCATCTACAACCTACCCTTTGGCCGCGGCAAGACCTTCATGGCCAACGACAGCATGCTGGCGGATGCATTCATCGGCGGATGGAGCCTGAATGGTGACTTCCACTACAACACCGGCACGCCCATCTCCGTGCACTCTACCAACTACTACGTGGGGTTCAACGCGGTCTATGTCGACCTGCAGCCTGGTTGCAAGCTGACCTCGGGCAAAGCCAAGCTGTTTGGACAATACCTGAATACGAGCTGCTTCCAGAATCCCAACCCCGGCTCTTTTGGCGGGCCCGCACCTCAACTGGGCAATGGCCAGAACTTCCAATCGCAGGTGCGCAACCCGGGCCTTGCAACCGAGGATCTCGGGCTGCACAAGACTCTTGCCATGGGACCGGATCAGCGCTACAACCTCACCGTCCGCATTGAGTTTTTTAATGTTTTCAACCGCAACTCACTTGGTGGACCTGACACCAATATGGCCGACTCAACGTTTGGTCAGATCATCAACTATGGTGGAGTGGGCGGACGCATCGGCCAGGTCGGCGCACGATTCACTTTCTAGCCAACCGGGCACAACCGCTCCGGGCGGCCGTACCATGCCGCCCGGAGCATCCTTGAGAATTCTTATCTCCTTGCCGGCCCAGAAAGCGAACATGCAAACTGGCAAGATTTAACCTAAATGATTGGAGCGATCAGAAAGAGACACTGAGCTTATGTCGATACTGTTGAAGTCTCAGACCTGGTGCGTCGTTTGCCTGTGCGCCCTGTACGTCGATGGATGCGGATCGGGTTCGACCGCCGTCACAACTCAAACCTCACAGGCGGCCACGCCAGTCATTACCACGGCTGCCGCACAAAATGGCGCAATGGTGGTCACGTTGGCTACGTCAACTTCTGGTGCCGGCATCTATTACACAACCGACGGCTCCACACCCAGCACCTCTTCGCAGGTTTATGAAGCGCCCTTTCTGGTAGCCTCCAACCTTACTGTCAACGCGATTGCCGCTGCCGCGGGTGACACTAACAGCAGCGTTGCCTCCAAGACCCTCGCGCCCAACATCCCTTCAGGAACCCTCGTGTGGTCCGATGAGTTCAGCAACTCGACCGGAGCCAATGCCGAGCCCAACGCGCAAGTGTGGACTTACGACACGGGTAACAGCGGCTTCGGCAACGACGAGCTCGAAAACTATTGCGCCTGGGGCTCAAATGCGTCGCCGTGCAACACCGCCAGTCCCAACGCCTATGTCGGCACCGACGGCTATCTGCACATCGTGACTGAGCAGCCATCGGCCGGCGTCTACACTTCTGCCCGGCTGAAAACCCAAGGCTTGTTCAGCTTCCAGTACGGCCGCATCGAAATCAACGCCCAGGTCCCAGAGGCGCAAGGATTCTGGCCGAGCTTCTGGCTGATGGGAAACAACTACAGCACAGTGAATTGGCCGGCCTGCGGCGAAATGGATGTCATGGAGCGGATTGACGCCGCCACCACACCGGACTGGAATGACGGATCGATCCACGGACCTGGCTTTACCGGCAGCAACCTGGGAACTCAATACAGCTTCCCGAGTGGGGAAACCGCGGCCGGATGGCACACCTACGGCATGATCTGGAGTCCCGGCAGCGTTGCCTATTATGTAGACGATCCTGACCAGCCTTACGCGACGTATACGAAATCAAGCATCAGCGGTTTCAGCGGCTCGGTCTGGCCCTTCGACACTGGCGCGAATTTCATCATCATCAATCTGGCCGTCGGCGGCACTTGGCCCGGCTCGCCCAACGCAAGCACTCCCTTTCCATCGCAACTGCTGGTGGACTATGTGCGGATTTACACCAACTGAAACATGCCTCCTGCCTTTTCTCAAGTTGGCCGCCTCATTTTTCATTCGGGCAGCCGGGAACTATCAACGCACGTGCATCCTTCCAACTCAATCAGGATGTCCGATCCCGTCGGACCGCACTCACGGTTGGAAAACAAATCGAAAGGAAGCGATGATTCGGCTTAATTCCCGCTTGAGGGGCATTCTCTCCGTTCTCTTATCCCTGTCGTTGTTTGCCGCTGCGAACGCATATGGCCGCGGCGCAAAGCATGAAGACAAAGGCAAGACAGAAAATAAAAACTGGACGCTGGTGTGGAGCGATGAATTTAATGGCCCGGATGGCGCCATGCCCGATCCAGGCAAGTGGACCGCCGTCAGGAACGGTTCGGGTTATGGCAACCGCGAGCTCGAATACTATACGGATCGAACCTCAAATCTGCATTTGGAAAAAGGCAACCTGGTGATTACCGCCAGAAAGGAAAACTACACGGGCGCCGATGGCGTGCAAAAGGAATACACCTCTGCGCGCCTTGAAACCGCCGGACACTTTGAAGAAAAGTATGGCCGCGTTGAGGCGCGCATCAAGATCCCAAAAGGTCAGGGTGTCTGGCCTGCATTCTGGATGTTGGGAACCGACTACGCGTCAACCGGCTGGCCGGACTGCGGCGAAATCGACATCATGGAAAATGTGGGCTCTGAGCCGGCCAAGGTTCACGGCAGCCTGCATGGCCATGGTTACTCGGGGAGCAACCCGCTCTCCGGCGTTTTTACGCTGCCTGATGGTGCGCAATTCAGTGATGATTTTCATGTCTTCGCAATCGAGTGGGAGCCTGGAGCGATCCGCTTTTATGTAGATAATACCCTTTATGAAACGCAAACCAGCCACAGCCTTCCGCCCAATGCGCGCTGGTCATTCGACCACCCCTTCTACGTGGTGTTGAACCTGGCAATCGGCGGTTATTGGCCGGGCGATCCCGATGCTACAACATCTTTTCCGGTCAACATGCTGGTGGATTACGTGCGCGTCTACAAGCCCAAGGATGATCCTTCAGAGAAAGCGCAGCGCTGATCGTTGGCGTCTGTCTTTGGCAATTCTCGTGAACGAACGGGACCACAAATTGGCCGGTGTTTATCCACATGGGTTTTCCCCAACCGGCCTTTCGCCTGGCTCATTTGAGAGGTTCAGCTTCATGTCGTGAAAACGGTCCGACGCCGAAGCAACGTCTTCGGTCCTTAAGTTTTCTCTGATTTCAAAGCAGTTACTCAAATACATTCAGCGGTTGCGCTCTGAAATCAATATACAAATCGAATACCATTCCCCCGTTTCCAGTGCAATCCCGGATTCCGCTTCAACCTTCAAAATGATAGTATTGCTCCACGTAAAATAGTCGCTTGCCGCCTATGCCAGCAACGAGATCAGAATCGAGCACTCCCGTGGGTCTTGACGGCAACGATGTGCCCACCACTCCTTCCGATTTCAAGCAGGAGCGGGAGGAACTCGAACGAGTTATCAGTCATCCCGAATTCAGCAGGTCGACAAGTCTGGTTCGTTTCCTCACCTTCATCTGCAATAAGTATTTCGAAGGCGAATCCAGAGATATTCGCGAACATACCATCGCGGTTGAGGCGCTCGGAAGAAAAGCATCCAATTTCGAGTCGCATGCAGACCCCATTGTGCGCGTCACTGCGCGCGCCCTTCGCAAAAAGCTCGGCGAATACTACGAGAACGACGGGAAAGACAATCCCATTCAGATCGTGCTGCCGCTCGGGCATTACGTCCCCCAATTCATCCGGCGCGCGGAGCGGACGGCAGAGGCCGGTATCCCATCCGGCTTAATCTCAAATGGGAACGGCACCAGCAGAATCGACGCGAATGAGGCTTCCACGGAACACTTGGGAATTCGCTCGAAGAGTCAACACCAAAGCGTTGCTGCGCGTTTATCGAGATTCCATTGGAAGAAGGTTTGGATACCTGCTTCCATTGTGCTTGCGGTGTCGGTCGTCTTTGCGGCGGGGTACTTGTTGGGTCGGCGCGCAATTGAGCCTGCGCCTTCCTTGAATGATTCCTTCAAATGGGGAGATCCCGTCTGGAGCGATGAGTTCGATGGAGCGGCGCAGCAAGTGCCGGATCCATCAAAATGGGCCTTCGATGCGGGAAGCCAACGCGCTTCCGGTGATCTCGATGTTGAAACATATTGCCCGCCGGGAAACGGAAACATCAAGGGCTGCGATCCGCATCACCCCAATGCATTCCTCGATGGAAGTGGCCACCTGGTGCTGCGGGCTCAAAAGAACCCGGATGGCACGTGGACATCGGCCCGGATCACGACCAGGGGTTTGAAGAACTTTCAATATGGGCGTATAGAGGCGCGCTTGAAATTGCCAGTCGGCACTGGCCTCTGGCCCGCTTTCTGGATGCTTGGCGCGGATTACGACAAGGTGGGTTGGCCGGCTGCCGGCTCCGTCAGTTTTGTTGAAAATGTATCGCTCACTTCACCCACCAATGGCCTCGGGCCCTCCATGATTCGCACGGTGCTGCACGGCCCAAGATACTTCAGGGGCAATGGCATCTGGCATGACTTCAAGCTACCCAACGGCGCAAGAGTGGACGATGGAAGCTTCCACACCTACGGCGCCATCTGGTCGCCGGGCATGATCCAGTTTTATGTGGACGATCCCGCCAACATCTTCTTTGTCCAGGATGCCAGTGAAATTCCCGAAGGCGGTGCGTGGGTGTTCGACCAACCCTTCTACCTTCTTCTCAACCTAGCTGTGGGAGGATACTGGCCTGGCGACCCGGACGCTACCACACCCAATCCCGCGGATATGTTGGTGGACTATGTTCGCGTATACAAAATCCCGCCCGTTGCCGCGCCCAGCATTCAATGGGTGCCCGTGCAGGTGAAGGCCGGCGCCGCAGTTGCCAGCAGCATCAGCCTGCGCGCGCACGGCAATTCGGGACACGTCTTTCTCTCCTGCTCCACCGAGCCCGCCACAGCCAGTTGCGCACTGGCTACTTCGGTGGTTGATTTCACAAACACCCTGTCGCAAGAGGACATCCTCACCATCTCCACGGACTCCTTCACCAACAGCGGCCGCATGGTTGCGCCTCCCGGTCATTACAAGCTGACCATCACCGCAACCACCATCAGCGGAGATCGCTCCCAGTTGACAATGCCATTCGAGGTGAGGAACGGCGATTGATTTGAGCGATTCACTGATCGGAATCACCTCGGCTCAAATGATGCGTTCGGCGATCAGTTTCCAATAGGAAAGTTGCGGTCGATAGAAGGGCCCGTTGTGCGCGAGCCCGGGAATGACGATGAGTTCAACGGGCGCCGCGCACGCAGCTTTCAGCTCTTCCGCCATGCGAACAGGGAAGAGGCGATCCCTGGTGCCGTGCACAATGAGGATCGGAGTTTCAGAAGTGCGCAAGGCATTTTCCGAGTCCCAGATATCCGGCACGACAAATCCAAGAGACTTGGGAAGCGCGATGCTGATCGCGCCTTTTCTCAGGGATGTAAAGGCGGCGCAGAGCACTAGGCGATGGGCCGGCACTTGCGGGCGGATTGCGGTAGCGATGCCGCTCCCCAGAGACATGCCGAGCACAGAGATAGGCAGCGGCGTGGCGATTTCACGCAGGTAATTGAAAGCGGAGATTGCGTCCAGCTCCACCTGGCACGCGGTGAAAAACCCGGTGCTGCGACCATAGCCTGAGTAATTGAACATGAGCGAGGCAACGCCGCACGACGCTAACAGTTGCTGCACGATGAACCAGTGCTCAACGGTTTCTCCAATGCCGTGGCAGAGGAGCAGATTCGCTTTCAGGTCCTTTGCATCGGGCGTGACGAACACCGCGTCGATGCGATTGCGCCCACTTGGAAATGTGTGGCGCGAGACGCTGATGGACGCATCCATGGGGAGTGGGGGCGGGACTCTGCGAAGAAGGCGATCGCGCAGCATCAGGGTGCGACTGATCAGCGCGATTCCAAAGTTGAGTACCTGATGCTGCGCGTTCATCACAACGCAAACCCTCTGTGGCGCGAATCAAATCGTGGAGTTGCGATTGAGTACGCGGGCGAAGACAGTCCTGTTCTCACTCCGCGGCCTCGGCGGTTGGAGCTTCGACGGGCTGTGCCTGGGCCATTGTTGCCGCCAGTTGCTTGACGCCGCGCAGATCGATCTTTCCAGTGCCCAGCATGGGCAGCGCATCGACGCGGAAAAACTGATTGGCTCGCGGCTTCCAAAGAGCGGGAAGATCGCATTGCGGCAGCTTCTCGAGCACCGGCGCAAGCTTTTCTGCCGAGAGTGTGGTGATGACCACGATGCGCTCGCCCTTCTTTTCATCGGGAAGTGCGGAGACGGCGAAGACCTGTTCGGTGACACCGGCAAGCTCGTGCAGCTTGTCTTCAATCTTGATGTGCGGAACCATTTCGCCGCCGATCTTGCTGAAGCGCGAGAGGCGGTCGGTGATGGTGAGGAAGCCGTCCTCTTCCATGAGCGCAACATCGCCGGTGGTGTACCAGCCGTCGTGCAGGACTTCAGCTGTTTTGTCCGGCTTGCCGAGGTAGCCCTTCATTACATTGGGGCCCTTCACCAGCAGCATTCCGGCTGTTCCTGGCGCGACCAGCTCGCCTGTGTCGAGATCGACGACGCGCACGGAAACGCCGGGGAGCGGATGACCGATTTTGCCGCGGCGTGCGCCGACCTGGCGGAAACCGGGAGCACGGAAGTCGCGTCCATTCACAGTAACCACGGGCGAACACTCGGTGCAACCGTAGCCCTCAAGCGGGCGAATGCCGAAGGTGTCTTCGAAGGCCAGAGCGACGCGCTCGGGGAGCTTTTCAGCGCCAACCAAAACAAATTGCAAGCTACCGAAGCTTTCAGGGGAACAACGGCGCATGTAGGCCTGGAGAAATGTAGGCGTGGCGATGAGGAACGTGACGCGATATTTTTCAACCAGCTCGCCGATGACCTGCGCATCAAGCGGATTGGGATGATAGACCACGCCGACTGCGTTGGTGGCAGGCATCCACAGCGCCGCCATGAAGCCGAAGGAGTGGAAGAAAGGCAGGATGCCAAGTATTTTGTCGCGGCCATCGAGCATGAAGACCTGCGAAACCTGCTGAATGTTGGACATGATGTTGAAGTGGGTAAGCATCACGCCCTTGGGGTCGCCGGTGCTGCCGCTGGAAAAGATAACAGTGGCGAGCCCATCGACTGCGGAGGGCTTGCTACTGGTTTCCTCAAACGTCACCGGCGAACCGGGCTTGACGCGATTTGCGCCCAACGCTCCGCGTAGAAATGAAGATGGGATAAACCACGCGAAGAAGAACGCGGGAATCTTTTCCGTGAACCGCGGCGCAGCCAATGCGTCTTCAAGGAAAAGCGTGCGGCCGGGAATGACTAGATTGGGGAAGCGCTCGACGAACGCCTTTGATGTGATCACCACATCGACGCCGCATTGACCGGCGCAGGACGTGATGACTTCGCTCGAAGATGTGTAGTTAAGGTTGATTGGAATGCGTCCGAGCAGCATGAGCGCGTAGTTGGTGAGCGCTCCGCCGACGGATGGAGGCAACAACATGCCGACCATGTGCTGCTGACCGACCTGGCTGCGCAGGCGGCGCGCGATGTACATGGTCTTGGTGAGCGCGGAACCGAACGAGACCTTGGGGGTTTTGCCGTCGGCCATCATGAAGCGCAGCGGGTGACGGCGAGCGGTGCGCACAAAGGCGCGATCGAGCGTCGTCATGCGGCGCTTGCGGCGTTGGAAGGCTTCGGCGTGAAGCTCCTGAACTGTGCTCCGCACCTGGATTGCCGTAGATGTTGGCGGCATGTGCGCGCCGAAGCTGACGGTGACGGGATAAGGAATGCGGCGTGGCATCTTCCAGAGAAAACGGCCGCGCTCAAAGCTGAAAATGCTGCCCCATACTCCATCGAGATTCACGGGAATGATGGGAACTTCGACGCCCTTCATGATGCGTTCGAGCCCGCGACGGAAGGGCAACAACTGGCCAGTGCGCGTGATCTGGCCCTCAGCGAAGATGCAAACGATTTCATTGTTGTGCAGAGCTTCGGTGGCGGTGTGCAGCGAGCGGATCATGTCCCGCGGGCGTTGTTCGCTGGAGATGGGAATTGCCTTCATCATTTTCGCGAACGGCTTGATGATCTTGTGATCATAGATGCCCTTGTACATGAGGAAGCGGATCGGCCTGTCAGTGGAGGCGATGAGCAGGGCCACATCGACGAAGGACATGTGGTTGCACACGAGCAGTGCGCCGGTCTTCTCAGGGAAGTTATCGCGGCCAAGAACTTTGACGCGATAGATCGTGTGCGTGATGAAGAAGAGGATCAAGCGCCCGAACCACTCCGGCAGTAGCATCAGCACGTAGACGGTTCCGGCGGCGGTGATGAGAGAGGATACGAGGATGACGCCGCGCGGATCGAGATGGATGTACCTGGTGAAGACGTAGTAGACACCGGCGGAAAACGAGATGCCGATGAACGAAAGCAGATTGGCTGCGGCGATAATGCCGCCCTTGTCTTCTTCTTTGGGGCGATGCTGAATGAGCGCGTTCACGGGGACCGCGAAGAAGCCTGCCCAGAAACCAAGCGCGCCGAGCAACAGAGCCGATCCGATCAGGCCATGATGCGTTGCGCCGAGCAGCACGCCAGTGACAGTCATGCCGATGGAGCCCAGCGGAATGAGGCCGTACTCGATTTTGTTTCCGCTGAGCCAGCCGGCGATCATGCTGCCGATGCCGATGCCGATGGCCAACGTGGCGTTGAGATAGCCGGTTTTGGTTTGGCCTATGTGCAGAACGTCTGGGCCGTAGACAACGATGGTTGAAAACAGCAGCGATCCAAGAAACCAGAAATAAGTGTTGCCGGCGACGGCCAGAAACAGCGGCGGATCGCGCCGCATCAATGTGATCTGGTGCCACAGGTCGCCGACAATATTGGCGTTGAATTTCTTATCGGGCGCGGCGGCGGGAACGCGATCGATGAAGAAGCTGGTGAGCAGGCCTATGAATGCGAGGGACAGCAGCGCATAGCCGGCATAAATTTCGTGACCATGGAATTTCTCTGCCATGGTTGCACCGGTAACTGTGCCGACGATGATGGCGAGGAACGTGCCCAGTTCAATGACGCCGTTGCCCCAGGACAACCGCTTGGCGGGAAGCAGTTCAGGAAGCAGACCATACTTTGAAGGACCGAAAAGCGCGGCCTGTGTGGCGACCAGCATCAGCGCGACAAACGAGATCGGCAGCGAATGCATGGCCAGACCAACCGTGGCCACGACCATGGAACCAATCTCCATGACCTTGGTCCAGATGGTGATCTGGCGCTTGCTGAAGCGATCAGCGAGCCAGCCGCCAGGCATGCTGAAGAGGACAAATGGGACGGAGAACAGCAGCGTGACGACGGAGATGAAAGTCTCGCGCCGACCCTGCTCGAGGTTCATGCCAACAATGATGGAAAGCAGCAGATTGCGGAGGATGTTATCGCTGTATGCGCCCTGGAATTGCGTGGCAATGAGGGACCAGAATCCGCGTGTGCTGCGCGGCGATTCAGCAGGGGCGGGCGGCGGTTCGCTGGCGAGAGCGGATTCGGTTGTGGTCATAAAAGATGGGTTTGATTCCGTGGTGCTGATTGTATCGCACTGGCTGAACGGCTACGTGTACGCGGAGTTTAGCGGGACTAGTTACAGGAACTTGCGAATGACGGCGCTGAAACGGGTGTAGAGGAATGAGACGGCGAGCAACGCCAGGCCCAGGACGATAAGCGTGGTATAGCGATCGGTGGGTGAAAGCCTCCAGACATCGATCAACAGGATTTTGGCCACGCTGACGAGGAGCAGGACGAGGCCCGCGAGCCGGAAGCTGCGTTCGCCCACAAGCAATGCAAAGAGGAAGACGCCGAGGCCGAGGAGGCTCCAGGCGATGGTGATGTGGCCGGAGCTGAGCTTGGCGGCCAGCGTGATTGACTCAAGACCAAACGCGGCGAAGAAGAACCATTGCTCGGAATGGCGGAGAAGGTGCCCGAATTCATCTGGCAGGGAAAATGTTGGCGCGGGGAAACGATCCTGCTTGCGTAATTGGTAGGCAAACGGCAACGCGGCGATGAGGATAAGCGCAGTGACTCCAAGGTGAAAGAGCGGGCCGTGCCAGAAATTGGCTGCAGAGGTGTCGGCGAAGAGATCGAGAACGAGGCCACGCGCGACGACGGCAACAACCAGGGCCATTGCCTGGACGAGGAAAGTTCTGCGGCGCATGAGCCAGGCGAGGGCGAGAAGAATGGCAGCCATGCCGGCCCAGATGGGCGTGACCCAGGCTTCGCCGTCGCGCACAGGAACCCATGTGGATGGGAACCGATAGGCGAACCAAAGTGCGATGGAGAGAGTGCCGAGCGCATCTGCTGTGAGACCGACAAGGTACTCACGCCGCGTGCAGCGTTCGCGATTGGTGGTGCGCTCAAGGAGCACGTAGCCAGCAGATGCGAGGAACAGCAGTTCGAGCAGCAGCGAGTTGGTGAAGCTGAAATGCGGAGTTGTTGCGCCGCTGAGGGTGGCTCCGAAGAAGTCAAAGAGGTTCATCCCATAGCGCCCAAAGGCGAGCGCGATGAGCAGATATCCCTGCCAGCGCAGGAAGCCCTTGCGAGTGAAGCGACCAAGCTCAAAGAGCGCCAGGCCAATCAGCACCCAGGCTGGCGTGAGGGCAACGGCGGAAGAGAGTTCCGCGGCCGCAAACGAAAGCAGCAGTGTCGCTGCCCATGAGTAAATGGGAGCGACATAACGCGGCAAGCCTGACGGAGATGTTTTGCGCCGCATACCCGCGTAGAGCAGAGCGACGGCGGCGATTAACGGCGCTTTGTGGTCCCACCACCCTTGCGTCCAAACATCCCAGAAAAATAGCCCAGGCAGAGACGCCACAGCCAGGAAATCGGCTTGCAGGGCGAGGGTTTGCGCTTTGATCCAGTCAGCGGCAAAGCCCAGCACCACCACCAACGCCAGCCAGCCAACGACAATCCACGAAGCGGGCAGGACGACCCAAAGCGCAGCGGCGGCGGCGGCAGCGCCAAGCCAGCTTGTAGCCGGAATTGTCAGCGTCTGCCAGGCGGCAACGTCAAATCCCCAACCTGCAGCGCTGGTGCGAAGGGGCATGAGACGAGGGAGAGCTTCAGAGCGGATCCACCAGGCCGCGGCGGCGAGAGCCAGCACCCACGTCTCCGCCGCGTGGTGGCTCGGGTCGGGGTAGTCGAGCCGGAAAAGTGCGAGCGGCGCAACATGATGGAACGCGAGCACAATAGCCGACAGCACTGCGAGCGCGTCTGCCTCAATGGCTAACGTAGCGGATCCCAGGCGTTGCGATACCAGCGCAAGCAAAAGCAGAAGCGCAAGCCAACCGATGGGAAGCCAGAGATCGGGCATCGCGACCCAGAGAGCAGCCGCGGCCGCGGATACGCCGAACCAACTGATGACCGTCCGCGCAAAATTCTGCCAGGGACTCAAATCGAATTGTGAGGAATCGTCGGCGTTGAGTGAAGGCAGTGCGCGGGGAAAGACCTCGGAGCGAATCCAGAACGCTGCTGCGCCGATGGCGAGAACTGCCGTCTCGGCGGCGTGGCTGCTGGAATCTGGAAAGTCGAGGCGGAAGAGGGCAAGCGGAGCGACATGATGTATGGCTAGAACGGCAGCAGACCCGAATGCGAGGAGATCGGCCTGAAGCTCAAGACGAGTGGAGCGGAAGCGATGGGCAGCGAAGGCAAGTGTGAGAACCAGCGCGAGCCATCCAACAGGAAGCCAGAGATCGGGGATGGCCACCCACAGGGCCGTGGCGGCTGCGGCTGCGCCAAGCCAACTTATGATGCGCAATGCAAATGCCTCGAGATCGTTTTCGCCAATCTGCAGCCACCGGCGCGGATAAACTTCGGCATGAATCCAATAGAGCGTTGCTGCCAGCGCCAGGCCTACCGTGAGCGACGCGTGATGGGCTGGATCAGGGAATGTGAACCGGTAGATCAGCAGGGGAACAACGTCGTGAAAGGCGAGTACTCCACCGGTGACCACGCCGACCAGCAGGCCAAGTCTGCGGAAGACCGGCTCACTTAAACGCAGGCCAGCGATCGCGAGTATCTGTGTTTGCACCAGCCACAGCACCGGCCAAGTGACGCCATGAAACTTGAACGGCACCGCGGAAACAAGCAGCACGGTTGCAATGGTGGAGAGAACCACAAAAGCCTGCCGCCGCCGGGAACGCACTTGGAAGGCCAACGCCATTTCAATTGCGCCCAGCGCCATCAGCGCCCAGAAGGCCCACTCGGGATGCGCGGCCTGGTATTTGAGCAGGCCCAGCACTCCAATGGAATTGAACACGGCGGAAAGGCTGGAGATGTTTTCTTCGTTCTGATTGAGCGGCGAGCGGAAGACATAGGCCGCGCGGAAGATGAGCCAGTAAAGCAGGATGAGCGCGGTGGATGGCCAGAACTCGGTGAAGGCAGCATGGTTTTCCGGCAGCACCTGGGTGAGCCAGGTGAGGTGGCAAAGATACACGGCAATCAGCCCGGCGAACTCGAGCCACGCCCAGTGGCGCTGCGCGGTGACAATGACCAATGCCACAGCCAGAACAACGCTGGCTGCCAGGCTGAAGACCACGGTTCCATCGGCTGACTCAAGATGGCTGGTGAGCAACGTCACGAAGCCGAGCATGAACGCCAGGCCAGTGACTGTTTGCGAACGGTATCGCAGGGAATGACCCACCATGCCGGCCGCGACCAGCAGCATGAGGACGAGGTCGGCCGCCAGCGACTCCAGCACGTGCGCCGCCGTGATGTGATGCATGGCGTAGGTGGTAAAGAAGGCCAGCGCCCAGCCGCCTCCGATGGCGCCGCGGGCAAAGATGCGATAGGTGGGCTTGCGCTCAAGCCACACCCCTCCAACCAGGAGCGCAACGCTCACTGCAAAGCCGCAGAGAACCTTTCCGCCTGGTCCCCAGGTTTGAAGCTTGACGGCCAGGAAAAAGGCGAGCCCGATGACAAGAATGGCGATGCCCAGTTTGTTGAGCCACTTGGCGCCGAGCGTTTGTTCCAGGGAAAAGACGCGTTCGCGCGCGGCTGCTTTCGCATCCAGATCGGCGGGGAGCGGAGCGGGAGTTGGCGGTTTGGGCGCCTCGATAGCCGGCTTTGGAATCGCGGGAACTTGCTGCGGCGCGGGAACGCGCGGAGGGAATGGCGGAATGGCCGGAGGCTGTGCGGCAACAGGCGGAGGCGGTGAAGGTCTGAAGGCGGCAACCGCGGGCGGTGGGGCATGTTGGGCCGCGGTTGCCGGGGTTGGAGCAGGTGGCGGCGCAGCAAGTGCAGGCGCGGCTGGCGGAGGTTCCTGCCGAGGAACGGGAGGCGGTATCGCTTCAGGCTGATTCGGCCTGGGCGGAGGGGGATGCGTTTCGATGGGCGCCACAGTGGGTGGTGCAACAGGCGGGCGACTGGATGCGCTGGCGGCTTGCGCTTTGACCAGGGCACTCAACTGCGATTTCAGGAAATCGATCTCGCGCTCAAGGCGAGCGATCTCGTCGCGCAGCGTACTGGTTGCGTCGTTGTTGCGAAGCCAGATCACAAAGACGGCAATCGCCAGAATAATGATGAAAAAGAATTCCATACGCAGAATTGAGCGGAATTATACGCGCTGCGCCATGGAAGGTCTGTGAACGGAATCTATCTATGAGTTGGCTGGGTCGTGCGCCCACGCCACAGTCGATCTTTTCAGGGCCGCGGGCAGGACTTATGCGTCCTTCTTTTCTTGCTTTGGACTTGCCTGTTTGTCCTGGCTAGTCGACCGTTGATCTTGCTCTTTATTCTGCTCCAATTCGGACTGAGCTTCGGCGCCTTTCGTTGCTGCATTTGTGTCGGCTGCGTCGCGTCGAGGTGCGCCCTCGCCTTTGTCATTCTTACTCTTCGCTTCCTTTTCCTGGTCCTGGGAGGGTCGCTGCACTGCGCTGGCCCGGTGCTGCTCTTCTTCGGTGAGCTTTTCCTCTCTTTCCTTTTCTGTGGTAAAGAGGCGCTCTAATCTTATGTGGGCAGCGCGCCACCTGACGCTACTGGTTTTGCCGGCCTGAGCCAGATAAGGGGCAAGTTTGGCCTCTGTGACAACGCGTTTGTCTTTCAGGAGCTGCAAAAGAGCGTTGTGCTGTGTCTCCAGGTTTTCGAGAGATGAACCCAATTCATTCAGCAGTTCTTGTGCTACATCAACGTTCATCGGTTGCGCCTCTGCACATTGGATGCCAACCGATGACAATCTGCTTGTTTGGATCACGCCAGAATCAATTACGGGTGGAAGGATTTCTCCAATTTACAGCTAAGCTATTTAAAATGTGTTTACCAGAGACGGGATTGAACTGCCCACGCCGGTCTTCCAAGGGCCGCGGGCAGGACTGGAGCACCTCGCGCAAAACGTAGCGCGGCCCCGGGAAGTTGCTGGAATTGTCCCAAGGAGTGGTGGCCAGAGACGGGATTGAACCGCCGACGCCGGCCTTTTCAGGGCCGCGCTCTACCACTGAGCTATCTGGCCTCAGTGCAAACTTCCAGTTGCAATTCTTGCGCGGAATCCGGCATCGCCGGAGTAGGTGGGCGAATCCTCGAACACTGCGCTTCAACAACCTGAAACAGTATACCAACTCCCATTCTTCGCGCCAAACCGCTGCCCTCTATTCCTGCCGAGAGAAACGTAATCTTGCGCATCAAAGTGCGTCCTGCTCTACACTGGATGGCAATCATGCGCCACTCTGTCCGTTTGTTTGCTTGCCTTGCCGTTGCCGCCGTTCTTCACGCTCAGACCCCCGGACCGCGTCCGCCCTCTCCAGGCCCGCCCGCCTCCGGCCCTTCAGCGCCAATCGTCACCGCAGGCGCGGAGGTGCGCGCAGAGCGGGCTTACCAGGCTGCGGTCCAAAAGGGAGCGCCAGCTCTGAACGCGTTTCTTACTGATTTCCCCAAGGGCGCCGACCTGCATGTTCACCTGTCCGGGGCGATCTACGCGGAAACCTTCATCCGCGACGCGGCCGAGGACGGCCTGTGCGTGGACCCCGTCGCGTTGAAGTTTGCCCAGCCTCCCTGCACAGCGCCTTTGGTTCCGGCGACGCAGCTTTCAGGAAACATCACATCTGCCAATCAGGACCTCTACGACCGGTTGATAAATTCCTTCTCCATGCGCAGCTTTGTTCCCACAACGGGGTTCAGCGGGCATGACCAGTTCTTCGCCACCTTTGGCAAGTTTGGCGGACTTGGCAAGAAGCATATCGGCGAATGGGTGGACGAAATTGCGAGCCGGTCTGCCGCGCAGAATCAGCAGTATCTGGAACTGATGGAGACGCCGATTTTTTCCCACGCGGCAACCATCGCCTACAAAAATCCTTTGAATCCGGATTTCGCCCAGTATCGCCAGACCCTGCTGGCGCTTGGGTTGCGCGACGAGGTTTTTGTGGATCGCGAGGATGTGCGTGCCGCCGAAGGTTTGCGACGCGACATTGAACACTGTGGAACGCCGCAAGCCACACCTGCCTGCCAGGTAGAAGTCCGCTACATCTACCAGGTTCTGCGCGGATATCCGCCGGAGCAGGTATTTGCGCAGACGCTGCTGGGCTTTGAAACGGTGCAGGCAACGCTGGACGCGCACGAGCCGGGGTTTGTGGGCATCAACTTCGTGATGCCGGAGGACGGCTTCATCTCCATGCGCGACTACACATTGCAGATGAAGATGCTCAACTACCTGCATTCCGTCTACCCCAAGGTCCCGATCAGCCTCCACGCCGGAGAGCTTGCGCCGGGCCTGGTGCCGCCTGAGGGGCTGCGTTTTCACATTCGACAGGCAGTCGAATTGGGCCATGCCGAGCGCATCGGCCACGGCGTCGACGTGATGTATGAAGACGACGCCCAGGGGCTGCTGAAAGAGCTGGCGCAGAAGCACGTAATGATCGAGGTGAACCTCAGCTCCAATGAGGGAATCCTTGGTATCAAAGGCACAGACCACCCCTTCCCGCTTTATCGCGCCGCGCACGTCCCGGTGGCGCTTTCAACGGACGACGAGGGCGTGAGCCGCATCGAGATTACACATGAATACGTGCGCGCAGCTCTCGACTACCACCTCAGCTATCAAGACCTGAAGCAACTGGCGCGGACCGGTATGGAGCATAACTTCCTGCCCGGCAAGAGCCTTTGGGATGCGCAGGATATGTTCACCACTCCAACTGTCGCCTGCAAAGGACAAGTGCTGGGCGGCGACAAACCGACCGCGGCGTGCAAAGCGTTTCTTGACGGCAGCGAAAAAGCCGCCGCGCAGTGGGAGTTGGAACGGCGCTTCCGTGCGTTCGAGGCGAAGTTCTAAGGTCAGATCGCGATCCGCTATTCGCAGCGGATGGCGACCATCGGGTTAATCCGCGCTGAGCGCAGCGCCGGCAACAGTGAAGCAGCGCTTGCAATGATTGCCAGCGCGAGGATCGATCCGGCAAACACCCATGGATCGCGTACCGATGTGCCGTAGAGGAAGCTTGCCAGCGCGCGCGATGCCAGCAAGGCCGCGATGAGGCCCATCCCCGTTCCAACAAGAGCCACTGTCGCGTTTTGCAGGAAGACCATTGCAACCACCTGGGTGCGCTGTGCGCCGAGCGCCATGCGGATGCCGATTTCGCTGGTACGGCGTGACGTTGCGTAGGCGAGTGTTCCGTAAAGCCCAACCGCCGTCACCACCAGCGCACAAACCGCAAAGAAGACAGCGAGCAACGCCATGGTCCGCTCCGCGCTCAGCGAATCATCAATCACCTTCTGCATGGAAGTCATCTCCGGCGCTGGAATCCCAGGATCAAGATTCAATCCCAGCGTGCGCGCCGCGTTTGCAAGTGGGCCCGCTGCGCCGTTTACGCGCACTACTGCGTAGTAGGAGCGCGAGCGGTCCGCATCGTCGTCGATCTGTGTCATTGGAGAATAAGCGGTCGGCGGCGCAGGCGAGCGCAGCTCTTCATACTTCGCGTCGCCGCAGATTCGTCTTTTCGTCCATTTCCAGGACCGTCTGGCCCACCGCGCTGCGATCGGGAAACAGAAGCTGCGCCGCCGCTCTGTTCAGAATCAACTTCAATCCTGACGCCTGCGTATCGTTCCATGTGAAATCCCGCCCCTCATAAAGCGGAATCCTCATGGTCCCGAAGTAATTGGGGCCGATCGTGTTCCGGTTAAGGTCTTGCTCCTTGCTCCCGGCGGTCGTGTAGGTTTGATCCCATATGCGGTGCGTGAATGGCACGATGCGCGCAAAGCTCACGCTTGTAACGCCGGGCTGGCGGCTGAGCCCATCGCTCAGTTGTTGATAAAACTGTAGGAGCGCCTGGCCCTTCAGCGGCTGTGAATCCATGCTGAATGAAATGTTCTGGACTCCGCCCGGATCAAATCCCGCACCGGAGAGATACAGGCGCACCAGGCTCGAGGCCAGCAGCCCCGCACCCACCACCAGCATCAGCGCCAGCCCCACTTCGGCGGCCATCATTACCTTTGGCAGAATCCGTTGCCGCTCGTGCGCCTGCGTGGTGTGCTGTCCGCTTTTGATGTGATCGTTCAGATTTCCCGATGTTGCTTGCAGCGCCGGTACCAGGCCCACCAGCAGTGTTGCCACGATTGACGCAAGCGCCGCAAAAGCAAACACCCTGATGTCGAGTGAAGTGTCGATCTGCATTTCGATCTCGCCGCCAAGCAGCAGCACGGACAACGATTTGCTCACCAGCGGCGAAATCGCCAACCCGGCCGCGGTGCCCATCAGCGCGATCAACAGGCTCTCCACCAACAGTTGCTGCACCAGCCTGCGCCGCGTTGCCCCCATTGCCAGCCGTGTCGCAAGCTCCCGCTGCCGCGCGGCTCCGCGCGCCATCAGCAGGCTGGCCAGGTTCATGCACGCCAGCAGCAGGATTCCTCCGCACATGGCAAACACAACGGTCAGCGGCTTGCGAAACATCATGCGCAAGTACGTGAACCCACCCGACCCGCTCTCAGCGATAAAGTGAAAATGTCTCTTTTCTCTATTTGCAATCCACCCCGCATCCGGCACTGCTTCATGCAGTACAGCGCTGCTTTCTGATGCCACCTGCGTATCCGCCTCGAGCAACGTCGCCTGCGGTTTCATGCGCGCCATTACCACCAGCCACCACGCATTAAATCCCGCTGCAGTAATGTTCCGCGGGCCATCCAGCGCCGGTTCGGTTGCCAGCGGCACAAACAGCTCCGGCCGCTGCATAGGGTCAGCTCCCACAAAGCGCTTAGGCATCACCCCCACCACGGTGAATGCAATATGATTGAGCTCCAGCTTCTGCCCAATCACGTTTGGCGCGCGGTTAAACCAGCGCTGCCAGAACCCTTCGCTGATCACTACTCCATATCCCGCGGGATCACCGCCCTTGCGATCGTCCTGGGCCGTCAATGTTCGCCCCAGCAGCGGCACCGTTTCCAGCGCAGGGAAGAACTCTCCGCTCACCATTTGTCCCGAAACGTTTTCACTTCCGCTGCCGCTCTTGACCTGCAACTTCGCATTGTCATACGCAAACACCTGCTCAAACAATCCATGCCGGCTTTCCAGGCTGCGAAACAGGGGTTCAGAGAAGGTGTAATTGATCCTCGGATTTCCCTGGCTGATCCCAATCACCGCCAGCCGATCGCTCGCCGGAACATCCAGCGGCCGCAGCAGCAGCCCATTGATGATCGAGAAGACCGTGGTGTTTGCTCCCACACCCAGCGCCAGCGTCAGAATCGCCACCACGGTAAATCCCGGTGTCCCGCGCAGTACGCGCGCCGCATACCTGACGTCGCGGCCAAAATTTTCCAGGCCGCCAAACTGCCACAGCTCGCGCAGGCGCTCATTCCATCGGCTCGCATTGCCGAAGCGGCGCTGCGTTGCTGCATCTGCGTCCGCCGGGGCCACACCCTGCCGCAGCATCTTGTCGCGAAGCATCGCTTGGTGAAATGCCAACTCGTCGGTCATCTCGCGCTCCAGTCGCCGCCTTTGAAACAACGCCTTCAATCGGAGCAGGAACTCGTGCAGATTCTGAGCCATGTTGACCTCTCCTTGCGCGCCTTAGGACGCCTGCATCACAAACGCTACCGCGGACGAAAGCCGCGCCCAGCGCTGCGATTCCGCATCCAGCCGCTTGCGTCCATCCGCTGTCAGTTCATAAAACTTTGCCCGGCGGTTATTTTCCGAGGTGCCCCACTTCGACTTCAGCAGCCCGCGCAACTCCATGCGGTGCAGCGCGGGGTAAAGCGCACCTTCTTCTACTTTGAGCATCTGCTGTGAGGTCTGTTGAATCCACTCCGCCACACTGTATCCGTGCAGCGGCCCGCGCAGGAGCGCTTTCAGGATCAGCATCTCCAGCGTCCCTTGAATCAATTCGCCTGAATCTGGTATCTGTCCCATAAGTGTCTTATGGGAACAATACGAGTGGTCTTGAGTTTTGTCAATTCTTCTTTCAAAGTCACTGCGCGATTTACAGATGGATTCGGAGGCAAAGATGAGCTTGGGGGCCGGCCTGAGAAGTCACTTGCTCATCTGCATCGGCGGCAACGCATCGCACATCGCAAGCGCAAGCAGCGGGTAAACCGTGCTGCTGTAGCTGATGAACTGCCAGTTATCGGTATTGAGCGAGCGCGTCCACCAGCGGCCCGAGGAGCGCTGATTGCTCAGAATCCATGCGACCCCTCGTTGAATGCGGGGATCGCTCGCCGGAACGCCGGCTTTGCGCAGCGCTATGATCGCGAGGCCGGTCATGTGCCCGTCGCTCGGAGGGTCGGCGAGGTCCGGTTCGGCGCGGAGCCGGGGTGCGCGATTGCCTTTGCCCCACTCTTCAGGCGATGCGAAACTCCGGATCGACCATCCGCCATCGGGCTTCTGGTGTTTCGAGATCATGTCGACCAGCGCGCGCATCCGCCGATCATCGAGCAGCCCAGGAAGCTCCGTAGCCGCCCACAGAAGATCGGTTTGGTCATAGTCGCCTTGCCGCTTGTGGCCGGAGCGCAGGTAGCTTTCAAGCAGGCTAATTTTGGCCTCGACTGGTGTGCCGCTCTGCCGAGCCAGCCAGCCGGGCGCGTTGCCCACGGCGCGCGCAGCCACGGTGGCCAACTGGTAGCGGCTCGACTCAAGCGGAGGATTGTTGTCGTCGCTGATGGTCCAGTCGCCATCCGCGCGCTGCAGCTTGAACATCATGTCGAGGGCTTCGGCAGTCTCCGGCGACAGGTGGTGAGTCACATTGGCGTCCCAGATCGCCAGTCCCGCAGCCACATAAACCGCCTGCGTCGAATCCAGTTCGGGGCGCATGTCGGCGGGATCAGTGGCCAGCTCCTCATGAAGCGTCTTGATGAAGAACTCGCGCAGCGCGTTTTGTGGCGGCCCGAGCTGCCGGCTCATCAGCGGCCGCGCCACCATATACGATCCGTTGGTGTGGCATGCGACGCACTTCCATTCGCCGGTCCACGCCGTCGCGCCCTGCTCCATGTAGTCGACAGCCTGCCTGGGTGAGAACGGGACCTTCGCCTCCTGCGGAGAGGGGCGGGCATAGGTCACATTCCGCATGTGGTACTGGTAGCTGAACGGCGTGTGCCAGGCCGATTCCTTTGTCGAGCGGCGCAGCTCCAGCCGCGACGTCTCCTGATTCCAAATCCAGACCCCGGCAACGGAGTTTCCGTCCGCGCTGAGTGTCCCTTCGAATACCCCGCTGCCGCCATTCACCTTCAGCTGCATGGTCTGGCCGTTCACAGTAAAGGAGTCGATGTGCACCGGGTCGTGGAGAAAATCAATGAAACACTCGGGCGCAGTCCACGCACCGCCGTCGCCTTTCGTTACCTGGAGCACAATCCGGCGATCTTCGCCGTCGGCACGGAAGGTTCCCTGCCAGGTCGCGGCGAAATCCTGCGCATGAATGACGCCGCCGAGCAGGAATGTGACCACGAAAACTTGGATTGGGCGTATTCTCATTTGCCACTTCTGACCAATGCACAATCGATTGTGCGATGGGTTTATTGGCGATTTTATCCCCGATCACCGGGAAATGCATAACAAATTCGCACTTCCTCCGCTGCGGATTCCGTCTTACACTTTCCACCATGGACAACGAGCGAATCCGCGCAATCTGCATGGCGCTGCCCAGTGTTGCGGAGACAGTCAATTGGGGCCATCACCTGGTCTATTGGGTCGGCGACCGAGACATTGGAGGCAAAATGTTTGCCATGACCGACCTCGACGGCTCAGGTACCGGCGTTCTCTGGTTCCACTGCGGTGCGGAGCGGTTCCACGAGCTCGTGGAGAACGAAGGCATTTTCGCGTCGCCTTACCTGGCCAAAGCCCATTGGGTCACCATGGAACGCTGGGACTCGCTGCGCCCACGCCAGGTTGAAGACGAACTCCGCCGCGCCCATGAACTGATCTACCAGAAGCTCCCCAAACGCACCAAGGCCGTGCTGGCCCTGCCGGCGAAGGAGCAGGCCCAAGTCATCCGTGAACGCAAGAAACGCCTGGCCGAGCGGGCCAAAGCCAAAAAGGCTTGACCCCCAAAAGACCTGAGAAGCGCAACCGATCTCATCGGTGAACAGACCTGACAGGGAACCAATTTACCCTCACCTTCGTATGATGAGTTGAACCGCTCCGGGCGCAAGCCCGAGCGTGCCGAGGCGCTCAAGCCATGATCAAATTCCTACTCTGGTGCATTCTCCTGGTGCTGTGCTGGCCGCTGGCGCTTTTCGCGCTGGTGTTTTATCCCCTTGTGTGGCTATTTCTGCTGCCATTCCGCCTGGTCGGCATTGCGGTGGGAGGAGTTCTGGAGCTGGTGGGAGCCATCATTACGCTGCCGGTGCGAGTGCTCCGCGCCGTCTGACTTACCCCCTCCCTCGACATCCCGTCTAACAATGCGATAGCGTTTGCCTTATGGCAGGAGTTTCTCTGGTTCTGGAGGACAAGGTTGTCCTCGTCACAGGCGGGTCGCGTGGAATTGGCGCGGAGACAGTGCGTCTATTTAGCCAGGCTGGCGCGCGGGTTGCGTTTAGCTACCGCCAGGCGCGGCAACAGGCCGAGGCGCTGGTAGCCGAGTCCGGTAGGGCAGGCCGATGCGTTGCGATTGAGCAGGACCTCAGCAGCCCCCAGGATGGACGCGCGCTGGTGGCCGCTGCTGTGGCGGCTTTTGGCCGGCTTGACGTGCTGGTGGTAAATCACGGTATCTGGCCGTCGCAGGACGCGCCCATTGCACAGATGGCCGAGACGCAGTGGCGGCGGACCATCGGGGTCAACCTCGACTCGGTCTTCGGACTGGTGCAGGCCACAGTTGCGCAAATGGATAGTCAAACGCCTCTGCCCGGTGAAACTCGGGGGCATATTGTGCTGATCAGCTCAACGGCAGGCCAGCGCGGTGAGGCCAACCACGCGGACTATGCCGTGACCAAAGGCGCGCTCATTAGTCTCACCAAGAGTCTGTCGAGCGAACTGGCGCCGCGGGGCATTCGCGTGAACTGCGTGGCGCCTGGATGGGTGACTACGGAGATGTCGGCTGCCGCGCTGGGACACCCGGAGCTGGGACCGAAGATCGCGTCCGGCATTCCGGTTGGGCGGCCGGGGACGCCGCGGGAGATCGCGGGGCCCGTATTGTTTTTATGCACTCCGCTGGCGGGATTCATCTCCGGAGAAGTACTCAACGTGAATGGCGGAGCGGTGCTGGTGGGCTGATGGAATCCGGATTGAGGAGACGAGAAAGATGCGCAGAGTTTTCGCAGTAGCACTGGCGGTGATGATGCTGGCCTTGCCGCTCCGATTCCAGGCTCAGACCGCGGAAGATGAGGGCGCGAAAAATGCGAAGCAGGCACGCGCCGTGCTGGACGCCATGGTGCAGGCCCTCGGCGGTGATGCCTGGCTGAACATGAAAAACCAGGAGCGGGAGGGACGGATCGGGGCGTTTTTCCATGGAAGACCGAGCGGCGGCACCACGGAGTATTTTGAGTTTCACCAGTGGCCGGATCAGGACCGCATCGAATTCACGAAGCACCGCGACGTGGTGCAGTTTTATCTGGGACGGACTGGCCAGGAAGTGACGTACAAGGGCAAGGCGGCTCTGCCACAGGATATTGTGGATGACTTCCTGAGGCGGCGGGATCACTCCATCGAAACAGTCATCAAAGTGTGGCTCAAGGATCCGAGCACCATTCTGCTCTATGAGGGCCAGCGGCTGGCGGAGCGTCACCTGGCCGACCAGGTGACCCTGATTTCGGCGGCGAATGAGGCAGTCACGATTCAGATGGACACGCAAACGCATCTGCCGTTGCGGCGCACATTCCAGTGGCGCGATCCGGTGTACAAAGATAAGAACACCGACGTCGAAGAGTACGACGACTACCACGTGATGGAGGGGTTTCCCACGCCCTTCACAATCTCCCGATACAAAAACGACGACGAAATCCGCCAGTACTACATCGTGCACGTGAAGTATAACCAGGAGCTTCCGGCTGACTTCTGGAGCGTGGACGCCGCCAACCAGCGCATCAAAAAATAGCTGCACAGCCTTATCAGTCCGTTTCATGTTTTCCCTGGTAAATGGCACATTAGTTGTACCCGTTTGGCCCTCTTTCTTCTTGTCACAGCCCCAGGGAGTGATTAGAAATTAGGAGACTCTCCGGAAGCCCGGCAGTTGTTCGCGGCGGTTTTCCTCAATAAACTCGGCAACCATTTATCTTCCTTTAAGCATCTGAATTTTCTCGGGGAGATTGCTTTCGGTGGCTGCCGGTTTGAACACAATCGGAACCTCCAAGCTGTCGCGCAATCGACTGCGCCAATTGAGCCGGACACAACAGGCGGCTCGTGATTGCAATGGTTCAGCGGTTCCAGGTGAGAGATTGAGGGATCTCTTGGATCACCAGAACCTCGATGACGAATTGCACCGCCAGATGCTTGCCTATGGTCAGCGCTACGACATTCAGACCGGGTTATTGAATTACCAGTCATTCCAGGATTCGCTGGCCGCGCTGCTGCGGAATGCGGAGCCGGGCCATGAATTTGCGCTGGTCTGGATCGACCTGCTGAATTTGCGCAGGGAGTTTTCGCTGTGGGGCTCGAAGGGAGCTGAGGACCTGGCGCGGCATGTATCCAGTTCCTTACGGACCGCGGCCGATGCGGATTCGCTGCTGGGCCGCTTCGGCGCCCGCTGCTTCCTGGTCGCGATGCCGGCTTCCAAGTTTGACCGGGGGGATAGGGCGCGAATCCAGGCGCTGGTCGATGCGCTGGAGCCGTTGCGCTTGCTGGGCTCGGAGATCAAGCCGGAGGTGGCCGCAGGCGTCGCATTTTTCCCGTCTGACACCACTTCAGCGGAAGATCTGGTGCGCTTCAGCAGTCTTGCGGCCGCGCGCGCAAGCTCCACCAAAAGCGGTACGGTGATGACCTTTCACGCCGGGATGAGCAACCTCATCATGCGTGACCACAGGCTGGAAGTCGAGATGCACAAAGGCCTGGACCAGGGTCAATTCTGCACGTTCTACCAGCCGAAAGTGAGCTTGCAAACAGGTGAGGTGCTGGGCGCGGAAGCGCTCTCTCGCTGGAGCCACCCGGAATGGGGTCCGGTGACGCCCTCCGAGTTCATCCCGATCGCCGAACGCTCCCGGTTGATTCACCGCATCTTCGAATTCAGTTTGCGTTCCGCACTCAGGGACGCGCAGCGCTGGCGCGATCTGGGGTTGATTTTGCCGGTCATCTCAGTGAATGCCTCGGCGGCCAGCGTGTACACCAAAGACTTTGTCCGCAGTTTGCGCGCCACGCTCGCGGAGATTCCGATTGCGCCGACGATCCTGGAGATCGAGGTTACCGAGTCCATGCTCTTTGATGACGAGGATCTGTTCACCCACGTCGTTCATGAATTGCAGGACGCCGGGGTGCGTATCGTCATCGACGACTTCGGGACGCGTTATACCGGATTCAACGTGCTCAAGAAGCTGACACTGGACGCGATGAAGATCGACCGCTGCTTCATCCACGGCATCGACCGCTCGCAGGACATGCGGGCGCTTTGCCAGACCATCGTAGCCATGGCCCGGCAATTGAAGATGCGCACCGTGGCCGAGGGTATTGAGGAACCCGGCGAACTGAAAGTGATGCGGGAGATTGGCTGCGATGAGGGCCAGGGGTTCCTGTTTCAGCGCCCCATGCCGGCCGAGGCGTTTCCGGCGTTTCTGCGCGAATGGCCTGAGCGGATGCGGTCTTTCGGCTTTGTTGCCGGGTTCGAACAAGCAGCTCTCAATCCGATGCCAAAGATGGCCTAGACCACGTGGGCTGACCCGAGCCCTCCGCAGCCCCCTCCGCACCCCCCGTCGCACCCTTAGATATAATGCTCACCAGTGCGATGCGGCGTTGCCGACACGCGATCTGGAGCTAGAGAATGACGTTTGACATCCAGGATATCCTGGGTTTTCTCCCCCACCGCTACCCTTTCCTGATGATCGACCGGGTCGTCGAATATGATCCCCGCAAGCGGATTGTAGCCATCAAGAACGTAACCATGAACGAGCCGTTTTTTCAGGGCCACTTTCCCGGCTATCCCATCATGCCCGGCGTGCTGGTGGTGGAGGCCATGGCCCAGGCCGGCGGCATCATCATGATGGCCGAGATTCCCGACCGCGATACGAAGCTGGTGGTCTTCACCGGAATTGAGCGCGCCAAGTTTCGCCGCCCGGTTACACCCGGCGACCAGTTGCGCATCGAAGTCGATGTCCTGTCGTTTCGTACGCGAGCGGGTCGCATAGAGGGCAAGGCGTTCGTGGACGGGAAGCTGGCCTGTCAGGCCACACTCACCTGCGCCGTCGTGCCCAGGGTTCGTGAACCCAATACTCCAGTTGACGCGGGGACGCCGGAGTGAGCGTTCATCCAAGCGCCATTGTCGCGCCGGGCGCTGTCGTTCCGGAATCCTGCATGATTGGTCCGTTCTGCACCATTGGCCCGGAGGTGGTGCTGGGTGAGAACTGCACGCTCATTTCCCACGTGGTTTTGGACGGCCGCACGCGGATTGGCGCGCGCAACACTTTTCATCCCTTCTGCTCCATTGGCGTCGCGCCGCAGGACTTGAAATATGGCGGCGAACCCACGGAGACCGAGATCGGCGATGACAATACGATTCGCGAGAGCGTCACCATCAGCCGCGGAACGGTGAAGGGCGGCGGCGTCACGCGGCTCGGCTCCAACTGCCTGTTGATGACCTGCGCGCATATCGGCCATGACAGCCAGGTGGGCAGCCATTGCATCCTGGCCAACGCGGCCACGCTGGCCGGCCACGTGATCATTGAGGACTACGTCACGCTGGGCGCGTTCTGTCCCGTGCACCAGTTTTGCATAGTGGGCCAATACGCCTTCATCGGCGGAGGCACCATTGTGACCCAGGATGTGCTGCCGTTTTCGCTCACCTCGTCCAAGCGCGAAAACAAAGCATTCGGGATCAACAAAATCGGGCTCGCGCGACGCGGATTTTCGGCGGAGCGGCTGCAACTGCTGCAGAAAGCGTTTCGGCTGCTGCTGGCTTCAAAGCTGAACACGTCACAGGCGCTGGAGAAGATCAAGGAATTGGAAGGCGAGGACGCCGCGATTCTTGCGGCCTTCCTCGAACGCAGCCAGCGCGGGGTTATCAAGTAGCCATGAAGCTAGGCCTCATCGCCGGCAACGGCCGCTTTCCGTTTCTGCTGCTGGATGCGGCGCGCGCCCAGGGCTTTGCCGTTGTCGTAGCGGCCATTCGCGAAGAGACCGACCCGGAAATCAACCTTCGCGCCGCCACCGACGAAAAAATCACCGTCAACTGGCTTTCACTCGGCGAGTTGTCGCGCCTCATCGAATTCTTTCAAAAGCATGAAGTGAAAATGGCCGTCATGGCGGGCCAGGTGAAGCACAAGCAAATCTTCTCCAGCATCCGCCCTGACTGGCGCCTGGCCAAGCTCCTGCTCAACCTGCGCACGCGGAACACTGACATGCTGCTCGGCGCCGTGGCCAAGGTCCTGGGCGACGAAGGCATCGAACTGATCAGCTCCACAAGCTTTCTTGAGCCGCTGCTGGCCCAGGAAGGTGTGCTCACCGCGCGCGCTCCGGATGAAGACGAGCTCAAGGACATCGAGTACGGCCTCGAGGTAGCCCGCGCCGTCGCAGGCTTCGACATTGGCCAGACGGTAGTGGTAGCCGCGCAAGCCTGCGTGGCTGTCGAGGCCATGGAAGGCACAGACGATACCATTGCTCGCGCCGGCCAGCTGATGCGTTCGCTCGAAGAGGATGACCCCAATCCCGCCTCAACGCTTGCCCGCCACCTCACCGTTATCAAAGTCGCCAAGCCGAATCAGGATATGCGCTTCGATGTCCCCGTGATTGGCATCCGGACTCTCGAAGCGATGATCGAAGCCGGAGCCAGTTGCCTCTCGGTCGAGGCTGGGCGTACGCTTTTATTTGACCGCGATGCACTGATTGAGCGCGCCGGTCAGGCCGGAATTGCCATCGTTGCCACGAAACGGTCTTAGTGCATGGATCGTGACAATTCAGCAACCGGCCCCAGTTATACTGAGTGCCGGAATGGTTCCCCCGGTTCACCGATTGCCGAACACTGTTCACGGTCCACTGCCCTTAGGAGGTCCCAATGAGAAAGCCCCTTCTCTTCGCCTTTGCCGCGATCGTTGTTCTCGCGGTTGCGTTCGTCACGGTTCACGCGGCTGACGACCAGGTCATGCCCGCCGTTGGACAGACTGCGCCCACCTTCACCCTTCCCTCGCAGGATGGCTCCCAGATTTCGCTCGATAGCTTTCGCGGCAAGTGGGTCGTCCTCTACTTCTACCCCAAGGACATGACCAAAGGCTGCACCATCGAAGCGCACAACTTCCAACGCGATCAGGCCAAGTTCGATGCCGCGAATGCTGTGATTCTCGGCGTCAGCGTCGACACTCCCGATAGCCACAAAGAGTTCTGCACCAAGGAAGGTCTCACCTTCCGCCTGCTTGCAGACCCTGAGCATAAGGTTGTGGACGCTTACGGATCGCTGGGCCACTTTGGCCCAATGACCATCGCCAACCGCAACACCTTCCTCATCGATCCCAAGGGAAAAATCGTGAAGGAATGGACCAAGGTTGATCCCACGGTCCACTCTGAAGAAGTGTTGACGGCGCTGGCCGAATTGAAGAAGTAGTTTCTTTTGAAGAGTGCACCGATGCGGCTCCGGTGACGGGGCCGTGTTCGTTTCAGAACGCTTTGTCACCCAGGTTCGACTCGCAAAAAAGTTGAATGGTTCCTGAGTCCAGACGCAAAAAAGCCCGGCAATGAGCCGGGCGTTTTTGCTTGCCTTACGTTGCCTGTTGCCGTTACTTCTTGGTTGCTTTCTTCGCAGGTGCCTTCTTCGCAACTGCCTTCTTTGCAGGCGCTTTCTTGGCCGCCTTCTTCGCCGGTGCCTTCTTGGCAACTACTTTCTTCGCTGCTGCCTTCTTGGCGGGCGCCTTCTTTGCTGCTTTCTTAACTGCCAACGGTTTACCTCTTTTGGTGGGTTTACTGGCGCGCTTGCTCACCGGGGCCTTTTTGGCCGCGGTCTTTCCGCCTGTTGCGCCAGTGCTTTTTGGTTTTACGGCGGATTTCTTTGCGGCCTTTTTCGCCACAACTTTTTTCGCGGCTGCCTTTTTGGCTGGAGTCTTCTTGACTGCGACTTTCTTCTTCGCGGTCTTCTTCGCTGCCTTCTTGGCCGGAGCCTTCGCGTTCGCTGTCTTTCCGCCCGTGGCGCCGGTGCTCGTGGTGACAGGACCGGGCTTCTTCACGGGCTTCTTTTTCTTCGCGGCCTTCTTTTTGGCCGGCTTCGCTTCGGGTATTTCCACTACCACGATCACGGCTTCTTCAACCACAGGCTCATCGTCATCTGAAGAAGTCAGCACACTGGAGGTTTCCACTTCTTCATCCTCTTCGAAGTCCTCTTCGTGATCGGGGTCCAGCTCTGCGGGCTCCCCTTCGTGGTTGCCGTCACTCATCGCATACATTCTGAACACTTCTTCCATCCGATTGCCTCCAGCGGCTTGCCGCTGATATTGTTTCGTCTTTTGCATCTTCGCTTCGCGGATACTTACAATCCACTCGCGAACGCAATTGTACTTCTAGATTGCACGCAAATGATAGCAATTGACAAGTATGTAATGAGGTCCCTGCCTACTTTTGCTTCTTCTGAGCTAACTTTTTCTTCAGTTCACCCTTTGCAACTGTGGGACTCTTCGTGCTCGACGAGCCGCTTCGCTTCGTCGTGACGTTAGATGCCGGTTCATGCGGCTTCGCGCTGCTCCCATCAGTCTTCTCACCGGCAGGCTTCACGCTGGACGATGCGCGATGGCGGCTGCGCGCTGTCGTGGCCGTCGCAGTCGCAGGCTCGGCCACGTGCAGGCGGCGGCCAACCTCCACCTTGACGCCTTCGATTTTGTTCCATCGCCGCAACTGATTCAGCGAGACGCCGAACCGATCCGCGATTGTGACCAGCGTATCCCCTCTGCGCGCGGTATACATCAGCATGCGTGCGGAGGGTGCTGCTGTGGGCGCCTGCGGAACAACCAATCCCTCCATGCCTGAAATGCTCTTTCCCTCTCCCAGTTGATTGACCGCGGCCAGTTCCGCAACTGAAACGCGATAAGTGCGCGCGACCGACTCAAGCGTGTCGTCGGGGACCACGCGATGATAGCGCCATGCGTTGCGTTTGCCTTCGGGGATAAGCGCAACGCGCTGCTGAAACAGCGTAGCGGTGCCCGCAGGCAGATGCAGATCGAAGGAAGTGTCCGGCGGCGTAACCATGCGCAGCAAGCTGGGATTCAGCGCCATCAATTCATCCATGGGCGCGTCGACGATGTCGCTGACCAGGCGCAGGTCGACGGAGGAGTTGATGGTAACAGTGTCAGTGAGCACGGGAGGATCGAGCGTCACTTCGTCAAAGCCATATTGCGTCGGATGATTGGCGATAATGATGGCGGCGAGGATTTCCGGCACGTAGTTCTTCGTCTCACCGGGGAGATTGTTGCGCTTGTACAACTCCCAGAAATCCGCGTACCCGGTCTTCTGCACCGCGCGTTGAATATTCCCCGCACCCCAGTCATAGCCGGCCATCGATAGATACCAGTCACCCAACTGGTCGTGAATGAATTTCATGTAGCGGGCATAAGCGCGCGTGGACTTCTCAGGATCGAAGCGCTCGTCCACATAAGCATTGCGAGCCAGGCCGTAGTCGCCGTGGGGCATGAATTGCCACATGCCGCCTGCGCCTGATTTGCCATTGAGCGCGCGTGGGTTGAAACCGGACTCGGCCACCGCAAGGTAGATCAGATCCTGCGGCACGCCTTCTTCGGCCATGACGCGCTGAATCATGGCGCGGTAACGGCCAGCACGCTGAAAGGAGTGAAGCAGCGTGTTGTGGCCCTTCTGCGTGTTCGCAAAAAAGTTGATATAAGCGGCCACGTAGTCGTTCACCATCAGTGGCAAATCGGATTTGGTGGTCGCCAACTCGGCACGCGCCTTGGCCACCACGTTCGGATCGACTTCAAAGGTCACGTCGCTGGCCACGTCGGCGGGAGTGGGTTCAACCTGGGGCACAAAACCGTTGCCCTGCTTGAGCGCCTCCATCTCCAGCGCATTCACGCCGTCGACGATTTTGTCGAACTCGTCCTCCAACTGTTCGTTGCTCTTGATGTCGAGCCCGCTGGTAAGCATCAGGTCCACGGCGCGATCGAATTCCGCTTTGGCCTCGGGCAGCTTCCCTTTTTTGTAGTTCTGCTCGCCGCTGCTGTATGCGGCTTCAACCTGCTCAATGAGCACGCGCACGCGCTGCTGCACGGCCGTCAGTGGCTGGGTTGTCCCAGGAGCTTGCGCTTGTTGCTGTTGCGGCGTGCCCGATGGCTGCGCAACCAGTTGCGAGGGATCGCACCCCGCCAGCATCCATGCCAGTGCGACCAAACCAACGAGACGATAGCAATTCTTACGATTGCGCATGAAAGGATGCGGCCGCCATGAGCACGAACAGCCCACAGAAGCCGCTATCCCGATGATAAGCTATGCCATGGAGGCAATGTGTGCGCAACAGCGCAAGCAGCCTCATTCTTTAACCCCGCATGGACGCACGCCTCCTTCGAAACTTCGCGATCATCGCCCACATCGACCACGGCAAGTCGACGCTGAGCGACCGTCTGCTGGAACTGACCGGCTCTGTCACCGGACGCGAGATGCAGGCGCAGATCCTCGACGACATGGATCTGGAGCGCGAGCGCGGCATCACCATCAAGGCGCATGCCGTGCGCATGATGTACAAGGCCAACGACGGCGTAACCTACCAGCTCAACCTGATCGACACGCCTGGCCACGTGGACTTCAGCTACGAGGTCTCGCGTTCGCTAGCATCGTGCGAGGGCGCGCTGCTCGTGGTGGACGCCAGCCAGGGCGTTGAGGCGCAAACGCTGGCCAATGCGTATCTGGCTATCAACCACGGCCTCGAAATCATTCCCGTCATCAACAAGATCGATCTGCCGTCGGCGGACATCCTGCGCACGCAGGAGGCGATCGAGAAGGCAGTAGGGCTGGATGCGACGGATGCTATTCCGTGCAGCGCAAAAACAGGCGAGGGCGTGGCGGAGATTCTCGAAGCGATTGTTCATCGGTTGCCTCCGCCCACAGGCGACCCCGATGCGCCGCTCCAGGCTCTCATCTTCGATTCATGGTTCGATTCCTATCGCGGCGTTATTGTGCTGGTGCGCGTCATGCAGGGCACAATGCGCAAGGGCCAGCGCATTCGGCTCATGTCCAATGGCAAGTCTTTTGAAGTTGAGTCGATGGGCGTGCTGATGCCGAAACCGGTTGAGATTGGTGTGCTCACGGCGGGCGAGGTGGGATTCTTTGCGGCCACCATCAAGAATGTCGGCGACACCAAGATCGGCGATACCGTTACTGACGACACGCGCCCCGCATCCGCGCAGTTGCCGGGCTTTGAAGACATCAAGCCTATGGTTTTCGCGGGCCTCTATACGGTGGATTCGCACGAGCACACGCTGCTCCGCGACGCGCTGGAGAAGTTGCGCCTCAACGACTGGTCATTTTTCTTTGAGCCGGAAAGCTCTGTCGCGCTCGGTTTCGGCTTTCGGTGCGGATTTCTCGGATTGCTGCACATGGAGATTATTCAGGAGCGGCTGGAGCGCGAATACGAGCTCGACCTGATCACCACCGCACCCGGCGTGCGCTACCACATCACGCTCACCGACAAAAGCGTTGTCGAGGTCGATAATCCTTCGCGCTGGCCTGAGCCCACCAACATCGATGAGATTCGGGAGCCGGTGATTACGGCGAAGATTCTCACCAACGAGGAATATGTCGGCGGCATCCTGAAGCTTGTAGAAGAAAAGCGCGGCAGGCAATTGAACTTTGAATACGTGACCCCCACGCGGGTGATGCTCACCTACGAATTGCCTCTCAACGAAATCGTGCTCGACTTCTACGATCGCCTCAAGTCAATCTCGCGCGGCTATGCTTCGCTGGACTATCAGCTCGCCGGCGAGTGGGAATCGCCGATGGTCAAGATGGATATCCTGGTCTCCGGTGAGCCTGTCGATGCGCTCTCGATAATCGTGCATCGCGATTTTGCTTACGAACGCGGCAAGCTGCTGGTTTCCAAGATGCGCGAACTCATCCCCAGGCAGCAATTTGAAGTTGCTATTCAAGCGGCCATCGGTTCGAAGATCATTGCCCGTGAGAGCGTGGCCGCGTTGCGCAAGAACGTGCTGGCCAAGTGTTACGGCGGCGACATCTCGCGCAAGCGCAAGTTGCTTGAGAAGCAAAAAGAAGGCAAGAAGCGTATGAAACGAATCGGCAAGGTCGATATCCCGCAAGAGGCGTTCCTGGCCGTTTTGCGAGTCGGCGAAGATCAGCAGAAATAGTTCATTCCGTTGAACAAACTCGCCCGTCGAGTCACACAATGTTTATGCGGAAATGTGGGAAAGTCCCAAAAAACGGGCAAGGAGATTGCCCCGTGCCTCCCGAAGGGTCGAGAAGCGCATTTTCTAATCAGGCATTGATAAATAAGGGTTTGTTCTGTCTATCAGAATTTAACTGAGGTTGGCAAGAGGAAAAACCATCTTTCCTGCGCCGATTTCGCGAAGGCTTTCCACAATTTTTTCCACAGCAGTCCTTATACGCATTCCCCTCTCAATTTGCATGCGCGCAGCCGCTCGATTCCTCTTTGAACCATCTCCGATGCAATCGGAAGAAACCATCCGCAGCACTGCTCGTGCAACGGCAGGCAGTTGGCCCTAGTTTGCTGGCGGTTTAGGCGCTGGAGAAGCCGGCTTGGGCGCTGGGCCAGCCGGCTTAGGTGCCGATGGAAGCTGCGCGGCAGGCGCGGGTACGCCTGACTTCGCGTTATATGCATCCACAACTGCCTGGGTAATCTCGGTAGATGGGAGCGCGTAGAGGACCGGGCTCTGCTGTTGGGAGATGTCGAGAACCAGCGTGTAGCCCTGCTGCTGCGCATAAGTCGACATCACGTCGTAAACCTTGGACGCCAGGGCGTTGTACATCTCCTGGATGTCCTGATTCCCGTCGTTGCGCAGATCCTCCGCGTCGCGATCCAGCTTCTTCTTCTTTTCGTCGATCACCTTGGCGCGATTGGCGCGCTCCGCATCGCTCAGGTTGGCGCCCTGGGCCTGCAATTGCTTGGTCAGGTTTTCGACCTCATCATTCAGAGCCTTGGCCTGGGCTTCTCTGGGCGCGTACTTCTTCTCGAGTTCGGCATAGTTGCGCTGGCCCTCGTTGGTCTTGGCCACGGCAGACTGAAAGGAGACGACTGCGATTTTCACCGGGCCTGCAGGCGCGGCGGGAGCGGGCGATGTTTGTGCGACGGCGCTCAGACCCAGGCCCGAGACCAAAGTGAAAGCAATTAGCAGCGTACGCTTCATCGGGATTGAAAACTCCTTCGAAATTCCTGCGTGCCTGTTCGCGTTTCAGCGCTAAACAGTGCCTGTGCCCCCTGAGAAACCACACGGTCTTCCCTCACCACCCCAACCACGATGTACTGCCGTTGGGTGCCCCGGAAGCGGGGAACTCCACAGTGAGACGCGTGGAGACAAGAAAAGACGCGGACGGAGACGTCAGCCGGAACTAGGAGGAATTATAGGAGTCCAGCGAGAGGAGCGTCAAACCACAATTGAAGCAATAGAAATGAACTTTTTTGAGACCTCTCAACCACTTTTCCAGCGGTTTCAACAGGCTCTGGAACAACAAAAGCCCCGAAGGTCGGGGCTTTTGTTGAGTTGGAATCAATCCGATCGCTCTAGTGAGGGCCTGCGGCAGGCTTGGCGGCCGGGGCTGCGGGCTTGGGCGCGGTGGCAGCCGGTTGCGGCGGCGGCGCGGGAACTCCCGATTTCACGTTGTAGGCGTCAATGACCGCTTTCGTGATGTCGATATTCTGGCCCGCGAAGAGCACCACAGGAGCTTGCTGCTGGCTTCCGCTGCCGTCCAACACCAGCGTGTAACCCTGTTGCTGAGCGTAGCTCGACAGAACGTCGTAGACCTTCGATGCAATCGTGTTGTAAATCTCCTGCATCTCGCCTTGCAGATCGTTCTGCGCATCCTCGGCGAAACGCTGCGCCTGCTTCTTCTTGTCTTCGATGGTCTTTGCCCGGTTGGCGCGCTCAGCATCGTTGAGCTTATCGCCCTGCGCCTGCAACTGTTTCTCCAGGCCATCGATTTCATCGGCCAGCGTCTTGAGCTGGTTGCGCTTTGGTTCGTATTTCTTTTGCAGGTCGGCGAAGTTGCGCTGGAACTCATTGGTCTGGCCGACTGCCGCCTGGAATGCGATGACAGCAACCTTGGCCGGAACGGCTGGTGTCGCAGGTGCGGACGGAGTTTGAGCAGCTGCGCTCAGGGCAAGGCCTGAAGCCAGCGTGATAGCGAATACAATCGAACGCTTCATTTGAATCGAAAGCTCCTTCGGAATTCCTCTGTGGCCGCCCGCGTTTCAGCGCAGGGGCAGACCTGTGCCTCCTGAGAAACCAGACGGTCTTTCTTCCAATCCATCGACGAACACCCGTCACCGGGGATCCCGGGATTAAGAGGAACTCCGCTTCAGGTGGGCAGAGACGGCAAAAGACACGAGCGGAGCCATCAGCAGGAACTAACTGGATTATAGGGGGGCAGGGTAGGAGCGTCAAACCGGCAACGCGTGAATTCTTCAGTGAAACCGGGTTTTATTCCACCACTCCGAGTATCGTGCCACGCCGCACTTCCAAATGCATGCTGCTCGCTCCCGGGCGCTTCTGCCAAACACAAAGGCCCCGCCTGGAGCGGAGCCTGTGCGCTGTATACCTGACCGCGGCGCATTTGTTCTGAAAGGGCTAATTGGATCCGGGTGCCTTGGCAGGAGTTTGTGGCTTGGCTGCCGGAGCCGGCGGCGCCGGTACGCCCGATTTGGCGTTGTAGAGGTCAATCACGGCCTGGCCGATATTGGCGGAATCGGCGGCATACATCACTGTCGGCTGATCCTCGTTGGCATCCAGAATCACGGTGTAACCCTGCTGTTTCGCGTAGTCGACCATCACGTTATAAAACTTCTTCCCCAGGTCGCCCATCACTTGCTGCAGCGCCTGATTGCCCTCGGTGCGCATGTCTTCGGCCGCACGCTGCAACTTCTTTTTCTTTTCGTCGATGGTCCTTGCGCGGCTGGCGCGGTCTGCATCGGTGAGCGTTGCCGACTTGGCCTGAAGATCTTTTTGCAAGCTCTCGATTTCGTCGTTCTGCGCCTTCAGCGCCGTGGTACGAGGCTCGAATTTCTTCTGCAGGTCGGCAAAATCGCGCCGGCCCTCGTTGGTTTGGGCTACTGCCGCCTGGTAGGCAATGACGGCAACTTTGCCCGGCGCGGCTGGGGCAGGGGCTGGGGTTTGGGCAGAGGCGGTCAGGGCAAGGCCCGAGGCCAGCATGAGGGTAATGACAAGAGAATGCTTCATGGAAATGGAGTACTCCTTCGGAATCTCTCCGGGATGGGCGCGGAGCTAGCGGGCGCCTCCTGAGAAACCATGCCATCTTTTTGGGAAACTCCGGGCCGGATAGCCAGGGACAGAAAAAGACGCGAGCGGCAACATCAGCAGGAACTCTTTTCATTATAGGAAGGCTGAGTTAGAGCGGTCAAACCGGCACAGCGTAAATTGCGCCGGTTTCAGAGGCATCGGATTCGTTTTCGGTTGCGCCGCTCAGTGCCTTAGATTCGCAGGTACGATTCCCATTCGGACCAGTATCGCGCCCAGCAGGATGATCAGGCTCAGGAGAAACCAGATCGCGCCCAACACATAAAACGGAATCTGCAGAATGCGCCAAAGTCGCGGCGGCCATGCGTCCACCAGTTTGTCTCGGAACGTCTCGCTGAACCGCTCGGGACGATCCTCGCCCTCGGCTGCGGGTTTCCATTCAGAGGCGATGAAGGTGGCGCGCAGGTTTGAGAGCAGCAGGCCAAGGAAGATAATCTTCACCACTCCACCCGGAGACCAGAACGCGCCGGCAAGAACCGAAATCAGCGTTTCAACGAAATAGCAGGCAAAGATGATTGCGGCGGCCGGCCAACTCTTTTCTCTGACCCCCATGCCTCCCAGGTAGTAAAGGAGGGCCCCAGCTAGTCCTGCGCCGATGATGATGACATTCCCGGTAAACAGCGAAAACCCAAGCTGAAAGATGGCGATCAGAAAGCAGATCCAGAAACCCTGCTGGCCGAGGTAGTCCACGTCCCAGGCATTGTCAACGGTGGGCCAGAAGATGCTCTTTAGCCAGCCGTCGGAGCGCTTCGTTTCGCCGGACAATCCAAGTGTTTGCATGGCAACCATGCTCACCCCACATGCGCCTGAAGTCAAGCGGCCCGGTTAGATCGAAGGGTAACGTGAATGCTGGTTTTATTTGAGCGCAACGGCAAGAAGGACCGCCCAATTGGGGCGGCCCTTCTTGTCTGCATGCGAACTGCCGGCTAGAACGTTGTTGAGACCGTCAGGCGGAAAGTCTTGCGTGGCTCGCGGAACAGGTATCGCGAGCCGTAACCGGTGAGCGCTTCCTGGTAGGTATAGTCGCCGGCGCCGCCCGGGGGGAACAGGTCACGGGTAATCAATTCCGCCGAGCAGCTCTGCTTGTTTTCCCCGAGGATGACGTCGTTGCAGTAGGGTCTCTCATACAGCCGCAGCGGATTGTATGCATAGTAGAGGCGGAACGGCGCGTTGATGACCGGCATGATGACAGAGAGTTCGCTGCCCAGCGACATGCGAGGCACGAAGTTTGTACCGCTGATGGGACGGATGTTGGGCTGGAATCCAACCTGGGAACCTGGAATGCCGCCCTGGCATGAGCCGTTGTTGTAGACCGGGCAACCATACAGCGGCGCGGTCAGGGAGGCGAAGCCCTCGGGGCTCTGCTTCAACTGCCCCTTGTTCAGTGCCGTGTCAATGCCGAAATCGTCGAAGAACGAGATCATCACCGGGCCGGCGATCGGAATGCGGTATTCGGCATTGGCGGTCATGCTGGTATCGCCGCCGATGGAGGCGATGCCGTAAACCGGCAGTGGCACCTGGATGCACTGATTATCTTGAGGATTGGTTGGATCGCGTGGAACGCACGTGCCGTCCGGATTAGTCAGCTGAACACTCACGCGATTCGGCACGTAGCCGTAAGGCGTGGCGCCGCGAATGTCGAAGCCGCGCAGATCGCCTTCACCGCCGGTGTAGAAGCGGTTGTTCGGCGGTGCCACGTCGCCACCGAATCCTTGCACATAACCTAGCTGCGCCCTTACGCCAAGCACATTCCGCCCATTGGGGGACAACTTCAGGTAATGAATGCGCATGAAGCGTTTGTAGGCCACCAGCGGCGAAATGTAGCGTACGTTGCCGCCGATGCCCGCCACCTGGAACAGTGCGGTATATTCCTTGCCGCTGACCGGACGCAACGGGTTGTTGATCGTGTTGTAGGTATAGCTGAACGACGCCGAGCTGTTGACGATGCCCGCCAGCGCATTCGAACCCTGAATGCCGGACCGGAAACTGATGGTCTGGAAGAAGGTTTGCGATGCCGTGCTGAACGCGGTAATGGACGACTTGGTGAGCGAATACGTCATGCCTACGCGTTGGAAGGCGTGGCGCCGGAGCGGATAGCTGATCGACCAGTTCAAGCCCGTCGAAGCCTGGTTGTAATTCTGCGTAAGCGACTGCTGAGCCGAATTCAGGTTCACCGATTGACCGGTGGTTGCGGCGTAGTTCTTCGCGGCGTTGAAGTCCTGCTTGGTGTTGAAGAGCTGAAAACCGATATTCAGCGGCTTGTTGCGCAGATAGGGCTGCGAAAAGCCAAACATGAACTGGCGGCTCACGTTGCCCAGGTTGCCCTGCACGCTGAGTGTTTCGCCCAGACCCAGGAAATTGTTGGTCTGGTAGTTCACACCCAGAAATGCGCCCGAAAGACCGCTGATGCCGCCGTTGAGGCCGATCGAGTTTTTGCCCTTCTCATGGACCTTCAGCAGCAGATCGACTGTGCCCGCCTCGGCATCCTGGTGTGCTTCCGAGTCCGTATCGACCTTGAGCGGATCGAAGTATTCCAATTGGTTGAGGCGCAACAGGCTGTACTCCCACAACTGTGAGTTGTAGACCTGGCCTTCTTCCAGCATCAGTTCGCGGCGGATGACGCGATCGCGCGTAATGGTATTGCCCTGGAACTCGATGCGTGAAACATAAAACGGCTTGCCCTCGTCGATGTCGATGACCAGCGAGACCGTCTTTTTCGCTTCGTCGTACTCCGGCTTGGGGATAGCGCCGAAGTTGATATACCCGAGCTGGCCGTAGGCTTTCTTCAGATTCTCAAGGCCCTTGCTGATCAGCGTCGCATTGAACCAGTCGCCATCCCTGACGGCAAATGTGGCGCGCAGCGCCTTCACATTCTGGACCGCTTTATTGCCGGTGAAAGTGATCGTGCCGAGCCGGTAACGGTCGCCTTCTTCAACGGGCATCAGAATATCGATACGCTTGCCATTATTGGGCCGGAAGGTAAACCAGTTGAGCCCGCCCTGGTCGCGGATTTTCGTCTTCGGCTCTTCGATCGCGGCGTTGTAGTAACCCTTGTCGCGATAGGCTAACCGCACCCGCTCCGTGTCCTCTTCCAGCTTGGACGCATCGAAGGTCTGCGCAAAAAGATTCTCGAAAATGATCGAATACGGAATCCCGATAGGCTTCAGGTTCTTCATCGCGCGCCGCAGATAAAGTGAATTCAGGTGCTGATTGCCCGTGAACTTGATGTCGCCGACCTTCACCGTCGGGCCTTCCTTGATGTTGAAGTTCACCTGCACTGACGCCGGGGGGATCGTCTTCACCTCGGTCTTGATGGTCGCAAACTGGTGGCCGTGTTCGGCCAGCAAATCCTTGAGCACCGTCTCTGCCCGCTTGATCCTGGCCGGGTCAAACTGGCTTTCCTGGGTCAGGCCGACCTTTTCCTTCTTGAAACGGTCGAGCACGTCGGACTGCGAGACGGCATTCAGGCCTTTGTAGTTGATTTCGCGGATCGTGGGCTTTTCCCGGACAAAAACATCCAGGACGATCCCCTTTTCCGTGTCCTCGCGCTCAATCCGCAGATCGTCGAAATACCCCGTGTTCCAAAGGGAATTGAAGTCGCGCTCGATGGAGATCGGGTCGTAGACGTCGCCGTTGTGTGAAAACAAGCGCGCCAGCACCGTTTCTTTGGGAATGCGACGGTTGCCGATCACCCGGATGTTTTCGATCGTCTGCGACTGCTGGGCCAGCACACTGCCGGCGGTCACCGCCAGCACCAGGACCAACATCGTCCTGCCTGCCCCGCGACGTGCGACGCGCAAAATTCGTGAAATGCAAGTCTGCTTTGTCTTCACCGGGCTGAGGCCCTGCGACGAGCAAAAGTACTGGTGCGGTCCATAGTTCGCCTTCAGGTTCGGCTTCACGGGAAGAATATCGACACCCTCACTGCTGAAAATCTGATCGTGTTTCTACGAAAGACTGATTATATTGGACCACGGCCACCCAGCCCAAACCGCCGGCTTGCCAATCAGCCCGGAATCCCAGGTCTTTCCCAGAATTTGCCTGCCGCGCTCGGCCCCTGCGGACTCGGGCTGCTCCCAATTACCACCCCGGCGACCAAGACCTGTCGCAGAGTATCTTTGATATCAGGACACATCCCACAGTCTACCGGAAGCAGCCGGGTTGGGGCCGCAAGGCGATGAACAAGCATGGGGTTGACGCGAAATATCCGCTTTGTTCCCCTGCTCCCGCTCACCGCATCCCTCTTAGACGCAGGCAAAGCGCACAGGGCATCCAACCAGCATGAAGGTTTTGCGGCAATGAAAGAATCCCTTTACGATTTCACGCTTCCGCTTCTCAACGCCGCATCAATTCATGACGCAGCGGACGGCCAGTCCGTCAGCCTTGCTCAGTTTCGCGGTCAGGTGCTGCTGATTGTGAATACCGCCAGTTTTTGCGGCTTTACCCCTCAGTACGCAGGCCTCGAAAGCCTCTTCAATACCTATAAGAAGCGCGGATTCCAGGTGCTCGCCTTTCCCTGCAACCAGTTCGGCGCACAGGAACCGGGATCGGCAGCGGAGATAACCTCCTTCTGCGAAGACCACTATGGCGTCACCTTTCCCCTCTTCGCCAGGATCGACGTCAACGGCCGCCGCGCCCATTCGCTCTTTCGCTTCCTGAAGGAGCGCCAGCCTGGATTCTTCGGCATCCGGCGCATCAACTGGAATTTCACCAAATTCCTCGTCGACCGGCAGGGCAACGTTGTGGCACGCTACAGGCCAGCGACCAAACCGGAAGAGATGTCAACCGCGATTGAAGCACTCCTTGACGGTCAGTAAGGACCGTGTCCTGTTTTGGTGCGGAGTTCGTCGATTCTGAAGTTTCTGCGTTTATTCCCCGTCAATCGGTAAACTACGTGGGTCCTGAGGTATGCTTGCTCCATATCTGGCTGGATATATCTGGCTCGTCCGCCCGACTCTTTCTGAATTGCGGATAGGCCTTCCCAGACAAAGTTGAGCGCCGGGGGCACGAATGCGCCGAAATATTCCTATGTTGCTTATTCGCGTGGTTGTGGGTCTGGTCTTCCTCACGGAGGGCATTCTCAAGTTCCTGCATCCCGAGGAACTGGGCGTGACTTTCTTCTCGTCGATCGGCCTGCCCTTCCCACAATACCTGGGACCGGCGATAGGCTGCATCGAGATCCTCGGCGGCGCAGCAATCATAGTCAACCTCTACGCCGGAGACGCTGCACTCATGCTGCTATTTGTGGTTCTGGCCGCGCTGATCACCACCAAGCTGCCGATCCTGACTGGCGGCCCAATCGGACCCTTCCCGGTAAAAAAACTGCCCAGTTACGGACCGCTGATCTTTCTCCATGAGGCTCGAATCGAATTGTGCATGATCTTTGGCTCCGTAGCCGTGCTGATCGACTCCGGCCTTCATTTCATGCGCCGCAGGCAGTGGTGGCAATCTGGGAGCGAATAGAGCGCACGTCCCAGGTTCCTGGGCATGTTTTCGTAGCCGTGTTTCGTGGGCATGCTCCGATCCGCCCGGCCCAGGCCGCGATTCATGCCCTCGAGACCCTATTCGATCGGCGACGCGAGAACGTACACGTAGACCAGCATGCCGACACCGATGAAGCCTGGAATCAGCCCGCACAAGGCAACCTGCGGACCTGTCAATGCCCTCAAAAACAGAACCAGGCCGATGCCAACGCCGATATTGATGACCCCGCCGATCTTCAGGCCTTCGCGCGCCTTCAGCCGGTTCAGCCTGTCCTGCTCTCGCAGCAGATTGACGGTAGCTTGCGCGCCATCAGGGGATGCTTCGGCGACCCTGCGGATGGTTTCAGCCTTGTAGAATTGCTCCCGCTCCTTGCGCCGGCTGTCGATCCAGCTCGTCACCGGAATAAAAATCCCAAACAGCGCCACCGCGCCGATGGAAAGAAACGCCCACATGCCAAAGCTGCCGAAAACTTCTTCGCTCCCGAAGAGCGCCAATACCAAATGCGTCATACAATCCTCCTGATATTCATTGCTGGGGTTTCTCCCCTTGCAAACGGTGGGACCGAAGCCGGCTCAACTCGGTTGCATTTTCTTCATTTCTTTTTTCCTGAAAAAATTGCAACCGAATCGATCGATTCCTTGTCTCCACTTCACTGAGCTAGTGTTCGGTTTCACGGAGAGTGGGCATTTTGGCAACCGCGCCGCAAACAGCGAGCCGAAGGGTCGCAGTCGAAGACCTGGCGGATGTAGACCGTGTCCTGAGCGGCGACGTTGCCGCGTTCGAAGGCATCGTCCGCCGCTGGCAGGGGCCCCTGATCAACATGGCGTGGCGCTATTGCCGCGACCGTGGCCGCGCCGAAGAGCTGGCCCAGGAAGCCTTTGTGCGTGCCTGGCGAGGTCTGGCGCAGTGGCGTCGCGAAGGCAGCTTCTCCACATGGCTTTTCGCGCTCGCCGCGAATGTCTTTCGTTCGGAACTCAAGCGGTTTCCCACCGTCGACCTCGGTCTTGACGAGGCGCCCGAACCCGCCCGCCCTGCAACGCAACACACCATGCTGGCAACGCAGCAAAGCTCAGAAACCGTTCGGCGCGCCGTGCTGTCTTTACCCGCCCGCTATCGCGAACCGGTGATTTTGTTTTATTTTCATGAGATGGACCTGGCGGCCGCGGCACGGACCATGGGCATGCCTGAAGGAACGCTCAAGGCACGCCTCTCGCGAGCGCGAGCGCTGTTGCGAAGTCGATTCCCGCACCTTGAAGAGGTGCACGCGGCAGTCGGACTTCGAGAACTCACCACAGGAAAGGAGGCATGACGATGAGCAGGAAAAAAACAAACCCGACCGAGACGCCCCACACCGAAATCGATCGCATTCTCGCAACCGAAGAGACACTGCTGCCTTCGTCCGGCTTCCTTGCATCGGTGATGGAGCGCGTGTGCGAAGAAGCGGCGACCCCAGCCCCCATCCCATTTCCGTGGAAGCGCGCCCTGCCCGGCATGGTTGTGGCCGCAGGCATATTGGGTTTAGGCGCAATCGAACTTGTGCGCCAGGCAATGCCCGTGGCCGGCAGCCTCACGCGCAACTTCACGCTGACCGTTCCACAAATCTCCCTCGCCGACGCGCGCCCTCTGGAGCAAGCCGGCTGGGTAGCCTTCGCGCTGGGTGCTTCGCTGTTCTCCTGGGTGCTGTCCAAGCGCCTCGCAGGGCGGTAGAGGCTGCCAACAGCTTCCGCTACTCGATTGCAAAGACCGCGTAGACGCTGGCTGTGCGGCTGACCTTGCGGGGTTCGATGGCGAGGGCTTTTGTAACAGTAATATAGCCACCAGCGCCATTGTTGCTTTCGAAGTTTGCCATCGATTGAAACTGAGGTCCAGAAACCTGGTTCGTTACGTAAACCAAGGGCCCGAGATGAACACCCATGCCTTTGGCTAATACGTCCGCATTGGCTTTTACTCGTGCCGCCGCTCTGTCTAGCGCCTGGTCTTCAAGCGCACGCACATCCTGCATCGTCCAATCGATTTGACCGCTGTCCGTCGCTCCCGCGCCAACGGCAACATCCAGGATCTCCGCTGCGCGATCAGGCGGTGCCTTCACCGTCCATTGCTGAACCAGTTTGAACCTGTGTGCTTTGCCGAGCTCGTTCTGCAAGTGCTGATTCTCGCTGCGAATCGAAGCTTCCGGAATGCCCGCATTCTTGAGAGCAGTCACGATGTCATTCGATGTCTTGGCGCCGGCTGCATAAGCGGTCTTGGCGTCCGAAAGCGGGGTTTCAAAACCAATATGCAGAATTGCGATCTCGGGATCGGCGGTGACGCGCTCTTCCGCGCTCACGGTCAGCGTCCGGTTTGCGGATTCAATCTTGAGTTGGGCTTGCGTGGGCGGTTGGGCTGTGGCAACACAAGCGCAGGCGGCGACAAAAGCGAAAAAGAGCAAGTTTCTTGTCATGGTGAGGTTCCTTTCCCATTTGGACGCTCTCGGGAACCTTGTGCCTCTACCCGAATGAGATTAATTCTGGGTTCGCTCTCCGTACTTCACCCCAAACTCGCGCAGCTTGGCCAGCGTAGCCGCAGCCTCTCCCGAGTCGATCGCCTCGGCCGCCCGCGCGACGCCTTCCTTCAAGTCCAGCACCATCCCCGCCGCAACCAGCGCGGCCGCCGCGTTCAGCAACACAATCTCCCGCCGCGGCCCTGAAATTCCGGTGATGATGTCGTAGAGGATCGCGGCATTCACTTCCGCATCGCCGCCCGTCAACTGGTCGAGCGTGGTGCGCGGCAGCCCTGCCATCTCCGGCGTCACCCGCGCAGCTTTCAGCGAAGGTCTTCCGCCGTCTTCCGGCTCCTCAACCCGCGCCACAATCGATTCCCCGGTCGTGGTCAGCTCGTCCATCCCGTCCGTCCCGTGCACCACAAACGCCCGCTTCGCGTCCAGTTCCGCCAGGGTACGCGCCACCAGCAAAACCCTGCTCGGCGCCAGCACCCCAATTACCTGGGAACGCGCCCCCGCCGGGTTGGTGAGCGGCCCGCAAAGGTTGAAGATCGTCCTAAACCCCAGCGCCCGCCTCAAAGGCCCCACAGCCTTCATGGCCGGGTGATAGTTCGTCGCCAGCAGAAACATGAAGCCGGTTTCGCGCAGGCACTCGGCAGCCAGCTCCGGCCCCAGGTTGATGGGCACGCCCAGCGCTTCCAGCACATCCGCCGATCCACACCGCGAAGTGATGGCCCGGTTGCCGTGCTTGGCCACACTGGCTCCGGCAGCGGCAGCCACCAGTGCGGCTCCCGTTGAAATGTTGAAGGTTGCCGGCCCGCCGCCGCCGGTGCCTACAACGTCCACCAGCTCCTCCCGCTCGTCCTTGCTCAGCGGAACGGGCGTGGCCCTCGCGCTCATCGTCTCCACAAAACCGGCCAGTTCAGGAGCCTGTTCGCCTCGCGTGGCCAGCACCGCCAGCAGCGCTGCGGTTTCCACATCGGGTGCGTCGCCGCTCAATATCTGGTCAAGAACGCCGGCAGCCTGTTCGCGGGTAAGAGCTGCGCCGTCTTCGGCCAGCAATTTGAGAAGCTCCTTCAGTGACGCCATGACTCCTATGATAGCGGCGAGTACGGTACTACGGCGCGGCGCACAGCTCACAGCATGAGATTGCGCGTATTCCCGTGTTTGCCCGCCCTTCGCCCAGCAAGATAGTATGGGCTTACCGCTGGCACGGTCTCGCGGGCGCTGAATTCACCCGGCCCGTACCCGAATCCTCAACCTCAGCGGGCATGGGCGGTCCCAACCAACATGAAGATTCACGAATATCAGGCGAAAGAAATCCTGGCGAAATACGGCGTTGCCGTGCCCAGGGGCGAAGTGGCCAACACCCTAGAAGAAGCCAACGAAGCGGCACGCAAGCTCTTCATCGAGGGCGCAACGGGCGTAGTCGTCAAGGCCCAGATTCACGCCGGCGGCCGCGGCAAGGGCGGCGGCGTCAAGGTAGCCCGCACCCGCGAAGACGCCGAGCTGCACGCGAAAAACATCCTCGGCATGCAGTTGATCACCCACCAGACCGGCCCGCAAGGCCAAAAGGTGCAGCGCCTGCTCATCGAGGAGACTGCCAACATCGATCGCGAGCTTTACCTCGGCATCGTGCTCGACCGCGCAACGGGCAAGCTCGTCTTCATGGCATCGCAGGCCGGCGGCATGGAGATTGAAGAAGTTGCCGCCAAGACCCCCGAAGCCATTTTCAAAGAGACCATCGATCCGGCCATTGGATTTGGCGCATGGCAAGCCCGCAAGCTGGCCTTTGCGCTCGGCCTTAAGCCGACGCAGATCAACGCCGCCGTCACATTCCTGCAGAGCCTCTACCGCGCATTCATCGATACCGACGCCTCGCTGGTCGAAATCAATCCCTTCATCACCACCAAGGACGACAAGCTATTCGCCCTCGACGCCAAGATCACCTTCGATGACAACGCGCTGTTCCGTCACGCCGACATCAAGGCCCTGCGCGACACCGCAGAAGAAGATCCGCTTGAAGTGGAAGCCAGCAAATACGCGCTCAACTACATCAAGCTCGATGGATCGATCGCCTGCATGGTCAACGGCGCGGGCCTGGCCATGGCCACCATGGACATCATTCAGTACGCCGGTGGCAGCCCCGCAAACTTCCTCGACGTAGGCGGTGGTGCAACCCAGGAGCAGATCGAGCACGCCTTCGGAATCCTCCTTGCCGACGAGCATGTGAAGGCCATCTTCATCAACATCTTCGGCGGCATCCTCCGCGTAGATCGTCTCGCCACAGGCGTAGTAGCCGCAGCCCGCAATCTGAACGTAAAGGTGCCGATCGTATTGCGGCTCGAAGGCACAAACGTTGAAGAAGGCCGCAAAATCCTGAAGGACTCTGGCTTGGATTTCCAGGTAGGCGCAACGATGGAAGAAGCTGCGAACCTAGTCGTTGCAGCGGCAGCAAAGTATCAGCCCTCAGCTTCTAGCCTCTAGCTTCCAGCTGAGAACACAACGGGAACGGAGATGCATCTTGGCACAAGCATTCCAGGATCTCACGGTTTGGCAGCGAGCGATGGAGATGACGGTTTGCATTTATGGCCTGACCAGAACGTTTCCCAAGGATGAGACGTACGGTTTGACCTCGCAATTACGCCGCGCCAGCGTCTCTGTGGCCAGCAATATTGCCGAGGGCAGGGGAAGAATGACGGATGGCGAATTCCGGCAATTTCTCGGAATGGCGCAAGGCTCAACTTACGAAGTGCAAACACAACTTCTGGTAGCCAGGCAACTGAAGATGGGTGAACAAGAATTGCTCAATAGAGCGGAAGGTCTCTGTATCGAGACTTCGAAAATGCTCGGAGCTTTTATCCAGTCTTTCGGAGCTAGAGGCTAGAAGCTAGAAGCTAGGAGCTGACTCCAATGGCTGTGCTAGTAGATAAAAATACGCGCCTCATCGTTCAAGGCATTACCGGCAAAGAAGGAACCTTCCATGCCAAAGGCGCTGCTGAATACGGCACCAACGTTGTCGGCGGCGTCACTCCCGGCAAAGGTGGAACCACGCATGAAGGCTGGCCAGTCTTGAACACAGTTCAGGACGCAGTGGCCGCGACCGGCGCAAATGCCACGGTAATTTTTGTTCCGCCGCCCTTTGCCGCCGACGCAATTCTCGAAGCCGAAGACGCGGGCATTCCGCTCATCGTAGCCATCACCGAAGGCATCCCGACGCTCGACATGGTCAAGGTGTGGGCCAAGCTCAAGACCTCCAAATCGCGGCTCATCGGACCCAATTGCCCCGGCGTCATTTCACCCGGCAAAGCCAAGATCGGCATCATGCCCGCGCGCATTCATCTCGAGGGCTCGGTAGGCATCGTGTCGCGCTCCGGCACGCTCACCTATGAAGCGGTGCACCAACTCACCCAGCGCGGCATCGGCCAGTCGACAGCCATCGGCATCGGCGGCGATCCAATCATCGGCACCACGCACATCGATGCGCTCCGCCTGCTCAACGACGATCCGGAAACCGAAGCCATCATCATGATTGGCGAAATCGGCGGTTCGGCCGAAGAAGCTGCTGCCGAGTTCGTGAAGCAATATGTAAAGAAGCCTGTCGTCGGATTCATCGCCGGCCAGACCGCTCCTCCAGGCCGCCGCATGGGCCACGCCGGCGCCATCATCAGCGGAGGCCAGGGCACCGCCGCCGACAAAATGAAAGCCATGACCGCCGCCGGAATTCACGTAGTAGTTTCGCCCGCGGAGATCGGCGCCACGCTGGCGCGGGTAATCGGCAAAGGCTGAAAAGAGCAGCTTCTAGCTACTAGCTTCTAGCCTCTAGCTTTCAAAGCAAAGGCCCGCCGCAAGGTGGGCCTTTTTTCTCGAATAAATGCGAGATTTCTCTAGCTCCCAACAAAACAAGCTAGCAGCTAGAAGCTAGTAGCTAGAAGCTGCCTTTTCACCACACCCGACAAGGCGTCGCCGCCACCATCGCCGCCGTCTTCTTGCAACTGAAGCTCTTCGCAAACTCCGGCAAATCCGACAGCACAGTGTTTGCCCGGTATTCATCCGGCGCATGCGGATCGCCCTGCGCCTGCGAGCGCAACTGCTCCGGCCGCGTCTGCGTGCACCACTGCTGCGCATACGCAATCCAGAAGCGCTGATCCGGCGTGTAGCCATCGGCCTTCGCGTTCATGTCCAGGTGCGCGGCTTCGGCCTTTTCCAGCCATGCCTCCCACGCCAGCCACAATCCGCCCAGGTCGGCCAGATTCTCGCCCAGCGTCAACTTTCCGTTCAGATGAACGCCAGGCACAGCCTCGATGGCGTCATACTGCTTCACCATGCAGTCGGCACGCGCGGTAAATTTCTCTTCGTCTTCTTTGGTCCACCAGTCCTTCAGGTTCCCGTCTTTGTCATACTGGCGGCCTTCATCGTCGAACCCGTGCGTAAGTTCATGACCCACGGTCGAACCCATGTCGCCATAGTTGGCCGCGTTGTCTTCCTTGTCGCTGTAAAAGGGCGGCTGAAAATACCCCGCGGGAAAGTTGACGTTGTTCATCTGCGGATCGTAGTAGGCATTCACGGTCGGCGGCGTCATCTGCCACTCGCCCTTGTCCACCGGCTTGCCGACCTTGGCCAAATCGCGCGCAGTTTCAAACTCGTGCACGCGCATCGCGTTGCCCAGCGCATCGCCGCGCACAATCTCCAGTTTTGAGTAGTCGCGCCATTTGTCCGGGTAGCCGATCTTGTTCATCACCGTGTGCAGCTTTTCCTTGGCCTTCACCTTGGTCTCGGCGCTCATCCAGTCCAGGCCCTCAATGTCCTTGTCCATGGCCTGCTCAATGGCCAGGGTCATCTCCAGAGCCTGCTTTTTCTCAGCCGGTGGGAAATACTTTGCAACATAAACCTGCCCCAGCGCTTCGCCCAATTCGTAATCCACGCGGCTGGTGCAGCGTTTCCAGCGCTCCTGTTCCTTTTCAGCTCCATTCAAAATGTGCGAATAGAAGTTCCAGTTCTCGTGGTCGAAGCTCTCAGACAGACTGGTTCCCGCGTATGCATGCAGCAGATGCCAGCGGAGATAAGTCCTGATCTTATCCATTGGCGTGTCGGCCACCACCGTGTTGAACTCCGCAAAAAACTTCGGCTCCATGTCATTCGCCTTGCCTTCAGCAGGCGCATGTGCCGCAGCCACATAATCAGCCACCGAAAAATGTGTCAACTCTTTTGAAAACGCCGCCACGTCAGTGGGATGATTCAGATTCTGCGGATCGCGTTGTTCAGTAATCGTGAGCGATGCTTTGGCCAGTCGCGTCTCCAACGCCAACACAATCTTTGCATCCGCGGTCGCCTGCGTCTTCGGTTCACCCGCGAGCATGAAGATGTTGCGCACATGTTCTACATATTGCTGCCGCTGCTCCACACTCTTTTCATCGGTCCGCGTGTAGTAGTCGCGCTCCGGCAAACCCAGTCCGCCCGCGCCATAGAAGCTGATGACCGAAGCTGAATCGGCATAGTCCTGATTCGAGCCCATGCCAAAAAACGCGTTCACGCCAATCGCGTGCAGGTGCGCCAGCAGCGCAGGCAACTCAGCAGGCGTGTTGAGCGCGGCAATGCGGTCCAGCTCCGGCTTGAGCGGCGTCAGTCCCAGCCGATTGATGGTCGCCGTGTCCATGCAGCTTGCATACTCGTCGCCAATCTTTTGCTCGTTCGCGTTGCGCGGGTTGGCGCTCGGGTTGGGCGCGGCCGCATCTTCGAGAATCAGTTTCAGGTGCAGCCGGTTCAACTCAAACAGCTCAGTAAAGCGGCCATAGGATGTTTGATCGGCGGGCAGCGGATTGCGCTTGAACCATCCATTGCAACTGAAGCGGTAAAAGTTTTCGCAAGGGTCAACGGTCTTGTCGATCAGCGATGGATCGAAGACTCGAAGTTCCTGTGCAGCCCCAGGCGTGGGCGCAGCCACGGGCGCATGCGCGGTTGCCGGCGCAGAAACAGTTGGCGGCCCAGCGGGTGTAACAGTCTGGCCGAGCGCCTCAACTCCGATCCCGGCGGCATAAAGACCAAGGACTGCAACGGAACAACAAAGCGAGGAGGGGGTCAGGCGCAACATGCCGCAACTTTAGCAGATTTCCCCGTGACCGGGCATGAAGAGACCTCCCCTATTACAATGAAAAGGAAGGCGTAATCTTTTGCCAACTCATTGAAGGAGCAACTCTAGTGCCGCAACGTACGTTCAGCATCGTCAAACCGGACGCGGTTCGCAAGGGCTTTACCGGAGCCATCCTCGCCGAGATCTCGAAGGCCGGCTTCCAGATTGTGGCCATCAAAAAGGCTTCCATCTCAAAGAAGCAGGCGGAGGGCTTTTACTACGTTCACAAGGAGCGTGGCTTCTTCGACGAGCTAACGACTTTCATGTCGTCAGGGCCGCTGGTTCTGCTGGTGCTCGAGAAAGAAAACGCGATTGCCGACCTGCGCAAGCTCATGGGCGCCACCAATCCCGCCAACGCTGAAGAGGGAACCATTCGCAAGCAATTTGCAGGATCAATCTCGGAAAACGCGATTCACGGCTCCGATGCCGAAGACACCGCGGCCTTTGAAATCGGCTACTGGTTTGCCGGCTACGAGCTGATCTAGAGCTGAGCGGAGGGCGGTGCTCCAAGCAACAAACTCCGCGTTATCCATCCCCAAAGAGATCGTCGATCTTCTTTCGCAGCGTAGTCACTTCCTGCCGCAACTCGGCCACGGTCGCCTCCAAATGCGCGATTCGCTCTGCATGTCCAGCGTCCTCACCTACGTCGTGACCACCCTCGCGTCGTCCAACTGCATTCTCAGCCGCAACCGCCGATTCCACATTGCCTGACAGCAGATGCGCATAACGCGACTCCTTCGTGCCCGGCTGCCGCGGCAACACAGCAGCCAGCGCCGGCTCGCGCTCCATCAGCTTTTGCAACCCCGCCAGCACTTCGCTGATTTCGTCGAACCGGTGCATCCGCTCAGTCCGTCCCCGCAGTTCACCCGGCGTCTGCGGACCGCGCAGCAGCAGCACGCAGATCAACGCCGTCTCCGCGCGGCTGAAGTTGAACGCCTCGCCCAGCCAATGCTCGTACTTGGTCACGCGGCCATCGGCGCCGCGCGCGCGCCCGGCCAGCCGCAGATCTTCAAGGCCGTGCAGCGCCTGACGTACAGCATCTTCGTCAAGGTCCGTCACCGGCTCGCGGTTCGAGCGCTGATTGCACGCATTGATCAGCGCATTCATCGACATCGGATAATAATCCGGCGTGGTCACTTCTTTTTCGACGAGTGCGCCCAGCACGCGGGCTTCAGCTGCGGTCAAAACAATCGGCACAGGCTGGGTTGAATCAAGGGGCGGCATATATCTATTCTCCCATCCCTGTGCACTCGCGCATCAGGGATTCTGGCCCGGTGTCTCTTCTTCCTTCGGTCCCAGCAGGAATTGCACGCCAAGATAGGCAATCCAGTTAGGCTCGCTGTTTTGTCGCGTGACTGTCTGGATCGCCCGCCCGCCCATGAACAAAAGCCGAATCGTATTGCTGTGATTCAGGCTCTGCCGTCCGCCCATATCCAGCGTCAACTCGCGCTGCTTGGGGGCAGTGCCAATCTTGTTCGCATCCTGCAGGTCGTAAAGTTCAGCGTAGAGCTCGGTTCGATCATTGAACTCGTGTCCGGCAATCAGGCCTCGCCCCCAGCGACTCGGAATCAGCTTGTTGCCGAACCAGTGCCCCACCTCGCCGTTCCAGTTCACCCACCCTGTTTTTGCGGTGAACTCCATCGGCAGGTAATACTGCGGGCCGTTCTCCACAATGCCGCGCCGTACCGCGCTGGTGGGGTTGTTAATGGATGCCTGGGGATACGTTCCAAGTGAGAACAGCATGTTCTCATCCGATTTGGGCTCGCCCGCTTTGTGATATTCGTATGGCCGCCACTTGATGCCCAGCAGGCTCTCACCCAGGCCGGCGCGCGTGGTGTTGTTGGAGTCAGTCGCGACCGCCATGGGCAGCTCGTACTTGAGCTGGATGCGGTCGCCCCAGCCATAATTCATGTCGATGTCCGGCGTCTCGTAGAAGGCATTGGCGGGGTTATGGTCCGCCGTCCAGCCGAAGTTGATCTCCCAGTGCTTGTTGCCGGGCGTGCCGGGGTCGTCGGTGATGAAGGGCGGCCCGCCCTGCGCATGAACCAGGGACGCACCTGCAACGACAGCAATCAATGTGAGTAGGTGAATTAATTTACGCATTGGAATGACCGAAAACTCTCCGTCGAAGCGACTCTATGTAAATCGGCAATCGCCTTCGATTAAGTTAACATTCCGTCTGCGACAGTCGAGTTAAACCCGGTCCAGCTCCGCAAACATCTCGCCCAAAACGAGACGGATGGGCGTTTCGGGAACCACGAGTTCGCCCGTCTGAATTTCTTCCAGTCCTGCCGATATGTAGCTATAAGCTATGCGCGGCTCAGGATCGATGATCCAGATATTCTCGATTCCAAAGCTGCGATACTGCGCGGCTTTTTCCTGCATCTTTGTCAATCTGTCTTCCGGCGCTAGAATCTCGACGGCAATCAGCGGCGGATGTGTGAGGTAGCGCTCGAACGATTCGCCGGCGCGCACAACAAGCACGTCCGGAACTCGAAAATTCCTGGCCCCTATCTGCGTGCGAAGCTCAGGGAAAACTTCCACTCCCCATTCGGCGCGCTTCAGCATGAAAAGAAAAGTAAGATACCGCTGGATGATGGAGTGCTCTTTCTCGCCCCAGTTCCGTTCCTCAATCCAGCCGTCCACATACTCGCGGTCCGGGCTCCAGCTCGTGCGGAGATATTCCCGTACGGTCCAGAGGTCTTCGAAGGTGGGCAGAGTCGCCATGCACTGATTACCGCCTTAAATCTAAATTGTTGCTGTACGATTGCAGACAGAAAATGGCCGCTCCCGTGCCCATCTCCGGCCTAACTCTGCGATACTAGTCAGTTATGCCAATCGCCGATCTGCAACAGGCCGCCCAAAAAATTGCTGGATTCCTCTCCACCCTCAACAAGCTTGGTGGAATGCGTCTCAAATACCGCATCACCGCCGGCGACGGCGCACGCGACCCCGAAGGCCTTGAAGCCCGTGTGATCTATGTGGAACTCGGCGGACCCGACGCGCCCCTCGTCACGCAGCACAACGGCGAGTTGCTGCGAGCGCTTGAAGCTATCGCCGCACAGATCCTGCGCCTCGACCAGCGCGAAAATGACCTGATCAGCTTCGACGCTGCCAACTTCAAGGCGCTCCGCGCGCAGGAGTTGCGCATGCAGGCTGAGACCGCCGCGGAAAAGGTCCGCCGCTCCGGCATTCCCTTCGCGTTTCCGCCCATGAACAGCCGCGAGCGCCGCCTGCTCCACATGTCCTTCCGCTCCATTGAAGGCGTTGAAACAGCCAGCTCCGGCGAAGGCCAGGATCGCTTCCTCGCCGTCTATCCAGCCGGTAAAACGAATCTCCCCGTTGCCCCGCCCATCAAGCCAAGAGGATTTGACCGCCCCGACAGGCGGGACCGCCGGCGATAGCACCATCGCCACTGGTTGCTTGCCTGTCGTGACTCACCGCGGATTTTAGCGCCCCACCCGGCGTGCGTATGCCACAATACCGGCAATGAGAGCCCAACATAAATTCCTACCTTTCGCCGTGCTCGCCCTCGCCGTGCTCTGTCCCGCGCAGACGCGCATGGTGCTGATCGATCAGGACGGCTCAGGTCCCGGCGGCTCTAACCAGATGGCGATGCTGGCCCTGCTCCAGGCGCCGCATGTGAAGGTGCTGGGCATCACCATGGTCACCGGCAACGCCTGGCGCGACGAGGAGACGCTCCACACTCTGCGCATGCTCGAGCTGACCGGTCACGCCGACGTTCCCGTAGCCAAAGGCGCTGTCTTCCCGCTGGTGCGCACCGAAGAAGAAACGCGCCTTGGCTCAGCGCTCGACGGCAAGGTCACCTGGCTCGGTGCGTGGGGTCAGGGTCCAACCATGCTTGTCGAAACGCCCTCTGGCGTCACGCCCGTCACTCCCGATCACCTGCAAGCCCACGGGCCTTATGTCATCCCGGCCTTTTCCGAGGGACTTCCCGCGCTCAAGCCCATCGATGAAGATGCGGCCCATTTCCTTATCCGGCAAGTCCGCGCGCATCCCCACCAGGTCACGATTTACGCGGCCGGCCCTCTGACCAACGTTGCGCTCGCCGTCTCCATCGATCCCGAGTTTGCCGCGCTCACCCAGGGCCTCGTCGTGATGGGCGGCAGCCTCAATCCGCAGACCGACGATCCTGAATTCGCCACCAGCCCGCGTCACGAGTTCAACTTCTGGTTTGATCCTGAAGCGACGCATATCGTGCTCCGCGCCGCTTGGCCACGCGTCGATGTCACCACCGTCGATGTGTCCATCAAGGCACCCTTCACGCAGAAGATGTTGGACGAAATCAGCAAATCGCAGTCGCCCGCTGCGCGCTACATCGCTGCATGGAGCCAGGACCGCTACTACCTATGGGATGAGCTTGCGGCTTGCGCATGGCTCGATCCCACGCTCATCACAAAGGAGAAGCAGCTCTACATGGACATCGACCTGAGCCACGGGCCCAGCTACGGCGACACGCTCACATGGACCGAAAAGCTCAAGCCCGCAACCGGAGTTCGGCTCGTTCATGCGCAGGTGGATCTCGATCTCCCGCGCTTTCAAAAAATGTTTGTGGACCTGATGACGCGAACCAGCGCAGAATAGCCGCGGCATCCTAAGATCCCTCAGGGAGGCAAGCAATGACCCAGCAATCGATCCTCGGCGCGGCCAAACTGGTTGCTTTTGTTCCCGTCACCGACGCAGAAAAAGCGCGCGCGTTCTACGAGGGTGTCCTCGGCCTTCATCTCGTCGAACACGAAAGGCCTTTCGCGCTGGTCTTCGACGCCAACGGAGTGATGCTGCGCGTAACCCCAGTGGGCGAACACAAGCCTGCGCCATTCACAATTCTGGGATGGGATGTGGAATCAATCGATGCGACAGTCGATGCTTTGGTCGCAGCCGGTGTCGAGTTCATGCGCATTCCCGGCTTCAACGACACCGATCCCCGCGCCATCTGGACTGCCCCCGGCGGCGCACGCATAGCGTGGTTCTACGATCCCGACAGGAACGTGCTCAGCGTCACGCAGTTCTAGCGCCAACAAAAAGCCCACATCACGGCGCGCGATGTGGGCTTCTCGTCTATTGTTTTTCGCTGACCCGCTGACTTGCTGACTGCTAACCATTCAACAAATCTTGCAGTTTGTTCAGCGTCCGTTGCAGATCCTTGTCAGTGCGGCGCTGATCGTCGATTTTTCCAATCGAGTGCATCACCGTCGTGTGATGCTTGTTGCCAAACTGCCTGCCAATTTCCGGCAAGCTTGCCTCAGTCATGCCCTTCGCCAGGAACATCGCAATCTGCCGCGGCACCACAACATTGCGCGAGTTGTTCTTCTGCTTCAGGTCGCTCACCCGCATGCCGAACTGCTCGGCCACCGCACGCTGAATCGCCTCGATGGTAATCTTGCGCACCTGCATGTCAATGAACTGCTTGAGGCACTGCTGCGTCGAAGCCAGCGTGATCTCCATGCGGTTCAGTTGGCACCACGCGATCAGCCGCACCAGCGCGCCTTCAAGCTCGCGCACGTTGGTCCGCACATTCGACGCAACAAACAACGCCACGTCCGTCGGCAACTGCACCTGCTCCGACTCCGCCTTCTTCTGCAGGATCGCAACCTTGGTCTCAAGATCCGGCGGCTGAATGTCTGCGATCAAACCCCACTCAAAACGCGAGCGCAGCCGGTCTTCAATCTCCGCCAGTTCTTTCGGGGGGCGATCAGAAGCAATCACGATCTGCTTCATGCTCTCGTGCAGCGCGTTGAAGGTGTGGAAGAATTCTTCCTGGGTGCGCTCCTTCTGAGCAATGAATTGGATGTCGTCGATGAGCAGCACGTCGACGGAGCGGAAACGGTCGCGGAAGCTCGTCATGCGGTCGTTGCGCAGCGAGGTGATCATCTCGTTGGTAAACTTTTCCGCGGAGACGTAGCAAATGCTCGCCACCGGCTGGCGGCGCTTCACTTCGTGCCCGATCGCATGCATCAAGTGAGTCTTGCCCATACCCACGCCGCCATACAGGAACAGCGGATTGTAGGCGCGCGACGGGCGTTCAGCCACGGCCAGTGCGGCGGCACGGGCAAACTGGTTGCCGTTGCCAATGACAAAAGCGTCAAAGGTGTAACGCGGATTCAGTTGCGCCGCGCTCGACCAGTCGAAGCGCTGCTGCTCGGCAGTGCGCGGCGGAGCCTGCGGAGGCGCAGTGGGCGCGTGTGCCGGAACCGGAGCGAAGCCGCCGTCCTTCCGCTGCGGCGGAATCGAAGGATCCTCCTCGGCAGTCACAAAACAGACGTCGTCGAACTCCAGCGACTGCAGATCGATCGCTTCCTGAATCAGGTCGCCGTACTTGTCGCCGATGTGCTGGAACTCCGGCGACGGCACCCGTACATAAAGCGTGCGGCCCGCGGCATGACTGTACCGCGTGGGTTTGAGCCAGGTTTCGAAAGACTGGCGGATAACTTTCTTTTCGAGTGCTGCCAGAATCTGGAGCCAGGGATTGAGAACTGTTGCCTGTGAGGTCGCAAATGCCATCGTGCAAATCCTTGCCTGCGTCTCCTATGTACTGCCAGAGCGTTTAATTCGCGGGTTTCAGGCAATGGCTCTCTCCCGGCGAAAGGTCCTGCGACCTCTCGTCCAACTGGATGCTCACCGAGTGCCTGGTTGCCTCTTGTCTGCCCCTGGATTCAACCTTGGGGCCGCGAATAAAATCGTTCCGTGGGACGCTGGGAACTTTTCTAGAACGGTCCTGATGCTACCACATTTCGCGCTCATTGCAATCTCTCTTTCACATAACTTTTTGAGCGCTCCATCAGTTGCACAAAGTTTGGTGAAAGTGAGGTGTCAGCCGCTGATGTAGGCACAGACACAGCCGCAATAGAGCAGATGCTCATCCCGTCTCTGGGGCTGTATCGGCCTTCGCGGAACATACTGGCCCATTCGAGTTTGCCCGGTCAAGTTCATTCTCGCGCACTTCCTGCTGGATTCAAACCCCAACCTGCGATATACTTAAAACTTGCCGTCAAGGCGCAGATTTTAACAAGGAAACAGGAGCGCATTCTTATGCCCAAGCGCACATTTCAACCCAATCGCCGCAAGCGCGTCAAGACCCACGGTTTCCGCGCCCGCATGAAGACCAAGAGCGGCGCCGCCGTCCTCAGCCGCCGCCGCGCCATCGGCCGCAAGCGCGTTGCCGTCAGTGCCGGATTCCGCGACTAGTCTTCCCGCCGTTCTGTTTCAGCCGGATGGGGACTGCTCTAATCCGGCTGGCACGCCTCCGGCAATTTCATGAACACCCCTCCCAATCTCCTTCAACTCCAGACGCTTACCGGCGCGCGCCTGCGCAAGCACGCCGATTATCAGCGCGCCTATGCGGCCGGCCGCAAACGTCAGTCGAACTCAATGAGCTGGTTCCTGGCCCCGCGGTCATCACAAGATGCTCAAGCCCAAACAGACCAAGGCCCCCGCGTCGGCCTCACCGCGGGCAAGGTACTGGGCAAGGCTCATGAACGCAACCGCATCAAGCGCCGCATGCGTGAAGCCCTGCGCCGCCACGTCGACCTGCTGCCCCAGGGCTGCGATCTGATCTTCCACCCGCGCCGGCCCGTGCTCACCATCGAATTTGCGAAACTTGAGTCGGAGATTGTGCGTATCCTTCAGCAGGCGAAAGCCGAAGCGGCGCGCACGGCGGTTCTCCCTGGGCCACGCGCCGCATCGGCGCCCGTATTATGACCCGCATTCTGCTCGCCATGCTCGAAGCGTACCGCCGCTGGCTGTCGCCGGCACTGCATGCGCTGAATCCTGACAACCGCTGCCGCTATCTCCCTACGTGTTCGGAGTACGCCTCCATCGCCATCGCAACCCACGGCCCGTTACGCGGGTCCTTCCTGGCGCTGTGGAGGTTGTTGCGCTGCAACCCTTTCGCCCGCAGCGGCCTCGATCCTGTCCCGCCCGCACCGGCCCAAGACCTTTTCCACCATAAACCGTTACCATAGGAAGTGGGTCGGCCCGACGGCCAGCCCCTTCTAAACGAATAGGAAGTATCCTTTGCCCGAAATTCGCAATCCCAATCTGCAAAACCAGGGTCCGGCCGGCGGTGGTGGCGGCGGTGACATGCGCTCCACCATGGGCTTTGCCCTGCTGATGATTGTTGTCCTCTTTGGCTACCAGTACTTCTTCAAGCCCAGGCAAGATCAAACAACGCCGGCCAATCAAACCCAGACCCAGCCAGCCCAGCAGGCTCAGCAATCACCCCCGCTGCCGGCCGGGACAGTCCAGCCCGCTCAGCCACAGGTGACCTCCAACTCCGGCCAGGCTCCGGCCAATGTCGCGACCATCACCGCTCCGTCTGAGACCCAGACCACGATAGAAAACGAGCGCGTCCGCATCACCTTCACCAATCGCGGCGCGCAAGTCATTCACTGGATTCTCAAAGATTTCAAAGACACCTCCGGCCAGCCTCTCGATATGGTCCAACCGCAGGCCTCGGCGCGCTTCGGGTTTCCTCTTTCGCTGTTTACCTACGAGCCGGCTCTCACTTCGCAGTTGAACCAGGCGCTCTATCAGCCCTCCGCGACCGGCTTCAAGCTGGCGCCCAGTTCAATCACCTTCCATTACGCTGCCAACGGGCTTGATGTGGTGAAGACCTTCCACATCGATACCGGTTATGTGATCAGTGTCGAGGCGCAAGTGAAGCGCAATGGCGCTCCGGTGCGTGCCCTGGTTCAGTGGCCTGCCGGACTCGGCGACATGGAAGAGTTTGTGCCCGGCAAGATACGCCCCGGAGCCATCCGAACCCCTTCGAATTTTGCCTGGTCAATCGATGGCAAGCAGGACTCGCTTTCGCCCGCTCCGTCCGGCTTCCTGTTCTGGACCTATCCCGGCGTGAGCGGCAATGCCACATACGACCTCCCCTACCAGTACGCGGCCATTTCCGACCTTTATTTCGCCGCGGCGTTCATGCCTGAAGACGTGAATGGCACCACGCTGGTCACGCTTCACAACAGCATCGACCTGCCCAGCGATCTGAGCGATCCCAACAGTGCGAAGAGGCCGGCCGACGTGCTCGGCCTCGCCGTGGGTGATCAGAGCGGCTACACCCGCGTCCGCCTTTATGCCGGCCCCAAGCAGATTGATGTGCTCCACTTCATTCATGCCACTGGCCCGGGCGGGGGAACAGATGGCCCGTCGCTTGAGCCGCTGGTTCACTACGGCTGGCTGGGCATCGTCGCCAAGCCGCTTTACCTGGCCCTGCGCTTTCTCCATGGGCTGATGGGCGTCGGCGCATACAACTGGGGCTGGGCCATCATCGCTTTCACCGCCTTCTTCAACATGCTGATGCTCCCCACCCGCTTCTACATGATGAAGTCTTCGTTGAAGATGATGCGCCTCCAACCCAAAGTGGACGCAATCAAGCGCAAGTACGCCAATCTCAAGGTCACTGACCCCAAGCGGGCCGACATGAACACCGAGATGATGGCGCTCTATCAAACCGAGGGCGTGAACATGTACGGCAGCTGCCTTCCCATGTTCATTCAGATGCCGCTCTTCATCGCCTACTTTGAAGTGCTCTCCAACGTGATTGAACTCCGACAGGCGCACTGGTTCTGGCTTACCGATCTTTCCATGCCCGACCCGCTGCACATTCTGCCCATCCTCATCATCATCAGCATGTTTGTTACGCAGATCATCACGCCCACTCCAGGCATGGACCCCATGCAGCGGCGCATGATGGCGTTCATGATGCCGATTTTCATGGGCAGCTTTCTGTGGAAATACGCCTCAGGCCTGGCTCTCTACTGGGGCACCAGCAACCTGATCAATCTGATCATTCAGTTGGGCATCAACCAATCGAGCGTCGGCAAGGAGATGCACGAAATCGCCGCTAAACGAGCGTTGAAAAAGGCCGGCGGCAATCCCAAAACCATCCAGGGCCGGCGCTAAGGTTCGCCATTGAGTTGCTGCAATCAAAAGGGGACAGGCCGCGGCCTGTCCCCTTTATCTTTCCATCATGGTTCCATCAACCCGCATGAACCGGCTGCCGAATGGAAGGCTCCTTATATCCCTCGTCAGCCAGGTGGCGGCCCATCCTTGCATACATCGCCTCATCGTGCGGCTGCCACGTGCCCAGCCCGTCTACATAGCGATTGAACATGGAGAACGCCGCCGCAATCAGCACCGTGTCGTGAATCTCGATGTCCGCCGCGCCCTGCCTGCGCGCAGCCTCCACATCGGTCGCGGTCACCAGCTTGCCATCCTGCTGCACCTTCCCGGCAATCACCAACAGAGCCTTCAGCTTGTCGCTCACAGGCGCCGCCTCGAGGTCGGTTGTCACCAGCTTCACCACTGCTGCATCGCCAAGGTGGCACGCAGCCGCGGCCGCATGGCTCGACTGGCAGAAGTGGCAGTTGTTGCGCGACGATACATAAGCGGCAATCAGCTCCCGCTCTCCCGCGCTGAGCGAGTTCGGTTCATGCAGCAGCACGTGCGCCAATTCCCGCATCGGCTTTGCTGTTTCGGGACGATACGTGAATGCGCCGCTGATCCCCGGATAGCCCTCCGGCAATTCAATGTGTGCCATACCTTCTCCTTAGCTTTAATTCGAAGCACGTGGTTGGAGTGTAGAAAGTCCGTATCAAAAAACTGCTGTCATCCTGAGCGGAATTTGACGCGCTTTTGCGTCAAATGGAGTCGAAGGACCTGCGGTTCGGCACATCGGCCTGCGTAATGTGTTTTAGGAAAAAACACGCTAGTGCGCGGCCGCGTGGCTCGCCAAATATTCTTTGCTCACCTGGACATACCCATCCCGCGCCACCCGCTTCCCACGTTCGCGATAAAGCGCCTCGTCGTCCGGCTGCTCGGTGCCCAAGCCGTCCACGTAGCGGTTGTACATGCAAAACGCCGCCGCAATCAGCACCGTGTCGTGAATCTCAATGTCGGTCGCACCCAGCATCCGCGCCGCCTCCACATCAGCCGCGGTCACCAGCTTGCCGTCCTGCTGCACCTTGCCGGCAATCACCAGCAGCGCCTTCAACTTGGGGCTGATAGCGGCCTCCATGAAGTCCGTCTTCACCTGCTTCACCAGCGCCTCATCGCCGCCCAGGTGCGCCGCCGCAATCATGCCGTGAATGCTGGCGCAATAGTGTGTGCAGTTGCGGCTCGAAACGTAAGTGGCAATCAGTTCGCGCTCGCCGAGCGAAAGCGTACTGGGCCCTGTCAGCAGCACTTCCACCAGGTCGTTCAGCGGTCGCGCCGTCTCCGGCCTGAAAGCCATCGCGCCGCGAATTCCGGGCAGGTCAGAGGGAAGCGGAATATGTGCCATATCGTGAATCCTCCATTCAAAAGTGTACTCAGGAAATTGCTGTTTCCCGCGCAAGAACTGTCGACGCGGATTGCCCGCGCACCAGCAACCAGCGCACCGGCAGGCCCGCCAGCACCACGCCTGCGCCCATCAGTGACGGCCACAAGCTGTGCATCAGCAACATTGCCGCAAGCACACCGCTGCCCACGAGAAACACCAGCGGCGCCACCGGATGCCACCAGCGCCGCACCGGCTCAATGAATCGAAACAATGTAGCCGCGGTCAACGCCAGAAATACCACTGCGGAAAAAATGATGAAAGCCAGAATGCGATCGAATGCGCCTAGGCCCAGCACAGCCAGCGCCATCCCCGTTTGCAGCAGCACCGCGTTGGCCGGTGAGCCAAACCGCGGATGTAGCCGCGCAAACACCGCCAATGGCCCGCTGCCTGCCTCTTCTCTCGCCAATGCGTACGTCACGCGCGGCACCGCCATGCTCAGCACCATCAACCCGCCCAGCACGCTGAGCACCACGCAGGCTGACATCACTCGCCCGCCCGCAGCACCAAATAGAGCCTCGCCAAACTGCGCCACAAACGCCGTGTTGCTTTGAATTCGTTCCAGCGGAACAACCGCGACGAACGCAAAGCTCACCAGCAGATAAACTGCCGTCACCACCAACACGCCGCCGGTGAATGCGATCGGCAAGGTTCTGCGCGGGTTTTTCACCTCGCCTGCAATCTTGCCCGCCTCCCACCACCCGCCAAAGCAGAAGAACGCGCTGATCGCCGCGCCTGCGATCGCGCCACCCAGCGGGTCCGACCCCGCGCGCCTCGCCGTCAGTGGAACCAGGTGAGCAGCCGCGGTCTGGCTGTGGCCGCTCACCCACACCAGCGCCCACGCCGCCAACCCCGCCAGCACTGGCACCTTCATCCAATTCAGCGCAGTCATCACCCCGCTGCTCAGCCGCGTCCCCGCGTAATTCATTGCTCCCAGCGCCAGCAGAATCAGCGCCGGCAGCGCCCTCGCCAGCCACGCAGTCAAGGGAATCAGCGCCTGCACATAGGGCACAGTGCCCACGCACAGCGCCGCGGCCACGCCGGGATACATCACCATCGCTGCCATCCATCCATAGAGAAACGCCACGCGCCGCCCAAAGCCGTTGCGCAGGTAGACATACTCGCCACCGGCCTGCGGAAACCTGACTGCCAGCTCCGTAAAACAAAGCGCGCCGGCCAGTGTAATCACCGCCATCCCGCACCACACCGCACCCAGCAGCGCCGGCGATCCAACCGACTTGGCCATGCCCGCGGGAGTGAGAAAAATGCCCAGAGAGATGGCCTCGCCGGTGACAACGGCCGTCGCCGCCCACACCCCCATCTGCCGCCCGCTCCCTCGCTCGTTCCGCCGTTCGCTTTGCATTGTCCGGGTATCCTACGCATCCGGCGGCCTCGCGCGCATCGTCCTTTCGGTGGAGATTGGCCTTGAATGAGTCCGGCCAGCCGGCGCATCATCCCACACTCCGAGCCGCCAATTCGATGCAACCAGCCCTTTTGCTGTATCGTCCAAAGCGTATGGCAACCCAAACCAGCACCGCTCCCCATCCCGCTGCCGAAGCTGAAGAGGTCTACCGCCGCTGGCTCCAGTTTCTTGACGACGAGTTTGTCCGCCACGGCTCGCCGGAGCGTCGCTCTGAGATCGTTCGCGACCAGCTCTACCAGCTCTACCTGGGTCGTCCGCACGGAGGCAAGCTCAACCTCACGCTCACGTCCGAGCTGCCCGGCAACGTGCTCAGCCTGTCGCTCGACCCCGAAAACATCACCCTTGAAGCCGGCCATTATCCTGAGGTCGATCGCAAGCTCTTCGCACCCCGCAAGCCGCTCCTCTGGTTCTGGCAGATGTTTGACCGCTCACCCGTCGGCCTGAACCACTGGCTGGGGCTGCGCTTCCGTTGCATGCTGGGCCGCCATCTTTTCGATCACCTCGGCTCGGGGGTCAGGATCCACCACGGCGTCGACCTCACCTACGGATACAACCTCAAAATCGGCGACGGCGCCATCATTCGCCAGGGCGTTCTGCTCAACGATCGCGGCGGCATCACCATCGGCAACGGCGCCATCATCGGCTCCTACGCCCGTGTCTACTCGCAGACCTACGCGCCTGACGACTACGACCACGCCACCCTGGTGCCCACAGTGATCGGCGACCGCGCCCGCATCGGCAGCCACGCCATCGTCCTTGCCGGCCATACAGTCAAAGCGGGCGAGGCCATCGGCGCCTTCCCGGCGGATGGAAGTTAAGCTGGAAAGGCTCTCCATGCTACCCTGAGCAATTGGAGTCCTCCATTGCCGTCGGGCGCACTCATCATCGCTGTATTCAAGTTCGTTCTGCTCCTTTTTTCGCTCTGCGTCCATGAATGCGCGCACGCCTGGATGGCTTCTCGCCTCGGTGATCAGACCGCCCGCGAGATGGGCCGCGTCTCGCTCAACCCCATGGACCACATCGACCCCATCGGCACCCTCGTGTTTCCCGCGCTGATGATTTTTGGTCCGCTCTTCGGTCTCACCCTGTTCGGAGGCATGCTGATTGGCTGGGCCAAACCCACCCCCGTCATCACCCGCAACTTCCGCAAAATCGTACGCGACGACAATCTGACCACCCTCGCCGGCCCGATATCCAACCTGCTTATTGTCCTGGCCGCCTTCACCGTCCTCACGGTCATCCTCCTCGTGGTTCCCGGCGGAACCCAATATGTCTACTACGTATTCAATGGCAGCCTGGTGAGTGGCCCCGGCGTATCTTCCGGTGTGCAGACCACAGTCCTGCTGGCAAAATGGGCCATCATCATCAACCTATCCCTCTTCTTCTTCAACCTGCTGCCCATCCCTCCCCTTGACGGCAGTCACCTGCTCCGCAACGCTCTGCCCTACAATGCCGTCCAGACCTATGACCGTATTCCCATCTGGGTCAGCTACCTGCTGATGATGATCCTTGGCCCGGTCGTGCTGGGAATCCTCCTCGGCCCGTCCCTCGGACTGGTCTACCTGGCCCTCGGCCACATTCACCATTAACGAGCTTCGCAGCACTTCCCGATACAATGGAATGAGCCAATCTTGAGTGTTCGCTCAAATGTGGCGACAGACCCTTGGCGCAGTCAATCCCGTGGCGACCTCCAGGAATCGATAAGAAAAATGCCCGAACCCGCAACCTCATCGTCCCGCCCCCGCGTTCTCAGCGGCATGCGTCCCACCGGCAAGCTCCACCTCGGCAACTACATGGGCGCCCTCGCCAACTGGGTCAAGCTCCAGGACGACTACGAGTGCTACTTCTTCATCGCCGACTGGCACGCCCTGACGACCGATTATTCAGACACGACGCAAATTGCTCCGAACACCAAAGAGGTGATGCTCGACTACCTCGCAGCCGGGCTCGATCCCGCGCGCAGTGTGCTCTTCCTGCAAAGCAAGGTCCTTGAGCACGCCGAGCTTCATCTGTTGCTGAGCATGATCACCTCTCTCGGCTGGCTGGAGCGCGTACCAAGCTATAAGGAGCAACAGGAGAACCTCGTCGGCAAAGATTTAACGACCTACGGATTTCTGGGCTACCCGCTCCTTCAATGCGCGGATATTCTGATCTACCAACCCAAATTCGTGCCAGTGGGGCAGGATCAGGCTGCCCACGTGGAACTCACACGCGAGGTAGCCCGCCGCTTCAACCAGTTCTACAAACTCGGCGATGCAGATGTGCTCCCCGAGCCGCAGGTCTTGCTCACTCCCTCGCCCAAGCTCCCCGGCACCGACGGCCGCAAGATGTCCAAGAGCTACGGCAATACCATCCTGCTCACCGATCCCGAGCCGGAAGTCCGCAAGAAGCTCAAGACCATGGTCACTGACCCTGCCCGCGTTCGCCGCACCGATCCGGGCGACCCGGACAAGTGCCCGGTGGGCGATTTGCATAAAGTGTTTTCGACCCCCGAAACCCTGGCCAACGTCTACGAAGGCTGCCGTTCCGCGGGAATCGGCTGCATCCAGTGCAAGGGCTGGGCTGCCGACGCGCTGGTACAGATTCTTGAACCCATTCAGACTCGCCGCGCAGCTTTCTCCGAAGCCCAGGTGAAAGAAATCCTGGAAGACGGCTCTAACCGCGCGCGGTTGAGAGCACAGAAGACCATGGATGAAGTACACCGAGCCATGCACATGACATTGAGCGGCAGAACGGGCCAATAATCTCTGTCCAGGATTACAGTTGAACGGGAAAGAAACCGCATTGACCGAAGAGACCAACAACCCGGAGATCGCCACCGAAGGCCCCGAGCATCGAGATGCCCATCCAGCCACCGCGCCCGGCCACGCGTCCCACCACGGCCCCCACCTCGTCCTGACCTCGAAGCCCGTCCCCGCGCCAAAGCCGCAAGCTCAGCCAACGGCCAAACAGAAGAAAACCGAAGAGGACGTCCAGCAGTCTCCCTTCTCTATATCCGTAGGCCAGGTCTATGACGGCCCGCTCGACCTGCTGCTCGACCTCATCCGCAGCCAGGATATCGATATCTACGACATCCCCATCGCCAAAATCACGGCGCAGTTTCTGGCGTATGTCAACCAGCTCAAAGCCACCGACGTAGATGTGGCCGGCGAGTTCATCTACACCGCATCGCTGCTCATCCACATCAAGAGCAAGATGCTGCTCCCCCGCGCGCCCACCGGCCCCGATGACACCGCGGAAGATCCACGCCGCGAGCTGGTCGAGCGCCTGCTTGAGCACGAGCGTTTCAAAAACGCCGCCCAGATGCTCCAGCAGAAGCAGATGCTCGAAGCCGCCACCTGGTCCAACCCCGGCTTTCGCGAATTTGCCGACGACGTGGCCGCCGAACCGGAGATCGCCGCCGACACCGTCGACCTGGTCCGCATCTTCCGCGACATCCTGGAACGCGCCCGCAAACGCCCCGTGCTGGACCTTGAGGAAGACTCCGCGACCGTCGGTCAGATGATCCAGTTCCTCGCCCGCCGCCTCACCATGGAAGACAAGCCCATCGCCCTCCGCCGCCTGTTGAGCCACACCCGGTCAGAGAAAGCGCTGGTCGCCATCTTCCTCGCCCTGCTTGAACTGGTTCGCCTCCAGGCCATCCTCCTCCGCCAGGACCGCGCCTTCAGCGAAATCTTCATCAAGAAACACACCGGCTTTGAAGCCGTAATGAGCAACGGCGTCGCCAACTCCCTCGACGACTGGCGATAGAACTCAGTTATTACATTTGTTAAAACTTCTGCTATGATGAAAGGCAGGAGGGTTTCCCATGCCCGCAACCGCAAAGATCATCTCAGTCGGCAATTCCGCAGGCATCATCCTGCCCAAAGAGACCCTCGCCCGGATGAACGTCCAAAAGGGAGATACTCTCTACATCACAGAAAGCCCACAAGGTATCCGCCTTATGCCCTACGATCACGAGTTTGCCGCGCAGATGGAGGCGGCTCGGGAAGTCATGCGCGAGAACCGTGACGTGCTTCAAAGGCTCGCGGAGTGACCGAACCGATTTGGATCAGGCAGGACGTTGTCCTCCAAATGCACGAGGAAGCACTGATGCTGCACGGTGGGCCGGAGGGTGTTCGCGACCTGGGGCTCCTGGAATCAGCATTGGCGCGCCCAAAGAACCTCTTTGCGTCCTCCGAGCAGGTGCCCTCCCTCGCCCAATTCGCCGCCTCTTATGCGAAGGGAATCGTTGCCAATCATCCCTTTGTGGACGGGAATAAGCGCACCGCATTCATCGTTTCACTCATGTTCCTAAGATTGAATGGCCTCCAGGTGACCGCTTCAAAAGAAGATCGAGTGATCACTTTCTGGGGTCTCGCCGCCGGTGAAATCACCGAAGATCAACTCGCAGAATGGTTCCAGCGGAACACGGCTCCGCGGTAAGGCGCCGGCTGCCAACAACGTTCCTTTTCTCCCCACTTCCTCCATCCGGTGTAGAATCAATACAGCAGAGCTGGATTCCCCCTGGTTCGCCGAACAAGCAACTGAGCAAGTTTTCAGTTGCCGGGGTTCTATGGACGCCCATTTTTCCGGCTCTTGTCTCTCCTGCCACACTCCATCCCCTTTGTGTTTGCAATTCATCGTCCGGCATTTGCATCTCGCTCCCCTGCACTGGCACGACCCCCTTTGGGATGAGTCTCGATCATGGAGGTCCAGGCGCCACCGGAATGTATCCGGCCGCTTTGGAGATCTCTAATGGCCGGCTTGGCAACTGCTGTTGAAATCATTCAAGAACGTCCATCGCGCTTCGATCTCCAGCGCAAGAAGCCGGCCAGCCGCGCCGGCATCGCTGTATTCCTGCTGGCCATGCTGGGCGGGCTATCGTACATCGGCTACCATCTCGCCAAAGACCTGAGCGGCCTCACCATCGGCAGCGCGGGACCCTACGTTCTCCTTGCCCTGGCACTGCTGATCGCTCTCGGCTTTGAATTCGTAAACGGCTTTCACGATACCGCCAATGCCGTGGCAACGGTCATCTACACCCACTCACTCGATCCCAATATCGCCGTTGTCTGGTCCGGAATATGCAACCTGGCAGGCGTGCTCGCTTCCACCGGCACGGTGGCCTTCGCGGTCATCACGCTGCTTCCGGTCGACCTCATCCTCCAGGTCAGCTCCGGCGCCGGATTTGCCATGGTCTTCGCCCTGCTCATCGCGGCCATTCTGTGGAACCTCGGCACCTGGTGGCTCGGTCTGCCGGCCTCCAGTTCACACACCATGGTCGGCTCCATCATTGGTGTGGGCCTCGCCAACCAATTACTGAGCGCCCACCGTGGCGCTTCGGGCGTTGATTGGGAACAGGGAGTCAAGGTGCTCAAAGTGCTCCTTATCTCCCCGGTGGTCGGCTTTTGTTGCGCCGGCTTATTGATGCTGCTTTCCAAGTTGCTCATCAAGGTCCCAGCGCTCTATTCAGCCCCCAAGGCCAATCGACCTCCGCCATGGCCAATCCGCGCGCTGCTCTTGATCACCTGCAGCGGCGTGAGCTTCTTCCACGGCTCCAACGACGGCCAGAAGGGCATGGGGCTCATCATGCTCATCCTCATCGGCACTGTGCCCACAGCCTATGCTCTCAACCACGCTGTGACCGCGCAGGACATGCAGGCATTCATCGCAGCGTCAGAGCAGGCCGCCCATATCCTTGACCGCCATGTCGACAAAGCCGGCGTCCTCGGCCCCGATCCGCGCGCCGAAGTCACCAATTACATCCGCACCAGGCAGCTCCAACCGGATACCGTGCTAGCGCTGCGCCAACTGGTCGAGAATCTCAATCGGGAAGTCGTTCTCTACAAGGAGTTCAAGTCCGTTCCACCCCAGGACCAGGCCAACGTCCGCAATGATATGTACGTCGCAAGCGAGGCTCTGCGGCTGATGGACAAGGACCACAACCCAGCCTTCTCAAAGGACGAAAGCTCCACGCTCAAAAGCTACAAAAGCAAGGTCGATAAAGCTACAAAGTTCATCCCCGGCTGGGTAAAAGTGGCCGTCGCCCTCGCCCTCGGACTGGGTACCATGGTCGGCTGGAAGCGCATTGTCATCACCGTTGGCGAAAAGATCGGCAAGGAACACCTCACCTATGCCCAGGGCGCCAGCGCGGAACTGGTAGCCATGGCCACCATCTTCGCGGCCGATTATCTTGGCTTGCCGGTGAGCACAACCCACATTCTTTCTTCCGGCGTAGCCGGCACCATGACCGCCAACGGCAGCGGCCTGCGTTTCACTACTGTTCGCAACATCGCGGCGGGCTGGGTCTTCACTCTGCCGGCAGCCGCCTTGCTTTCGGGTCTGCTCTACTGGCTCTTCCGCGCCATCGCCTGAGCAGCCTCCCAATTAAGCCGCCCCGCTCGGCCCTTGCTCCAATTACCTTAAACACCCCCTAAAGAACTGATTCTTATTGATCCCTCTTAAATCTTTGGTAACAATTCATTTCCCTTTCACATGACTCCGCTATCCATTGTTGAGTCTGGAATTTGCAGCCCCCGAGCGACTGGACAGAAATCCACCCGACTTATTGGAGCATCCGCCATGTCCGAATTGGCAACAGCAGTAGCTGCCCGTCCACCCGCCGCAGCAATCCTCGATAAAAAAATGAAGAAGTCCCACGCCATGATCAGCGGAGCCGTGGTCCTGACTGCGCTGATTGTTGGTCTCGGCTTCATCGGCGTCGAACTGGTTAAAGATCTGAATGGGATTACTCTCAGCAGTGTCTGGCCCTGGGTGCTGCTGGTCGTAGCCCTTTTGATCGCGCTCGGCTTCGAGTTCGTCAACGGCTTCCATGACACTGCGAACGCCGTCGCCACGGTCATCTACACCCACTCGCTCGATCCCAACATCGCGGTGGTCTGGTCGGGACTCTGCAACCTGGTCGGCGTACTCACTTCCTCCGGCACCGTGGCGTTTACGGTCATCACGCTGCTGCCAGTTGAGCTGATTCTTCAGGTCAGTTCCGGTTCCGGGTTCGCCATGGTCTTTGCATTGCTGATTGCTGCGATTCTCTGGAACCTGGGCACCTGGTGGTTTGGATTGCCGGCATCCAGCTCGCACACCATGGTCGGTTCCATCATCGGCGTTGGCCTGGCCAACCAACTGATGAACGGGCACAACGGCACCTCGGGCGTCGATTGGGAGCAGGCAACAAAGGTTTTCAAGGTTCTGCTCATCTCGCCGCTGGTCGGGTTCGGCGTCGCGGCGCTGTTGATGGTCTACGCCAAGTTCGGCGTGAAGAAGCCCATTTTCCGCATCGTCGCTGGACTCATCGGCGGCTTTATCGGCGGATATGTTTCGTACGCCGTTTTCAATAGCTGGCTCTGGACCGCAAGCTTTGCCATATTCATCGGGGTCGTGATCGTGCTGGCCTCCGGCTGGCTCGCCAATTACCCGGCCATCTTCAAGGCGCCCACCGGCACCAATCCTCCGCCGTTGCCGATTCGCGCGCTGCTCATCCTCACCTGCTCCGGCGTCAGCTTCTCCCACGGCTCCAATGACGGCCAAAAGGGCATGGGACTCATCATGCTCATTCTCATCGGCACCGTGCCCACTGCCTACGCCCTCAATCACGCAGTTTCCGCACGCGATTCACAGGCCTTCATCGCAGTTTCAGAGCAGGCCGGCAAGATCCTCGACGAGCACGTCGACAAGAACGGCGTCCTCGGCGCCGACGCCCGCACCGAGGTCACCGACTACATCCGCACCAAGCAGATTCAGCCTGACACCGTCCTCGCTCTTCGCGAACTCGTCGAGGACCTGAACCACGAAGTCGGCCTCTACAAGGAGTTCAAGGCCGTCCCGCCCGGACAGCAGACCAACGTCCGCAATGACATGTACGTCGCCAGCGAAGCGATTCGCCTGATGCAGAAAAACCACAACCCGGGCTTCACCCCCGACGAGACAAAGGTCCTCACCGCCTATAAGAGCCAGGTGGACAAGGCCACCAAGTTCATTCCAACCTGGGTCAAGGTCGCCGTTGCTCTCGCGCTCGGAATGGGAACCATGGTGGGCTGGAAGCGCATCGTGGTAACCGTCGGCGAAAAGATCGGCAAGGAGCACCTCACCTACGCGCAGGGAGCCACCGCTGAACTGGTAGCGATGTGCACCATCTTTGCCGCCGACAACTTTGGCCTGCCTGTCAGTACTACCCATGTGCTCAGCTCAGGCGTGGCCGGCACCATGGTCGCAAACGGCAGCGGCCTCCAGCTCTCCACCGTCCGCAACATTGCGGCAGCCTGGGTCTTTACCCTCCCGGCCGCAGCACTTCTCTCCGGCACCCTCTTCTTCCTGTTCAGCCAGTTTGCCCACTAAACGGTTTTCCTCCTGTCCATCTGAGCGCCCGGCAACACCGGGCGCTTTTTTCTGCCCTTTGGCCAGGATTATTTCTGTTTCCTCGGAGGGAGCAGAGGCATTATTCAAAAGCACAGGGGCATTCTTCTGAGGGATTCCGGGCATTTTTTTGCAGGAAGCATGGGTCTTTCCGAAGGATTCCGCGCATTTTTCGGAGGGAGCAGGGGCATTCATGCCCCTGAATCGACGCCCAATCGCGACAGGGCTTTAGCCCCGGCGTTTCGATTTCCAATCCGATTTTCCGCGCCGATTCCACGAAATTCCACCCATTTGCCCTTGCCCTGGGCCCTTTCAACACACAGCCTCCTCCGCTTCCGGTACCATACTTGAGGTACCTATTGCAGAATGAGCCTTAAAGCCAAGCTTGAAGCAGTCATCTACGCCGCGGAGGAGCCGGTCACACTGGCCCAGCTCGCCGCCCTCTTTGCCGCCGAAGCATTCGAGTGGAAGAACGAGCAGACCCTGAATTCCGAGCAAGCCGCCGCAGTCGCCAGCGCGGAAGTAGTCGAGTCCTTGCCGCTGATTTCCGATCAGTTAGCCTCGCTGGGGATCGACGCTGCGGTTCTCGAAGAATTCACCCCAGCGCCTGTTGCAGAAGCCGATCCCGAAGCAACTCCGGCCCCTGACCCCGAAACCAGCCAGGATGCGGCTCCCGACGCCGCCCCGGAACCCGCACCCGCCGCCATCTCCGACCCCATCCCCGTCGCCGAATCCCCGGTTGACCCCGAGCAGGAAGCCCGCCGTCAGGCCCGCCAGCGCGACCGCGAAGTCCGCGCCATCCTCCGCCAGATCATCGGCGACCTCATTGCTGAATATGACGCCGACGGCCGTGGCGTCGAGATCCGCGAAATCGCCGGCGGCTATCGCATGGCCACCAAGCCCGAATGCCACGACGCTGTCCGCCTCTTCGTCAAGAGCCTCAAACCGCCGCTCAAGCTCTCCCTGCCCGCGCTTGAAACGCTGGCCGTGATCGCCTACAAGCAGCCTGTCACCGCGCCTGAAGTCAATGAGATTCGCGGCGTCGATTCTTCCGGCGTCTTCGGCTCCCTCATCGCCCGCAAGCTCATTGCCACGGCCGGCCGCAAGCAGGTCATTGGCCGCCCCATTCTCTACAAGACCACCCGCGAATTCCTCCTCCGCTTCGGCCTCAAAGATGTTGCCGAGCTACCCTCGATGGAGGAATTCGAAAAAATGGCGGCCATCGAACTCGAAGAGTCCGAGCCCCAGCTCGAGCCTGCATCCAATGAAGAAGCACCTTCCTCTGAGAACCTGGATTTCAATCCGGATTCAGACGAAGCCGCCAGCGAAGAGCCGGAAGCTCCGGCCACTGAATCAGAAGCTCCCGCACCCAACCAGACCGCCGAGACGGCGGCCAGTCCTGAAGTCCCACCCTCCCAAGAGGCCGCGCCTGCTGCGCCTCACTCCCCAGAGCAGGTAGAAACTGAGAATCTCCCCCATGGCGAAGAAGAGCACCAAAACCAATGAAACCGCACCCGCCGAGCCCCAATCAGCAGAACCAGCAGTAGCCGCCAAGCCCAAGGCTGAAAAGAAACCCAAGGCAGAATCCAAGGCCGAACCCAAGGCCAAAAAAGCCGCCAAGCGCGCCAAAAAAGTAGTCGACCCCATCGGAGACGAAACCGACGGCGAAGCGAAGATTGCCCTCGAAGCCGTTGCCGCGCCAGATGCCACTCCGGCCCCGGAAGCTGCCATCGAGCCTGCCGAAGACACTGCCGAGCATGCATTGGAAGCCAGGGATGCATTCGAAGCCGAGTCCGCGCCGGACGATTCCAGCCCCGATCCGGATTCCCCAGAAAACTCCGATGAAGATTCGGATTCAGATTCCGACGAAGATTCGGATTCAGATTCCGACGAAGATTCCGATGAAGACGAGCCCGCGTCGATCAAGAAGCCGCGTCCACCAGCCAAGCTCGAGCGTTTGCAGAAGATCCTCGCCCAGGCCGGCGTAGCCAGCCGCCGCAAGGCTGAAGAGATGATTGAGCAGGGCCGCGTCCAATTGAACGGCAAGCTGGTTACCGCGCTGGGCACCAAGGCCGACGCCGGTCGCGATCACATCCGTGTCGACGGCAAGCTGCTCCAGGGCGCCGAGCGGCTGCGCTACTTCGTCCTCAACAAGCCCAAGGGTTTTGTCACCACGGTCAAGGATCCTGAAGGCCGCCCCACCGTCATGCAGTTTTTTGACAAGATGCGCGAGCGCCTCTACCCTGTCGGCCGCCTCGACTACATGAGCGAAGGCCTGTTGCTCGTCACCAACGACGGCGAACTCGCCAACCGCCTCACCCGCGCCGCCGCCGGAGTAGAAAAAACCTACCTCGTCAAAGTCGCCGGCGTTCCCACTGAGGGCGAGCTCGACCAGCTCCGTGCCGGTGTGACCATTGAGCGCGGCAAACCAGGCTCCGACAAAGTCCGCACCTCGCCCGCCCGCATTCGCCAGGTTCGCCAGGGTGACAATCCCTGGTACGAAGTGGTCTTGATTGAAGGCCGCAATCGCGAGCTGCGCAAAATGTTCGAGGAAGTCGGCCACTTCGTCGAAAAAATTCGCCGCGTCGGCTACGGCCCGTTGGTGCTCGACCAGGAGCCCGGCAACCTTCGTGAACTCGATGAACACGAACTCACCCTCCTGCGCAAGGCTGCCGATGGCACACTGCGCACCCCAAAATCCAAAGAAATCCGCCGCCGCAACGCAGCCGACAAGCAGTTGCCCACCGTCTCGCCCAAGCCGACGGGTCTGCGGCCGTCCCGTCCCTTTGGAGCTAAACCATTCGCTGCCAAGTCGTTTGAAGAGCGCCCCGCCCTTGGCCCCAAAGACTACCGCCCCAAACGCTCCTTTGAGCCAGGCACCGGCGCCGGACCAACCAGCCCAGTCCGTCCCGCCGGAAAAGACTTCGGTTCACCTCGTCCCGCCCCATCCCGACCAGCGTGGAAGAAGGACGACCGTCCGGGGCGTCCAGCTCCGCGCTTCGGCACAGGCTCAACCGGCGAAAGTCGCCCCTCTGCCGGGAGGCCGTTCACAAACAGGCCAGCCGACAGCCGGCCCTATAGTCCAAAACCGCCCGCTGGCCGCACCTTCGGAGAAAAACCATCCGGCAGGCCATTCAGCGATAAGCCCTCTGCCGGTCGCAGCTTCGAACCCAGACCTGCCGGCCCAGGACGCACCTTCCCGCCCAAGTCAGGCCCGTCGAAACCCGCCTGGAAAAAACCCGAAGGCCAGCAACGCCCGTCTTTCAACCGCCCGTCAGACCGTCCCGCTCCGCCGCGCCGCGAAATCACGCACGATGACGACTTAGGCCCGGTGAGACCGCCAAATCTGCACATCGAAGAAATCAAGGGACCAGACCGTGCCAGCAGTGGCCGCTCCGGACCGCCACGGCCTTATTCCGACCGTCCCAAGGCATTCAATCCGAGGCCCGATCGCCCGTCATTTGACCGCCCCAGCTCGCCGCGTCCCCCCTCTCGACCAGACTTTGGCCGTGCGGGCGCAGGCCCAACAGGCAGCGGCCGATCCAGCTCAGAACGCCCAGGTTCCGCCCGCCCCAGCCAGTCGCGTCCCAGCCAGTCTCGTCCGTTTCGCGGCGAAGGCGGCCTTGCGCGCCCCTTCACCACCAGCAGCGGCAAGCCCCGCCCCGGCGGCGCGCGCCCCAATAACAAATCCGGGGCTGGCGGTAGCCGTCCCTATTCCGGTCCACCAAGTCGCGGTTTTGACTCAAAGCCAGGCGGCCCATCCAAGCGTCCATTCCGGCAAGAAGGAGAAGGCTCCTTCGCCCCGCGCCCGCCGCGTTCGGACTCAGGTCCCAGCCAGCGAGCGGAGGGAAGGCAGGGCGGCAAGCCAGGCTGGAAACCCAAGCCCAGCTTCGGCGGCAAGGGCAAGCCCGGCGGCACCAAGTCCAGGCCCCCATTCAAGAGCGGCCCCAAATCCGGCGGCAAGCGCCCCGGCCCCTTTGGCAAGAAACGTTCATAGACCGCCCAGGCTGCGGAGAAACCCTTAGTTTTGAAAGGGCACGGATTTATCCGTGCCTCAGCTTGATGAAAAAACCGGCACGCTCTACGTCGGAGGGAGCGGGAGGCTTCAGCCTCCCGAATAAAGCTCATAGATTCAATCCGGCTTTAGAGCTTATCCGTAAATAGTAACGAGGTCGATGCGTGCGATTGAATCTCTCGTTTGCAGCGAATTGGAAGCGGCGATGATGGACTCAATATGGCCCAGATCAAGTCGTGGACGGTT
>JBEKET010000032.1:0-57452 GCA_050013695.1 Occallatibacter sp.
GAAACCGTCCACGACTTGATCTGGGCCATATTGAGTCCATCATCGCCGCTTCCAATTCGCTGCAAACGAGAGATTCAATCGCACGCATCGACCTCGTTACTATTTACGGATAAGCTCTAAATCGCAGGCCATGAAAACGGAAGAAAACAAACGCCATCCGCGCACTCGGCTGTGAGCAGGGATCAACAGGTTCATTCTTGAATTGGTGAGACCCGGTGCCTTCGTTATCCGCGCTCTTCCACCGGAATCCAGGGTGACGGGTACTCGGGGCCGATGTACTCGGCGCGCGGGCGGATGAGGCGGTTGTCGTCCAACTGTTCAATCACGTGCGCGGCCCAGCCGGAGATGCGGCTGATGGCGAAGATCGGCGTATAGAGATCGATGTCGATGCCCAGTGTCGCGTAGGTTGAGGCGGAGTAGAAATCGACGTTGGCGTTGAGCTTCTTGTCGGCATTGATATAGAGCTCGATGGCGCGGGACATCTCAAACCATTTGGGCTGGCCGGCATCGCGGCCCAACTGCTCGCTCATGCGGCGCAGGTGGGTGGCGCGCGGGTCCTCGGTCTTGTAGACGCGATGGCCAAACCCGGAGATCTTCTGCCGCGCGGCCAGCATGTTTTTCACGTACTCCACGGGATCGGCGCCGGCCTTGTCGATGGTGTAGAGCAGGCGCATCACGGCTTCATTGGCGCCGCCGTGCAGCGGGCCCTTGAGCGCGCCGATGGCGCCGGTGATGGCGGAATGAATGTCGGAGAGAGTGGCGGCGATTACGCGGGCGGCAAAGGTGGAAGCATTCAGCTCGTGGTCGGCGTGCAAAATGAGTGCGATATCGAGGGTGCGCGTGGCTGTTTCGGAAGGCATTTCGCCGGTCAGCATCCACAGAAAATTGGCGGCATGAGAGAGCGAGCGATCGGGTGGAATGACTTCCTTGCCCTTGCGCAGCCGATCGTAAATGGCCACCAGCATGGCGATCTGCGCGGTCAGATTGTATGCCTTGCGCACGTTGGCGTCGTGGGAGTTGTCTTTCTCGTCGGCGTCGTAAAAGCTGAGCGCGGAGACCGCGGTGCGCAGCACTTCCATGGGCGTGGCCGTGGTAGGGAAGGAGCGAAGAAGATCGATGATCCGCTGGTCGAGTGAGCGGGCCAGCGCCAACTGCGCCGTGAACTCCCGCAGCTCGAGCTGGTTGGGCAGGATGCCGTTCCAGAGCAGGTAAGTGGTCTCTTCAAAAGTGGATTTGACGGCCAGCTCGTGAATGTCGATGCCGCGATAGGCCAGCACGCCGGCTTCTCCGTCAATCCAGCAGATACCGGAGTTTGCGGCAACAATTCCTTCCAGACCCTTCCCAGCGACAGCAGTCGACATAGCTTTCAAATCTCCCCTTCTCCAAGCGATTATTCAGTGTTTGCAGCAATCGTCAGGCGGGACGCCTCTGCGACGATAAACGCGCTGCTCAAGTCTCTTCATCTTTCAGGAAGAGACCCTGCGCCGGCCAAAAAAAGACCCTGCGCCGAAAAATGCAGCAAAAGATGTTTATAACGGAACGATTCCATGATTGTCACGATAGGTGGGACAACTGGTGTGCGCCAGCTCACAAATCACCCATTCCACCAGACGATTTAGCTGTTCACGAGGACTCCATTGGCCAATGCGCTGTATGCTTTCTGTATTCTTGAGATTCCCCCGGGGCCGTTCCCACGGCGCCGCAGGAGCGGGACGGGTAGAACTGAATCTAAAGCGAATATGGGAAAATTCGACTGCAAGAATTCTTCCGGCCGGCGTCTAACGTGAAAGGACGCTGCCGTAACCAGGCCTGAGGCTGTGCGCGAAGGCCATTCAAGAGCGGTTCGATGGATGAACCGCAGAACGAGGGAAGGGCAAACGAATGAGTGAAGAATTTGAAAATGCACCCCGAACCTATTCCGGCGCGCTGCTGGCGGTTATTGCCGTCGCACTGATCTGCGCATTGGGCGGGCTGGCCTGGAGTTATGTTCTGAGTGGCAAAGTGGCAACCCAGAAGACGGAATTGGACGAAGCGACGCAGCAGAACAAGCAACTGGCCGCCAAGTTGCGTGAAACCGATGCCCGCCTCAATGTGGCTACCGAGGAACTCGGCAAGTCGCTCGGTTTGACCCAGAAGCAGATGGACGCGCGCAACCAGGAGATCATTCGCCGCGAGCAGGCCGTTGAAGCCAACACCCAGCAACTGGCCACCGCCCAGAAGCAGACCGCGCAGCAGGTAAGCGCTGTTTCCAGCGCCGTTACCGACGTGAAGACTGATGTGGGCGGCGTGAAGACAGACCTGGGCAAGACGCAAACCGATCTGGCCGGCGCAATCGCCCAGTTGACCTCGATGAAGGGCGACTTGAGCGACCACAGCAGCCTGATTGCCCGCAATCACGATGAGCTGGAAGTGCTCAAGCACAAGGGCGACCGCAATTACTACGAGTTCACTTTGGCCAAGGGACAGAAAAAGCCGGTCGGCACGGTGAGCCTGGAACTGAGGAAGGCGGACGCCAAAAAGAGCAAGTTCACGCTCACGGTGTTTGCCGACGACAAGGAGTACGAGAAGAAGGACAGGAATCTGAACGAGCCGCTGCAGTTCTACGCCGGCAAGGATCCTGCGCTCTTTGAAGTCGTGGTCAACTCGGTCAGCGCCAAGGATACGGTGAAGGGATATCTCTCCGTGCCCAAGGGCGCGCCGGTCCCGCCTACTGGGCAATAACCGGGCTATGGGGCGCGAGCACCAGGTTTGGCTGGTAGAGCAAACCGAACGTGAAGTTAAGGTCTTTGCGCGCGTCCCACTGCTGCTTGCTCATGCGGAACGATGAAACGACGGACCCTTCCACGGTCTGACCTGGAGGGATGGTTGTCTCCAGCGATAGCGCTTTCCCGTGCGGAACGGTCAGATTGGGATAGGCGATAAACACGCGATCGTAGTCGGCCGCTGTCGCGGCATAGCTGGAGTGAATGCCGTCATCCAGCGTGGCATTGGCCAGCACATTGTGAAGGAAGAGCGGCTGCTTGCCTTCGTTGTGCAGCCTGACCTGGGCAAACACCAGCACCTGGTCAAAGCCCTCCTTGGCAATGGACTCGCCGTTGGCATCGAATCCCGAAGTCTCGGGGTGATGCACGTGAGCCCATACCTGAACAATTTCTCCGCTGACCACAGGCGGTTTTTGCCCGGCGATCACATAGCCGGCAATTGCCATGCTGACCAGTACGGCGGCGAATACACTGGTCCAGAGCAGATGGCTCGAGCCCTTGGCGTAGTCTTCACCTCGGGCGGCGTCGTCGACATCGGGGGAATCCTGCTGGAGTAGACTCATCGCGCCCTTATCTTATCTCTAGAAGAGCAAATCAGACCATGAAATCGTGTGCGCGGGCTCGTGAAGTGCATCTTTTGCACTTAAATTGGTGCCTTTTATACACGCGGCCTGAGCGCAGCCAGAAAATCCTCCGCTCCAAGGGTATTCAGGACATCCTGCGGCCCCAGCCACGCTCGACGCAATTGGCGAATCCCGTAGTCCATTTTTCCCAGGTTGCGCGCGTCGTGCGAGTCGGAGTTGATGGTGATCTTGCAGCCAAGTTCTTTGGCCAGGCGAAGGTCCCGGTCGTTCAGGTCGAGCCGCTCCGGAGCGGCGTTGTGCTCCACAGCTACGCCCAGCTCGGCGGCGCGCCGCAAAACTGCTCCAAGGTCAAGCGCGAAGGGCTCTCGGCGCAGCAGTAGACGGCCTGTGGGATGGCCCAGAATCCGTACACAGGGATTTTCGATGGCTCGCAGCACGCGCGCCGTCATCTCCTCGCGGCTCTGTTCGAAGCGGGTATGAACGCTGGCGATGACCACATCCATCTGCGCCAGCACTTCGTCGTCCAGGTCGAGCGCGCCGTCCGCCAGAATATCCACCTCAATGCCGGTAAAGACACGGATGCGGCCGGCCATCTGCTCATCCACTTCGCGAATGCGCTGAATATGTTCGAGAGCTCGCTTGTCGTCCAACCCGTTGGTCATGGCCAGATTTTTGGAGTGATCAGTGATGGCGATGTACTCGAATCCGCAGGCCAGGGCCGCCTCGGCCATTTCGCGAATTGAGTTGTGGCCGTCGGTGGCCGTGGTGTGCATGTGCACATCGCCGCGCAGGTCCGCTTTTTCGATCAGCCGTGGCAGCGCGTGGCGGGCGGCAGCTTCAATTTCGCCCAGATTTTCGCGCATTTCGGGCGGCATCCAGTCCATGCCGAGCGCGGCGTAGATCTCTTCCTCAGTGGCCGCGGCTACAACGGACTCATCGTCAAGCCGGGCCAGCGCCCACTCGCTGAGCGTGTAGCCCATCTTGAGGGCGCGCTGGCGCAGCGAAACATTGTGCGCCTTTGAGCCGGTGAAGTATTGCAGCGCCGCACCATAGCTGGCCGAGGGCAGCAGTCTTACGTCGACCTGCAGGCCGTTCGACAGATGGAAGCTGACCTTATTTTCGCCTTTCGCGATCATGTCGTGGATGCCGGGGTAGGCGGCTACGTACTCGACCGCGGCGGCAGTGTGCTCAGGCGCGCAGGCGGGGCCGGTCACCAGCAGGTCCAGGTCGCCCGCGGTTTCGCGTCCACGGCGCAAAGAGCCGGCCGGCGTGACCTTTTCAATGCCATCGAATTTCAGCAAGTATGCGGAAATGCTCTGCGCGGCTTCTTCAGCCACGTCGATCCGGAAGCGGCCGGCGCTGCGGCGATAGTCGTCGATGCCTTTGCGCAGCTTCTCGATCTGCTTCTCGCCCATCCGGGGCAGGCCGGTGAGGCGGCCGGCTTCGATTGCCTCGGCGAGCTGGTCGATGCTGCCGATCTTGGCTGCGTCCCATAAAAGCGCAACCGTCTTGGGGCCCATGCCGGGCAGCTTCAGCAGTTCCAGGAGGCCGGCGCCGTATTTCGTCAAAAGCTCATCGCGGAGCGGCAGGGTGCCTGTTGAGGCGATGGCTTGCAGATTGGCCGCCATGCCTTTGCCGATGCCGGGAATCTCAAGCAGGCGGGCGGTTTCCGCTGAGGCGGTCATGAGATCGACGGTGGTTTGTTCGGCGGCCTCGGCGGCGCGGCGATAGCTGCGAATTCGAAAGCTGTCGCCGCCGTCGATTTCCAGCAGGTCGGCGGTTTCGGCCAGCAATAGGGCCATGGTGGCGTTGTCCATGGGAAAGGTCTCCGCAGACAGTATGCGATAGAAAGGCAGGAATTAGGGAATGGGGAATAGAGACTAGGGACTAAGGGACTAAGGGACTTGAAACCCGGAAATCCCTATTGAAGGTGGTCGAGGCACACTCTAAACCGGGATTCCCGTTGACCGGGATCGCGACGTGTGCCCGACGTGTGATCAGGGGTTGCGATGCGGGCACACGCATCGTGCACCACGTCCGGGTGGTCTTGCTACGCCCGGCTAACTCCGCTATCAGGCAGCGCTGTGAGCGGCGGCGTCTCTGTAACGGACCACCGCGTCGGCCTGGGGACCTTTTTGGCCCTGGACGATGTCGAACTCCACGTCATCGCCCTCTTTCAGCGTCTTGTACCCATCGAGCTGGATTGATGAGTAATGGACGAATACATCCGGCCCGTCTTCGCGTCCGATGAATCCGTAGCCCTTGGCGTTATTGAACCACTTGACCTTCCCTTTGTACTGAGCCACAGGCTCCGCCTTCCTTTAATCCGCTTGAAGTGAAGGCGGGTGAATTTTTTGGGGAAACGCCCGCCATATGAGTTAAGACGCTCAAAGTGGACGAAAGGTTGAATCGGATTTTAAAGCAAAGTCCCGCGAAATGGGATGGGGCCGCGGTTGTTTCCGACCCTGGCTGGAAAGAGTTGAATTGATTGACGTAGGCGGGCCTGAGGTAGCGGCGCCGCAGGAACTACTTCTTCCTTTTGCCGGCCAGCCTGCGTGCGTACAGCATTACGCTGCTCAGAGTCTTTCCGTCCAGAATCGCGCCCTTGTCGATCATTTTGAGCACTTCAGAGAGTTTGACCAGGCGAAATTCGATCTGTTCGTCGGCTTCCGGATGGGCGTCTCCGGCCAGCAAGCCCTCAGCCACAAACACCTTCATTGACTCGCCCAGAAACCCGGGGCTGGCGTAGTACTCGACGAGCGGTTTCCACTTTTTCGCGCTATAGCCGGTTTCCTCAGCAAGCTCGCGCTGCGCGCCGGCCAGGGCGTCTTCCCCGGGCTCGAGCTTGCCTGCAGGCAGTTCCCACAAATATTGATTGGCTGCGTGCCGGTACTGGCGCTCGATCACAATCCATGGGTTCTTCTTGCTCTTGGAGCTGTCGACCGCCAGGATCACCACGCTTCCATTGTGGCGGATCACATCACGTTCGTTGTGTGTTCCGTCGGGCTCAATCAGTTTGTCGTGGAGCACGCGGAAGAGCGGACCCTGGTAGACGACTACCGAACTGAGCAGTTGTGCCTTCTCGACGACCACCGGCTTGAGAGCCTTCAACTTCTTTGCCTTGGATGGCTTGGCCTTTTTGACCGTCTTCTCGGGAGCTTCCTTTACCTCGGCGACTTTCGCAGCCTTCTTTTTGGTGGCCATTCTTCTTGTGTCTCCTCAATGCTCAGTAAGGAAAAGTATACGCACTGCGACTGGCCCCGCCGCGACTGATGGATCACTTCTGCATCGATTGAGCCCGGCGTGGCATCCTTAACTGAGCCGAAACGCACAGGAACATCAAACCAAAGAGCTGGGATTGAAGAGCAAGGGAACGAGTTGCTGACCGCCGAGTGTTTTCCCATCACCGTTGCGCCGGGCCTGCACCGGCTTTTTCTGGACTTCTGCGCCGGTGACGCCGCGGTGCGGCCGTTCTACGCCACGCTGCCGCCGGACGCGGGCTGGCAGGCGCGGCCGCCAGTGCCTGCGCACTGGCCCGAAATGGTTCGGCTGCTCGCGGAACAGAATCCGTCGCCCTCCGCCGCGGGACCCCTCGCGGCGCTCAACGCAGGTGCGGGAGCAATCGTTACGGGCCAGCAGGTAGGCCTCTTCGGAGGCCCGCTCTTTACGCCGTTCAAGGCGGCAACGGCTGTAGCCCGCGCGCGCCAGGCCACGGCTGCGGGCAGCCCGCATGTCGCGATCTTCTGGCTGGCTACTGAAGACCACGACTTTGCCGAAATTAATCACGTCACGTTTCCCGCCCGCCGCGAGTTGCGCAAGCTGGTCTATGAAAATGCCCCCACAACCGCGCAGCCTGTTGGCGGGTTGGTGCTCGACGACTCGGTTACCCCTCTAGTGGATCAGGCGTGGGAACTGCTGGGCTTTTCCGACGCAATGGAGGCGCTGGCTGCCGCTTACAAACCAGGACGGACCTTTGCACAGGCGTTTGCCGAGTTTTACTCGAAAGTCTTTGCGGCGCCGGGGCTGTTGGTGCTGGATGCCTCAAGCCGTGAAATCCACCGCTTGGGCGCACCAGTGTTGCGGGCCGGCATCGAGCGCGCCGATGAATTGCATGCCGCGCTGACCGATCGCAACCGTGAACTGGAAGCTGCCGGTTATCACGCGCAGGTGGCCGTTGCACCGGGGTCGAGCCTGCTGTTTCTGATCGATGACAAAACCGGCGCGCGCGAGGCCTTGAAGCGGCTGCCGGAAACCGCGTCGGAGCCGGATGGAAGTTGGCAAGTTGGCCGTCAGAAGATTTCCACCTCGGAATTGCTTGGCATCCTCGATGCCGAGCCCGAGCGGATCTCCCCATCGGCGCTGCTGCGCCCCGTGTTTCAGGATTTTCTGCTTTCTACGTCGCTCACCATCGGAGGGCCAGCGGAGATCGCCTACTTCGCCCAGTCCGCCGTGCTGTATGAGAAGATTCTGGGCCGCAGAACGCCAGTGCAACCGCGCTTCTCGGCAACCCTGATTGAGCCGGCCATCGCCGATCTGCTGCGAAAACACGAACTGACGCTGGAACGGGTCTTCAACGAAACGCCGGATTCGTTGGCCAAGCTACTCGCGGCGCGGGCCATGCCCGTTGAGGGCAAGCAAAAGATTTCTGCCGCCGGAAACGCGCTGGACGCCGAACTGACCACGCTGCTCGAATGGATGCATGCGCAGGATGCCGGTCTCGGCCGTTCAGCGGAAACCGCAGCCAGCAAGATGCGCTACCAGATGAATCGCCTGCGAACGCTGGCCGCCAATTTTCAATTGCAGCGCGAGACCTCGCTCTGCCGCCATGCGGAGGCAATCAGCCAGGCCCTTTATCCAGCGGGCGGATTGCAGGAACGGCTGCATGGCGCAGCCTTCTACTTTGCCCGCTACGGTTTTGAGCTTGCGGAAGACCTGGTGGCACAAGCGCAGAATCCATGCCCGGGGCACACGGCGCTCTGGCAGTGACAAGAACAGTGAAAAAAAGTGAACAAGTGAACAAGGACAGTGAACAAGTGAAATAGTGAACAAGAGCCCGGCATCCCATCGCTTCGTCACTTTTTCACTGCTCTTCGTCACCCAATCACTTATTCACTCTTCTTCACTGCTCCACCGTATAATCCTCCCCATCCGCCTGGAGGTTCCCCGTGAGCCGTTTCTTCGCGATCGCAGCCATCGTTCTGCTGGCCTGTTCGGGGTCGCAGGCTCAACAGCAGCCCTGCGCAACAGCGGGCGTCAACAATGACTTTCTGGGTATTCAGACCATTCGCCTGTGGCCCGGCGACGCTCCGGAGGCCAAAGGCAAAGCCTGCGAAGACATACCGACTCTAACCATCTTTGAGCCGCAGCACGGCACTGAGAGCGGTTCCGCGGTGGTGGTGTTGCCGGGTGGCGCTTATACCCATCTGGCGGGCAACCTGGAAGGGCGGCAAGTGGCCGACTGGTTCACAGCGCGCGGCTTCCGCGCCTTCGTGCTCAGTTACCGGCTCTCCTCGAACGGCTACCTGCTGCCCGTACCGCTGCTCGATGCTCGGCGCGCCGTACAACTTGTGCGGGCGCGGGCGCTCGATTATCATATCGATCCGAATCGCATTGTCATGATTGGCTTCTCCGCCGGGGGGCACCTGGCTGCGCTGGCCGCAACACAATTCGTGCCCGGCAATCCCGACGCCGACGATCTTGCGCAGGTTTCGGCCCAGGACCCCATTGCACGCGCCTCCAGCCGCCCCGACTTCCTGGTGCTCGGTTACCCCTGGATCGGCGCCATCTCCAGCGACACATCGCACCTCAGCTACTGCAAACTCTTCAACGTGATGGACCGTTGCGAAGCGCTGCGAATTGCCTACTCACCCGACCTGTTCGTCACGAAGGACACGCCGCCTACGTTCATTTATCACACATTCAATGACCAGACTGTTCCGGTTGAACAGGGCCTGCGCTTCTACGATGCGCTGGTCAAGGCCGGAGTGCCGTCGGAGATGCACATCTTCGCCAAGGGAGGCCACGGGAGCGGCATCGGCAAGGGCGATCCGTCTCTCGACCAATGGCCCGCCCTGCTTGAAACATGGCTGCGCGCCCAGGGATTAATTACCCACAATGAGTCCAATGCCCGGCCTTAATCGTCATGGATAAACAAGCTTCACACTTGACGCAAGAATTTGCGATGCCTGGGATGGTTTCACCCGAATCCCAGCGTTCTTAGCCGCCCAGCGTTCTTAGGCACAAAGATAACCCCATTCCTTCGGAGGCTCCACTTCTATGAAAACTGCTCACCGGTTTGCCTTATGCATGCTCGTTGCCCTCGCCTCGCTCTACTTGATCCCCGCATTTCCAGCGCAGGAGACGCGCCCACCGGCCGCTCCGGGCGCTGCCGAATCGCGCCGTGGCGACACCGCAGAGCATAAAGACACCGACAACAAGGACGCTTCGACTCCCATTCCTCCCGAGAAGACCGTTCCCACCCATCACGAGGTCACCATCGGCGGCAAGACCCTCAAGTACACCGCGACCGCCGGCACGTTGCTGGTTCGCGATGAGGAAGACAAGCCCTATGGCAGCATCTTCTACGCGGCCTACACGCTGGATGGCGCCGAGCCGGCGTCGCGGCCAGTGAGCTTTCTATACAACGGCGGGCCTGGCTCGTCCACGCTGTGGTTGCACATGGGATCGTTTTCGCCGGTGCGCATTGAGACCGATAGCCCCAAGCCCACAGCCGGTCCGCCCTTCAAGCTGGTTCCCAACCAGTATTCTCTGCTGGACAAAACCGACCTGGTCTTCATCGACGCGCCGCTGACCGGCTACTCCCGCGCCGTGGGCAAGGGAACCGCCAAGGATTTCGCCGGCGTGGACGAGGACCTCAAAGCCTTCGACCGCTTCATCCAGCGTTATCTCAACGTGAACCAGCGCTGGAACTCGCCCAAGTTTCTCATCGGCGAGTCCTACGGAACGACCCGCTCGGCCGCGCTGGCAGACATGCTCGGCGGCGACGGCGTGCAGTTGAACGGCGTGGTGCTGATTTCATCCATCCTCAACTACAACATTCGCGCCGGCGGCTACGACATGATTTACATCTCCAACCTGCCCAGTTACGCCGCGGCGGCCTGGTACTACAACAAGGTTCCCAACAAGCCGGCCAAGGTTGGCGACTGGGTGCAGCAGGCGCGCGAGTTCGCCTCAGGCCCCTACGCCCACGCACTGTTTGAAGGCTCCAACCTGCCCGCGGCGGAGTTCGATTCGGTGGCAAAAGAGGTCAGCAAGTTCACCGGCCTCAGCCTGGATTACGTAAAAGAGAGCAAGCTGCGCATCTCGCCCACGCGCTTCCGCAAGGAAATTCTCCGCGATGACGCCCGCACGGTGGGCCGCTACGACATGCGCTTTGAAGGCGTGGACATCGACTCGGCCGGCGAGAATCCCAGCTACGACGCCTCCGATTCCGGCATCACCGGCGCCTTCGTCTCCGCCATCCACGATTACCTGGCGAAGGAGCTGAAATACGAGAGCACGGATATGTACCGGCCCACCGCTTACGGCATGGTGCAGTGGGATTGGAAGCATCGCCCCACTAGCGGCGGAGGCTTCGGCGGCGGAGGTGGCGAGCAGTCCCAGCCCTGGGTGGCTGCCGACCTGGGGAGTGCCATCCGCAAGAATCCACACCTCAAGGTGTTCTCGGCAAACGGGTACTTCGATCTTGCAACCCCATTCTTTGCAACGGAGTACGATCTATCGCACATGGATCTCGACCCCGCTCTGCGGAGCAATGTGCAGTTTGGCTACTACCCCTCAGGTCACATGATTTACCTCAACGTGGAAGCGCTTCACAAGTTGAAGGACGATCTGGCCGAGTTTATTGGGAAGTCTGAGTAGGCGGCGGCTGAGGAGGGAAGTTCGAGGCAGGTTCAGAACGCCGGTGGCAGCGGTTTCGAGTGGGCGGAAACCGCTGCGGGCGGGTTGAAGTTGTCCTGGAGCTTGGGGAAGCCAAAAACAGGCCCAAAATTAGAGGCGGGCCAACGGCCTCGGGAGTGGAAGGACTTCCCGGAACCGTTGACCCGCTGGACCCTGAACCGGGTCTGGGTGGTATTCTTAGTCTAGGCCTGTTTAGCTCAAAAGCAAGTTCTTTTTTGAACTAAATTCCCGAATCGTGACAGCAGTCACAAGACCCCGGCAATTAAGCTCCAACTTCGTTGACCTTGGGGGTCCGCCCCTGATAAAAATAAGTGTTCCAGTCACAACAGAAGACCAATAGAGACAGCCTGAAATTCCGCAACCAGCATGCAAGAAATCTTTCAACAAATCGGGGCGCTACTGATTGGCGCCATACCCACGATTCTGCTGTTCATCGTGCTGGTTTTGGCTTACCAGTTTCTGATTCAGGGACCGCTGAGCGCCACACTGAAAGAGCGCCGCGCCCGCACCGAGGGCGCTCTTGAAGACGCGCAAAGGGCCATTTCCCAGGCCGAGGCCCGGGCGGCTGAATATGCCGCCAAGTTGCGCGAGGCACGCGCCGAGGTTTATAAGGTTCGCGAGCAGCGCGTCAAGCAGTGGAACGCCGAGCGCGAGGCCGCTCTCGACGCATCCCGCAAGGCTTCCGGCGTGAAGGTAAACCAGGCCCGGGTTGAGGTGGAGGCCGAAGCCGCAGCCGCCCGCAAAACCATTCAGGCCTCGACGGCAGATTTGGCCAATCAGGTGGTCCGCGCGGTGCTTCCGCTTGCCGCCGGGGGTTCCCGTTGAAAGACTCAGGCTCGACATATTCGACTTTGCACCCCCACGCTGGCAAACGACTCGTGTGGCTTGCGCTCATGGCAGCGCTGGTTGCCGGACTTGCGGTTGCTCCGTGCCGGGTGATGGCGCAGCAATCGGCTCCCGCAGCCACGGCCCAGAATTCCAGCACCGCAGCCAACACGCCCAAGGAAGAGAAGCCGGAAACAGAAGAGGAAGCCAGCAACAAGTTTCGCCACACCGCGCTGGTAAAGTCGGCCGCCAAAGCGCTCCATCTGTCCGATGAGGCCATGGCCAAGACATTTGAATTCATCAACTTCGCTATCATTGTGCTGGCTATCGGCATTCCCCTCTTCAAGTTCCTGCCTAAATTCCTGCGCAATCGCGGGGAAAAGGTGCGCGTCGATATTGAGTCGGCCCGCAAGGTTACCGAGGATGCCAACGCCCGCCTGAGCGCGGTTGAGGCCAAGCTTGCCAGCCTTGGCGATGAGATCCAGAGATTCCGCGCCGAGGTTGAGGCCGAAAGCCTGCAGGACGAAGCGCGGATCAAAGCTGCCCTGGCTGAGGAGAGTGCCCGCATTGTGGCCGCAGCCGAGCAGGAGATTGGCGTGGCGGCGGCGCAGGCTACACGCGGGCTGCGCAACTTTGCCGCCGACCTGGCGATCGATCAGGCTACCAGGCAACTGAAGCTTACGCCGGAAACCGATCGCGCCCTGATCGCTGAGTTTGTCGGCGATGTTGCCAAGGGAGGGCTGAACTAAATGGCTGCCTTTGTCTCTCGCTACGCAAGCGCCTTTCTCGATGTGGTCACAGCTGAAAAACTGGACACCGCCGCGATCGACCGCCAGATCGCCGATTTTCTCGCCACGTGGGACGGAAGTCCCGAACTGCGCGAATTCTTTGTGAATCCTGCTGTTCCCGCGATACAGAAGGTGGGGATTCTGGATAAGTTGAATGCAAAACTGAAGCTCCGGAAGGAACTGCGCAACTTGTTGGCTGTGCTCATTAACAACGGCCGTATCGGCCAGGTGAGCGAAGTCATCCAGGCCTATCGCCGCCTGCTCCAGGAGCAATTGGGCATTCGCGAAGCGGAGATTGTGACCGCGCGCGAGTTGAGCGAGCAGGAGCGCGGGGCGCTGGCAATGGATATCGGCAGGCTGGCCAATTCGCGGATTGAAGCCAGTTTCAAGGTCGATGCAGCCATCCTGGGTGGCACGGTGGTGCGCATCGGTTCGACGGTATATGACGGTTCAGTGCGCGGACGCCTGGCCCGTTTGAAGGAAACGCTGACGGCCGGCTGAACGCCGGCAGGGAATAGGGACTAGGGACAAGGGACTGGAAAACCGGGAACAGGGATCGCGGTCGTAATTCTATTCCCTAGTCCCTATTCCCTGGTCCCTCAAAGGAAAGAAATGGCTCAGATCAAGGCAGACGAGATAACGCAGCTTCTTCGCGAGCAGATCGCGAACTACGATTCAAAGGTCCAGGTCGACGAGGTCGGGACCATTACGTCGCTGGGCGACGGCATCGCGCGCCTGCACGGCCTCGACAAGGTCATGGCCGGCGAACTGCTCAGCTTCCCGCACGGCATTGCCGGATTGGCCCTGAGCCTTGAAGAGGATTCGGTTGGCTCGGTCATCCTGGGCGACTACACCGAGCTGCGCGAAGGCGACGAGGTGAAGCGCACCGGCAAGATTCTCTCTGTGCCGGTGGGCGACGCCATGATCGGCCGCGTGGTCAACGCTCTCGGCATTCCTATAGACGACAAGGGCCCGATCGCGTCGACTGAGACGCTGCCCGTGGAGCGTCTGGCGCCCGGCATCATCGACCGCCTCTCGGTCAAGGAGCCCATGGCCACCGGCCTCAAGGCCATCGACGCCATGATCCCGATCGGCCGCGGCCAGCGCGAGTTGATCATTGGTGACCGTCAAACCGGCAAAACCGCCGTGCTGCTTGACACCATCATCAACAACGCCAAGAACGACCTGATCTGCATCTACTGCGCCATCGGCCAGAAGCGGTCTTCCATCGCGCAGGTAGTTCAGACGCTGACTGAAGCCGGCGCCATGGGCCACACGGTCATCGTTGCTGCCTCAGCCTCTGAGCCTGCGCCGCTGCTTTACCTTGCGCCCTACGCCGCCACGGCCATCGGCGAGTACTTCCGCGACAACGGCAGGCACGCGCTGGTGATGTACGACGATCTCTCCAAGCATGCCATGGCCTATCGCGAGATTTCGCTGCTCCTGCGCCGCCCGCCGGGCCGCGAAGCCTATCCGGGCGACGTCTTCTATCTCCACTCGCGTTTGCTTGAGCGCTCGGCCAAGCTCAGCAAGGAAAGAGGCGGCGGCTCGCTCACCGCATTGCCGGTGATTGAGACCCAGGCCGGCGACGTTTCGGCTTACATTCCGACCAACGTTATTTCCATTACCGACGGCCAGATATTCTTGGAAACCGACCTTTTCAATTCCGGCGTTCGTCCGGCTGTCAACGTCGGCCTCTCGGTTTCGCGCGTAGGCTTCTCTGCGGCCATCAAGGCGGTCAAGCAGGTAGGTTCAACGCTCAAGCTCGATCTGGCTCAGTACCGCGAACTGGCGGCCTTTGCGCAATTCGGCTCCGATCTCGATCCGCTGACGCAGAAGCAACTCAACCGCGGCCAGCGCCTGACTGAATTGCTGAAGCAGCCGCAGTTCCACCCGCTCACCTGGCAGCAGCAGGCAGTGGTGCTCTTCGCCGGCACGCAGGGCTACCTCGACGATCTAAAGGTTTCCGACATTCGTGCCTTCGAGGACGGCTTGTACAAGTACCTTGACAACGCGCAGACAGCGTTTCTTGAAGAACTAACCCAGAAGAAGCAATTCGACGACGATCTCCGCGCCAAGCTGCACGCGGCTCTCAAGGAATACTCGGCAAACTTCAAGGCGGAGCTGGAAACAGCAGCTTCCAGCCGCTAGCTTATAGCTACGAGCTAAAAGCCCGGCTTTGAGCTTCGACCACAGCATGCATTGGGAATCAGGAAGCTAGAGGCTGGAAGCTAGCAGCTAGAAGCTTGGTAACGGAAAGCATTATGGCAAATGTCCTAGACTTACGGCGACGCATCCGCAGCGTGAAGAACACGCGGCAGATCACCAAGGCCATGAAGATGGTTTCGGCGGCAAAGCTGCGGCGCGCGCAGGAGCGGGCGCTCTCGGCCCGGCCCTACGCCAAAATGATCACCAGCGTTCTGGAATCGCTGACCCGGCGCACCGAGATATTCGATCCTGAGACCGGCCGCCTGCGCCATCCGCTCTTCGCCACTCGCGAAGAGAAGCGCATTCTGGTAGTCATTGTCAGCGGCGACAAGGGATTTGCCGGCGCGTTCAACGCCAACATTCTCAAGACGGCATTTCAATTTATCAGCGGCAATCCGGACAAGGAAATCGACATTGAGGCCGTGGGCCGCAAGGGCCGCGACCAGATGCGCCGTCATTTTCCCGTAGCCATCTACAACGAAGTCACGGACGAGAACGGGAACAAGCACCAGGTGAGGGATCGCAAGAAAAAGGTTGAAGTCACCGGCGATCATCCCGGGATGCTGACCAAGCTCGAGACCAGCCGGGTGTACGAGCTGGCGCGAAACATTATCTCCCGTTACGTGCACGAGGAGATCGACGCGGCCTACATCGTCTACAACGAGTTCAAATCGGTCATCCAGCAGCGCCTTGTGGTTGAGAAGATTTTGCCGATCATGAAGATCGGTATCCCCCAGATCACCGGCGCAACCGAGCCCACTGAAGAAGAGAAGCAGCGTACGGCGGAAGCGGCGGCGAGCGCTGGAATTCCGCTGGAGCCGATTGACACGGCGGAGGCCGATACTGAAGCGAAGAAGTTCGGTACTGCGCAGGTGGACTACATCTACGACGAGCCGGCCGAAGAGCTGCTCAACGGCCTGCTCCCGCAATACATTTTTTCCATGCTGTATCACGCCATGACGGAGTCGGTTGCCGCGGAGCATGCGGCGCGCATGACGGCGATGGATTCAGCAACCAACAACGCCTCGGACATGATCGACTCGCTCACGCTGCATATGAATCGCGTGCGCCAGGCGGCCATTACCAAGGAGATCATCGAAATTGTTTCGGGCGCCGCGGCGCTGTAAGAGCAGCTTCTAGCTGCTAGCTTTCAGCCTCTAGCTCTTCAGCCGAGTCAGACTTGGGGAAGAGAACAGGGGTGGGGTTGAGAAGGAAAAGGCTAGAGGCTAGGAGCTAGAAGCTAGGAGCTTTTGAAAATGGCAGAAAATATCGGCAAGGTGATTCAGGTTTCAGGCCCGGCGGTCGACGTGCAGTTTGAAGAAGCGACGATGCCGCCCATCTATCAGGCGTTGCGCGTGGTCAGCGACGGCTTTACCGTGCCCACTCCCATCAACGTCATCCTCGAGGTCCAGCAGCACCTGGGCGAAGGCCGGGTGCGCACCGTGGCCATGGAAGCCACCGACGGCATGGTGCGGGGCATGAAGGCGATCGACCTCGGCGGACCGATCCGGGTTCCGGTGGGCAAAGAGACGCTGGGCCGCATCATCAATGTGATCGGCGAGCCGGTGGACGAGCTTGGCCCCATCGGCGAGAAGACGCGCATGCCCATTCACCGGCCCGCGCCGCTGTTTGACGAGCAGACCACCCACGAAGAGATGTTCGAGACCGGCATCAAGGTCATCGACCTGATCCAGCCGTTCTTGAAGGGCGGCAAGATCGGCCTGTTTGGCGGCGCCGGCGTGGGCAAGACCGTGGTCATCATGGAATTGATCAACAATGTGGCCAAGAACCACGGCGGCTACTCAGTTTTTGGCGGCGTGGGCGAGCGCACCCGCGAGGGCAACGACCTGTGGGTCGAGATGACCGAGTCCGGCGTCATCAAGCCGGGCGACTTTGCCAACTCGAAGTGCGCGCTGGTTTACGGCCAGATGACCGAGCCGCCTGGAGCGCGCCTGCGCGTGGCCTTGAGCGCACTGACTGTCGCCGAGTACTTCCGCGACGTCGAAGGTTCTGACACGCTGCTCTTCATCGACAACATCTTCCGCTTCACGCAGGCGGGCTCTGAGGTTTCGACGCTCCTCGGCCGCATGCCCTCGGCCGTGGGTTACCAGCCCAACCTGGCCACGGAAATGGGTGAACTGCAGGAGCGCATCACTTCCACCAGCAAGGGTTCCGTCACATCGGTCCAGGCCGTATACGTGCCCGCCGACGATTTGACCGATCCTGCGCCTGCAACCACTTTTGCCCACCTCGACGCGACCACCGTGCTTAGCCGGCCGTTGTCGGAACTCGGCATCTATCCCGCCGTCGATCCGCTGGCCTCCACCTCGCGTATTCTTTCCGCGCGCATTGTGGGCGACGAACACTACGACGTAGCCCAGGGCGTGAAGAAGATCCTGCAACGGTACAAGGACCTGCAGGACATCATCGCGATTCTCGGCATCGATGAGCTTTCTGAAGATGACAAGCTCACCGTTGCGCGCGCCCGCAAGGTGCAGAAGTTTTTGTCGCAGCCCTTCCACGTGGCCGAGCAGTTCACCGGCATTCCCGGAGCTTATGTGAAGGTGGCCGACACCGTGCGCAGCTTCAAGGAGATCATTGCCGGCAAGTACGACGATATTCCCGAGCAGGCCTTCTATATGAAGGGCGCCATCGAAGAAGTGCTCGCAACCGCCGAGAAGCTGAAGGCAACGGCGTAAAGGCAGCTTCTAGCCATTAGCTTCTAGCTTTTAGCTAGAGGCTAGAAGCTAGAAGCTAGGAGCTAATTATGGCTGACGAATCGAACCAACTCCGTGTCCGTCTGGTGACGCCTGAGCGCACGCTCTTTGAGCATGCGGCGTCGGCGGTCGAACTGCCGGCCAAGACAGGTTACATGGAAGTGCTCTACGGCGCGGCGCCGCTGTTGGCCGAGCTGGGCGCGGGCGATGTCACGCTGCATGGTGGTCCCGATGGCCCGGAGAGCACCTCGCGCTACAACGTGAGCTGGGGATTTGTTGAGGTGCTGCCCGATCGCGTCACCATCCTGGCCACCGACGCGCTCAAGCCCGAAGAAATCGACGTACCCCGCGCCAAGGAGCAACTCGCTCGCGGCCAGAAGCAGTGGAACGAAGCCGGCGACAGCGAAGAGAAGTACGCCGAGGCGCTGCACGTCATCGCCGAAGCCGAAGCCAAGCTGGGCTCGGCTTCGGAAAAGCACTAAATCTTCGAAGCGAAAGCGATCGACGACGACTGCTGCTTTACTACTGCTTCAGAATCCAGTTCGCCATTTTATCCAGCGCCAGCGGCGAGATGGTCTCTTCGATCTGGCCGTATTCAGACGGCGCTCCTGTCTTCGCGGTCTGGAAAAGATGATTCAGCCCAGGCAGTTCATCCACCTCGAAGTGCTTGTTTCCCGCGTCCTCCAGCGCCTTGCGGATCGCGGGTAGATTCAGCGCCGGCGGAACCTGCAGGTCAAGTGAGCCGTTGATCGCGAGCACCGGGATGGTGAGCTTGCGCAGCGTAACAGCAGGGTCATAGGTGAGGAAGTAGCGGAACCAGGGCGAAGTGATCGCCTTGGTCTGCGCGGCAATCTGCGCATCGGGTACTCCCGCGGCCGCGAGCTTCACGGCCAGCAGGCGTTCGAGCGTCGCAGGGTCCTTTTCCGTTTCCACCAGCGAAAGCACTTCGCGTTCGTTCTCAGCGTTCTTGTCGACTATTTCCTTGCTTACCCCGCCAGCTTCGGCGATGAGACGGGCCTGCTCCACAATAATCTGGTCTCCTGGAATGCCGGAACCGGCCATCATCACGATAAAGGCGACGTCCTGATCGTGCACTGCGACCATGGGCGCAATGATTCCGCCTTCACTGTGACCGATCAGCCCGATCCTGTGCGGATCAACTTCAGCGCGGGATTTGAGGTAAGCGACTCCGGCCTCAGCATCGGAGGCAAAGTCGGCCGTGGTGGCCGTCGCAAGGTCGCCTGGGGATTTGCCCACGCCGCGCTTATCCGCCCGGAGCACCGCGATTCCCTTGCGGGTCAGATAGTCGGAGAGCACCAAAAACGGCTTGTGCCCCAGCAGCGTTTCATCGCGGTCATGCGGTCCGGAGCCGACGATCAGTAGCACTGCGGGAAACGGACCCTTGCCGTCGGGGAGGGTCAGCGTGCCAGCGATCGTATTCCCCGCCGCCTTGTTTGTGTAAGCCACGTCCTCTTCCCGATAAGGATAGGGCTTGACTGGATTTTGCGGACGGCGCAACTCAAGCGCAGCTTCGTCCTTGATACGCGCGAGCTTCAGCGGCAACGGGCTGCCGCCCTGTGTGAACGTGCCGTCGATGGCGCTCAAGTCGGCCGCGACTGTTCCTTCATACGAGATGCCCACCGGCTTGAGCGCGATGCTGACTGTGCTGCCGCTTTGCGTGATGGAACTTGCGGGTATCCATGTCGGGTTCTGGTCGGGGCTTTGCATCTGCGCGGTCAGGCCCGCGCTGGTGTTCGCGATCTTGAACGCGATGCGGAGCTTGATTGCGCCCGTGTCGATGCTTCCAAGCCACAGGCCGTCAATGGACGAAGAAAGCGCGGATGAGGGTGTCGCCGGATTCGGCTCAGCCTGCGCGGGGGCGCGCTTGAAGCTGAGCGCGAGGTCGGCGCCCTGCGTAAAGGTCCCATCGATCTCAGTTCCGTTCATGTTGATCGTGCCCTCATAGGAGACATGGGCGGCATCGATGGTGAATTTGAGTTTCGAGCCGGTGAACGTGATCGTGGTGACCGGAATGCCGTTGGCGTGCTGGTCGATGCTGTCGAAGGTGGCAGTGAGGCTTTTGTCCGCGGCGACGGCGATGTGCAGGCCGAGGTGGAGCCGCGTGCCACCGGCATTCAGTGTGCCAAGCCAGTCGCCGGCCACTGGCGATTGCGCCAGGCACAGCGGTTCAATGACCAGTCCGCAAAGCGCAGCCAGAACGTAATTCCTTGCGCGATTAGCTTTCATCTTTCTCCTGTCTTGCCCGGAGGTTGTTGTGGCCGGGAGGCTGTGGACGGTGCTCTCAAGCCTGCGCAGATGTTTACTCGAGAAGTGGACTCGCACAACCATGCGCCTGCTCGCGCCAATCCATGATACGCGGATGTTGCCGGGAAAGTTCATCGGGTGGGGCAGAGCGAATGCTTCAATGCGCTGTTCAATTTGCCCTGGAAGCGCATACAATCCTTGCTGGAAAGCCATGGCTAAGAAGAAGCAGGACATTTTTGAAGTTGCCTGCCCCGATTGCGGGGCGATGCTCAGGATCGACGCGGACACCGGCGTGTTGGTGAGCCACACCTCTGCTCCGCGCAAGCGGATGTTTGAGGACCTGGAGTCAGCGGCCCAGGCCATGCGCGCACAGGATGAGCGCAAGGAGTCGATTTTCCGTCAGTCAGTGGACGCTGAGAAGAACAAGGCCGATCTGCTGGAGAAGAAATTTGCCGAGGCCTTGCGCAAGGCGAAAGATGCTCCCGACGTTAAGCCATTGCGCGAGTTCGACCTGGACTGAAACAATGGGACCGTCGGATGCACGGGTTTTTAGGAATTTCCCCCACGACCCGCAATTTCGAGCGATACTCCAGGCACTGTTCCCTCTCATCCGGGGATCAGGCCGGAGACGGAAGGAGAAACTATGGCGGTTGAACCGCTTACCGAAACATCGCACGAAACTCGCATCAATCTAAGCTTCCTCAACGACCTCACCGGCAGTTGGACGGCCTACGCCGCAACTGGCGCCCTGGTTGCAGGGGCAGCTCTGCTGATGGGTCGTCAACGGCGGGCCGGGCTGGCTGTCGCCTGCGTGGGCACGGCGCTGGCGCTGATTGACCAGGAGGATGCTGTGCGCGCCTGCTGGGACGCAATTCCCGGATACCTCGACCACGCCGAACGGGCTCTTGCGCAGTTGCAGGAGGTGGTAAGAGATGTGGCCGACAATCGGGACAAGCTGGGCAGAATCCTGGAGGAATAGGCGCTCCCGGCGTTAGATTCCCAGTTGCTTGCGGCCTTCCGCGCTGATGCGGTGGGGCGTCCATTTGGGTTCCCACACCAGGTCCACTTCCACCTTGCTGATGTCCTGGATGCCGGCCAGGCGGTTGTGTACCTGCTCGAAGATCAGGCCGCTGGCGGGGCAACTGGGCGTGGTTAGCGTCATGGTCACCTTGACCCACTGACGCGGCCAGGCCGGCGTGGAGTGTGGATCGGGGCCCGTTGCAACCGAATAAATTAGCCCCAGGTCCACCAGGTTCAGCTTCACTTCCGGGTCAAAACAATCGCGCAGGGCGGTCAGGATGTCGGATTCGGAGAGCATTGCTTAGTTTTTCTGCGCCTCAATTTTTCCGTTCCACCAAATAGCGCGCCACCGACTTCAGTCCGTCGGCACGGCTGCCATAGGGCGCGAGAGCCGCAAAAGCCTCTTCGATGAGTGCGGCGGCGTCGCGCTTGCTTTGTTCAATCCCGAAAACGGCCGGCCAGGTCACTTTTTCTGTAGCCAGATCCTTGCCTGCGGTCTTGCCCAGGGCGGCTGAGTCCTCTGTCATGTCGAGCACGTCGTCGGCAATCTGGAATGCGAGTCCCGCCTTGCGGCCGAAAGTGTCGAGGCGGGAAACATCGTCCGCTGTGGCACCCGCATAAACGCCGCCCGCAACCACGCTGACACGGATCAGTGCGCCGGTCTTGGCGCGGTGAATGGCATTGACCAATTCCGGGGTCGGCTTCGAGTGCTCATTCTCAATGTCCAGCACCTGTCCGCCAATCATGCCTTCGACGGTGCCGACGGCGTTGGCGACCAGGCCGATGATCTGGACGACGGCGCCCGGCGGCGCAACCAACCCGGCCAGCACTTCAAAGGCGCGGGTTTGCAGCGCATCACCGGCCAGAATGGCGATTGCCTCACCGAAAACTACGTGGCAGGTGGGCTTGCCACGGCGCAGGTCGTCGTTGTCCAGCGCCGGCAGGTCGTCGTGGATGAGCGAGTAGGTATGCAGCATTTCAAGAGCCGCGCCCAACTGCTCAATGCCTTTGGGTAGGGCCCCAGCAATGGTGACGGCGGCCTGCATGGCCAACACAGGCCTGAGTCTCTTGCCCCCGGCAAAGGTGGAGTGACGCATGGCGCCGTGGATCGACGCTGGGACCGTTTCCACGCTGGGTATCAGCTCTTCCAGCGCGCGGTCGGTCAGCTCCGCGCCCTCTTGAATCAGCGATTTTACGTCGACGGCCATTGCTCTCATGATAAACGAGCGCGGTTCAGCCTTCGCTCGAGATACCAAAGGCCGGTGAGCAACAGCACAGAGATTCCGCTGATCCAACGCCCGGCGATGACGTCCGGTGTAGTGCCCCAGTCGATGACCACGTTGACACGGCCCTGCGGGACCGGCACTTCCATCAGGCCATAGCTCGGCTCGACGGTGGGTTCCGTAGGCCGCCCATTCACCGTTACCCGCCATGCCGGATAACTGCGCAGCCGCAGGACCAGTTTCCCAGGGTAGTCCGCGACGCCGGTGATCTGCTTGTGCTCGGGCTGATAGAGGGCTGCGGTGAATCCGGCGCCGCAGCCGCCCGGCCTAGGCTTTGGTTGTGGTGTGAGGGGCGCGCGGGGCTCTACCGATTCCGTACCCGGTGCGGGCACGAGGCAGGCGCCAGGGATGCCGGTTCTCACCTGGCTGATATGGACTCCCGGGGGTGCATATTCTGGCTTGCCGTAGACGCCGATGCCGATCTCTTCCGACTCCACGATCCGGTCCTGATCGGCGCCGCCTTCAATGAACCAATACTTTCCCGCGCCGAAGCTGAGCGCGAGGAAGAGGACGGCGCAGGCAGCCAGCAAGGGAATGCGCCTGCGCAGCGGCACAAACCAGGTTGCCGCCGCAAAAAAGATGGCCATCGGCGCTTCCAATACCAGCAGCCATCGCCACGGAAACTGCAGATACCGGAGCAAGGGCAGGGAGTGCCATACCGGCAGCGAAATGGGTAACTGGAAAAACAGAACTGCGAATGGGACGAGAAGCAATGGGATCCACCAGCGGCGTGTCCCGGGCAGTTTGCCGCGTTTGGCGGCAACCAGGGCGCTCAGCAACGCCACAGCGATCATGGTGACCCCAACCCAGGATGCGACGAGGAGTTTCTGGTCGTGAGAATACCGAAGCAAATTGGGATCGGTGTGGTGAGAGAAAAGCCAACTGTACTCGACCTGGTAATTGTGAATCGCAACGGCCGCATGGAGGTTGGTCCAGGGCTGCTCCCATGCCGCGGGGAAGAGAAAACACCCGGCCAGGCCAACTCCGAGTCCGAGGCCAATTGCGGCGCGCACCATGGGCGCTGTTGACTTTCCGACGATAGCGGCAACCACGGCGAACGAAACCAGCAGATAGCTGGCCATCAGGGCCGCCGGCCCGTTGCTGAGCCAGACTCCAGCCACGGTGATGGCCAATGCCACGGTGGAACCGTCGAGTGTGCGCTTCCACAATCCGCTCGACGGGTTGCGATCGCGCAGCAGGAATAGGATCATCAGCGGAATCCAGAATCCGCCGGCAAGTTCCGCGAAGTCGCTGCGCGCGTAGAACGTGAGCAGCGTAAAGCCGGAGAAGATCGCCGCACAGCCCGCGAGGGTAGCGGGACCGTCTTCGAGGATTTCGCGGGCCAGTGCTCGCGTAGCCAGCCCGGTGGCCGCAAACAGCAGAAAGCCGAAGATCAATGGCACCAGGCGCCAGGGGAAGACAAGGCCCAGGGCAGCTCCCGTCATCCAGGTGAGCGGAGGGTAGAAGACGAACCGAGGCTCGCCGGCTCCGAAGTTCGCTCCGGGCGTCCAATGAGGATAAGGGATGCCGAGCAGCATGCTGTTTCTGGCTTCGATCCACGAGGCAAGGTGGAAGAACAGGTCTGCTCCGCAGCTTGGACCGCTTCTCAGGAGTGGCGCAATTGCGATGCCCGCAGCCAGTAGAATGATTGCCGGCCCAAACAGGCGTTTGCGTCGCATGATGAAATTCAATGTCGCGCTCATGAATGGACTTGCGAATCATGATACCCGAGCTTGCTTCCCTGTTCGCTCGAGCCAGTAGACGGCTGCGAGCAACAGCAGGAACAGGCCGCTCAGCCAGCGCCCCAACACCATGTCGGAGGTGGTGGTCCAGTCCGCGGCTATCGCCACAGAGCCTTGCGCGACGGGTAATGCCATCAGGCCGTCTTCGCGTTCGGGCAGTTCGGTGACGAGCTGGCCATTCACCGTCACGCGCCAGGCCGGATAGTTGCGCAGCCGCAGGACCAGGAAACCGGCATGAGGGATGGTAGCCGCAAAGCGCACATGCTCGGGCTCAAAGTGTGGCGCGGAGAATGTGGCCTCGCAACTGCCTTGTCCCGATTCCCAGTCGGGAGGCACATCGGGTGTTCCAGACGCGACGCCGAGGTGAGTGTCGGGATCGCTGGCAAGACAGGCGAAGGGAAGGTTGGTGGCGATTAGCGCATTATCCGCGCCGATCGGCTCGTACTCGTCGGTGCCGATAAAGCCCTGTCCGCTGCGATATGTGTCCAGCATGGGAGCGACAGCGTCCTCGTCGTCGCAGGGCTGGAAGAAGGTCTGTGCTGCGAGGAAAGTCATCGACAGAAAGACCAGGCTGCATGCGATGGCGATGGCAATGCGCCGATTGAGCCGCGCACAGTCCACCGCCGCAGCAAAGAAGATGGCCATCGGCGCTTCCAGCACCAGCAGCCAGCGCCACGGGAACTGGAGAAAGCGCAGTTCGGGAAGCAGATTCCAAATCGGCCCTGAGAAAGAAAATTGGAGAAACAGAATGGCGAATGGAATCAGCGCCAGCGGAATCCAATAGGCACGATTGCCCGGCAAACGGCGGCGCAGCCAACAGACGAGCAGGGCTGCAAAAGCCACGGCGATCATAGCGACTACGATGAGCGAGGCCGTGTGCAGCACTGCGTCGTGATCGGCAAGAGCCGGGTTCGCATGAACGGCGAAGAGCCAGTTATTTTCCAGGGTCTGGCCGGGGTCTTCTGTGACCTGGTGAATATCGACCCATGCCTGCTCCCATTTCGCAGGGACGAGGTAGACGGCGATGATGCCCATCCCCGGCACCGCGCCGATTGTGGAGCGCAGCACGGGCGTCCATGAACGTGAAAGCAGCGCCGCAGTCAGCGCAACCCCGGCGAGCATGTAGCAGGCCATGACGCCAACCGTGGGATTCGAAAGCCACGCGCCTGCAACGGCCAGCGCCAGAGGCACAGCGGACCCGTCCAAAGCACGTTGGAGAGCGCGTTTCCATAACGGCTTGCTGGAATCGGCGCTCAATGGGTTTCGGTGACGAAGAGCAAACAGGAGCACCAGCGGTATGAAGATGCCGCCGGCTAGCTCCGCGAAGGCTGTGCGTTCATAGGCCGTGAAGAGCGCATAGCCTGAGAACAATGCCGCGCAGCCCGCAACGGTTGCCGGAAATTCTGACAGAGCCAGGCGTGCCAGCGCGCGGGTTGCAAGACCAGTTCCCGCCAGCAGCAGAAAGGTCAGGGCGATGGGCGCCAGGGTCCATGGCATCACCAGCGCCAGCGCCGCACCGAGCATCCAGGTCAGCGGCGGATAGAAGACGAAGCGCGGTTCACCGGCGCCGTAGTTCGCGCTGGGCGTCCAGTGCGGATAGGGAATGCCGTGACGCCAGCTTTGGAAGCAATCGAGCCAGGAGACGAGATGGAAGTCAAAGTCGTGCCCGCAGGAGTTGCCGCGCACCATTTGTGGAGCTACGGCGACGGCGGCGGCGAACAGAATTACGACCGGGCCGATGTAGCGGCGCCAGCGCGCGGCCGGTCGATGGACCATGTTGGCTCGGGTCATGCTCAGGTGCTCTGCTGCAATGGTAATTGCGAAGGCCGGAAGATCAGGCATGAAAGAGTGCTCTCAAGCCAACGGGTCACTCAGCCGCAGGGACCGCAGATGAATCCCATCCGGATTCTTACTTACAACTTACAACTGACAACTGTTTTTCACGGCACCAGCCGCAGGGTGTGCGTGGTCTGCGCGGTTACGGCTGTCGGGGTGAACGGGAGCGCGAACGTCCTGCCGCCCTGGTAGTCGCTCCACTGGTCGCGGTAGTAGGGGCTGTAGGGGTCGCTGCTCTCGCCGAGGACAATGTTCTCGGTGGACCCGTCGATATTGCTCCAGTCCATGGTGAAACGCTGCGAGGGGCCGAAGGCCCGGGCCACCTGCTTCACGGTGGTGTCGTCGCCGCTGAGCGGCTGCGGGCCGGTGCCGGCGATGCGGCCAATGAAAGGCAGATAACCCGCCAGCGGATGCTCGATGTCCACCACGTGCCAGCTTCCATATGTCCACTGGCTCAGGTCGCTGGGAGCCTTGCCGTCCTTCATGCCCCGGCGGACGGCGTCGGTGAGCAGCGCGTCCCAGTTCTTGTAGTTCTTCGGGAGCCAGTCGGGATTGGCGTGCATCACAATTTCTTCGGTGGCAAAATCCGATTCGGCCCACTCGTAATCCATGGCGGCCTTACCCAGGCGGGGCGCGAAAACCAGCGGCCAAAGTGAGTGGCGGGTCCAGGCATTGACGGATGCGGCGACGGAGTCGGTGCTGAGGCGGCCGTCCCAACTGCGCATCAGGTTGGCGGCTTTTTTAAGCCGGTCGTCAACGCCCGGGGTGTGGTCGATCGCGTAGGCAAAGCGATGCGCCAGTTCCTGGTCAATCTCGCTGTATACATCGGTCTGCACGGCAAGCATGTCTTTGGGCGTGAGTTGGTCGCGCCCTTGAAGCGCCTTGTAGATGCGCTCGGCGCGATAGGGGTCGATCCACTCCAGCGAAAGCGGGTAGGGCGTCTTGCTGGTGGTCACATTTGAATTGGCGGTGGCCAGAAACCCTGAAGGCGGATCGAAGGCGTGGGGCACATCGCCAAATGGGATGTATCCCTGCCACTCGTGCGCCGTGTCCTTGATGGGCACGCCCATCAGGCCCGCGGGCCGCAGAGGAACCTTCCCGATGGCGTGATAGGCGATGTGGCCCTGGTCGTCAGAGTAAACCAGATTTTGCGTGGGCCAGCTCCAGAGGCGCAGCGCCGCCGAAAACTGATCCCAGCCGGACGCCACATTCATCTCGTAAAGAGGTAGCCCATAGAGTGCCGGATCGTAGAGGGTCCATTGGAGCGAGATGGCGCGCTTCTCTTTGGTGAACAGCGGGTTGAGCAGCGGCCCGTGCGCCGTCAATTGGACGTCGAGCGTCACATCCTGGGCGCCACGCACGTGAATCACTTCACGATCAATTGCCAGCGGCTTCCAGCTTCCGTCCGCAGCCTGGTAGCGACCTTTGCCGTCGAGCTTTTCGAGGTAAAGATCCTGCACATCGGCGTAGAGCGCGGTAAAACCCCATGCCACGTGCTCGTTGTGTCCTTCAACCACAAACGGCAACCCCGGAAGGGTGACTCCCGCGGCGTGATAGCCGGGCGCGCGCAAGTCAGCCATGAACCAGATGTTCGGTTCCGTCAGGCCGAGGTGCATATCGTTTGAGAGCAGGGGCTTGCCGCTGGCGGTGTGGCTGCCGGCGACGACCCAGTTGTTTGAGCCGGGTGCGCAGTGATCGCATACGGGCAAGCCGAGCAACTGGCGCAGTACGGCTGGGACTTCGCTTTGATTCAGACTGGGATCAAGACTCGCTAAAGAATTGTTTTCAGTTTGCGGCGCGCTGGCTTGCGTCCGGTCATCGTCGTCTTCGTTCTTTTTGCCTGGCGGGAGAAGATGCGGGTGGCTCCAATCAACCAGCTCGCCGGTCGGCGGGTGATCGCGCCACGAGCCTACGGGATAGAGGTCGGCCTCGAGCTTCGGATTATTGAGCGCGGCCGCAACCTGCTCGCGTCCCAGCTTGCCGTAGAAATGGGTGTCCAGCATCTCCACCATCATCATGACGATCGACAACGAATCGACGCCGGTCCATGGCTCGGGGCGATACATGAGCAGACGGAACTCCGCCGGCAGCGAGTCGTGATGCTGCGCGATGAAAAGATTCACTCCGCTCGCGTAATCATCCAGGCGCGCGCGATTGTCCGCGTCCAGGCCGGCATACATTTGCTGCGCTGTCCTGCGGAATTGGAGCGTGCGCTGCGTCTTGTCATGGCGCAGCAGCGAGGGGCCAAGAATCTGCGCCAGGTCGCCATCGGCGTTGCGCCGGAATGCGTCCATCTGCCACAGGCGGTCCTGCGCGGTGACGTAGCCCTGGGCGAAAAACAGATCGTGCTGCGTGGCCGCCGCAATGTGCGGCACGCCGTGCGCGTCGCGTTCGACCGTAACAGGCGCGGAGAGGCCGGGAAGATGCAACTCGCCGTCAAGCACCGGCAGCGCGGCTTTTTCCGCTGAGCGCAGCCACAATGTGCCCACGCACGCGGCTACTACCAACAACGCGAGGAGAATGCCGGCGGAGCGCAGAAGTATGCGCGGCCAGCGGCGTTTGCGTTTCCCCGCGCGAGGCGAGGGAAAAATAACAGGCGTCGGATTCTGAGCGTCTAGTGTGGCCATCGGTCAGCTACAGAATACAGCTAGAAGGCTTTGATGCACGGAACAGGCTGACTGTTTACGCGGCCACGGATAACGTGTGAGCTGGGATGGAAGCACTCCTTGGGTGATGACGACATAGACGCTTCGAGTCATGACGAAATAGACGCTTCGCTGAGGCGTTTCGTTCCTATGGGAAATTCTGGTGCGGTTGGCTGGAAGGACTATTGTCCGGGGCTAAAGCCCCGCGGTCATTTTTTGCGTTTTTGCGGCACGACTAAAGTCGTGCCCTTTCAAAACGCGGGGTCCGTTGTAACCGGCTATTCATGGGCCGTTCTGTGATAAATCAGCTTGCCCGGAATCAGATGGAACGCTCTTACGGTCTCCGCAGGAATGAACGCCAGGAACGCACCGATCGCGGCTCCGGCAACTCCCTCCGCCACGGCTGTTCCGTTGTCGTGCGTCTTCAGGCTGGTGATGCCAAAAAACAGGCCGCCGCCAACCGCTCCGCCGCCGATGATGGTCCAGAAATCTCGCCGGCTCTGGTCCAGGCGAATCTTTTCGATATCGGCGCGGTTGAAGCGCATCTCTCGTTCGCTGTAGAGCGAGTCGCAGAAAACTTCATCGTTGGTTGCGCCGGCATAGCGGCAGGGCGCGGAAAATCCTCCGCTCCTTGCAATTACGATTTCGTCGCCGCGTGCAAGATTGGCCACGCGGTTCCAGCCTGCCGCATCGGCGGGGCTGGGGGCATCGGGCAGCTCCTGCGCCGCAATGGTCGCGGGCAAAAGTCCCATCAACATCAAAAACGAAATTGTAACTCTCATAGAAACGTAGCGGCGTGATGGTCAATCTGTGCTTAAGCCACGCTCAATATCGCGAGAACGCAAAGCACGATCAATACAACAAGAAAGATGTGCCACATCGCCGCTTCCCTCCTTTTCTAACTTGATGAAGCAAGCTTAGGCAGGCGCGCAGAGCGATGGGTTTGCCGATGGGACAGTATCGCGACTGTCACAAGGCGAAACGAAGGTAGTGATTTGAAGTGGAACGAAACTTTCAGTTGGCCGGCTCGTCCTCGTCACCTGTGAGCGTGGCTTCCATGGCACGCAGGGGCGCTACGGACGCCGCGTCGAGCAGCGTGAAGCGCATGGGGAATACGCCTGCCGGCAACTCGAGCGCAGTCACTGAATCGCAGACTACGCCCGCGGTTGCGTCAAGGCCACGCTTCCAGCCGGGACGGGTCGGGTCGCAGACCAGCAGGCTTTCCGGCGGCAGGCCCGCGGCTACCAACATGGTGCGCCCGATGCGCTGAAACTCAGACCAGCGCGAGGCAATGCCGATCAGGTCGCCGCTGTGCTCGGGCAGGTAGCGCTGCAGATAGACCTGCAGCTCCGAAGCCACGGGATGCACTTCAAGCGTGGTCAGCTCGAAGGCCGCGGGCAGCAGCTTGCGCACGGCAACAGCCTTGCTGGGCAACACCACGTGCATGGAGCCTTCAAGGTTTTGAGGTGCGGCGCAGTCTTCAGGCACGCAGCCCTCCACCGGCAGCTTGAGCACCTGCGTCATCTCGTACGCGACGATTTTTCGCAGCTCGGCGTCGGGTTCAATAATCATCCAGCGCGATGGCGGCTGCAATGAAAGCCAACGGCGCAATCGCGACCGCAGCAGAGCGTGCGACGCGCCGTGCTTGCGCGCTCTCGCTGCCAGTTCGCCGATAAGTTGATCGACGGTGAGCTCAGGTGAGCGCGGCGCGGAGGGACGTGTTGCCCGCACAAACACGCCGCTGCCGTGGCGGAATTCAAGCCAGCCGTCGCGTTCGAGTTCGCGATATGCGGCGCTAACGGTGTTGGCGTGAACATCAAACCGGCGCGCAAGATCGCGCGTGCTGGGCAAACGCTGGCCTGGCTGCAGTTCCTTGCAGAGAATGGCGAGTGTCACCTGCGTGACCAACTGCTCGCGCAGTGAAACTTCTCCGGTGCGGTTGAGCCAGAGGCGCATGGCGTTATCCGGCGGCCTGTTCCGCCAGCGGGATAGAAACCCGCGTTGCAAGGGATGCATGTTTCCAGCGACCGTAAGCCACCAGGAATAGCACCAGCAGGAGCACAACCGCGATGACCAGCAGACTGCCTTCGGGGCCGTCGGTGCCGCCACTCCAGATCACTGGGCCTGCCGGGTTTGCTGTCAGGTAGTGACCTTGTGGAGGAAGGCCGCTGTCGGCGGTGCCGTAGAAGTAAGTTTCTGCCCAGTCCCACGCCGCGTGGCAGCCGATGGCCCACCATGCCGAGCCGGTAGCCCAGATGCTCACGCAGAAAGCGAATCCGATAAACGCAGCGGCAAAGATACCGATCCAGGTTTCGCCGTTGTTGCCGGTGTGGATGAATCCGAAGAGCGTGGAGGTAACCCATGCCGCCTGCCAGAAGCTTGCCCCCTGGGTCTTGAATAAATGCAGCAGCAGGCAGGGAATCAGCCCCAGCGCGGCGATAACGTAGACACCCCAGACGCCGTTGCCTTTGCCTCTCCACAGCAGATAAGCGCAGATCAACGCGATAGCGCCCAGCGCCCACCAGAAATTGACTCCGCGGGTGAGCGTGAATTGCAAGTAGCAGCGAAAGAGGCCTTCTTCCACAAATCCAACAGTGAGGAACGCCAGTGCCCAGAGCGCGCCGAACTTCACGATTCCGGCACCGGAGAGCGCGACCGGCCCAAACTTCAGCCAGCCGCCCCAGGCCAATCCTCCAATCAGTGCGGAAAGAGCCGCGAACCCCATCGCCAGTCCGAAGATGAAGTTAAAAAGTGGCTGCGGACCTCTCAGGTTGAAGGCCAGCAGATTGCCGCGGCGGCGTTCAATCAACGCGATAATTGCGGCCGCAACAATCATGGAGAGAAATGGGATCAGCTCGCTGAGAAAGGACGAACGGGCGGAGTAGTCAGGTTTATAGCTGACAAGATGGAACTGGTAAAACGTGAGCCCCACGATGCCGGCAAAGAAATAATTGAGCACAGCAAAACTCGCAACCGACCAGCCCGCGCGCAGGGTTCCGCCGCCAAGAAATATCCACTTGACTACACGAGTTTCGATTGGGTCCTGATCGATCGGATTGATTGGCGGCTGGATTGGCGCCTCCGTCGTCTCGGCAGGTTGCGCCTCCGGCAGGGTCGGCTGAACTTCCGGCTCCATGGAGCCTCCTTCAGATTTGGTGAAGAGTACCGTGCCCTGAATTGTACTGGAGACGCGACCTTTGATCACCCTATTCGTCGCGCAGAGCCACCATGGGGTCAATGCGCGCCGCACGCCGCGCGGGGAACCAGCTTGCAAGCAGCGCAACGGCGGTGATGGAAGCGGTGATGGCCCCAAACACCAGCGGATCGTCAGGGCGCACCTCAAAGAGCAGGTTGGCGACTCCATGCGCCAGCGCAAATGCCAGCACCAGGCCAACACAGACGCCCGCTCCCGTCAGCCATCCGGCGCGGCGCAGGATCATGCGCAACACATCTTCACGGCGCGCACCCATGGCCAGCCGCACGCCGATCTCACGCGTCCGCTCGCCCACCAGGTTGGCCATTACGCCGAAGATTCCGATCGCCGCCAGCACCAGCGCCACCAGCGCGTCGAAGCCCAGCATGGCCGCCACGTAAAAGATGCCGGTGAGATTGAGGTGCATGAGCTTCTCGTAGCTCTCCAATGCATCCAGCGGCAGGGTGGGATCAATCGCCGCCAGCGCTTTGTGGACCTCTGGCGTAATCGCCTGCGGATCGCCAGTGGTGGTGATCGCGTACCACAAATCGGATTGCGGCAACTGCATGGCGTCCGCATACACCGCGGCCGGGCGCGACCGATCCCACAGTGAATAAGTTGCCTCGTCCACAACGCCCACGATAGTTAACCAGGGAGTCTGCTCGGCGCTGCCGGTCTTCATGCGAATGCGGCGGCCCAACACGTTCTCGCCCGGAAAATATCGATCGGCGAGCGATCTGCTGACAACGGCCACCGGCTGCGAGCGCAGGTCATCACTGGGGGTGAACATTCGCCCGCTGACCACGCCAATATGAAACTGGCTGAAGTAACCTGGCGTGACGGTGAGGCGCAAGGCGGGCTGCGATTTGCCCGGCGCCAGCGGCCGATTCTCGATTTGAAAGTCGTCGAGCCAGGCATTGTCGCTATAAGGCAGCGCACCGGTCGCCTCCGCATGCTGAACGCCGGGCAGCGCCTGCAGCGTCTCAAGGCTCTGCTTGTAGAACGCTGTTGTCTTCTGCGGCGTATCGAAGCGCGTGGCCGGCAGATGAACGTCGAAGACCAGCGTGTGCTGAGGATCGTAGCGGTCGGCCAGGTGGAGCATTCCGTACATGCCCTTGCACATCAGGGCCGCGCCAATCACCAGGGCCACGGCAAGAGAAATCTGCGAAACGGCCAGCAGGTTGCGGAGCTTTTGGCCACGTCCCGCTCCCACTACCGAGCGCGAGCCTGCCTTTAGCTGATCCACCAGGTTGATGCGCAGTGCAGCGAGCGCGGGAGCAAACCCTGAAACCACGCCGGCCAGCAAGGCCAGCATCAGCGACAGGGCCAGCGCGCGTCCATTCAGCGAGATGTTCGCCCAGCCGGCAAGGTAGCGCGCCACCGACTCCGGCATCGTAGCCTCGCTCACATGCATATAAAGCTGAGCGAACAGAAGGCCGCCAGCGCCGCCGATCAACCCGAGGAGAACACTCTCCGTAAGCAATTGCCGCAGCAGGCGTCCCCGTCCCGCGCCCAATGCCGTGCGCATGGCAATCTCAGGACGCCGCGCAATGCCGCGGGCAAACTGAAGGTTGGCGATATTCGCGCAGACCACGAGCAATACAAAAAACGTGGCGCCCTGGATGAGGTTGAAGTAGAGCGCCGTGTAATCGCCATTCATGTCCGCGAGCAGCGTTTCAACCTTGACGCTCCAGCCCTGATTCGTTGCCGGATAGGCATTCGACAGGTGCTCCGCGATCACGTTCAGTTCGGCCTGCGCCTGGCCCAGCGTCACTCCATCGCGAAGCCGGCCGGCCACCAGATAATCATGCGAACTGCGATTGGCAAGCTTCGCATCGGTGGGTGCGAAGGGGAGAAGAACATCGGCGGCCGCCGGGTATTGCATGGTTCGGGGCATGACGCCAATTACGGTGTACGCATGCTGGTCCAACTCGATGGAGCGGCCGAGAATTGCCGGATCGGCCGCGAAGTGCGACTTCCAGAAGCCGTAACTCAGCACAGCGACGCTGCCGCGGCCTGGCTGCGTCTCCGATTCATTGAACACACGTCCCAAAAACGCGTTTGTCCGTAACACGCTGAAGAAAGACGGCGAGAGGTAGTTCGCCATCACGTGAGCCGCATCGCCCGCTCCGGTCAAACTCATGTCGGAATAGCTGCGCACGGCCATCGACTCAAACGAGTGGCTCTGGCGTTGCCAGTCTTCAAAGTTTGCCAGCGCAACCTGCTGTCCTTCGCCGCTATTCTGCCGCTCGTACACCGTGACCACGTGATTCATATCCGGCACCGCCAGAGGGCGCAGGACAACGGCATCCATGATGCTGAAGCTCGCGGTATTCGCGCCGATGCCCACGGCCAGCGTCAGCACCGCGGTGATGGTGAATCCCGGCGATTTTCTCAACTGCCGAATGGCGTATTGCAGATCGTGAAACAGGTTCTGGAGCAGAATTTGCACGGAAACCCCCGTTTTTTTAGGCGATTATCTAAGAATCTCTGACTATCCATGTGCATTCCATCGGCCAAACAACGAGGGTCGCGATGCGCTCATAGGAAACAGCTTAAGGCAAAAAATGATGTGCGTGGCGCCGGTGCGCCGTGTTCGGAATCGTTACCAGCCGTTCGCAAATGGACAGTCAGGCGCTCCTATAGAACTGACTACTAGAACGCTTGAGGCCAGAGACGGGACGCGTGCCAAATGCCCAGAACATCCAGAGATTGTGCTGAAACGCGATAAGCCACGATGTACTGCGTGCGGGGAACAACAGCTTCGCGGGTTCCTTCGATGCGCCCTTCGCGGCCTGAGTACGGCATCTCTCCGATTCGCCACACGGTCTCCAGAATTCTGCGGCGCACGGTGATCGCCCCGTCGGCGCTCTGACCCTGAATGTACTCGACGGATTCCTGAAGATGTTTCACAGAGGTAGCGGACCAGAGGATTTTCATCGGGTCTTGCTTTTCTTGTCGGCCTTGCTTTGCGCTTCGCGCTCCCACCCCTCAACCATGCGCCCCACTTCTTCGTCGGTGAAATAGCGACCACTGCGCATATCTTCGAGGCCCGCCTCGACCATGGCCACAATGCGCCGCTGCTCGCTGAGGTAGCTCTCAACCGCCTCATTCAACAGGTAGCTGCGGTCGCGGTCCATGGCTTTGGCGATGGTGTCCAGTTCGGAAACCTTCTCGGGAGCGATGCGAAAACTGATGATACGCGGGGAGCTCATAATACAAGAGAATACGCTGTATTACAAATGTTTGCAACCATTTCAGCCGCACGTCCAAACGCATCAGTAACCCGTTTCGGCCTGGTCGCGCACCGCACCGCCTTGACACATCGAGCCACGCCCTTGATGCTTAACAGTTCCGGTTATTGAATTCCAGGACGACTTGGAGTGCGGGTTTTGCGGGTTCGCGTCTTCTACCACGACAAATGTTTTGACGGAGCCTGCTCGGCCTCGCTGTTCACGCGCTTCCACCGTGAATGCGTCTCCCGGGACGCGACCTACGAGTACCACGGCCTGGTGCATCGCGCCGGTGCGCTGTTTGACGAGAGCGAATTTACAGGCGATGAAAACGCCATCGTCGACTTCAAATACTCCTCCTCGCCGCGCATCACCTGGTGGTTCGATCATCATCTCTCCGCGTTTTTGACACCCCAGGATCAGCAGAGCTTCCTCGACTGCAAGAAGGATCCTGTCTGCGGCGCGCACAAATTCTTTGACCCCGATTACACCTCCTGCACCAGCTTTCTGGCGCACATCGCCGCAACGCGTTTCGGCTTCGATACCGCACCGGTCGCGGAACTGATTCATTGGGCTGACATTGTGGACGGCGCGCTCTATGAGAGCCCGGAGTCGGCCGTCGAGATGGCTGCCCCGGCCATGAAGCTGACGCTGATCATCGAGGCCACCCAGGATCCCGAGTTCATTCCGCGCCTGATTCCGCTGCTCACGGCAATGCCGCTGGCTGAGGTGCTTCGCCAGCCGTTTGTCGCCGATCTGCTGCCGCCGTTGCTGGAGCGCCACCAGGAGGCGCTGGAGTTGATTCGCAACCGCGCCGAAGAGCGCGACGGCACCATCTTCTTCGACATCACAGACCATCCCACCGAGGGATTCAACAAGTTCATTCCGTACTATCTGTACCCCAATGCGGTTTATTCGATCGGCCTGTCGCGATCGAGCTTCCGCACCAAGGTGGCTGTGGGATCAAATCCATGGACCAAGGCGGACCCGGCGAAGATGGTGAACCTGGCGTCAGTGTGCGAACGCTACGGCGGCGGCGGACATGCACGCGTGGGAGCCATCAGCTTCCCGCCTGACCAGGGAGACCGCGCACGCGAAGCCGCGGCCGAGATTGTGGCTGAGCTGAGGGCGAAGAACCCGTTTGCCTAGGCCGAAGCTGCGCTTTGGCTCCTTTGGGATCTTGCAGATGTTTTTGCGGTAATTCTGCGCGGACCAGCTTTTCGCATTGGAATCCGAGGGGCTCTTTCAATCTCGTTCCTGGGTGCAACTGTTAGCGTAACCTCAAGCTGCAGTTGGTCGGCAAACTGCAAGAGCCGGGTGATGCTGAAGCGCGCAATTTGACCGCGAAGCAACAAACTTGCGTCGGGCTGATGGATATTCAGCACTTTGACAAGTTGAGTTTGGGTCAGCTTCCGTGCCTCAATCTCCGTCCGGATGGGGTCCCAAAGATCGTGCTTGATCTCCATCTCACGAATCTCTTGCGCGGAGAAGCCCAGGTCTTCGAGAACGTTGCCGGTCGTGATGTGTCCGGGCTTATTTGGTTTTTTTGCGCTTGGCATCGATCTTCTCTTTCTGGAGACGCCGCCTGACCTGCGATTGCCGCGCCCTAGCTCGATTCAGGTCGTTTTTCTCGGTTTTTCTGGTGTTCTTGGTAAACGAGTCAAGCACGTAAATCGTATCTTCAATTCTCGACAGGTAGATAACCCGATACCACGCAGCCTCATCTGCTGCCTTCAGTTCAAAGACCCCTTGCGCGATAGACTGCATTGGCCTCGTTGGGAGCGTTGGACGCTCTCCTTCCTGCAGTTTCAGGAGGGAGAGCCCGAAGTCGCGTTGTATGTCGCGTGGCCAAGATTTTAATACGTCGAGTGAGTCGCCCTCCCAGGAAATCACGGCCCTCGTCGGTTGGAGCACATTGGCCCCACGTTTTCATTGTATAGCAAAAATGCTATCAATGTCACACCGATTGTTTGCCGCTGAATTCGGCCTTGTTACACCTTGGCGTGCATGCTGGGCCATTCAGCGCGGCGGTGCTCCAGAAACGCTTTGACGCCTTCCTTGAAGTCCTCAGTGGAGCGCTGCTCGGAGTTGGCTTCGATGCCGTCGGCAAGTTCTTCGTCCAGCCGGCGCTTGGCGTGCTTGGCCAGCAACCGCTTCACTGCCTGCATGGCCTGCGGGCTGTTCAGCAGCAGCGTCTGCGCCAGCGCGTGGGCCGACGCCATCAAATCGTCACGGTCCACAAGCTGGGTCACAAGTCCTAGCTGCAGCGCCTCCTGCGCCTTGAGGATTTTGCCTGACAGCAGCAGTTCCCGGGTGCGCAACTCACCTACCTGGCGAATCAGGAACGATGCCACGATGGCCGGGATGAAGCCCACACGCACCTCCGTATAGCCGAACTTGGCCTCGGGAACCGCAAGCGTGAAGTCGGGGATGGTGGCCAGCGCCATGCCGCCGGCGATGGCCGGCCCGTTGACGGCCGCGATGATCGGCTTGGGAAAGTCGTACAGCGTGCGCAGCACGTGCGCCATATTTTCCGAGTCGCGGCGATGCTCCTGGGGTGTGCGCGCATTCATCGTCTCCAGGTGCTCCATGTCCAGGCCGGAGCAGAACGATGGGCCGGCGCCGGTCAGGATCACAACGCCGCAGTCGCAGGTTTCGGCCTCGTGGAGGGCCTGCGTGAGCTCCTCAATCAACATGGGGCTGAGCGCGTTGCGCTTGTCCGGCCGGTTCAGAGTAATTGTTTTTACGCCATTTTCAGATTTGGTAAGAATGAAGTTGAAGCGGCTCATCAACATCTCCTTGAGCAATTGACCGGACAGCAAGTGACCGCGAGCAAAATGCTGCGACGGAACTGCCTATCTTAGCGCGGAATTGGCAGGGAAAGCTCGTGATTAGGATCACACCGAGCATTCAGGGACGCACCTGCCTGCGCCGAGAGTACGAATTGCACTGTTTCGCATTGGAGGGTGGGTCGTCAAGGGTGGCTGGGCGCGTTGCGATTTGTGCTCAGGATTTGGAGAGGCAGAGGGCGAAAATCTCGGCGAGCTCGGAGGTGTCGCCGCGCATGACGGCAACGTCGCGGGCGTGGTAAAGGCGCTGTCGTTGATCCTCTGTCTGTGCCGTGAAAGCCCAGTCGAGACGGCGGCCCGCCGCTTGGGCAACATCAGACATGAACGCACGCAAGGTTCTCGAGTTTCCGTCTCGAAAGGAATGAATAGCGTCAAGTTCGCTGTAGTACCAGGCCAGCCGTCTTGCCATCGCGGCATGGTCCAGACTTCGCAAGTGGTTCTCGGCTTTCAGTGCTGCGAATGTGGCTTAGAGAGCACTGGGAACATTCTGCGAAGGCCCATAGGTGACCACAAAGCCGGATGGACGAGCCTTTGCCATCATGCCGATGTCTCTGCACAACTCGCCCGCCCAGGGGTATACGCGGCCGAAGATGCGGCGGTGGGTTTCCTGCAGGCGGATGGTGTCGAACGGACCTTCTATCGGTTCTATTGAGAGAAGGCCAATGCTTGCGGAAGAGATTTGAGCTTCAAATCGATCCAGCGCTTTCTGGTCACGGATGTCTGCGAGATTAATGAGAACGTTTGTGCCGGGGTAGCAATAAGGGTCGTTCTTGAAAGGGGTCATCGGACGGCGGGAGCCGTTTGCCGATGGTAGGCTGCGATTTCCTCAAACCCCTGCTCGAAAGTGATCTCTCCGGCGAGGATGCGGGCCTTCACAGTCCAGTACGGCTCGGACAAATCCAGCCCTTCCAATCGCTGGCTGGCTTCGCCTTCTGCGAAGCCGCGTTCCAGCTTCTCTCTTTCGTCCGCAGGCAGCATGAGCAACCTCCGCATTTCGCGCGTTTGAACACGCTCTAACTAGCTCTATTTTATCATCGATGCCGATCGAAATCCCCGTGATTTTGTGTCACACTGAGTGCGTTATGCTGATTGAGATTTGGGAGCGCTTGCGCGGCTACGACAAGTGGATCGAGACCGAAGCCACGATCGAGTCGTCCCATCTCGATGAAGTCATTGCTGGCGCAACGCGGTCTGGCAAACCTATCTACGAGTGGCAGGGAAACGAGGAGATTTCCTGGGTTGACAAGGATGGAGTTCAACAGTGCGAGCCCCTCGCAGTCTCGGAAAACTCCCCAGTCTTCCAGATGTATGAAGGCAATCCCCTGGTTATCCGCTATAACCCCGACTCTCCCTCTGATTTTTACGTTCGCGAGCAGCTACGCTACCAGCTCAAAATCGGTGTGAGAGTGTTTGCGGCGATACTGGTTGCCGTCTGCGTGATCCTTGTAATCGTCCGCAATTGACTTGGATGGTTCGTGCTTATGATCCAACTTACAATCCAAGTTCCGCACTTCTCCTCCGCATTGCCTCAATGCAAAACCCGATGTGCGCGTCCAGTTCCACCCCCAACTCCGCCGCGCCCTGGATCACATCCTCCCGATTCACGCCGCGCGCGAAGGCTTTGTCCTTCATTTTTTTGCGCACGCCGGCCACTTCAACGTCGGCAATTGCCTTGGTCGGCTTTACCAGCGCGCAGGCGGTGAGGAAGCCGGCCAGCTCGTCGCAGGCAAACAGCGACTTATCCAGATGCGTCACCCGTGGCACGCCCGAGTACTGCGCATGGCCCAGAATCGCGGTCCGCATCTCGACGGGCCAGCCGAGGCGTTCCAGCTCGCGCACGCCGACAAAGGGATGCTCGGCCGCAGTGGGGTGGCGCTCATAGTCGAAATCGTGGAGCAGGGCAGTGGTGGAGTAGAGTTCCACCAGCTTGTCCCGTTCGGCGCCGGTCAGGCCCAGCCGATCGGCCTCCGCTTCTCCGCACGCTGTCACGCAGGTCTCCACCGCCAGCGCGTGCTTGCGCAGGCTTTCGCTCTGGGTCCATTCCGTTAGCAACTGCCATGCCTGCTCGCGTCCATAGAACGAAATATTGTTTGTGGGCATGAAATCTATTTCTCCTGTTGATCAATATGGTTCGTGTTTGTTCGGGTTTTTCAGGGTATGATGGGTGAATCTTAGGAAAGACCCTAAGTTTCTACTTGACAATTATGGTTCATTTCCCCGAATCTAACAAAGATCGTGGTGCGAAAAGGCACCCCGGAGACCAAGCTCTGGCGCTCCGCACACAGCCCATGGCAACTACCCTGGTGAGCCTGGATACGCGCGAAGTAGTGCGCTGTGAACATTGCAAGATGGTTCAATACCGAACCAGCAACTCCCTTTGCAGAAGATGCCGCCACCCATTAGACATTGAGGAGCCCGCGCCGTTGGCTCCGCAATTGGTGACCAGCCAGCCGGTTGCGGCTTCCGCCGAAGCCGGGTTGCAGGTGGCCGGCCAGGTGCGCGACATCCGCAAATCGCGCCATCTGAGCCAGCGCCAACTGGCAGGGCGCATGCAGGTGCCTCGCACCTACATCTCCAAAATCGAAAACGGCAAGGCGATTCCTACTCTGGGTTCGCTGGAGCGGTTGGCTGCGGCGCTCGAAGTGGGCGTGTGCCAATTGGTCCGCGATGCCCGCAGCCGCCGCGAGGAAGAGATTGCCTCCGTGATGTCTGACCCGTTCCTGGCCGAGATTGCCGTGCTGCTGCCGCATCTTGATTCACTGCAGCGAACGCTGATCTACGGAGCCGTGCGCGACGCCGCCACCGGCCGCCGCCGCACTGCGTAAGGGCGCTTGACTCTGCGCGCCGCTGGCCGCCGTGTTGGCGGCCAGCGGACGCGTGGGTTCCGAGTCAGGACCTGGTTGGCTACAAGTCCCCTTCCGGGGTGGCTTTGATCTCAGTTTGCCGGCCTAACCCAATGCTGTGATTGCGGCGCATGGGCGCATGTGCTACGGTCGAAGACAGTGCGCCTGCTCTCCTGCCGTGGGAGGGACTGTGCGCCTTGGCGTCTAGTTCGCTCCAGGTTGAGACATTTTTTCGATCACGCGGAGCGACAGGATTGGACGAGCAGGATCGGACGCGTTCGGGGCGTGATCCCGGCGGCGACCTCCGTGAAGCTCACTGGCAATCAAGAGGCGAGTCCCTTGTATTCATCAGGCACGTTGCGCATCCATGAGCTGACTGCTGAGGAGCGCGCCGTCTATGCAACCCTGAAGCCCGAGAGCCTGCCCCAGCACGTGGCCATCATCATGGATGGAAACGGCCGCTGGGCCGGCCATCGTTCGCTGAAGCGGTTCCTCGGCCACCAGCAGGGCGCGAAAAGCGTTCAACTGGTCACTGAGACGGCCTCGCGCATCGGGTTACCGTGGCTCACGCTTTATGCGTTCTCTCTTGAAAACAATCTGCGCCGCCCGCGTGCCGAGGTCAACTTCCTCATGCGCCTGCTCAAGAGCTACCTGGAGAGCAATCTGCAGCGCATGATGGATAACAACGTCCGCATCCGCTACATCGGCCGCATCCACGAATTGCCTCCCGAAGTGCAGGACAAGATGGCCTGGGCCGCTGACGCCACGGCGCGCAACACGGGGACCACCCTCACCCTGGCCCTGAACTACGGTGGCCGCTCCGAGATGGTGGATGCATTTCGCGCCCTTGCCGCCGAGATGAAGCACAAGCACATCCCCGCGGATCGCATCACTGAAGAAGACATTCACCGCCATCTCTACACCGCGCACATGCCGGACCCCGACCTGCTGATCCGCACCTCGGGCGAGATGCGCATTTCAAACTATCTCTTGTGGCAGATCGCCTATACCGAGCTGCTGGTCACTGAACGCCTGTGGCCTGACTTCCGCGGCATCCACCTGCTTGAAGCGATTGCCGACTTCCAGCGCCGCGAGCGTCGCTACGGCGGCCTCGGCGAAGGCTCCGGCGACGTGGAAGAGGACGTCGACCGCATCCGCCTCGCCGCTGGTTGATGAATCTTCCCTACGCTATCATTCATCTGAGCTGAACGCTTCTCATCGGCTTTATCCTTCCTTTCATGATCGAAACGCTCGCGATCTCCGGTTACCGCTCGCTGCGGAATCTTGTCTTGCCGCTGGGACGGCTCAACCTGGTTACTGGCGCTAATGGAACCGGAAAATCCAGCCTGTATCGCGCGTTGCGCCTGCTTGGCGATGCGGCATTAAACACCGTGGTCGCGTCGCTTGCGCGCGAGGGTGGCCTGGCTTCGACGTTATGGGCCGGCCCTGAGACCATCTCCCGCAGCGTCCGCAAGGGCGAGTTTCCGGTGCAGGGCTCGCCGCGGCAACACGCTGTCAGCCTCAAGCTTGGGTTTGCCGCCGACCCATTCAGCTACTGCATCGATCTCGGCTACCCGCCTCCGGCGCAAGCCGCCTTTCCACTCGATCCCGCCATCAAGCGCGAGTGCATCTGGCACGGCAGCCTCTATCGACGGGCCGCTGTGCTGGTTGACCGGAACAATCGCCTGGTGCAGATTGCGCCGGCCAAGAACGACGAGCCCCTGATCCTGACCAAGGAACTCAGCTCCACCGACAGCATGCTGGCCGCCATCGCCGACCCGCAGCGCGCGCCGGAGATGCTGGCGGTGCGCGAGTCGATCCGCGGATGGCGCTTCTACGAAGGCTTCCGCACAGATGCGGCTTCTCCGGTCCGCACGCCGCAAATCGGGACGTTCACGCCGGTGCTGAGCAATGAGGGCGCCGATCTGCCTGCCGCGCTGGAGACGATCAGGAGATTTGGCGACAGGGAGGCCCTGGAGCGCACCGTCGATGACGCCTTCCCCGGTAGCCGCATTGAAATCGATTCGCAGGCTGGTCGATTTGAGGTGCTGCTCCGTCAGCACGGACTGTTGCGTCCCCTCTCAGCCGGGGAACTGTCGGACGGCACATTGCGCTTTCTGCTCTGGGCCGCGGCCCTGCTTACCCCGCGCCCGCCGGAGCTGATGGTTCTGAATGAGCCTGAGACCAGCCTGCATCCTGACCTGTTGCCGGCCCTCGCCCGCCTGATCGCAGCCGCAGCCCAACGCACCCAGGTCGTGGTGGTGTCCCACGCGCAAGTCTTAATTCAGGCTCTTGAACAAGACGCGCAATGCAAGCGCCTGCACCTGGAAAAGTCTTTTGGCGAAACCACGCTGTCCGGAGCCACGCTGTTGAACGCGACGCGTTGGGAGTGGCCGTCACGATAGAAACTGGGTTGCGCTCCCGCATGGGATGCATATTCTATAAGCGTTCGAATCGTGACGGTTGAGATCCTAAAAGTCGAGGAGAGAAGTAACATGGGCGAGCAGATTCCGGTACCTGATGTGATTGCCTTACGGCCGTTTGTTCCGGCAAGCGATTTCAAAACCAGCCTGCGCTTCTATGAGGATTTGGGCTTCACGACCTATAAGCTGGGCGATTCGCTGGCGTCGATGCAGCTCGGCCCGTTTGCCTTCCTGCTTCAGGATTTTGAAGCAGCGGGCTTTGCCTCAAACTACATGATGCACTTGCTTGTGAACGATGTAGAGAGCTGGTGGAGGCGGATTGAGGGTCTTGATTTGGCTGCCAGGTATCAGGTGAGGGCCCCGAGCGCTCCAGCACTTCAACCGTGGGGTCTCACGGTCGCTTACGTAGTCGACCCATCGGGCGTGCTTTGGCACATCGCGCAAAGTGCAGATTAACTTGGGTTAGTGAATTTTGTTTGTACGCATCCGAACCTGAGCACATCGGCAATCCCCACCCGTCCCGCCTCGGCGGTGTATGCTCACCCTTGGAATGAAACGAATTCTTACTGCTGCCGTACTGATTCCGGTTGTCCTGGCTTTGGTGTTTGTTGGCCCCCCCTGGCTGATCACGCTGTGCGTGGCTGCCGTGGCGGTTCTGGCCGGCTGGGAATACCTGGGCCTTGCCGAACACGGCGGCGCCAAACCTTCGCGGATTGTGGTCTCAGTAGCCATTGTTGCGCTTCTTTGTTCCCGGCTGTTCGCGGACAGCCTTGAGGCGTTCCATATTGAGTGGCTCCGTCAGACTGAGGTTGTGTTCGGCATTCTGGCGCTGGGCCTGTTTCTCTACTGCACCTTCCGCTCACCCATTCGCCGGGTCATGGCTGACGCCTCAGCCTCCATCTTCTGCCTTGTTTATGTTGGGCTTACGCTTACCACCCTGCCCGCGCTGCGCGAAGAGAGCAACGGGCCGTCCCTGCTGCTCTTCCTGCTGTGCGTGGTATGGGCCGGCGACATTGCCGCGCTCTACATCGGGAGAGCATGGGGACGGCACAAGCTGGCAACCACACTGAGCCCCAACAAGACCTGGGAGGGCGCGATCGGTTCACTGGCCGGCAGCGTGCTGGCCGCGGGAGGCCTGGTGGCGCTGGCCGGCTGGCTCGAAACGATGAATTCCGCGAAACTCTCCTACCCTGAAGAAGTCTGGTACTGGCTGGTGCTGGCTGTGGTGGTCAACGTGGCAGCTCAGGTTGGCGATCTGGCCGAATCCGCGTTGAAGCGTTCCGTGGGCGTAAAGGATTCAGGCAGCCTGTTGCCCGGTCACGGCGGCGTCCTCGACCGCATCGACGCGTTGCTGCTGGCCGCTCCAGTGCTGTGGTACGCTCAAATTATTCACCAGCGGTTTTAAGCGGAATTTCAGCATTCTATTGAAACGACTCGCCATTCTCGGTTCCACCGGCTCCATCGGCCAAAGCACCCTGTCCATCGTTGAGCAATTCCCTGACCGCTACCAGGTGGCGTCGCTGGCTGCCGGGCGCAACCTCGACGAAGTCATGGCGCAAACCGTTCGCTGGCGGCCGAAACTGGTTTCGCTGGCGACGGAAGAACTGGCCGGAAAACTGACCGCACTTCTCCGCCAAGCGGGCGTTACGGGAACGGAAGTGGTCTATGGCACCGAAGGCACAGTCGCCTGCGCTACGCATCCCGATGCGGATTTTGTAGTCTCGGCCATCGTGGGAGTTGCCGGTCTCGAGGCCACGCATGCGGCGATTCTGGCCGGAAAACCGGTAGGCCTGGCCAACAAGGAGTGCATGGTTGCCGCCGGCGAAATCCTCACCGCCGCTGCCCGCGAGCGCAACGTCCCCATCCTGCCCATCGACAGCGAGCACAACGCCGTCCATCAGTGCCTGCGCGTCGGCACCCACGCTGAAGTCAAAACCATCTGGCTCACGGCCTCCGGCGGGCCGTTCAGGCAGCTTCCGCTGGATCAATTCGCGTCCATCACGCCGGAGCAGGCGCTCAAGCATCCCACATGGGTCATGGGCCGCCGCATCACCATCGACTCGGCCACCATGCTCAACAAGGGCCTTGAGATTATCGAGGCGTGCCGGCTGTTCGACGTGCCGCCGTCTCAGGTCCGCGTCACAGTCCATCCTCAGTCCACCGTCCACTCGCTTGTTGAGTACATAGACGGCTCGATCCTGGCGCAGATCTCGGTGACCGACATGCGTCTGCCGATTCTCTACGCGCTGGCGTGGCCGGAGCGCCCTGCTTCTCATCTCACTTTCGACATGGCTGCCTTGCGCCATCTGGAATTCGAAGAACCCGATTTCGAGCGCTTCCCCTGCCTGCGCCTGGCCTATGAGGCTGCGGAAAAGGGTGGTGCCCACTCGATCGCCCTCAATGCGGCAGACGAAGTGGCTGTCGAGGCATTCCTCGGGAGGCAAATCCCGTTTACCGGAATCCCGGTTACAATTGAGAGAGTGCTGGCATCCACGCCTGAGGCGCATCCAACCACTATCGCGGAGGTGCTCGCCACCGACCGCGAAGCGCGTCAAACGGCCCGTGCGTTGCTGTAGGATGATCCCCGGCCAGCAGGCACATTTTTGGAATGGGGAAGCGGTCCTTCGAAGGAAAGTTTGATCACGTATGCATGAGGTTTTAGTTTCTGTCGCCGCTTTTATCGTCCTTGTCGGCGTGATGGTTGTTGTCCACGAGTTCGGGCACTTCGCCGTGGCTAAGTTGTGCGGCGTCCGTGTCGAGGCATTTTCCGTTGGCTTTGGGCCGCGGCTCATTGGCGTCAAATACGGCGATACCGACTACAAAATCTGCCTGCTTCCGCTGGGCGGCTACGTCAAAATGACGGGCGAAAACCCGGAGCAGAACCTTGAGACTTCCGATGGTAAGCCGGTTGTCGTCGACCTCTCTGACGATCCAGGGGCGCTGACCTCCCATCCCCGCTGGCAGCGGATGCTCATCGGCGTAGCCGGTCCGGTCGCCAACTTCATCCTGGCCTTCGTGCTCATGCTCGGCTACTTCGTCTTCTTCAATGAGCAGCCCGCGGTTGAACTGAAGACCACCACGATTGAATGGATCGTCCCTGACTCGCCCGCCGCCCAGGCAGGCCTCCAGTCCGGCGATGTTATCCAGCACTTCGACACGCTGGAAAAGCCCTCATGGGAAGGTGTTTACGAGCGCGTCAATATCAATCTCGGCCAGAATGTGCCGGTAACGGTGGACCGTGGCGGCAAAAGCGTCTCGCTCTCCCTGCATGTCCCCACCGAGCTAAAGGACGCGGACATCGCGGGCATGCTGCCCCAATATCTCAATGGCCCCATCGGCGTTCAGGAAGTGATGCCGGGCGCGCCCGCCGAGCAGGCCGGGCTGCGTGCGGGCGACTCCATTCTGTCCGTTGACGATCATCCGCTTCATACCGTGGCCGGGCTGCTGGCTTACCTTCAGGCCGGCGCGGGAAGGCAGATTACGCTGCATGTGTCGCGTAACGGCGTGCCAATGACCCTGGTGGCCCATCCCGCCAAACTTGATACGTCATGGAAACTCGGTTTCTCCTCAGTCCCCATCCCGCTTCACAACGACCCGCTCCCTTTGGGAAGAGCAACCGTTAAATCCAAAGAATTCTGTGCCGACAACGCCTTCCTCATTGTCGAAGTGCTACGCCGGATCTTTACGCACCAGGTCTCCGTATCGCAGCTTCAAGGGCCTGTCGGGATCGCCCGCATGGCCGGCGAAGCCGCGGAAATGAAAGGCTGGCTGCCCAAGTTTGGACTGGCCGCCGAGATCAGCCTCAACCTCGGCATTCTCAACCTGATGCCGTTCCCGATCCTTGATGGCGGCATGATCCTGCTGCTGCTGATTGAGAGCGTCATACGCCGCGACATCAACGTCGAAATCAAAGAGCGCATCTTTCAGGCAGCGTTCGTAGTCCTGATAGTCTTCTTCGCATTCATCATCATCAACGACGTAACCAAGCTGCCGATCTTTTCGCATTTGAAGCCGTGAGAAAAGCAGTGAAAAAAGCAGTGAAGCAGTGAAAAAGTGAATAGGATCTGACCGACCATTTTCGCTCTCCGCTCTTTCACTGCTTCACTCTTTCACTTATTCACTTGTTCACTGGTCCTCTCTCCATGTCCGTCACTACCGAAGTCCGCGTACGCTATGCTGAAACCGACCAGATGGGCATTGTCTACTATGCCAACTACCTGGTCTGGTTTGAGATTGGGCGTGTTGAATTGCTGCGCTCGCTGGGTCTTGCTTACAGCCAGTTGGAGACCGATCATCAGTGCATCCTGCCGGTGGTCGAGGCGAGCTGCCGCTATCGTTCTCCGGCGCGCTACGACGATCAGATCGTCATCGAGACTCGCCCCGCATTTCTGCGCAGGTCGGTTATCAAGTTCGCTTACCAGATTTGGCGCAAGCCGGTTCATGAGGGCGAAGAGCGGAAGCTTCTTGCCGAGGGTGAGACCGTGCACGTGGTCTGCGACGATCAGCTCAATAAGAAGCCGCTGCCTCCGGAGCACGAGGCGGCATTGCGGGCTATGATGGCGGAAGGTTAAGTTTCACTTTCCGGTCAGAAATTCACCCCACAACCACAGCCAGCGCCAGCCCGTCATACCCCTTTGTTCCGACATTTTGCAGTACCGTGGAGCTCAATCGCGGTTCCGCGGCCAGCTGTTCAGTAAACCGCCTGACGCCCTGTACCCGCTCGTCGTCGCAATCCGGCTCAATGACCTTACCTTCGCGCACCACGTTGTCCGCGACGATTACTGTTCCGACGCGCGACAGCCGCAGCGACCAATCCAGATATTCCGGATAGCTTTCCTTATCGGCGTCGATAAAGATCAGATCAAAGGGCGAATCGGCGGTGTTTTCGAGTGTTGGAAGGGTATCGATTGCCCGTCCTACGCGAAGGTCTACGCGATCAAGCACGCCGGCGTTGAGGAGATTCGCGCGCGCAACCTCGGCATGGTGCGGGTCAAACTCCAGCGTCACAATGCGACCGCCCTCGGGGAGCCCGCGAGCAAGCCAGATAGTGCTGTAGCCACCCAGCGTTCCGATCTCAAGAATCCGCTGCGCGCCGGAGATGCGCACCAGCAGCTCAAGAAACTTGCCCTGCAGTTTTGAAACATCGATTGCCGGCAGTCCGGCCTGCTGATTGGCAGCGAGAGCGGCGTCCAGCTTTTCATCGCGAGCGACGAGCAAATCGCCGAAGTAGCTGTCTACCGCGGTCCAAAGTGATTGGGAGGTTTTTCTCATCGGATGAATGAGCTCGAAGCTTTCGGCTGTTCGGTTTTTTCTATTCCCTATTTCCTGGTCCCTGCTTTTTACTTATCTCGTGCCACAACGAAATCAGGCACCCACAGCAGGGCGCGCTTGAAGTCGGAGTCGGGTAGCGGAGCCAGCGCCTGGCGCGACTGCTCCGCGTAGCGGTCGGCAACGCTCATCGCATACTCGACCGACCCATTGCGCTCCAGGATCTGCTGAATCTGTTCCCGGCTCACGCGCTCGAAGCTGCGGTCATCCAGCACGCGCTGAATCCTCTGCCGGTCGGCCGCTGTGCCGTGGTCGATGGAGTGAATCACCGCCAGCGTCGCCTTACCCTCGCGCAGATCGCTGGCCACCGGCTTGCCCAGGACCTCTTCCGTCGCGGTCAAATCCAGTACGTCGTCGACGATCTGGAAGGCCAGGCCAACGGTCCGCCCATAGGTGGCAAGCGCTGTCTCCTCGGCCTCACTGGCCTTCGCCAGCACCGCTCCCAGCCGCATTGAAACCGCAAACAGGCAAGCGGTTTTTCTGAAGATCAGGTCGTAGTACTCGGCCTCACTCACCGCCTTGCCCAGTTTTTGAATCTGCAGCAGCTCGCCCTCGACCATCTGTTGGGTCAGCCCGATCAGCAGGTCGAGCACGCGCAGGCTTCGCTCTTCCAGAGCCACCTTGAAGGCCTGCATGTAAAGCCAGTCGCCCGCCAGCACGCACTTCTCATTGCCCCAGGTGGTGTTGGCCGAGGGCCGTCCGCGCCGTGTGTCGGCACCGTCGATAATGTCGTCGTGAACCAGCGTTGCGGTGTGCACCATCTCCACCACCGCGCCCAGCCGGATTGCGCCCTGGCCCTGGTAGCCGAGAATGTGCGACGAAAGCAGCAGCAGCGACGGCCGAATGCGCTTGCCGCCGCCCTCGCGCAAATATTCGGCGATCTCCGTGATTGTGCTTACGCTCGAAGCGGCGTCGCGACCCAGCTCCTGCTCGATCGCCACGAGGTCATCCCTCAGCAGATCGAACACCTCTCTCGCCGTCGCTATCGCAAGTGTGCTCAAGTTTCTCCGGTTCCTGTGTTTATCCTACAGTGCAATCGCTCGAGCTGGCTTGTCGACGTCTTCGAAGCCTGTCCCCATGTCACAGAGGGAGCAGAACAAAGCCACTGCGAGCCTCCCGCGAGCGTCTGCCGCACCGCAGGTGCCGCAGGTGCTAATTCGTGCGGTAGTTCGTGAACTGCAATTCCACGCCCAGCTCTTTGCCCCGTAGCAATGCGATAATCCCTTGCAACTCGTCGCGATCTTTGCTGGAGATTCTGACAGTATCGCCCTGGATGCTGGCCTGGGCCTTCTTTTTCGAGTCCTTGACCAGGCGCACAATTTCCTTGGCTTTTTCAATCGGAATGCCCTGCTGCAGGTTGATCTTCTGCCGCACGCTCTGGCCTGACGCCTGCTCCATCTTTTCGTAGGTTAGATTCTTCAGGGAGACGCCGCGTTTCACGAGTTTTTGGCCGAGAATCTCCTTGACCGCCTCCAGCTTATACTCGTTGGCCGAGGACAGTTGAATCTCCTTGTCGCCCTCCGCCAGCTTCACATCGGAGTGCGAATCCTTCAGGTCAAACCGCTGCCGGATCTCCTTCAGGGCCTGGTCAATGGCGTTGCGGACTTCCTGAACATCCACCTTGCTGACAACATCAAATGAATTCTCTTGTGCCATAGCTTTCTTGTCCTCTTAGCTTAGAAAGGCTGCCGTACGCAGCACTATCAGTTTCCCACGTCAGCCCCAAGACGAAACAGCCGCTGGAAATTTTTCGTGGTATGGTGTGCCACTTCCTGCTCCTCCACTCCAAGCAGCCCAGCCAGTGTCGCCGCGGTCCGCACCACCCAGGCCGGCTCATTCCGCTTGCCGCGATCGGGCGCAGGCGCCAGCCACGGCGCGTCCGTCTCCACCAGAACGGAGTCCAAAGGAAGCCGCGCCGCCACATCGCGCAACGGCTGTGCTTTGGGATAGGTCAGGTTTCCCGCAAATGAAATCAGGAATCCAAGATCCAGCGACTGCCGCGCCTGCTCCCATCCTGCGCCAAAGCAGTGCATCACGCCGCCCAGGCCGGTGTGCCGCCAATGCTCTTCGAGGACCAGGAGCAGATCGTCCCATGCGTCCATATTGCCGTCGGCGCCATCGCCCGTCGGCCGGCAGTGAATTAGGATCGGACGCTTCCGCGCGGCGGCGATTTCCAGTTGCTTGATCAGCCCGGCCCGCTGCACATCGTGCGGCGCGCCTTCGTGGTAGTAGTCGAGGCCAATTTCACCGCAGGCAATCACTTCCGGCTCGGCAAGCAGGCTGTCCAGCTTGGCCAGCACGGCCACGTCAATCTCATGCGTGTTGTGCGGATAAACTCCCGCGCTCGCGTAAAGGGTAGGCAGATTTGGCTGCCCGTTGAATTCGCGGCAGACTTTCAGCGCGCCGTCCATCCCCGCTGCCTGCTCGCCAATGCCGATGGCCAGCACCGTACCGACGCCCGCATCGTACGCGCGAGCCAGCATCGCCGCACGGTCTTCGGCGTAGCGATCGTTATCCAGATGGGCGTGAGAGTCAATCAGCAACGGAACCTCACAGAATCGCCTTGGGAAAGGCCCCCGACAAAGCCATTATTTCAACGCAAAATTGCAGAAAGGGCCTATTTTAGCCGCGCTCCAAGCGGAACATCTTCCAAAAAGCCCGCCAGCACCGGCGCGCCATCCGGCAGTGAGGCAGCCAGCAGCATCCCGTTCGATTCCAGGCCCCTCATCTTGCGCGGTGCCAGGTTTGCCACAATCACGATCTTCCGTCCGATCAGTTTTTCCGGCTCGTAGTATTGTGCAATGCCGGCCAGAATCTGCCGCTTCTCATAGCCCAGGTCGACTTCGAGACGCAGCAGCTTGTCCGCCTTGGGAATTCGCTCCGCAACGAGGATCTGCGCCACACGCAGGTCGACCTTGATGAAGTCGTCGATCGCGATGTGCTGTGGCTCTTCGGTCGCGGGCTGCAACGGCGCTCCCGCCGGCGCTGCGGCAGGCGTGGTGCTGAGCCTGCTGCTGGCAAGCTCCGCTGGAACCGCGTGTACATGCGCAGTTTCCACTGGTGTTGCCGGATCGACTGGAGCGGCAGTGTGTTCGGTCAGATGGCCCTCAACTTGCGCCTGAACAGCGCCTGAATGCGGCACGGTTCCAGCCAATTGCCCTTGCACTGAAACCACGGATGAGGCGGCCGGCGCAGAAGCAACTGTCGGTTCCGGCGGCGCAGGCACAGGGGAGACGCCAAGCGCCGTCTGCGGCGCCTCAGGTGCTGACGGCGCTACTTTTTCCTGCCCACTCGCTGATTCGACAGCGCTGCGATTGTTCTCGTCTTCAATATTCTGCATACGTTGCACTGCATCCTTCTCCGCGCGGGGAAATAGCGGCGCCGGCTCACCAAAACGAGTCCCGGCTTTCAATCCGCCCCATGCGATTTCTGTCAGAAACGATTTCTTTGCCGCGTCGGCAATTTCTCCCTGCCCAAGCAGCCGCCAAACTTTGGCGGCCGACTCCGGCAGAATGGGATAGACCAGCGCGGTGATGATGCGGATGGCCTCCGCAGCCGTTGCCAGCACCCGCGCCTGGTGCTTCAAATGCTCTTCGTCCGAGCGCTCCGGCGGCTTCTTCCACGGCGCGTTTGCGGTGAGGTAGCCGTCGGTGTCAGCCACCAGAACCCACAGGCTTTTTAGCGCCTCAGAGAAGTTCAGCTCGTCGAACGCCGGCCCAAATGCCGCAATCGCCGCCACTGCGCTCTCCCGCAGGGCAGTCTCGGCAGCAGTCTCCGGCCCAGCTTCTGGGACAGTCCCGGCGAATGGTTCCGACCCGCCAAAATACTTGTGCACCATGTTGACCACGCGGCTCACAAGGTTGCCATAGCCATTGGCCAGGTCTCCGTTATACCGACGCACAAGCCCGTCAAACGAGAATCCGCCGTCCTGCCCAAACGGAATTTCGCGGAGCAGGAAGTAGCGCAGCGCGTCGGCCCCAAGGACCGCCTGCACCGTATCGGCGCGCACAATGTTTCCGCGCGACTTCGACATCTTGCCCTGGTCGAACAAGAGCCAGCCGTTGGCCTTAACCGATCGCGGGACTGCGATCCCGGCGGCCATCAGGAACGCCGGCCAGTAGACGCAATGGAAGCGGCTGATCTCCTTGCCGATCAGGTGCATATCCGCCGGCCAGAACTTCGCAAACCGCGCCTGGTCTTTCAGATCATCGGACCCATACCCCAGCGCGGTAATGTAGTTGGCCAGCGCGTCCAGCCACACGTAGATCACGTGTTTCTCATCGCCGGGAACCGGAATGCCCCACGAAAAGCTAGTCCGGCTCACCGACAAATCCTTCAGGCCGCCACGCACAAAGCTGATCACTTCGCGCCGCGTCGACTCCGGCGTCATGAACCCGGGGTTGGCCTCGTAGAACTCCAGCAGCTTGCGCTCAAACGCCGACAGCTTGAAGAAATAATTCTCCTCGCTCACCGTCTCCGTCAGCCGTCCGCAGTCGGGGCAAATCGTCCCTGGCGGTCCATCCACGTAAGCTTCGTCGGAGACGCAATACTGTCCCGTGTACGAGCCCTTGTAGATGAATCCACGGTCCATCAACGTTGTGAACAGCTTCTGCACGCCGCGCTTGTGCCGCTCTTCCGTGGTCCGAATAAAGTCGTCGTAGGTCAGACCCAGCCGGTCCCACAACCCGCGAAACTCCGCAGAAATCAACGCCGCAAACTCGGCGGGCGTCTTCCCGGCCTGCTCCGCCGAGCGCTCAATCTTTTGCCCGTGCTCGTCTGTCCCGGTGAGAAACCAGGTATCGATTCCCAGCGCCCGCTTCCGCCGCGCAATCGCATCGCAAACAATAGTCGAATAGGCATGCCCCAGGTGCGGCCGCGCATTCACGTAGTAGATCGGCGTGGTCAGGTAATAGCGGTTTGGGCTGGAATCTTCGTTCGACATGGGCGGGACCTGGCTCGAATTCCGGCCGCACCGCACACGGAATCTCGACGCAATGTATCTTCCATCTTAGGGGTCTGCGCGAGGAGCGTCAAACTTCACTCGAGGTGCAGGCCTGTTAAAATAGTCCTTGAAAATCAAGCATTTTGAGGCATCTTTACTGTGTATTTAGAACTGCAAAAACGGCTCGCCGATCATCTCCGCAAGGTATTGAAGGATAAGTACGACCTTTTGCTTGAGAACATCCCGCTCGAGATTCCGCCCGATCTGCAATTTGGTGAGCTGTCGACGCCGATTTCCTTTGAGCTGGCCCGCAAGCTCCGCAAAGCGCCGAAGATTATTGCCCAGGAGATTGTCGCCGCACTTGGCCATCTCGACGGCTTCACCTCGTTTGAAGTCGCCGGCGCCGGCTACATCAACGCCCGCCTCGACCACGCCGCCAGCATTCGGCTGACAGTTGACTCCGCAGCCGCGCCAATCGCATCCGGAATCCATAGCCTGGTCGAGCACACCAGCATCAATCCCAACAAGGCCGCGCACATCGGCCACCTGCGCAACGCCATCCTCGGCGACACCTTTGTTCGCCTGCTTCGCGCCGCCGGCCAGAAGGTCGACATCCAAAACTACATTGACAACACCGGCGTGCAGGTTGCCGATGTAGTCGTAGGATTTCTTCATCTCGAAGGCAGATCACTTGCCCAGGTGCGCGCGCTGCTGGATGAGCTCAAGTCCACCGGGCAGCGCATCGATTTCTATTGCTGGGACCTCTACGCGAAGACGTCGCAGTGGTATGAGCAGGGAACCGCGGAAGAAAATGCGGCCCGCAAAAAGCTTCGCTACGCCACGCTCCACGAAATCGAGCAAGGTGGCAATGAGACCGCCGAGATTGCCGAACTGATCTCGACCGCCGTTCTCCACCGCCATCTTGAAACCATGCTCCGCCTCGACATCGAGTACGACTTCCTGCCTCGCGAGAGCGAAATCCTTCACCTGAAATTCTGGGACGCGGCGTTCGAGCAGCTCAAGCAAACCGGTGTGCTCTACTTCGAGATTGAAGGCAAAAACAAAGGCTGTTGGGTTATGACTCGTCCCGGCGCGGATGTCACTGAAGGCGAAACGAACGAAGACGCAAAAGTAATTGTCCGCTCCAACGGCACCATCACCTACGTCGGCAAAGATATCGCCTATCACCTGTGGAAGTTTGGCCTGCTCGGTAAGGACTTCGGCTACAAGCCGTTCTTCACTTACCCCAATCACGAGTGCTGGATTTCCGCCGTCCACGGCGACGAGCCACACCCTCATTTCGGCGGCGCACAGGCTATCTACAACGTCATTGACGCGCGCCAGTCCGACCCCCAGGCCAACGTCATCCAGGCGCTGCGCGGCATGGGCCACACCGAGCAGGCCGACCACTACACGCATTTCAGTTATGAGATGGTCGCGCTCACCCCGCGATGCGCCGTTGAACTCGGCTACGATGTTTCCGCTGAAGACCTGGCCCGGCCCTACATTGAAGTCAGCGGCCGCAAAGGCTTCGGCGTCAAAGCGGATGATTTGATCGACAAGCTCATCGCCGCCACGCGTGCCGAGGTCGACGCCCGCCAGACAGGCCGCGACGAAACAGAACGCCAAAAGATCGCCGAGCAGATCGCGATTGGCGCACTGCGCTACTTCATGCTCAAGTTCACGCGCAACTCCGTCATCGCCTTCGATTTCAAAGATGCGCTGAGTTTTGAGGGCGAGACCGGCCCTTACATTCAATACGCCGTGGTTCGCGCGCGCAACATCTTTCGCAAAGCGGGAGTGACGTCCGAAGCGGTGTTAGCGGAGATCGCGGAGCTAGGTCCAATCGATGCGTATCTTGAAGGCGAAGCAGCGACTGACATCTGGTCTCTCTGGCTTCGTGCCGGCCGGCGCTCCCTGGTGCTGGAGCAGTGCATTGCTACGTCCGAGCCCGCGTACTTAGCCAAGCATGCCTTCCAGCTTGCCCAGGAATTTAACAACTTCTACCACAAGCACCACATCCTCACGGAAGAAGATCCGGCCCGCAAGACCTTCCTGCTGGCCACAGCCGCCGTGGCACTGCGCGAGCTGATTGAAGTCCTGAGCTGGCTCGGCATCGAGAGCCCCGAGGCCATGTAGGCAGCGCTCTCTACCACAAACAGCACGTGCATCCGTCACAGCTTGCACCCATCCAATCGGGTGTATAGTTCAGTGCGTTCAACGGAGTTGTTCATGCTGCCCATTCAGGAAATCGCAAGCAAGCTCGGGCTCACGCCTGCGCATTATGAAACCATCGGCCCCTACGGCGCCAAGCTCTCGCTCAACCTGCTCAGCGATCCGGCATTCCCGATCCGCGGCAAATTCATTTTGGTCACGGCCACCACGCCCACCGTCTCCGGTGAAGGCAAGACCGTCACTTCAATTGGCCTTGCGCAGGGCCTTGAGCGCATCGGCCGCAGGGCGATCGTTACCTCGCGCGAGCCGTCCCTCGGTCCGGTTTTTGGCCTCAAGGGCGGCGCGGCAGGCGGCGGACTTTCGCAGGTTGAACCCAGTCAGAAAATCAATCTCCACTTTCACGGCGACTTCCATGCCATCACTGCTGCGCACAACCTGCTGGCCGCCATGGTCGACTCCCATCTCTTCCACGGCAACCCGCTCGACCTCGACCCGAACCAAATCTCATGGCCGCGCTCGCTCGATATGAACGACCGCGCCCTGCGCCACATTGCCGTCTCACTCGACTCAAAAAGAGATGGCGCCAATCGACAAACCGGCTTCGTCATCACCGCCGCTTCTGAAATCATGGCGATTCTCGGATTGGCCAACAGCCGTGCCGATCTGCGCCGCCGTCTCAACTCAATCGTCGTCGGCGTCAATCGAGCGGGGCGCGCCGTAACCGCGGCCGATCTTGGCGCAACCGGCGCCATGATGGCCCTGCTCAACGAAGCCATTCAACCCAATCTTGTCCAGACCACTGAGGGCACACCCGCGCTGGTTCACACCGGCCCGTTTGCCAACATTGCGCACGGAACCAGTTCCGTGCTTTCGCAGCAGATAGGAATTCGTCTCGCCGACTACGTTGTCAACGAAGCCGGCTTCGCCGCTGATCTGGGCGCGGAGAAATACTTCGACATTGCCATGCATTCCTCGGGCATCGAGCCCGCTGTCGCCGTCCTCGTCACCACCGTGCAGAGCTTGCGCGCGCAAGGCGAAGGAATCCTCGAATCAGGATTTTCGAATCTCGCGCACCACATCCAGACGCTGCGCAGCTTTGGAGTACCGGTGGTCGTGGCTATCAATCGCTTTCCCGCGGATACTGAGGACGAATTGACCGCCATCGCCGCCGAATGTGCGCGGCAGGGAATCGATTCCGCCTTTGTCGAAGCATTCACCAAGGGCGGTCTCGGCGCAGTCGATCTTGCGGAGAAGGTTGTCGCGGCCATCGACGCGAATCCATCACCCAACATTCATCCGGCTTATTCGCTTGATGATTCGATTGAAATCAAAATCCGCAAAGTTGCGAGACAGGTTTATGGTGCGGCGGATGTGGCTCTCAGCAGCCAGGCGCTCGCCAGCATTGCGCGCTACGCTGAATGGGGCTTTGCTCGGCTCCCGGTCTGTATCGCAAAGACGCAATACTCGCTCACGGACGATCCCAAACGCATGGGCGCACCCACCGGCTGGACGCTCAACGTGACTGACGTGCTGCTCTCTGCCGGCGCAGGCTTTTTGGTGGCTGTCTCCGGCAACATGATGCTGATGCCCGGCCTGCCAAAAGCTCCGCGCGCTTTGTCCGTCGACGTAGATGCCGACGGCAACATCACCGGCGTGTAACCTGCACAACTCTCGCGGAAAGGTCGGAGCTAAGAGCTAGAAGCTAGAGGCTTGCAGCTAGCCTTTAGAGCGTTTCTAATTTAAGTATAGACAGTATTATGATATAATGTCTTCGCCGGCGGAGGGGGCGGCGAAGATGCAATCCTATTCACAAGATTTGCGGGACCGTGTGCTTTGGGCGTTGGAGCGGGGAGAAAAACCGACGCACATCG
>JBEKET010000033.1:0-56967 GCA_050013695.1 Occallatibacter sp.
CAGGAAGCATTCGAAATGCGGGATTACGAAATTCCACACGGTTGCACCTCCGTCTCGTGCAAGAGCTCTGGAAGGGGTCCGTCGGGCATTTCGGCGCTCTGAACTCGGTGCCAGTCCCTGATTGAGACCTTCTGACTACCCAGTATACACTATGGAGTGGTTGCCTTGGCAAGCCCCCTGCCGGTGGGGATATCTTTGCGTTTACGGCCCGATATATTGTGGGTTGGCGGTCAGCCTCGGAACGGCGAACGGCCACGCCACGCCTAGCCGTTCCGCTGCAAGCGGTTCGCGATTTCCGGGTGCGAATCAGGGCTGAGGTCTATGACTTGAGCGTACGCCCCCATACGACTTCGGCTGAACCGCCCGGTGGGGTTGCTGATGATAAACGCCGCAGTATCCCACAATTGGCCCGCCTCTATGCTGGTCAGTAGACCGTTCTGCACTCAGGAGTGAAGTCCCATTGCCGATCTCCTGGCCGAGTTCTTCCGCCACGATTCCTGCCTGCAAGTGCGGCACCGGGCCTTGGGGTGGCCATTGCGCTGTTCGGTCACGGTGTTCTCTGGGGTCATCGGGTGGCCTTTTGGGCACGTCTTGAATTGCACTGGAGGGGCAGCCGTGACCGGGACGGGCGGGGCAGCCCTGGGCGAGTTGCTGACCCGCTGATGGTCTGGGTTGCAGCAGGCGTGTCCGATACACTGGCCAGCCGGAAGGTGATGCTGTAGATACATGCCGTCCGGGATCGGCCCCTCACAGGCCTCATAGAAAACCCGGTGGGCCTTCAGCTCCTTGTCGCCGGAGTACATTCGGCCGTACCCGTCGGCGTTTCGAGGTCCCCTGAATTCCCAACACTCGGTGTCCGGCAGAACCTGGTTGAGCAATTGCTTCACGGTGAATTCCATATTCAACAGAATACGCTCTTCAATAAGTTACTAGTACGGATGGGGGTGGCAGAGTGTCCGTTCTGGTGTCCGTTTGGTTTGGTATTTGGTGCGATATGGTGCCTCAGGGTGCCACTTTTCCACAAATAGAAGAGACCGCGCCAGGCGGTATTCTGGCCAGTTTCATATACTTATTTGATTGATTCTATTTGGTTTATATGGCGGAGAGGGAGGGATTCGAACCCCCGATAGCCTTGCGACTATGTCTGATTTCGAGTCAGGTGCATTCAACCGGGCTCTGCCACCTCTCCGCGTTGTTGACAAACTTTCCGGGAGTGCTCCCGACGACAGCTTGATGGCATTGGCTGTCGGACGGGGTTTTCCCGGCCGGCAACGAATGCGCACCGGCCTCAACCAGTTTACCGGCCAAGGTGTGCAGTTGCAATGCCGGGGTGTTTGAGCGGGAGGTGCGCGGGAACCCGAGCCGACAATGATGTAGGCAGCGTGGGAGCCGGAACTATAACCCGGCTGCGCTCCATTGACAGCGGATCTGCAGGCTTATGTTCCGGCGGTTCGATGCGTTCATTCGATGCGACGGGCTGATTCCTAGAACGAGCTGCAGCCGTCGCAGCTGCTCTGTATGATTCGAAGAAGTTGGAACCAAGGTTTGATTCTCCAGCAAGGCAGAATGCTGATGATTTTTGACTTTGCTGAGGGATCCGGAATTTACCGCACCGGCCAGAGCTGGGACCTGGGAGCGAAGGCATGAATCGGCTGCGCATGGAGCTTGATGTATTCCGCCGATGCCCGCGCTCTATGCGGGTACTGCTGGTGTCGAACATAGTCTATGCGCTGGTTTTGCCGGTCATCGAGATCTTTGTAGCAGCGTACGTGATGCGGAACTCTCACGCCGTCGATCAGGTAGTGAGCTACTTCCTAGCGCTTTACGCCGCAACGCCGCTCGCTTTCTATTTGAATGGAAAGCTGCTGGGCCGGGTGGGAGCCAAGCATCTTTATGCCGCGGGAATGCTCTTGTCGGGAATGGCGATCCTTTTCCTGATGCGGCTCACCATTCTCACACCCGTTGGGGTCGTGGTTTCCGGTTTCGCGATGGGGCTGAGTACAGGCCTTTTCTGGGCGAATCGCGGATTTCTGGCATTGACGGCAACCGATGACACGAACCGAAACTACTATTACGGCGTCGAACTGTTCGCGTCCACGATCACAGCCGTCGCGGTTCCGGCGATGGTCGGCTGGATTATCAGTGGAACTACACTTTATGGCTGGTTAGGCGGGATTCCCAACCGCGCTTACAGGATCATTGCCGTATTTTCGTGCTGCTTAACGGCATTGGCTGCCGCGATGCTGGAACGTGGCACCTTTCGCAACACGGACGACACGGGATTCGTGTTTCTCCGGTTTCATCCGCTGTGGGGGAAGATGCTTCAACTTGCGTTCCTCAAGGGGTTGCCGCAGGGGTATATTGTGACGGCGCCGGCCATGCTGATCATGCTGCTCGTGGGCCAGGAAGGCACGCTGGGCGTTACACAGGCCGTGGGAGGCGTGATGGCTGCCTGCGTCCTTTATGTAGTAGGGCGGATAGCTTCTCCGCAGCATAGGAATACTGTGTTTCTTTCAGCGTTGCTGCTGTTCTTTCTGGGAGCCGTGGTGAACGGGGTGTTGTTTAACGCGGCAGGCGTGCTGATCTTCATGGCTTGCCTTTTGCTGGCAAAGCCGATGCTGGATCTTGCCTACAATCCGATCGAATGGCAGGTGGTCGACCTGGTGTCGCATCTAGAAGGACGGAGTGCGTATGCTTATCTTTTCAACCATGAATTTGGACTGTTTCTGGGCCGTTGCCTTGGATGCGTTCTTTTTCTCGTCATTGTGCACCTGGGGTCCGCTGTTGCAGCTCTCAAATATGCTTTACCGGTGATTGCCTTATTGCAGTTGCTTTCAATTCCCGTGGCAGTCCAGATCGCTCGAAGTCTGCAAGCAGAGGGCAGAAGTGCCGGGGCTGGATTGGGAGCACAGCCGGTTGCGCGAGAGACGAGTTAAAATCGCAGGTTCCGGCGGTGTGGCGGGTTCAGGTGATAGTTTACTTTTGGTTGGGATTGTGACGTTGAGATCAGGTGAATCGGCGTGCGACGAGAAAGTCTCCGTAAAAGGCGGAGCTCCTTTGGGTGAATTAAGAGCATTCCTCAGGGGTTGAAGCCCGCATTGAATTAAGGATGTTTACGGCACGACTGAAGTCGTGCCCTTTCAAGGATTGACTGAGGTTGGGAGCTCGGGTTCGTATGATGGAATTCCACATTGCGCGGAATGCACGGGAACGGTACCAGTTTGCGGAGACGCTGTTTTCCTATACAGGAAATGTCGTGTTCGCCAACATGGCGGGGGCCCGGGAGTTTGCGCATCGCATGAACCTGGTGCGCGACGTCGAAAAGCACCCTGAGCTGGCTGTTCACGCGGGCGGGCTTTATGCGATGGGCCTGATCGACGAAGCCAGTCATGTGCTGATGGCACGTTACCGAGAGGATTTCGATCCCGAGGTGATGACATCGGCGCTGACATGGTTTTCAGCCCAGGTGGGTGCGGACGCACTGGACAGGATGCTGCTGACATTTGTGGAGCAGTTTCCGGGGACGAGCGTAATCCGGGGACAGGAAACGCCGCAGCAATGGCTGGCAGGATCGACCGGCGGCACGGCGCATCGGGCGGCCGCGCTGGAAGAACTGCTGCTGCTGTGGACGGCAAATCGGAATGAGGCTTTCCGGCCGTTTGATGAGCTGTTTGAAGACAAAACGCTGGCGGAAAAGACGGTTTATAAGCAGGTAACGCAGCAGTTGCCCGAGTATTTTGCGACCCGGCCGCTGATTCCGATTGAAGGCGCGACCGCGGTAAATCTGCTGGACCTGCTGCGGGCGCCGGCCGTTGGTTCTCCAGGGTCATTGAGTGAGCAGTTGGCGCTGATCCGGCGGTTGTGGAAGCCGCTGCTGGGCGAGAGCGTGGAGCGGTTGCTGGAGATTGCCGGCGAGATTCTGCATGAGGAAGAACTGGCCATCTGGATGCAGTTCAATCCGCCGGCGGCACAGGCACGTGCGGCTGCGCAGGCCGCGGCTGAGCGCAGGCGCGAGACGGGAACGCAGCAGTGGCCGTCAGTTGTGAGCACGGCTGAAGTGCCGGTGTTTCAGATTAGCGATCCAGCGCATGAGTACGAAAAGTTTTCACCGGATACCGCATGGATGCCCAACACGGTGCTGATTGCCAAGAGCACATACGTGTGGCTGGCGCAATTGAGCAAACAATATGGGCGGAGAATTGCCCGGCTGGATGAGATTCCAGATGAGGAACTCGCAACGCTTGCGCACCGCGGACTGAATTCGCTGTGGCTGATTGGGGTCTGGGAGCGCAGCCGCGCTTCAAAGACGATTAAGCAGCTCTGCGGAAACTCCGACGCTGTGGCTTCGGCGTATTCGCTGTTTGATTACTCGATTGCTGAGGATCTGGGCGGCGAGGCTGCCTATATCAATCTTCGCGACCGCTGCTACCGGCAAGGCGTGCGACTGGCCAGCGACATGGTCCCGAACCACATGGGAATCGATTCACCGTGGGTGATTGAGCATCCGGAGTGGTTTATCTCACGGCAGGATTCGCCATATCCGGCATACAGTTTCAATGGTCCTGATCTCTCGCACGATGGCCGCGTGGAGATCAAAATTGAGGATCACTACTTTGAACAGTCGGATGCCGCAGTGGTGTTTCGTCGCGTGGATCGGGCCACAGGCGAGACGCGTTATGTTTATCACGGCAACGACGGGACGAGCTTTCCCTGGAACGATACGGCGCAGCTCGATTATCTGAATCCCGCGGTGCGCGAGCAGGTGATTCAGACCATCCTGCATGTAGCGCGGCTGTTTCCCGTGATTCGATTTGATGCGGCGATGACGCTCGCCAAGCGGCACTTTCATCGGCTGTGGTTTCCTGGGCCGGGAGCAAGCGGAGCTATTCCTTCGCGCGCGGAATATGGGATGAGCCAGGCAGAGTTTGACCGGCACATGCCGCATGAGTTCTGGCGCGAAGTAGTCGATCGCGTTGCCGCGGAGGTTCCGGGCACGCTGCTGCTGGCGGAGGCCTTCTGGCTGATGGAAGGCTATTTTGTGCGTACGCTGGGAATGCATCGCGTGTATAACTCGGCCTTCATGGTGATGCTGCGTGACGAGGATAATGCCAAGTATCGATCGGTGATCAAGAATACGCTGGAGTTTGATCCGGACATCATGAAGCGTTACGTCAACTTCATGAGCAACCCCGATGAAAGAACGGCAATTGACCAATTTGGCAAGGGCGATAAGTGCTTTGGCGTGGCGGCGCTGATGGCGACGCTGCCGGGGCTGCCGATGTTTGGCCACGGACAGATCGAAGGGTTCACTGAGAAATACGGGATGGAGTATCAGAGGCCGCGCTACGACGAGCGGCCGGACCACTGGCTGGTGGAAAGGCATGAACGCGAGATTGCGCCGCTGCTCAAGCGCCGCTCGCTCTTTGCGGAGAGCAGCAACTTTCTGTTGTACGACTTTTTTCAGGCTAACGGCTCGGTGGACGAAAACATCTTTGCCTACTCCAACCGAAACGGCGGCGATCGCGCGCTAGTGGTTTTCAATAATCGCTACGGCGCCACGCACGGGACAATTAATTCGTCGGCGGCGTATGCGGACAAAGGAGCGGGGCAACTGCGCCAGCAGCGGTTGCGAGAGGGGCTTGGACTGAGCGGCGATGGAGCAGCGATTCTTGCATTCCGCGATTCGCTGACTGGGCTTGAGTATTTGCGGCGCGCAGACGATCTCAATGAACGCGGACTTACGCTCGATCTGCACGCTTACCAGTGTCATGTGTTTTTGCATTGGCGTGAACTGCGGGTGACGGCGGAACAGCCCTGGGACAAACTTTGCGCACAACTGAATGGGCGCGGGGTTGCGAATCTTGACGATGCGCTTGTGAACCTGGAATTGCGCCCGGTGCATGAGGCGCTGCGTCTGCAACTCGATTCCGCGGTGGTGAGGCTCTTTGCCGATTTGGCCGAACATCCGCGCACTCTTTCGAGCGGGCCGATAGCGAAGGACAAGAAGATCGAGCTCGAACGTCGCGAGTTCTTCGATTTGGCGTGGAGGCGTTGCGAGATATTTTTGCGGGAGGCGCAAAAGGCGTATGTTTCTCGCGCGGTTGCCGCAAAGGACGGGACGGCTACGATTGCTCCGACAAGTCCCGCTCTGCTTGGGCCTGCGTTCCGCGAGCGGTTGCGCGGGGCGATGCGGATTCCCGTAGTCGAGACGCTGTTTCGGACTCCGTGGACCGTGGCCGCGCGGCGTGTGCTGCCGAGCCCCAGCCCGCAATTCACGGCGACGGCGATGTGGGGCCCGGTGCTGGCGTGGTGCGCGTTGGAGTTGCTGGCTGAGTCGATCGATGCAGAAAAGCCGGAGCGAGTGGCGTTGGATATATTTGACCGTCTGCGATTGCGCGAGCCGTTTGCACAGGCGTTTGCCGCACTTGGCTTTGAAGGCGAAGAGGGCTGGCGTGTTGCGGCGCGCATCAAGGTAGTTCTGCTGAGCGGGGCGGGCATTGGCAAGGAAGAGATGCCTGTTTCGGCAGCCGAGAACGAAGGCATTGAAGAAGCGAACGTTGGCAAGGTTCAGCCTGCGACGACTGTGAGCGGGACTGATTTGCATGCGGCATCTCCAGATGAGCAAGCTGCTTTGTCGGCAGCTTTGTGGCTCGATCCCGACGTCCGCTGGCTGACCGGCGTGCACCAGGCGGGAGAGCACGAATACCTGCTGCGCGAGTCGTATGAAGAGCTGCTTTGGTGGCTTCAGATGCCACGCCTGCTGCGGCTTGCAAACACGCCGGTGCCGAATCGCGCGGCGATTGATGAGTTGGGTCGATCTGTGGAAGATGCGCTGGCTGCGGCGGAGGCTGCGGGGTATCGCGTGGATCGGCTACTCGGGCCGGCCGTTGAAGAGGACGAGGTCGAGTCAGAGCCCATTCGATCAGAACTGACGGCAGTGGAGCAGGAACCGGAATCGACGCCCACTGAATCTCAGGAAGCGGTCCCGCTTGAACCTGAAATTGACCAGCGTGTCCCTGAGCCAGATCCGGAAGAGGCGGAGCTTCCCCAACCGGAAGAGGTCAACGAAAAGATTAAATAGTCTCAATTGAAATTCAGATGCTGGCAGCGGACAGCGCTTTCGATTTTTACCGAGAGCGATGGCATACTGGATGAATCCCTGCGCTGTTTGAAGGATGGAGGTCGGTCGATGATCCGGGTGCGCAATCTTAAGAAAGTTTTCGGCACCTTTACAGCCGTGAACGATGTCTCGTTCGACGTGGAGGCGGGAGAGATTTTTGCGTTTCTCGGCCCCAACGGGGCGGGGAAGACGACAACCATCAAGATGCTGACCACGCTGCTGAGGCCCACCGAAGGCACGATTGAACTGGATGGCCTTGACCCGCTGAAACAGCAGAACGAGGCGCGCAAACGGTTCGGGATTGTGTTTCAGGATCCCAGCCTGGACGGCGAACTCACGGCTTGGGAAAACATGGAGATTCACGGCGTTTTGTATCATGTGCCGCACAAGGTTCGCCATCAGCGGTCAGAGGAGTTGCTGAAGCTCTTTGAACTGTGGGAACGGCGTAAGGAGCAGGTGAAGAAGTTTTCAGGCGGCATGAAACGGCGGCTGGAGATTGCTCGCGGGTTTCTGCATACGCCGCGGATATTGTTTCTGGACGAGCCGACGCTGGGGCTCGATCCGCAGAGCCGCAACCAGCTTTGGACGCACGTGAAGAAGGTGAACGAAGCGGAGAACGTCACGGTCTTTCTGACGACGCATTACATGGACGAAGCGGACCGCGTGGCGCACCGGATCGGCGTGATTGATCACGGAAAGCTGGTGGTGGTGGACACGCCCAAGGCCATCAAGGAGCAGACCGGCACGGAAAGTCTCGAAGAGGCGTTCCTCAAACTGACCGGGTCGACGATTCGCGATGAGAGCGCCAACTCGGCGGACGCGATGCGGCAATTTGCAAAGATGTGGAGCAGCGGAGGCAAGCGATGAGCGCGATTTACATTTTGTGGCTGAGAGAGTTGAAGCGCTACACGCGGTCTCGGGCTCAGATTGTGGCGTCGCTGGGCCAGCCGATGCTGTATCTGCTGGTGCTGGGCTTTGGGCTGGGGAATGTCTTTCAGCGCGCGGGCTATGGCAGCTATTTCCAGTTTATTGCTCCCGGCGTAATCGGAATGTCGGTGTTATTTTCGTCGATCTTTTCAGGACTCGGGCTGCTTTGGGATCGGCAGTTCGGCTTTCTGAAAGAGACGCTGGTGGCGCCGGTGCCGCGGATCCAGATCATGATTGGACGGACGCTGGGCGGTTCGACGGTGGCAGTGATTCAAGGCACGCTGGTGATGGTGGTTTGCCTGATCGTAGGGTTTCGGCCGGCGCATTGGATTGCTGTGCCGATGGCACTTGGATTCATGGTGCTGATTGCGCTGTTGTTTGCGGCGCTTGGCGTGGCGATTGGCTCGAGCTTGCAGGACATGCAGGGATTTCAGCTGATCATGAATTTTCTAGTGATGCCCATTTATTTTCTTTCCGGCGCGATGTTTCCACTCAACAATCAAGGCAAGATTCTGACATTTGTTACTGCGCTTGATCCGCTCTCGTATGGCATCGATGGGATGCGGTCGGTTCTGCTGGGAAAGACGAACTTTGGCAGCTTCACCGACCTGACGGTGCTGGTGGTGGTCGGAGCGATTCTGCTCGTGTTTGGAGCTTACCGGTTCTCGAAGATCGAAGTTTAGAGTCCCTTACGCGTGCGGAATTCGCGGACTACTTCGGCGGGATCGCGATGCTGGCCGTCGATGGCTTCGTTCATGGCGCGCATGTCGTCCGCGGTGATTTTGCCAGCAAGTGCGTTGAGAGCTGCTCTGATCAGGGGCCAGCGATGGAGCGCTTCATCGCGCACCAGGGGCACAGCCTGGTAGGGCGGGAAGTAGTGTTTGTCGTCTTCGAGGGCTGCCAGTCCGAAAGCTTGAATGGGGCCGTCGGTGGAGTTGGCGGCAATCATGTCGACCTGATGGGCGTTGAGCGCGCGATATAGAAGGCCAAGGTCCATGGTGCGAGGTTGGCCGGCGAACGTCAGGCCGTAAGCTGCGGTGAGGCCGGGAAGACCGTCGGGGCGCTGCTCGAACTCATAGCCAACGCCGAGGCGCCAATCGGGCGTGTATTGCGCGGCTTGGGACAGCGTGGTCAGATGCAAGCGGCGCGCGTCGTCACCGCGAATGACCATGGCGAAGGTGTTCTCAAAGCCCAGCGGCTGCGCGACGGTGACGTTGTAGCGCGATGCGTAGAGGCTGCGAACGGTGTCAAGAACCTGCTGAGGATCGCGGCTTACGGGCTGCTTCAGAATGGCGGTCAGAGCTGTGCCTGTGTATTCAACATATGCGTCGATGCGGCCGGAGACGAGCGCCTGGTGGCAGATGTAACTTCCGGCGAGATAAAAGCGGCGTTCAACTTTGAGATTGGATTTGGCTTCGATTTCCTGCGCGAGAAGTTCGCCGAGGACTACTTGTTCGGTGAAGTTTTTTGCGCCGATTACGGGGTGGCCGGGGTGCGGGGGCGAGCAGGAGGTTAGCAGCAGGCTGGCTGCCGTCGCGGAGGCAATGAGGCCGCTACGGATCATCATACGCGATCCAGATGGGCTGAAGTGCGGAAGCCTCGCTCCAGCATTCCCAGGCAGGCGTCGGCGGCGAGGGCCAGGAGCGCGGCGGGGATTGCGCCGGCGAGGACGAGGCGGTTGTCGACGGAGGCTACTCCACGGAAGATGAGCTCTCCCAATCCGCCTGCGCCGACGGCTGCCGCGATGGTGGCGATGCCAACGCAGGTGACAGTGGCGGTTCTGAGGCCGGCGAGGATGAAGGATGCGGAGAGTGGGAGCTGAACCTTGGTGAGGAGCTGCCAATCGGTGAGGCCGAGCGCGCGCGCTACTTCGGTGACTGCGGGATCGATGCTGCGGATTCCCGCGTAGGTGTTGCGCAGGATGGGCAGAAGCGCGTAGGCGGTGAGAGCGGCGATGGCGATGCGGGCGGCGCGGTCGCCGAGCCAGGGAAGCGGGAGAAGGAAGCCGAACATGGCCAGCGAGGGAATGGTCTGGAGGATGTTGGCGACGGCGAGGACGGGCTTGGCCCAGCGTGGAGCGCGCGTGAGCCAGATTCCGGCGGGAATGGCGAGGGCCGCGGCGAAGAGCATGGCGGCGCCGGTGAGCCAGAGATGCTCGAGGGTGAGAGTGGCGATCTCGCCGCCGTATTGAGAGAGGAAGCTCGCGGTCATTGAGTGCCTCCCGAAGCCGGAGGATCAGCGGTGTTAGCGGGGCTCGCGGAGTTAGCGGAGTTTGCGGTCTCAGGTGCGAGACCTTGATCGCCCGCGCTGCGCTCTCCGCGATGGAAGGCGCGAATGTAGGCGACGACTTGGGGTTCGCTGGATTGGAGGAAGTCCGCTGACTTCAGGTTGGCAACGAGCTTGCCATCTTCGAGTAGAACTATGCGTTGAGCGAGGTAAAGAGCTTCGTCCAGATCATGGGTGATTAGAAGGACGGTTTTTTTCAGCTTGGCGAGGAGATCGCGGAGCATGTCCTGCATCTCGGCGCGGGTCAGGGGGTCGAGAGCGCCGAAGGGCTCGTCCATGAGGAGGATGCCGGGCTCGGCGGCGAGAGCGCGGGCGAAGCCGACGCGCTGGCGCTGGCCGCCGGAGAGCTGATGGGGAAAGCGGGCCGCGTAGGGGTCCGGGTCGAGTCCGACGGTGCGCAGCATTTCGTGGCTGCGGCGGGTTCGGTCGGCACGCTTGCGGCCTTCGGCTTCGAGGACCAGGCCTACGTTGCGCTCGACGGTGAAGTGGGGGAAGAGGCCGGTTTCCTGGATGACGTAGCCCATGCCGCGACGGAGCTGGATCAGATTGGCGGAGCGAACATCCTTTCCGTTGACGAGTACTTCGCCACTGGTTTGCTGGACCATGCGGTTGACGGTGCGGAGCAGGGTGGTCTTGCCCGAGCCGCTGCGGCCGAGAATGGCGGTGGTGGTTCCGGCTTCGACTTCAAGCGAGATGCCGCTGAGCAGCAACCGGCCCTGCGCGGTTGCGAAGGAGAGGTTGCGGAACTGGATGGTTGGTGGCATGGGGTCGGCGTCCGTCTGCCTTCACAGTGTAAGGGGAAGGGGCAGCCTCTAGCTGCTAGCTTCTAGCTACGAGCTTTGGCTGCCTTGGTGTTGGCTCTCAACTGCCGGTTCAATCTGCCAGGGATGTGCCCGGTTTATGCCTGTACCGGTGCTACCCCCCCTCCCCCATCCTGAAAATAAGTGGTTTAGTTTCATGAGTTTACTTGGTGGCTGTCGCTGCAAATATGACATAACAAAGGAGTTATTAACAGATATTAGAAAATAAAGGACTTACGCGAACCTTGTGCGGGCCGGGAGCCGGGTGGGATGGAAAGGCAGCCTCTAGCTGCTAGCTTCTAGCTGCCAGCTTTGGCTGCCAGGGTGCTGGCTCTCAACTGCTGGTTCAATCTGTCAGGCATGTCCCCGGTTTATGCCCGTACCGGTGCTACCCCCCCCTCCCCCATCCTGAAAATAAGTGGTTTAGTTTCATGGGTTTACTTGGTGGCTGTCGCTGCAAATATGACATAACAAAGGAGTTATTTGCAGAGATTAGAAAACAAAGGACTTACGCGGACATTGTCGGAATATGCGATGGCGGACGTGGACGTCCGCCGTACAGCCGGTCTCCCACCCCACGGACTAGGACCTGTCCGCGGGGACCCCGGTCCGGAGACCAGCGCTACTTTCATGGCTGGTTGTGAGCCGAAGGATCATGGATGGTGATTTTCATCCTGTCGCTATGGGACGCGCGCTTTATGGGGGAAGAAAAAGCGAACGAAAACGGAGCCCCTTATCTCGTTTAAGCAGTGTTGCTTAGGGCTGTTTAACGCGAAGGTTTGAAGAAGATGAAACAATCATTTTTTCCCCGCCAGCCTCCGGATTGCGAAATTCAGGTGCGTAAGGGGAGGCTGGTTTGTGGAGCTGCTTTTTGGCCCATTTGCGACTCCATTCCATTTTGCGCCAAGACGGGGATAGAATACGCAAAACGGACAGAACTCTATTTGCAATGGAATGAGACACTTGTGGGAAATATGGAAGTTCCTGGGCTTGACTTTTCAGAATTCAGCTTTCAGCGCTCCGATTCCCGGCAAGTTGTGCACGGTGGTATCCCCGGTCCCCAAGTGCGAGGGACCCTTCGACAGGCTCAGGGCAGGCTCGGGGGCACCCTCAGTGTTGTTTTAGGGCGTCGAGACCGAGGCCACCCGCCAAGGGATTTCGCACCGGCCCTACGGGACGGGGGCTTTTGTTGGAACCTAACCCAGGACTGCGCTGCGCTTATCCTCCACCCCAACACGCAAAGACCGCGTGCCGGGGACCCCGGGTCCTGGGCTATTATCGCGTCTCCCTACGGGAGAAAGAGCGGGGGACTGGGCTATTGTTGCTTCTCCCTCCGGGAGAAGAGGCGTGGGACTGACACAAGGCTTCGGAGAGGTGACAGGCCCCGAATGCGGACGTGGACGTCCGCGATACAGCCGGTCGGGAGACCGGCGCTGCTGTCGGGCTGGCGCTGCAGTTATACGCCCACGGAGGCGTTTTGATCAATTCCGTACAACTTGTTCGCAGGTATACCAAGTATCTTGGTTTCTGTGACTCCAAGATGGCGCCTGATGAGACGCGCAGGGAATCGAGCTAGGACGACAGCCGCATGAAATGCGTGATTGGGATGGGCGGTTCATACTCAGGACGAAGGCGTAGAGTGTAAGGAAAGAACAGAACCGATGGTCCCTCCACAAAAGACGCGTGAATTGGCCCGCAGCCTGGTTGCTTCCGAAGCCGATGCAGCCACGTCCACGCTCCAAACCGAACCTGCGACTGTGCGGGTGTATGAGAAGTTGCGCCGGCAACTCGGCGCACCGGTGGGCGCGGACGGTTTTCAGGCGCTCGCTTCTCGCGCATTAGCTCTGGCCAAGTCGGAGTCTCCGCGGCTCAGCGCCGTACAGTTGACGGCGAATGGCGGTTTGCTCGGTCTTGGCGAAGTTGAATCCCAGACGGAGGCGGATGAGGATGGCGAGGCCGGCGTCATTCTGATTGCGCAACTGTTGGGGTTATTTCTCACGTTCCTTGGTGAAGGGACAACGCTACGTTTGATTGAAGATTTACGCCTTCAGTCCGACATGAGGACAGAGCCGGCCAGGACCACGGCGGATACGACGAACTCGATGAGCGATGGGCCGGCGACCGCTGCGGCTTTTGAGGACCTGCTGGTGGAAATTGACCGGCTGAGAACTGTGAGCGACCATATTCAAACCCTGGCGGACAGCCATCCCGGCATGGAGGATGGACTGGTGAGTGTTGCGGGGAACATACGCAGCATTGCCACTGTTTTGGACGTTTTCACACTCATCCGAAGCAAGGCCGGCGGCTCGCAGGAAGACCCACCCGACCTGGAAGCGAATCGCTACATGAATTGAGTTGCGCCAACGTTTTATCCGGAGCGGCTCTCAACGGTGGAGGCTTTTCAAGCAAGAGACGGAATTGCAGTGCAAGTACTTTAGTTGTGATTGGCTGAATTCTCGGAAAAAGAGTAAAGGCCCGTGCCTGAAGGCCTCGCAAATTCACCTTTTTCAGGGGGTTAAAACCCCCTGCTCCTTCCGGAAATTCCGATTTACAACTGTAGCAGCGGCCGCAACGAAGTATGCAAGGGTTTTTGAATTCTGCTAGCTGGGACAAAGCGCTGGGACAAAGCACGGTTGAACATGACGACTCCCCCAAAAATGCGAGAGTTGGCTTACTGTCTTCTGGCTCATGAGGCCGTTGCGGCTAACCCCTCAGAGTCTGCGGAGGCCGTGACCCTTCGCGTTTATGAGAAGTTGCGCCAGGGCCTTATCGAGTTTGCGGGAGTGGCAAGTTTTCAGTCGCTCGCCTTCCGTGCCTTGACGCAAGCCAAGTCGGAAGCACCCAGCCTATGGGCTGTGCAGCTTACAGAGGATGGATGTTTACAGGGCCTGGGCAGTATTCAAACGCAAATTGACATTGACAAGGATCGGGTGGGCGAGTCTCAGGCCGGTGAGGGAGGGGCGATTCTCATTGCCCGCCTGCTTGGCCTGCTTCTTCTCTTCCTGGGCGAAGCCTTGACGTTAAACCTGCTGCGGGTTACGTGGCCAGGTGCAGCACTCGACGATTGCAGTTCTGAGAATGGGAGAAAAGCTTGAGCACCCAAGACAAAGTGAAGATCAACAAACTACCCACTGGAGTTCCGGGCCTCGACGAAATTGTCGGCGGCGGTCTCCCCGAATTTTCGTTCAACATCATCGCGGGAGCCCCCGGAAGCGGGAAGACAACGCTGGCGCACCAGTTCGTATTTGCGAATGCGAGCCCGGAACGCCCTGCGCTCTACTTCACGGTCCTCGGCGAATCCGCGATCAAAATGCTCCGATACCAGCAACAGTACACGTTCTTTGACCCGGCCAAGCTACGGGACTCGATTCGCTTTATCAACTTGAGCCAGGTTGTCCTGGAGAAGGACCTTGGAGCGGTCCTGGAGGAAATCACCAAGGAGGTTGAAAAGTCTAATCCCGCCGTGGTGGTTGTGGACTCTTTCCGCACCATGGTGAGGAAGCCGCAAAGCGATATGGACCTGCAGTCCTTCATTCAGCGGTTGGCGCTGTTTCTGGCCAGTTGGCAGGCTACGACCTTCCTGATCGGTGAATATGCGGAGGAGGAGTTACGCGATAATCCCATCTTTACTGTCGCCGATGGACTGTTTTGGCTGCGCCAGACGGCGGAGCGAAATTCAATTGTGCGGAAGTTGCAGATCATTAAACTACGTGGCCAGGATTCCGTGCCGGGGTTGCACACATTCCGCATAACGGAAGCCGGAGTGCAAGCCTTCTCACGCACGTTTGGATTGACCGCACGCAAGAGAAACCCGCCCAGCGACCGGCGCCTTTGCTTCGGTATTCCTGAGCTGGACAAGATGCTGGATGGAGGCGTGCGCGAGGGCGATAGCGTGCTGGTGGCGGGTTCTTCGGGCACCGGGAAATCGGTTCTGGCGACCCAATTCATTGCGGAAGGCATACAGCATGGAGAGCCGGGGATCGTGGCGGTGTTTGAAGAGCGCCCGGAAGCGTACGCGGAGCGGGCTACCAGTTTAGGCCTGGACCTGGAAACACCGCAGAAGGATGGGAAACTCACAATCCTCTATCTCCGTCCGCTCGACCTCTCGGTGGATGAAACCATGCAGTCGATTCTGGATGCTGTGCAGAAGATAGGCGCCAAGCGCCTGGTGATCGATTCCCTGGCAGGCTTTGAGATGGCTCTGTCGCCAGGATTCCGCGCCGACTTTCGCGAGTCGCTCTACCGGATGATCTTCGCTTTGACGGGAATCGGCGTGACGATTCTCAGCACGGTGGAGGTGGACGAGTCTTTTACCGAATTCCCCTTCAGCACTTACTCAATTTCTTTTCTTACCGATGACATCATCCGGCTGCGGTACGTATCCATCGATGGCCAGCTTCGCAAGATCATGGTGGTGATCAAGATGCGGGGCGGAAATCACGCCAAGGACATTCGCGAATATGAAATCACTTCCAAGGGCGTGGTGATTCTCGGCAAGCGCCTCACAGACTTTCAGGGTCTTATCAGCGGAGTTCCAGTTCACTCGGACCGGCCGGCTTGAAGGCGGAGCCACGCAGTGCTGTGGATGGCGGGCGGGTTTGGGTTTCGAGAGGGAGCGGGCCGGGAATGCGGACGTGGACGGAATGCGGATAGGGTTGGTTTCTTTGGCAAGTCGAGAACATCCCGCGGGGGCTGAAGCCCGGGCTTTTTTGTGGCGCTTTCGGCACGACTGAAGTCGTGCCCTTTCGCACACGGAGGTCGAATTAGAGTTTTTCACCGAGCGGTGAAGTCATACCCTGATATGAGGCTTCGGTGAGGGGACAGGCCCCGAATGCGGACGTAGACGTCCGCGGTACAGCGGGTTGGGAGACCCGCGCTACTTTCGGGGTGGCGGGCTTGAATCGATTGGGATTTGTCCCAAGGGGGCTGGACCCGTAGAATCACAGATGGGTCGGCGGTCGGCTGGCTCGGAGCGGTAGCAGGTGTGGGTGAATCGGGTATAGATGAGCGAACAGGAATCAGGGAATTCAAATCAGGCGCCTGCGGTATCGCCGGCGTGGATAAGAATCGAGCGGGCGCGTCATCCCCAACGGCCTAACCCCATGGAATTTATCGAGCGGATCTTCACAGATTTCGGCGAGATTCACGGGGATCGCGCCTATGGCGACGACGAGGCAGTGGCGTGCGGCATGGCGCGGCTGGGCGGCGACGAAGTGATGGTGATAGGGAACCGCAAGGGCGGCACGACGAAAGAGAAGGTGCGCCGCAACTTCGGCATGCCGCACCCGGAGGGATATCGCAAGGCGCTGCGGTGCATGAAGATTGCCGAGAAGTTTTCGCGGCCGGTGATCAGCTTCATTGACCTGGTGGGCGCGTACCCGGGGCTGGGAGCGGAAGAGCGCGGACAGGCTGAGGCGATTGCGCGAAACATATTGGAGATGTCGCGGCTGCGGGTGCCTACGATTTCAATCATCAGCGGCGAGGGCGGCTCGGGCGGGGCATTGGCGCTGGCTGTGGCTGATCGCGTGCTGATATTGGAGAACGCGGTTTACTTTGTGGCTTCACCGGAGACATGCGGATCGATCATGTGGCGGGATGCGGCGAACAAGAAGCTGGCCGCTGACGCGATGCGCATCTCGGCGGACGAGGTTGCGGCGCTGGGCTGCGTGGACGAGATCATTGCGGAGCCGCCGGGGGGTGCGCACCTGGACCACGAGACGGGATCGGGTTTGGTGGGCACCGCGCTCAGGCGGCACCTGGCCGAGTTGAAGGCGCTGCCGGTGGATGTGCTGGTGGCGGCGCGGCAGAATAAGTTCCGCAACATTGCCCAGTTTTATACGGAAGGTTAGCTTGGTGGCTCATGGGCTGGCGAAACGATTGGGCGGGTTGAGCGCTGGCGCGAATTGGAGCCTCCGCGCATTGGCGGCCGGGGCACGCGCATGACGATTTCCGAAACGCGGGGCGGGCGGTTTCGCGCTTACGTACTGTTTGTTGCGGCGGCGCTGTATTTCTTTCTGGCGCGGTCCCTGGCGCACCGCGGGGCGCAGGTGCTGGCGGGGGAACAGTGGGGACCGCTGGTTGACCAGGCGCTGCTGGTCTTTCTCCTTATTGCCGGCTATTCAGGCATGGGGTTCTGGGTGGACCGGCAGACGGACCCGGTTGGCGCACAGGGATTGCCGCTGCGGTACGGGTGGACGGGCGAGGCGGGGATCGGGATTGCGATCGGCTGGGCCATTGCGATTGCATGCGTGTTGCCGTTGCTGCTGGTGGGTGGCATTGCGATTGTGCTGAATCTGCATGGGCAGGCATGGGGCTGGCTGGTGGGGGATGCGGCATTTTTTGCGCTGGCCGCGTTGGCGGAGGAAGTGGCGTTTCGCGGATACGGATTTCAGAGGTTCATGCACGCATTGGGGCCGGTGGGTGCGGCGGTGGGATTCGCGCTGTTCTATGCATTGGTGCAGGCGCAGACTACCGGGTCTAGCCATGCCAGCTTTGCGGTTTCATTGGTGCTGAGCCTGTTGCTTTCGACGGCTTACCTGCGGACGCGGGCGCTGTGGGTGAGCTGGGGCATCAACTTTGGCTGGAAGGCTAGCCGGGCGCTGTTGTTCGGGCTGGCGGTGAGCGGAGTCAGCAGCCACTCGCCGGTGGTGCAGGGGGACCCGATGGGGCCGTTCTGGATTACTGGGGGCGGGTACGGGCTGGACGGCACCTGGATTGCATTCATTGTGCTGCTGGCGGCGTTTCCGTTTCTCTACCGGGCGACGCGGGATTTGGACTACCGTTACAACGCGCCGGTGATTGTGCCGGGGGGCATTCCGGTGGACCTGGATGCGGCTGCGAGACGGCAGCACGAGGCTGCGATGGGAACGGCGGAACCGGCTGGTCCGGGACTGGTGCAGATTTTGCCGGTGATGCCGCCGCCACCGAGGGCGCCTGGAGAAGATCCGCCGGCCAATTAGTTTGGCCAAACTTGCCAGGCTACCTTCCGGCAATCCGCGGCGTCTATTCCTACAACTGTTCTTCGATATGGTTCAGGCGCGTATTTGCCTTTTCAACCTGAACGGGTCTATCTTTTGCTTAAATCCGGAAGCTGACATGGGAGGTCCCCATGAAACGTCTCGTCGTAATCCGGCAGGTACGGCCGATCCCCGAGGTAGCCGTCGTCGTCAAGGCCAGGAACCACGTTATTTTGGTCGCAGTCGCGTGTGGTTTTGCGGGGCTGTTTGCGGCTGCTTCAGCGTCGGCGCAGATCACGATTGATTCCAAGACCGGCGCGGTGAAGAACGAACAGACCGGGGCGCAGGTAAACGTCGATCGGCGCTACCAGCAGATTACTCCCACCAAAGTTGCGCTCACCAAATCTGAACTGGACCCCAAGACGCGCCTCGAACTCATACGGCTTTTGCAGTCGGAGCAGGGGTTTGCCATGCGACCATTTCCGCGCGGGCACAAGGGATTGACGCTGGTGGCGAACGGCAAGCTGGAGCCGGCGGGGGAAGCTTATCTGAACATGGTGACGAGCGCCGGCATGTCAGCCAAGCCGGGGGACCGGGTGGTGCTGACGGATATCAAGATCGAACATTCGCGGATTGTGTTCGACCTGAACGGCGGGCCGGACCCGAAGCATCGCTTCCTGCGGCACGTGCAGGTGGGAGTGGGCGGGCCGGATATGACGGCGCCGGTGATTCAGGGTCAGGATGAGCATGAGCCTGTGGGCTCGCGGCTGACGCTGGCATTTGATAGCCATGTGCCCGAGCTGACCGGCGCCGAAGTCAAGGCGCTGCTGGCGCCGCTTATTTCGTTTGACATGAAGACGCCGATTCAGGCATTCACCGACACGCTTCCGGCGAAGCTGAAAAACGCCATACTGGACCATCATGTGATGGTGGGAATGAGCACGGACATGGTGTTGTTTGCCAAGGGACAGCCGGACGGCAAGTCGCGCGAGATGGAAGGGCAGATGCCGTTTGAGGAGTGGATTTACGGCAAACCGCCCAATGAAGTGGATTTTGTGAGGATCAACGGCAATCGCGTGATTCGCGTGGAAGTGGCGAAGATGGGGCAGAAGCCGGAGATCTTCACCCAGGACGAAGTGGCCGGGCTGATGCGCACGGACGGGACAGCGCTCGATGCGGGCAACACCCGCACAGTGGCGGAAGGCGACACGCAGCGCGATCCGGACAGGCAGTCCGCGGCCGCTCCGCCAAGCTTGCGTAAACCGGGAGAAACGCTGCCGACGGACAACGATCATACGCAGATCATGCGGCCGGTGCAGTTTCCCAAGCCGAGGACGGACGACGAGAACGGCGGACAGCCGGCTAGCGCTCAGGCTGGTGCGTCGCAGCCGAGTGGGACACAGCCGGCGACTCCGGCGGGACAGGGTGGTTCGTCGACAGCGAACGCGGGAACAACACCTGCTACGACTTCGCCGAGTTCGGCGGCGCCTGCACAGCCTGGGCCTGCGCAGCCTGCATCCACCAACACGTCGCAGCCGGCTACTGCGCCGACGAAGCCGCAGCCTTTTCTGCCTTCGGGGAGGTAGTGTCCCGATTTCGATTTGAAGTGCGCTGAATGGCTTCTTGATCGGCAAAGGACCGAAACTATGCAGCCTTCAGGCTATTTCAGGAGTTCAGTCTGATGATCACCAGCATCCACACCCTGATTTATTCCGACGATGCCCCAGCAACACGCGCATTCCTTCGCGATGTCCTCGGCTGGCCCTACGTCGAGGATGCAGGGGGCGGAGGCGATGGTTGGCTGATCTTCAAGTCCGGGCGGAGTGAGATGGGTGTGCACCCGACCCACATCGTCCACGAAGGCAAGACGTACGACTCGCCGCGGCACCATCAGATCTCCCTGATGTGCGACGACATCTCACAGACGGTTGCTGAACTGAAAGGCAAGGGAGCGGAGTTCCACGGCGAAGTTCAGGACCACGGGTATGGACTTGTGATCATGATGGCCGTACCGGGCGCGGACGACATCATGCTTTACGAGCCCCGGCATCCGCTGGCGTATAGCCTTTGATGTAAACTGGAGGGAGCGAGTCCGGCTCCTGCTCCCATCTGGAAATTGCGGAAATTCTTTTCAAGAGAAGAAGCTGAGCTAAGGACCGCGCCGTTGAAGCCGCGCGCTGATTTGCGCGTGTGTGCAGAGACAACCCCAGAAGGAGAACCACCCTACCGATGGCAAAAGTAGCAAAAACAGGTGACCGCAAGAAGGTAATGGACACGACGAAGTCGACCGACTGTCCCAAGTGCAGCAAGCCGACGCGCATCGTCAAGCGCGTAAAGGACCGCGAGCGCGGCATTCCGGGCGGAGTGTATATCTCGTGCTCCGCGTGCGACTTCTACGAGAAGCTTTAAGTGCAGTTTTAAGTTGTAAGTTGTCAGTTATGTGGCTTCAGGAAGGGCCCGGCGCAAGCCGGGCCTTTTTAGATTTCAGTTTTATGTTGGCAGTTTTCAATTTGGAAGAATCAGCAGTGCTGAGAGTAAGTCTCGAGCGGCGCCAAAAAGTCATTCGGCGTGGAGTGTTGTGATGGGGTCAAGGCGCATGGCGCGCAGGGCTGGGATATAACTGGCGGCGATGGCGACGGCGGTGAGCACGGCGGTGACGCCGGCGAAGGTGGATAGATCGTAGGGCGAGACGCCGAAGAGCAGGCCGGCCATGAGCCGAGAAACAATAAGCGCGGCAGCCAGGCCTACGCCGGCGCCGGCGGCGGCCAGAGTCAGGCCCTGGCGCAAAACTATCTTGAGGATATTGCTTCTTTGCGCTCCGAGCGCGAGGCGAATGGCGATCTCGCGCGATTGCTCATTGACCAGGAAGGAAATGGTTCCGTAGATTCCGAGGGCAGCGAGCAACAGGGCGGTGGCGGCAAAGAGCGCCACCATTTCCATGGAGAATCGCCGCACGGAAAGCGATGAGGAGAGGACGTCGTCCAAGGACTCCGCGCGGAAGACGGGAAGTTCCGGATTGACGGACTGGATTTGCGTGCGCACCTGCGCGAGGATAGCGCTGGGATCGACCTGACCACGCAGATAAAACGTAAGAAACTTGGCAGGGCGCTGCGAGATGTCGAAGTAGACCTGCGGAACGCCAGCGTCCGCGAGCGATTCCGTGCGCGCGTCGGCGATGACGCCGACGATGGTGGTCCAGCCCTGCCTGGCTGCCCTCGACCGGACGGTGAAGCGTTTGCCGACGGGATCCTCGCCTTTCCCATCTTTGCCAGGCCAGTACATGCGAGCAGCGGCCTGGTTGATGACCGCGACGGAGGGTGTGGTTTCAAGATCCTGGTCGACGAAAAGGCGGCCACGGGTGAGCGTCATGCCGAGCACGTGAAAGTATTCCGGTGAGACGATGGATGTATTGATGAGCGGAGGCTGGCTGCTCGGCATGTCCTGGCCCTCGCGGATCAAAGGCCGCTGCCTGAGATCGCTCTGGCCATGGCCGAGGGGAAGAGCGGCCCGTTCACTGACGGCGGTTTCTTCCACGCCCGGAAGCGCCCGGATTCGACGGAGGGCTTCCCGGAGAAACACGGATTCCTGCGTGGCGGTGTGGTAAATGTCGGTGTTGGGATCGTTAGGATTGGGCAGCGTGGTCTCGATTGCCATGACGCGAGTGGGATTGAAGCCGAGCTGCACCTGGAACAAGTCCCAGAAGCTGCGCAGCAGAAGTCCGGCGGCGACCATCAACACCAGGGAAAGCGCCAATTCACCAATCACCAGAGCATGGCGCAAGCGCGAGCGCCGCCGAGAACCGTTGGCGCCACGGCCTTCCTGGCGGAGCGTCGCCGTCAAATCAAGGCGGCTTGTGAGCCAGGCGGGGGCAAGCCCGAAGATGGTTCCGGCGGCGACAGAGACGACGATGGCAAACGCCAGGACGCCCCAGCTGATGGATATGTCATTGAGGCGCGGCAGGCTTTCCGGAACAAACTGCAGCAGGAATTTGCGGGCGCAGAAGAGCACCGCGAAACCGGTGATGCCGCCAAGCACGAAGAGCAGCAGACTCTCAGTGAGGAGCTGACGGATGAGGCGCGTCCTTGCGGCTCCCAGAGCCTGGCGAACGGCGATCTCACGCAGTCGAGAACTGGCACGGGCAAGCAGCAGATTGGCGACGTTGACGCAGCTGATCAGCAACACCAGGCCTACGGCGCCGGCAAGCAGGATGAGCGATTGGCGAACGTTGCCGACAAGAGTCTCGGCCAGGGGCGTCAGGCGGATGGTCCACGCGGCCTGGGGCGGATAATCCGCGCGATATTGTTTTTTCCACGATGCAACCAGGGCATCGAGACGCCCTTGCGCGGCCTGAGGCGAGAGACCGGGCTGAAGGCGCGCGATGGTCTCGTAGGGGGTACGCGTGCCGCGCGCCGGCGGCGAGGAGGGGTCGTAAAATCCATCTGCCGCCCACAACTCGGTGCCGCGCTCCTCGCTGGTTTGGCCCTGGTCGCGAAAGCCAGCGGGCATGACGCCGACAATCTGAAAGAGATCGTTGTCAAGGCGCAGACTCTTGCCGATAATGTGCGAGTCGGCGCCAAATGCGCGCTTCCAGAGCCCATCGCTGATGATGACTTCGCCGTTGGAGCCGGGTGTGGCGTCGTGCGGATCAAAGGTGCGGCCCAACGCCGCATTCACGCCGAGCACCGCCAAGTAACTCGGTGAGACTGTGGCTCCGGCGATGTGCGTGGGCTGGGCGCTGCCGGTAACATTTTCGGAGCCGTGAAAGCACAAGGAAACATATTGGAAGATTCCCGAGTTCTGAAGGTCTCTCAACTCAGGGATGGAGATGCCGACGTTGCGCGAGCCCACGCCGGGAAGGTTGGCTTCGATGCGGACAATTTCGTTGGGGTGGGGGTAGGGCAACGGATGGAGCAGCGTGGCGTCGATCACGCTGTAGATGGCGGTGGTGGCGCCGACGCCGAGGGCCATGGTGGCGATCACGATCAAAGAAAATCCGGGAGATCTCAGAAGCATGCGAACCGCGAATCGCAGGTCTTGAAACAGATTTTCAACGAGGGGAAGACCTTGCTCACCGTGGTGCGATTCCCTTATCGCTTCGGCTGCGCCAAGCTTGAGCCTGGCCTGTCGCCGCGCCTCGGCAGGGGCCATGCCGGCGAGCAGATTGTCTTCGATCTGGAGCGCGAGATGTTCTGCGATCTCTTCACGCAGGCGTTGATCGGCGCGCCGCCGGGTTAGGAAGTTGGCCGCGCGCACCAGGAAACGACGCAGGGATTTCATGCGAGATCCTCCGCTTTGACATTGAAAAAGCGTGTGATGATTGCCGCGGTTTGTTCCCAATCTCGGGTCTCGGCCCGCAGTTGTTTTCGCCCGGCTTCTGTAAGGCGATAGAAGCGCGCCCGGCGGTTGTTTTCCGATGCACCCCATTGCGAAGAGATCGAGCCTTCATGCTCCAGCTTGAGCAGCAAGGGATAGAGCGTACCCTGATTCACAGCCAGAAGGTCGCCGCTGATCTGCTCGACGCGCCGGGCTATACCGTAACCGTGCTGCGGGCCAAGGAGGTCCAATGTCTTGAGGACCATCAGGGCAAGGGTTCCCTGCAGCACGTCGGGCTTGTCTTTCATTGCGAATCCACCTCTAGGTTTCCAACAGGAATGATTGCATGCTTCCTTTTGGAAAGCAACAGGAAATTATGGGTTTTCTTTTGTCGGAGATTCAAGGACGGGGCCGGGCTGCGACCGGATGAAGCGCGTCTGCGGCTGGGAGTGGCAGTTCATTGACACAAGTTGGAATCAATGTTGATTGCTTGTCTGTTCAATTCCATATTGCATTGCTGCTTTAAGTACGTCGATTCTTATATCTGTCAATGTTTTGAATTTGATGCAATACCCTGTGACGCTTGCTTTGCCGAGAGCCTGCCCAAATGTCTGGGCCAGGTACTTCTTGTCATTGACTCCCATAATGTAGACGGAAATGCCTGTTGTATTCGCACTTATACCGATTTGATAGAATTCCCTGGTTTTCCCGCCGGCATATTTCATGGTTTGAGATCCGTATCCAATGTTGGGGTTGGAAACGATTTTTCCATTCTCGTCTTTTCCATCCAGGAACCACAATTTACAGGTGGGCATCAACGCCAGAATGATGTGGTGCAGCTCAAGCATTTCGCTACGTTTTGGTTCCGATTGAGTGGCGATATAATCCTTGATTTGTTGCTGCACTGTCATGGAAATCTCCCTTTGAAGTCTTTCAGTGAACTATGAAGCCGTACCCCTTTGCATGCTGAGGCCACGTTGGAGTTTTTCATCAAGCGGTAAAGTCACGCCCTGATACACAGCGTTAGAGGGCTTCAGCCATTTCGTGGAGGATGGCTTTGGCGGCTTTTGCGGGGTTGGTAGCCTGGGTGATGGGGCGGCCGACGACGATAAAGCTCGCGCCCTGGCGGAGCGCTTGGGCGGGGGTGGCGATGCGGCTCTGATCGCCTTTGGCGGAGCCGGCGGGGCGAATGCCGGGAGTGACCAGAATGGCTTCAGGGCCGGCGAGGGCGCGCAGAGTGGCGACTTCTTCAGGCGATGTGACGAAGCCGCGAATGCCGGCGGCGAGGCTCATGCGGGCGAGGAGTTCAACCTGCTGGGCGGGAGAGCGGGGGAGGCCGATGGCGCTGGCCTGGGCCTGGTCGGTGCTGGTGAGGACCGTGACGGCGAGAAGCTGAGGGGGATGGGCTAGGCCGTCGAGCGCTGCGCGGGCCGCGGCGAGCATGGCGGGACCTCCGGCGGCGTGGACGTTGACCATGTGGATGCCGAGAGCGGCGGTGGAGCGGATTGCGCCGGCGACGGTGTTGGGGATGTCGTGGAACTTCAGGTCGAGGAAGACGTGGTGGCTGCGCTTGAGCAGCGGTTCAATGACGGCGGGACCGGCGGCTACGAAGAGCTCCAGGCCGACTTTGAACCAGGTGCAGGTGTCGCCGAGGCGGTCAACGAGCGCGGTGGCGGACGCGGCGTCAGGGACGTCGAGGGCCACGATGAGGCGCTGGCGAGCTTCTTCCAGGGGGTCGGCGACGGAGATGGCAGTCGTCTGCGGGGGGGCGAATGTGGGGTTCAGCCGCTCTGGAATAGGCATGATTCAATCCTAAGTCAAATTGGGTTTTCGTGGAATGGGCGTAGCCGGCCTGGTTCGACGACCCGCTCATCGCGATGGCGCTGCCGACCCCGACCCAGGGGGTGCCCCGGTACCCCGACGGGGCACAGTCGCATATGCGGACCGGTTCGGGGCAGAGTTGCTGATGCTTCCGTTTGACGCATCTTTCCCACCCTGGCCATGAGGGGGATGGCGAGGGTGGGGCATCCAGTGGGGGTGGGAGCAGCCCAGTTCCGGGTGGGGGGCCGGCTGGTCAGGCCTGGGCTGCAAGGGGGGTGGGAGGGAAGGTTTCGCGAAGTTTGGCCTGGTCCTGGGCTGGGAGGAATCGGCAAAGGTAGTTGATTGGATCTTCGGCGGCGGCCATCTGGCGGAGGTGGTACTTCCAGACATCGGGCTTGATGGTGCGGCGGGTGAAGGGACGGCGCGTTACCTGCACTACTTCACCGTTGGCGGTAACCCTGGGATAGGTGATGGAGGGTACCATGAAGCTCATTTTGGCGCCGGTGCGCCAGAAGCAGCGGGCGAACTCGTGGGAAAACACGAGGGTGTAGTGACGGCCTTCGCCGGCGAGAAGCGTGATAGCCTGCTCGGCGCCAGGCCAGATGGGCTGCACATTGGACACGAACCAGTGGCGGAACTCAAATCCGTTGAACTGAGCCTGATTGAGCAGCAGCCGCAGCGTTTCTTTCCGATTCATCTCGCTAATCCTCTTAGAACTTAGCTGAAGGTTGAGCGGCAAACGATGGACGCCGCTCGAGTGAACACGGGGGAGGGTCTCAAGAGCTTGTTCTGAAGTGGTTAACGGGAAATTGGTCATAGTTTCCTTTTTGAAACTTGTGATGCTGCTCAAATTGTTAGTGAACTGGGAATGGGTTTTGTGACCGGAATGGGTTAGGGAGGTTGTATTTCGCAGGTTGGCCCCGCTTTGCGGGATGGCGAGTTGGCGGTTTGGCGAAGAGCTGGGCTGGTGGGGCTGGGCTTGTGAAGCGGGTGGGGGTGGGAGAATTGAAGTTGAGGGTGGAAGAGGCTGAATGCGCGGATTGGTTTTGGGAGTGGCGTTGTGGATGGCGGCGAGCGCGGGGTGGGCGTCGGAGGTACACACCAATCCGTTGAATCGCGATCCGCTGGTGCGCGAGGCGTTTGAGCACTTCTACGACCTGGATTACGCGGGAGCGGTGGAGCGGTTTGAGCGCTTTCACGCGGCGCATCCGGGAGATCCGCAGGGGAGTGCGCTGCTGCTGGAGGCAGTGGTATTTCAGGAGCTTTATCGGCTGGATTTGCTGGACACTACTTTCTATGCGAACGACGGGTTTCTGACGGGAAAACACGCTACAGTGGAGGATCCGAAGACGCGGGACCGGATCATGGCGCTGGCCGATGAGACCGTTCACGAAGCGGATTGGCGGCTGGGACAGAATCCGAACGATGTGGATGCGCTTTATGCGCGGGGGTGGGCGCGGGCGCTGAAATGCACGTATGTGGCGATGGTGGAACGGGGATTTGGAAGCGGGTTTCACCTGGCGAGCCAGGCCAAGGACGATGATATGCGCGTGCTGCAACTTGATCCGGATTATGTGGACGCGAAGCTGGTGGTGGGGGTATATGAGTACGTGGTGGGAGCACTGCCGCTTCCATTCAAGTTTCTGATTGGATTTGCGGGGATTACGGGTTCAAAGAACAAGGGCCTGGCGATGCTGACCGATGATGGCAAACGCGGCGTGGTGACGAGCGTGGAGGCGCGGACGACGATCGCGTTGTTTCTGCGCAGGGAGTCGCGGTACAAAGAGGCGATTGAGGTGGTGCAGGGACTGAGGAAGGAGTATCCGCGGGACTATTTGTTTGCGCTGGAAGATGCGAATCTTCGCAAGGATGATGGCGAGGGGATGGTAGCCGTGGATGCTTATCGCGCGGTCATTGCGGCGAACGCGAAGCCGGGGTATTACTACTCGGCCCGGATGGAGCTGGCTTATTTTGGGTTGGGCGACGCGCTGCGCGGGCAAAGGCACTATGGCGAGGCGGCGCAGAGTTATGAGCAGGCCGCGAGTACAGCGAATGTGGGACCGGAGCTGAAGATACGGTCGCTGCTGGCGGCGGGAGAGTGCCATGATTTGAATGGCGAGAGGCAATTCGCGGTTCGGGATTATCAGGAGGCGATTGATGCGGGGCCTCAGACTTCGCGGGCGGATACGGCGAGGAAAAGGCTGCGGACGGCGTTTAAGGGGAATTGACTACCTGCGGTGCGGGAGACGCTCGCAGGGAGTTGGTCGCCGGCTTGCGCCAGGAGAAAGGCGCAAGGCCACGCTCATCGCGTCCCTCCAGGACGCGTACCTACCGCTTGGCTGGTTTCCACGGGTTTCACCCGTGGCTACTTTCATACTGTCCCTCCGGGACGCCACCTGCGGTGTGGCAGGCACCTGCGGTGGGGCAGATGCTCTTGGGAGGCTCGCACGGAGTTCAATGGCATCCCCGGTCCCCAAAGGCGAGGGACCGGGGCACCCGCTCACACTGGCTTACTGCTTCCCGCCCATTCCGCAGTAAAAAACGGAATGAACGGGGCACGGAGGTTCTTTGATTGGTGGGGCTCGGGGGATGGAACTGGCAGGTGCTTGTGAGCGTATGTGAAGATGAATAGGGATTTCCGCTGTAGGAGGCTGTCATGGCTGTCTTTTGTCATCGATGTGGATCTGGATTACCGACGAGCGCGCGGTTTTGCTCGAATTGCGGGTCGGGGATTCCTGTGACAGCAACCTATCCCGGTACGCCGCTGGTGAGGCCGCGCACGGGGCGGATGATTGCCGGAGTATGCCTGGCACTGGCACGGGCGAATGGCTGGGATGTGGCAGCGGTGCGAGTGGTTACCGTCATCGCGTTCTTCTGCTCATGTGGAATTGTGATGGTGGCTTACCTGGCGGGGTGGATTGGGATTCCTGAAGAGCCGTTTTTGCTGCCGGGGGTTTATCCTCCCGCGGGAACGTATCCTCCCGCAGGTACCTATCCGCCGGCTGGGAGCTACCCACCGTCTTCGGGAACGTATCCTCCTTCCTAGATGGCTTCATAATGGACTTCATGTGAGGTTTCATGAAGGGTAGCTACGAATCGAACGGAGCGCGGCTGGGATTTCGAGATTCAGGTGCTGGGCAGGTAGTGATATTTCTGCATCCGACGCCGCTGGATCGTGAGTATTGGCGTCCGCTGGTGGAGGGATTGGCTGGTGTAAGGGCCATCATTCCCGATCTGCGCGGGCATGGCGAGTCGGAGATGGGGACGGTGGAGTCTTCGCCGCTGGATGGTTTTAAGCTGGTTCCCGATGCTCCTGTGCTGACCATGGCGCAACTAGCCGCCGATGTTGTTGCTCTCCTGGATCACCTGAAAATTGAGGACGCTGTTTTTGTTGGCTGCTCCATTGGCGGCTACGTGCTGCTGGAGCTTTGGCGGACTGCGCCGGAACGCATGACGGGGCTGGCGTTTGTGTGCTCGAAACCGCAGGCGGATGCTGAGGCGAATCTGCGCAAGAGGGCGGAAAACATTGCCACCGTGCGGGCGAATGGGACGCAGGCATCTTTCGACGGCACGGCGAAGAGCCTGGTTGGGAAGGCTGCGCAGGAGCGGCGGCCGGCGATTGTGGGTGAGGTGCGGGCGCGCATGACGTTGACGGCGGAGACGGTTGTCGCGGTGCAGGCGGGGCTGGCGATGCGGCTGGATTCAGTTTCGACTGTCGCGAAGATCACGGCGCCGGTGCTGGCGATTGCGGGTGGGGACGATCCGACGACGAGCCCGGCGGAGATGGAAGCTTACAACGGTGCGCCGGGTGGATGCGAGTTTCATTTGCTGCCGGATGCGGGGCATTTTGCGGCGTATGAGCAGCCGGAAAAGGTGGCGGCACTGCTGGCGGAGTGGCTTAGACAGCCGGAAGGCTGACCAACTGCAATGGGGCAGACGCTCGCTGAAGACTCGCACAGGCTTGGTCATCCCCGGTCCGCGAGTGCGAGGGACCCTTCGACTGGCTCAGGGCAGGCTCGGGGGCACCCGCAGCGGACCCGAGGGCGGACGTGGACGTCCGCGCTACACTTAAACCCGCGCTACACTTCGCGGCTGGGGAGATTTTGGGGCTTGGTGGTGGCGGGGGCAGGTGGACATTAGCGCTTCGATTGCTTCTACGGTTCCGATGCCGCCTCTTGCGCCGGTGGCGGTGCAGTTGAGGGCTGCGGCGGCACAGGCGAAATCGAGCTGGCGGTGGAGCGGCCAATCCTGAAGCAAGCCGTAGATGAATCCGGCGTGGAAGATGTCGCCTGCGCCGGTGGTGTCGGTTGCGGGAACGCGGAAGGCTGGGTTGTGCAGGAAGCGGTTGCCGTCAAAGGCGAGGACGCCGGCTTCGCCGAGGGTGGCGGCGGTGAGTTTGCAACCGTAACAAGCGTGCATGCGGCGGAGGGCGCGTTCGAGGTTCGATTGAATGCTGGGCTCGTTCATCAGACGCATGGGGAAATCGCGGCTGACGATGAGGTAGTCAATGTTGTCGAGCAGCGCGTCGATGCCGGAATAAGGCTCATCCAGATCTGCAACAACGGGAATGCCCGCTTCGCGGGCCCAGATGGCGGCCTGGGTAGCTGCGGCGGTGTCGTAGCCGTCGACGTGGAGGGCGCGGGCGTTGACGATCCAATCGCGATTGAGGTCTTGGGGCTGAAGGATGAGGCGATCGTCGCGGCGGCAGAGGACGGTGCGCTCGCCTGCGGCGTCGACGAGGATGAGCGACTGCGGGCTGAGGGCGTTGGGGACGGTGATGAGCTGCGATTCAACGCCGGCGCGGGCGAAAGCGTCGCGATGGAGGCGGGCTGCGTCGTCGTCGCCGAGCTTGCCGACGTAGCGGGTGCGAAGACCCCAGGTCTGGCAGGCGACGACGGTGGTAGCTACCTGGCCGCCGGGCATGACGGATGCGCCGCGGTATTCGGTTTTGGAGCCGCGGACCGGGTAGGTTTCGAGGGGAATGAGCGTATCCGTGGCATTGAGGCCGACGCCGACCAGGTCTACTTTTTCGAATACGGTCATTTGGTCATTTTACGGCGGCGAGTCGGCTGATCAGGAGAAACGAGTTGCTTTCCAGAGACTCCAACCGGCGGCGAGGGCGGAGGCGACTAGCGCTGCCGAGAGAATGGCGAGCCAGGTGAAGTTCATGACGAGCGTGGGGACGGTTGCGTTGAGGCCGAGATAAACGAAGACGCCCGCGGCGGCGATGAGGATGGCGTAGTCCCACCAGGCGCGGCTGTCGGTTGTGTTTGGGACGTCAGAGCCGGTGTATGCGCTTAAGACCTCTTCGTAGTCGAGGTGGTAGCGGGTGCATTCGCGTTGGAGGGCGAGGTTGGTGGAGGCGCGTTCACGCTCGGTGGCGATGGCGGTCGAGACGGCGAGCGCTCCGGCAATCATGACCAGCGATCCGCCGATGACGAGAAGCTTGTGGGACCAGTCGGAGTGGGCGAGTTCGCCGAAGACGAGTGCGCCCCATGCCAGTCCCCAAAGCTGGTTGGTGTTGGAGAGCGGGATGGCGCGGCCGATGCCGAGATACTTGGTGGCGAACTGCTGGAAGAGGTCGCCGATGACCCAGGCGAAGCCGCCGAGAAAAAGCCAGAAGAGCAGATGTTTTGTTTCGGGGGAGTGGAAGATTGCGGCGTGGGTTCCGCCGTCGAAGGCGAGGAGGAGGGCGAAGACGGTGGCGAGCTCGCCGATGGTGAAGACGGTGACGAAGGAGAGCGGGTTCATGCCGCTGATGTAGGCCTTGCGGTAGGGGACATACATGGTGCCCCAGAGCAGGCTTGCGCCAAGGGCGGCGAGGATGCCGCTGAGCGCGTGAGTGGGATGCGGGCCGGCGGCTTGAATGGTGCTGAAGCCGAGCATGATGGCGGCGATGACGATGGCGAACGCGCCGAGAAGGACTTTGGCGATGTTGCGGGTGCTGGCGCCTTTCAATTCACCGAAGAGCAGGCGGCCCCAGAGAATGCCGACCAGTGAATTGGTGTTCCAAAGAGGAAAGGCGATGGTGAGGCCGACGTCGCGAATGGCGAAGACGGTGAGGGTGTTGGCGACGGCCCAGAGCATGCCGGCGAGGATGGCGATGACGATCAAGTGCTTGTTGCGCGCCAGGTCGGCGAAGACGTAGCGGGTGCCTTTGAGGAGGGTGGGGACGGTCCAGCGAGCGGTGAAGACGCCGGCGACCATGGCGAGCGAGATGGCATAGGGCGATAGGCCGGAGTTGACGAGCTTGGTGGGGGCTTCAGCCGCGCCAAGCCAGACTCCGGCGGCCAGGGCGCAGGCTACTCCGAGGCTGTGGGTGCTGGCGAAGGTCGATGCTGATTTTGGAGGTGCGGTCATGGTGACGGGTTTGATGGCTAGTGGAGCGTGATGAGGAGGGCCAGGCCGATGGCCAGCACGACAAGGGGGACGAGGAAGTGGGTGTCGGTGAGGATGGCTTTGGCTTTGCTGTGGAGTGTCATTTGTTTTCTTTGCGTGCGTGATGGTCTGCACCAACGTATCGATGCGGTCTTCCTGCTGTCAATGTTGATGAGCCGGGGCTGCGCCTTGGATTTCTTGAGCGCTGGTTTAGCATACAAAGCGGAGGCCTCATGAAAATACTGCGGAGACTCATCGGCATTGTAGTCGCGATGTACTTGCTCTGCCTTGTGCTGTTGTTTGTCTTTCAGCGGAGCCTGCTCTACTACCCGAGTCACACCTATGTGACGTTGCGCGCGGCGGGAGCGAATGGGGCGTTGAAGGAGTTTCCCGTGAGGACGGCGGATGGAGTTGATTTGAAAGCGTGGTATGCGCCGGCGACAAGCAAGCCTTATACGTTCGTGTTCTTTCATGGAAACGGGGACAGCTTGTATGGCGACTCGGAGGTTGGCGATCCTTATATTGCAGCGGGGTATGGATTTCTCATTGCGGAGTATCGGGGATATAGCGGGCTTGGGGGCAAGCCGACGGAGGCTGGGCTTTACGCCGATGGACGCGCTTATCTTTATGGGCTGATGGCGCAGGGAGTGAAGAGCGAAGACATTATTCTGTTTGGGCATTCATTGGGGACTGGCGTGGCAGTTCAACTGGCGGAGGAGTTCCATGTAGGCGGGTTGATCCTGCTGGCGCCTTATGTTTCGATACCGGAGATGGCGCAGAAAGAATACCCGATGTTTCCGGTGAGGTATCTGGTTCTGGATCGTTTTGAGAACTTGAAGAAGATACAGAACGTTCATGTGCCGGTTTTTATTGTGAATGGAACGGAGGACCAGGTGATTCCTCCGGTGCAGGGGAAAGAGCTGTATGAGAGGGCCAATGAGCCGCGCAAGTTTGTCTCGCTGCCGGGGCGCGGGCACAACGATCTGTTTCATGATTTTGCGCCGATCGGGATGGATTGGGCGAGCAAGCTGCCGGTGAAGGAACAAGTGGCTGTTCATTAGTGGGAAGGTAGGCCTGAATTAGCGAGTTGGGGTACGCTGCGCGCACATGGCGAGTTGGCGGGTTGGCGGAATGCTGTAGGCTCAAAGGAGCGTTTTTGCTCTGGGAAAATCATCTTGACCTTATCGAAAGATTCATCGTCGCGTCCCTTCTATCATCCTGAGAGTGGTGCACCGCTTCATTGCGGGAAGGTCTCGCTTGAGGCGCTGGCCAGGAAGTTTGGCACGCCTCTTTATGTGTATTCCGCCGACCAGATTCTGGAGCGGCTGCGGTTGTTTCAGGAGGCTCTGAAAGACCGTGAGCACTTGATCTGCTACGCGGTGAAGGCGAACTCGGCACTGGCAGTCTTGAAGCTGCTGGCGGACCGCGGGGCGGGGTTCGATATTGTGTCGGGCGGCGAGTTGGAACGGGTGCTGGCTGCTGCACCGGACGCGGTGGGCCGGGTGGTTTTTTCAGGAGTGGGCAAGACGGCGGCGGAGATTGACCTGGCGTTGAAGGCGGGCATTCTCGAATTCAACGTCGAGAGCGAGGCGGAGCTGGCGCTACTGGCCAAGCGCGCGGCGAAGTTGAAGACGAAAGCACGGTTTGCGCTGCGCGTGAATCCGGACGTGTTTGCCGATACGCACCCTTACATTTCGACTGGGCTGCGGGAGCACAAGTTTGGGATCGACATACGGCAGGCGCTGAGGATTTACAAGAGCGTGGCGGGGAATCGCTGGCTTGAGGCGCATGGGGTGAGCGTGCATATCGGGTCGCAGATACGGTCGGCTGCTCCATTTGGTGCGGCGATGGCGAGGGTGAACAAGCTGGTGGGCGAGTTGCGGCGCGAGGGAATTCACCTGAAGTCGATTGACGCTGGCGGTGGGCTGGGGATCGACTATCATGGCGGGGCTTTTGACGCGGCAGCGAAGGTGCGAGAGTATGCCGGGGCGATTGGCGAGGCGCTGGCTGGATTTGAGGGACGGCTGCTGCTGGAGCCGGGGCGATTTCTGTTGGCACAGGCCGGGGCGCTGGTGGCGCGGGTTTTGCAGGTAAAGCGGAATGGGAAGAAGACGTTTGTGATTACCGACGCGGCGATGAACGATTTGATAAGGCCGGCGTTGTACCAGGCGCATCACGATATAGTTCCGGTGCGGCGGAGGGCGGGTCGGGCAAAGACAGTGGACGTGGTGGGACCGGTGTGCGAGACAGGAGATTTTTTTGCGCGCGACCGCAAACTTGGGCCCATGGAGCCGGGAGATTTGGTGGCGCTGCTGGACGCTGGGGCTTATGGGATGGCGCAAAGTTCGAACTACAATACGCGACCGCGCGCGGCGGAGGTGCTGGTGGAGGGCGGGAAAGCGCGGTTGATTCGGCGACGGGAGACGGTGGCGGATTTGCTGGGGCCGGAGATAAACCTTATAGAGAAAGTGACCCGTAGCACAGCGAAGTGTGAGACTCGCGCAGCCTCCGGGGCGTCCTGATAAGGTACTTCCGGAGGATTTTTGTGATTAAAGCGGGGATGAAGCTGGGGTGTGCCCTTGTGGTGGCTTGTGCGATGTTGGGGGTTTCGACAACTGGATTTGCGGATTCGCTTACGGTGAGGGTGGATCGGGGCAAGGTTCACGGTAAGACAATCAATGATGGGAAGGTGAAGGCGTTCCTGGGAGTGCCTTACGCGGCTGCGCCTGTGGGTGATTTGCGCTGGAAAGCGCCGCAGTCGGCGGCTAGCTGGAAGGGCGAGCGGGATGCGACCAAGTTTGGGGCGAGCTGCGCGCAGAACCATGTGTTCGACGATATGGTTTTTCAGGACGCCGGGCCGAGCGAGGACTGCCTGTTTTTGAACGTCTACGCGCCGGCCGATGCAACGAGCGAGAGCTCGTATCCGGTGATGTTCTGGATTCACGGAGGGGGTTATTCAGGCGGCGGGAGTTCGGAGCCACGGCATAATGGGGATTTTCTGCCGACCAAGGGCGTGGTGCTGGTGACCATCAATTATCGGCTGGGGGTATTTGGTTTTCTGGCTACGGCAGACCTGGCGAAAGAGGCGGACGGGGCGGCAGGGAACTACGGGTTGATGGACATGGTGGCTGCGCTCGGGTGGGTGAATGCCAATATCGAAAAATTTGGCGGCGACCCGAAGAATGTGACGATTTTTGGGGAGAGCGCCGGGTCGTTTGCAGTGAGTTCGCTGATGGCTTCACCGATGGCCAGGGGGTTGTTTGCAAAGGCGATTGGGGAGAGCGGGGCGGCCTTTGGCGGCACACTGCCGACGGACGCACTGGAAGCGCGTGAGAAGAGGGACGGGGAGTGGGTTGCCTCGCTGGGCGTGAAGAACCTGGCGGAGCTGCGGGCACTGCCGACGACGAAGATTCTTGAAGCAGCGGCAGCCAAGGGCGCGGTACATTTCTCGGAAAATATCGACGGGAGATTCCTCACTGAGCCGGTGCCTGCGAGCTATGCCGCAGGAAAGCAGGCGCATGTGCCGCTGCTGGCGGGGTGGAATCGCGATGAGTTTCCTTATCTGGCCAAGGACATGACTGCGGAGAAGTGGAAGGTGTACGCGGCGGAGAAATTCGGCGATCGGGCGGAGGAGTTTCTGAAGCTCTATCCCGGCGAGACGGATGAGCAGGCTATTGCGTCGGCAACAGCCTACGGGAGCGATACGTGGATCGCATTCTCGACATGGAAGTGGATTGAGGCGCAGCGGAAGACGGGGGAATCTCCGGTCTATCGCTATCATCTTGAACTTGCCGCGCCTACCAGCAAGTTTCATCCGGGGTCGTTTGCATTCCATTCAGATGACATTGAGTATGTGTTTGGCACGCTGGATACGCGGCCGGGGGCGGTGTGGCGGCCTGAGGATCGCAAGTTGAGCGACGAGATGATGGGTTACTGGACCAACTTTGCCAGGAGCGGCGATCCGAACGGGGCGGGTCTGCCTGTGTGGCCGAAGTACGACAAGGATGATTCACTGATCCATTTGGACAGCACGATTACTTCGGGGCCGGACAAGCTGCGGCCGCGGTACGAGTTTTTGTTGAAGGGGATGCCGGCGAGGTGAATGCAGGCGGGAAATGACGAGAGGAAGGCGGGTTTTGGCGGGAAGGTTTCCGCAGGGGCTGAAGCCCGGGCTTTATTTTGGCGTTTGCGGCACGACTAAAGTCGTGCCCTTTCGCACACGGTTAGCGGCTGACGCCGGCGGCAGAGGCGAAGGCTGCGGATTGCGATGGGGGTGTGGTGCCGGGAGTGGGCGGGGTGGCGAAGGAGGAGTTTTTGGCGTTGATGGCGCTGGAATAATCGGGGCCGAGTCCGAGCTTCATGAGGGCTCGGGAGTCAGGCATGAGCTTGGTCTGCCAGCCTTGATCGGCCTGAAACTTCTGCATGGCTGCTTCAGTGGTGGCATCCCACCTGCCGTTGGCCTCGGTTGTCAGGTAGTGCTCACGGATCAGGGCCTGCTGAATCTGCATTACGCGGGCGGGCTCAATGGCCTGCTGACCGTGGAGGCGATGGGACTTTGCAACTGGCTTGTGAGTGCCCTGCGCATGACCGCTGGCGGTGGCGTGGTGGCCGCGTGTGGCAAAAGCCGGGGCTGCAGTCAGAGATGCGGAAAGTATGAGTGCCAAGCTCGCTCGCGAAAAATGCACGATAAAATCCACCTTCAAATGAGCAAATTTGACCATGGCTGTCTATTTGCATCATAGCGGAAAGTCCCGCATTGCAACGAGAAAAATGAATCGTAATTGAAAAACAGTACCTATTTGGAAATTGCGCCGGTTGTGGGAAAGAGGGATTTCCCCAACCGGCGTGATCGATTGCTACTCCAAAGTTCCGCCTATGAAGTTGATTCCATTGTCAGGATGGCGCGGATCAACCACTTCAAAGACGACATCGTCGCCGGTTTTGAGCTTTGCGACCGCGGTGTCGTATTGGGCTTTGGTGGCAGTGGGTTGCTTGTTGACGCGGACGATGACCAGGCCGGGTTCGAGGCCTTGCAGGTCAGCAAATGAACCGGAGCGGACGGACTGGATGAGCACTCCTGAAATGTGGAGCTTGGTGGCGGTTGACGGAGAGACTTCGCGAACCACCATCCCCAGTTTGGCTTCGCCGGCGTCGCCTTTGTCGTCTGGGCTGACTTCGGCCTGTTGACTGGCCTGGTCGGCGAAGACCTTATCCAGGTCGCCGATGGTTGCGGTGGTGTCGCCGGGTTTGCCATCGCGCACATAGCCGAGGCGGATGGTTGATCCGGGACGGCGGGTGGTGATTTCGTTGACCAGGTCGTCGCCGTCCTTGATGGAGCGGCCATCGACGGTGGTGATGATGTCGCCCACCTTGAGGCCGGCCTTTTCAGCAGGGCCGCCGGGTTGGATCTGCTGGACCAGCACGCCGTTTTTGAAGCCATAGACGCGATTGACTGCGCCGGACAGGCCCTCATTGAAGCGAATGCCGATGGACCCGCGCGTGACCTTGTGGCTGGCGCCGATCAGATCGTTGTAGATGTCCACGACTGTATTCGATGGCATGGCGAAGCCAATGCCCTGGTAGCCGGCCGACTGGGTGTAGATGGCGGTATTGACGCCGATGACCTCGCCATTCATGTTGAGCAGCGGTCCGCCGGAGTTGCCGGGATTGATGGCGGCGTCAGTCTGGATGAAGTGCTGGAACTGGCCGCTGGCGCCGGGCTCGATGGTGCGGTTTTTGGCGGAGATGATGCCGGCGGTGACTGTTTGCGAGAGCGCGAAGGGACTGCCGATGGCTTCAACCCAGTCGCCCACCTGGGAGGTGTCTGAGTTGCCCATTTTGACGGTCGGGAGCGGGGCGTTGGTATCGATTTTGATAACGGCGAGATCGGTGGCCTTGTCAAAGCCGATGACGTGCGCGGGACGGCCCAGATCCGACGAATCGGGGTCGGTGGAGAGCTTGACGTAAATCTTGTCGGCTTTCTCAATGACGTGATTGTTGGTGATGATGTAGCCCTTGGGGTCAACGATGAAGCCTGATCCAAGAGACTCGCGGACCTGGCCGTCGTCGCCACCGTCCTGATCGGGCATCTGGCCGCCGAAGAAGCGGTTGAAGAAGTCCTGGAAGTTGCCCTGTCCTCCGCCCTGGCCCTGCTGCGGTTCATCTGGCTGGTCTTCATCATCGGGGGTTTGGGGGACGGGAGTGGTGCGGCCGTGGGGAATTCGGCGTCCCTTGTTTTCGCTCTGCTTGGGGAGGGTCTGGGTGTTGATGTTTACCACAGCGGGGCCGACGAGGTGAGCGATCTTAACAAACTCGTTGGGAGGAACCTCGGAGTTGACGACCTTGAGAGGCGTGGCGTCGGCGCTGTTGACTTGCTTCTCCTGGCCACGGACGCCGTGTGCGGCGAAGGACCCGGCCACGATGACGACCGAGAGAGTGGCGAGCAGGACAAAAACTGAGGCGAGACGGCGCGAGCGAAGCCGTTCGAAGAGCGATTTCATAGGTTCAATGACCTCATACGGTGGCCAGCGTTATCGCCGGCTTGTTGACTTCACCAACATTCAGTATAGCCAGTGGCGAGCGCTCACGCATGGGACACGCATGGGGCAAAGGCGAGACTGCATCGGTCCGCTGCGCGAGCGCGTGGTCGAGGACGCGGCTACGTGAATACGCTTCCTCTTGATTAGACGCGACCGGCGGGGAAAGAGTCGCGCCGGCGGCGTGGTAACATCCCTCATGGATTTCACTTATAGGCACTTTGGCAAGCACCTCGTATTGATGGGCGCGGCGGCCTTGACCGTCGCATTGGGATTGCCCGTTTGCATGGCGCAGAGCTCGGCTCCACCTGTTCCGCCGAGTTTTATGGACCGGTTGAACGCCATGATTTCAGGGGGCAAGAGCGCATGGACGCCGGAGCAGTTGGCGACGATGGAACGGCTGCGCGACGCGGCGATGAAGGATCCGTACGCCATGGACGAGCTTCGCTACCTGACCTACAACATTGGGCCGCGGCTGAGCGGGTCGCCGCAGGCACAGGCGGCGGTGGAACGCGTCGCGAGCGAGATGCGCGCGCTGGGCGCCGAGGTGACGCTGGAGAAGGCGAAGGTTCCCCACTGGGTGCGCGGGGTGGAGACGGCAGAGGTTGTTTCGTGGAAGGGGCAGGCGGCGGGAACCACGCAGAAGGTGGTGTTGACGGCGCTGGGCGGGAGTGTGGCTACGCCGGCGCAGGGAATTACCGCCGAGGTGGTGGTTGTGGATGACTGGAAGCACCTGGCTGCGCTGCCTCCGGGCGCCGCGAAGGGGAAGATTCTGCTGTTCAACCACAAGTTTGACAAGGAACTGGCGGCGGAAGGCCTGGGACTCAACGCGTACAGCGATGGGGTTGCGTATCGCGGAGGGGGGCCGGGCGCGGCTGCGGCGGTGGGAGCTATCGCAGTGCTGGTGCGGTCAGTGGGGGGGGCGGATTACAGGATTCCGCATACGGGGATGACGGACTATATGCCGGGGGTGCCGCAGATACCGGCGGCGGCGGTTGCCGCGGAAGATGCGGATCTGCTGAAGGAACTGGCCGGCCAGGGGCCGGTGAAGCTTCACCTGACTTTGACGCCTCAGACGCTGCCGGATGCGGATAGCTATAACGTGATCGCGGACTGGAAGGGAAGCGAGCATCCGGAACAGGTGGTGATTGTGTCGGGGCATCTGGACTCGTGGGACCTGGGGACGGGAGCGATTGACGATGGGGCCGGCGTGGTGGTTTCGATGCAGGCGATTCACCTGCTGAAGGCGCTGGGGATCAGGCCGAAGCGGACAGTCAGATTTGTGGCGTGGATGAGCGAGGAAGAGGGGTCGCAGGGAGCGGCTGCCTACCTGGTGGACCATGGGGCGGAGGCGGCCAACCATATTGGGGCGATCGAATGCGATCTGGGTGCGGATCACCCGGTGGGGATCTACTACGCGGGCAAGCCGGCTCTGGAGGGTTGGCTGAAGCCGGTCTCGCAGGTGCTGGATGGGATTGGGGCTGAGACGCTGACGGCGGCTCCGGGAACGGGTGAGGATATTGAGGGGCTGACGGAAAAGGGGGTGCCGAGCTTTGCGCCGATTCAGGATAGCCGGTTCTATTTCAACTACCATCACACTGCGGCGGATACGTTCGACAAGGTTGACCCGCGGCATCTGAACGAGAACGCGGCGGTGATGACGGTGCTGGCGTATGCGCTGGCGGATGCGGGCGATACCGCGCCGCGGTGAAGAAGCAGGGAACAGGGAACAGGGAACAGGGAACAGGGAACAGGGAACAGGGAACAGGGAACAGTTCCAACCTATTTGGCGGTGCTTGCTTTTTTTAGCCTGCAAGTGGTGTGCGGGTGTGGAGCAGGTCTTCGCGCAGGTCGTAGAGGCGGATTGGGTTGCAGGCGTGGTCCTGTTCGTAGAGGGCGAGGTCCGTTTCTTTGCGGGCCGACGCGACGGTCAAGTGGCAGCGGGTGCAGATGGAATCGTGTGAGCCGTTGCAGTTGTGCCGGTGGGGAAAACGCGGAATAGGCAGGGGGACCATGGCTTGCCTCTTTCATGGTGGAATTCTGAGTCGTTGGGGCAGCGTAACTCGATTAAAAGGGCTGGTCTGCTCAGTTTTGGACATGGGTCTCCGATTGTTGCTTTGAATTCCGGGGGATTTTAGTTTTGGGGCGTAATTGTGGGTACCTCCGCGGTAGGGCAGCCCCTCGGGGGAGGCTTGCTTCATTGCTCACCTCCCCGGTCCCCAAAAGCGAGGGACCCTTCGGCAAGCTCAGGGCAGGCTCGGGGGTACCCTCAGCTTGCTTTGGAGATCTTACCGGGTACGCGGGCACCCGCTACAACCTTTCATTCTGCGTGCAGAAGAGCACAATTTCAGACATCGCAGCCGTGTAGGTTTAATTCAAGGATCGGTTCACTTCAAACGCTTGTTTGAAAAGGCTGATGAGAACATTTCCCGGCTCAATTTTGCGGACTGAGACCTGGGTCGGCAAACTTCTGTTTTTGTTCATGCCTCTTTTGGGTAGTACTCTAACTCTTAGAATCGGCAGAGAATAGACGTTGTCGGGTAGGCCCACTTGTTGTTTTATCCTGAGGGGCGGGGAACTTTACCGATCAAGAGGGCGAGTATGTGGTTCGGTGGTCTGCGGACCAATGCAAGAAGGAACGTGGCGCTCTTGGTGCTGGCTCTAGTCGCGGCGAAATGCGGCTATTCGCTGGATCCGCAGAAGATGTTCTCGCAGTATGTTCGAACCTTGTGGACGACCGACGCCGGGATGCCGCAAACGTCGGTTTATGCGATCGCACAGACCCGCGACGGCTATCTATGGATAGGAACCGAAGCGGGCGTCGCCAGATTTGACGGGGTGCGCTTCAGCATCTTCAACCAGCGCAATGTTCCAAACCTTCCAGCCAATTACGTTCACCGTCTGCTGGCGGGCCGGGACGGTAGCTTGTGGATCGGAACCGACAGTGGTCTGGCGCGCTATAGCGGTGAGGCCTGGACCTCATGGACGGCGAAGAGCGGGCTTTCGAATGACGATATACAGGCGATGGTTGAGGGGCCGGATGGGAGTCTCTGGGTTGGTACAGACGGTGGACTGAACAGGCTTCACGACGGGCGAGTGGATACGTGGCACGTGAAGGACGGACTACCGGACGATCACATCCTGGCGCTTCAGGTTGATCCTGCGGGAGTGCTTTGGATCGGCACACGAACGGGGCTGGCCAGTTTCGATGGGCACCAATTCCGGTCGTTTCAGGCGCCAGGCGGCTCCAGTTCGCAGGCTTTGTCAGCCCTGGCTACCGCCGGTGACGGATCGGTCTGGTGTGCCTCAACCGACGGGAAACTATACCGCGAGTCAGGGGGAACGCTCTCAGCAATTTCCGTAAATCTGCCGCACACCGATGTCCAGGCAATGCTTTTTGACCGCGACGGCAGTCTCTGGCTTGGATTTGAGAACCACGGGTTTGCACGGCTCCATAACGGAGAGTTGACCCTGGTGGATTCGCAAGACGTGCTGCACGCACAGACGGTGGAAGCGCTGCTTGAGGATGCGGAACACAACATATGGCTGGGCACATTCGATTCGGGCTTAGTTCAATTGCACGATGGCAAGTTCACTGTCTACGGAATGGCGGAGGGTATTCCTTCCGCCGTAGTCTGTTGTTCGGTTGAAGCGGCGGATGGAACGGTATGGGTGGGCACGGCGGCGGGGGAAGTGATTGCAATTCACCCGGACAGGACGATGCGAATCTACACCACGCGGAATGGACTGCCATCCGAGGGGATTCACTCGATGCTGCTGGGGCGCGATGGAACCATCTGGATCGGTCATCGCCACGGGGTGCTTACGCAATACAGGAATGGGCAATTCAGGCACTTTCAAAGCGCAGTGGCGAAGAATCATGCGATCAATGGCCTGCTGGAAGATGGCGTGGGCAGGATTTGGATTGGAACGTACGGTGCGGGCCTGATGCGGTTTGAAGACGGCCGCTTCGAGCAGGTCCTGACCGATCTGGATGTACCGGCACTGGCGCAGACCAGCGATGGGGCGATCTGGGTGGGCAGCGATGGTCAAGGCCTGATCAAGCTTAAGGACGGCGTGACGACGCGCTACACCAACTCCGACGGTCTCATCAATGATCACGTTCTGAGCCTGTGGGTGGATGGTGAGGATACATTGTGGGTGGGCTTTATCTCGGGCGGGTTAGGTCGAATAAGAAATGGAAAGATCACTTCATTTACCGCGGCGCAAGGACTTTTTGATCCTACTGTCGCCAATTTAATGGATGACGATCTCGGAAATCTGTGGATGGGCTCCGATAGTGGAATCTCAAGAGTCTCCAAGAAAGAACTGGAGCAATTTGCCGAGGGGCACATCTCCGAATTTCACAGCGTGGGTTACAACACGGCCGATGGACTCCGTTCAAGGGAAACGATGCAAGGCGGCACGGGTTGCGGGATGAAAGGTAAAGACGGGAGGCTGTGGTTTCCGACATTGAATGGCCTTGCCAGGATTGATCCTCGCCGCGCGTTGGAGGCTGATCCGCCGCTGCACGTGCGAATCGAGAGCTTGCAACTGGATGCGGGAAACGTATCGCTGGGAAGCGATATCCGTTTTCGACACGGGTCAAGCCGGTTGAGTTTTCAATTTACGGCCTTGACCTTCATTGACTCCGCGCGGGTTCGATTCCGGTACAGGCTTGAGGGCTACGACAAGGAGTGGATCGATGCGGGTAACAGCCGCGTAGCCAGCTATACGAATTTGCCGCCTGGAAAGTATTGGTTCCAGGTGCAGGCGGCTCGATACAACGGAGACTGGGAACCAGAACCAACCTCGACGGGATTCACGGTCGACCCCAGATGGTTTGAGACACCTTTAGCGTGGACGCTATGGGGGTTCAGCGCGTGCCTGATCACGTGGGGAATCGTGCGGCTGAGAACCAGCACGCTGGTTCGACGCAGGCATGAACTGGAAGTGCTGGTAGCGGAGCGGACGCACCAGTTGAACGAAGAAAAGACTGCGTTGGCCGCGGCTCGAGAGGAGTTGCAGGAGCAGGCCACGCACGATTCGCTGACCGGCGTTTGGAACCGCGGAGCTATTTTCAATTTGTTGAAGCTTGAGATTGAGCGAGCCAGGCGCGAGAGAAAGACGCTGAGCGTGGTGATGGCCGACCTGGACCACTTCAAAGTGGTCAATGACACGTACGGACATCTGTGGGGCGACCTGGTGTTGATAGAAGTCGCCCGTTGCCTGCATTCCAGTTTGCGAGTTTACGACTCGATTGGACGCTACGGGGGAGAGGAATTCCTGATCCTGATGCCTGGATGCGATCCGGTCAAGAATCTGAATCGTCTTCACGAGCTTTTGGAAAGCGTCGGCAGCCGGAAATTTTCGAATAGCCAGGTCCAGTTCCAGATCACATGCAGCTTCGGCGTATCGGTCTATCGACCTGGACAGGCTGTACCGTCCGCTGAGGATTTGCTCAATGGAGCAGATCAGGCACTTTACTCAGCGAAGCATCTGGGCAGGAATCGGGTTGAGTTTGTCGAGAGTGCGGATGTTTCGCGATTACGGCCGGATGGGTAATGCGTCGGAGAGTGCGTGCGGTTTTTGGCGGGCTCTCGAAGGTCCTCAGAACCGTCCCGCAGCGCAACCGCAGGTCCTTCGACTCGCTGCGCGAGCTCAGGATGGCAGTTTTTTTCAATAGGACTTTCTTCAATGCGCACATTTTTTCTACGACCTTTTTAGACAGGGCGCTCAGCGGTCTTTAAGCCTGCGTTTTCGGAGGTGGGGGCGCTGGGGACGGGGCCGGGGTCCTGGACTACGTCGGAATGCTCTGGATGCGCGACCGACATGGGGGGCTCGGGCATCGCGGACTGGGCGAATTCTCCGCGAACACGGGGGAGGCTTTGCGGGTAATTCTTCTGCAGGAAATCAATGAGGCCTTCGCGGACGAGGCAGCGGAGGTCCCAGGCGTCGCTGGAGTTGCGGGCGTCCATTAAGGCGCGGAGCTGGACGGTGTGTTCTGTGGCGTCGGAGGCCTGGAGGACGCAGACCTGGCCGCGCCAGAGTTTGGTGGTCTGGCAGATGCGGCGGAGTTCGGCGCGCAGGGGATCCATGGGGACGGAGTAGTCGGCGTAGAGGATGGTGTTGCCGAGGATTTGGGCGCTGGTTCGGGTCCAGTTTTGAAATGGGTGATCGAGGAAGTAGGAGAGCGGCAAAACCAGGCGGCGGAGGTCCCAGATGCGGACGACGACGTACATGGTGCCGATTTCTTCGATCCATCCCCACTCGCCTTCAATGACTACGGCGTCTTCAAGTCGGAAGGGCTGGGCGAAGGCGATTTGCACGCCGGCGATGATGTTGGAGAGTGTGCCTTTCATGGCCATGCCAACGACGATTGTGGCCACTCCGGCGGAAGCGAGAAGGCTCATGCCGATGTGCTTGATGACGGGGAAGGTCATGAGCATGACGGACAACGTGACGACTGAGACGAGAACGACCATGATGCGATGAAGCATCTGGAACTGGGTCTGGATGCGTCGGGCGACGAGGTTGTCTTCTACGTCCATGCGATAACGGCCGGCGAGGACGTCGGACGTGATCTCGATGAATAGCAAGACGAGCCAGGCGATGGCGGCGATGAGGCCGAGGCCGGTGATGTGTTCAAGGGCCGCCATGAGGATGGGAGGCAGGGGCAGGCCGGGGAGGACGGCGAGTACGGCGAGAAGAGGGAAGATCCAGCGGGCGGGGAGCTTGCCGTGTTTGACGAGCGATTGGTCGACGATGCCGGGCTTGCGGAGGGCGTGGCGCTGGAGGAGCTTGAAGACGATGAAATGGGCGACCAGGGCAACGGCAATGGCGGCGGCAAGAATGGCGGCGGACCAGAGGAGATCTCGCCAGTTGTGGACGATGAAATCTAGCATCGGCATCCTGGGGTTGGATGCGGGGATGGGTCGGTGGGTAAACTGACCAGCGAGTCAGCCGGTCAGCGAGTCAGCAAGTCAGCGAGTCAGCGAGTCAGCGAGTCAGCCGGTCAGCGAGTCAGCAAGTCGGCGCGGTGGTGTTGAGCTTCCCGGGCTAGGAGCAGATAGCTATTAGCTCCCCGGTCCCCAGGTGCGAGGGACCGGGGGCACCCATCGGGGTAATCCACAGGCTTCATTGATGCTGGGTTATTGGGTGGGTCGCGCCGGCGAAGGATTGGTGGCCCGCTACGTAGGTTTCAAGTACGGTGGCGTAGCGAAGGGCCGGCGGGGCGACGGAGTAGATATTCATGTCGATGAGGATGAAGTCGGCATCGTAGCCGGGGGCCAGCTTGCCTTTGTGCTTCTCGGCAAATTCAGCGTAGGCGGAGCCCTGGGTGTAGGCGTAGAGGGCCTGGCCGCGGGTGAGCTTGTTGGCGGGGAAATACTCCTTTGTGCCGGCTTCATTTTTGCGGGTAACGGCGGCGTAGAGGCCGCGGAAGGGTGTAACGGGCTCGACGGGGTAGTCGGTGCCGAAGGCGAGGGGGACACCGGCGTCGAGGAAGGCTTTCCAGGCGTAGGAGTAGGCGGCGCGCTGGGGGCCGAGACGAGCCTCGGCCCAGTTCATGTCGGTGAGCAAGTGGCTGGGCTGCATGGAGGCGATGACGCCCAGCTTTTTGAAGCGGGGGATGTCGGCGGGGTCGACGACCTGGGCGTGCTCGATGCGGTTGCGGGCGGTGGTGGAGATGCCGGGCTGCGAATAGGCGTCGAGGGCCATGGCGGCGGCTTTGTCGCCGATGGCGTGAAAGCCTAGCTGGAAGCCGGCCTTGGCGCGTTCGACGGCCATTTTGTTGAGTTGGTCCTGGGTGTACTGGGGCAGGCCGGTGTTGGTGGGGTCGTCGGCGTAGGGGGCTTTGAGGGCGGCGGTGCGGGAGCCCAGGGAACCATCCATGAAGCCTTTGAGGAAGCCGGTGTGGAGCATGGGGTCGTTGGGGTCGTGATGGGCGCGCATCTTGATCAGATCGTCGAGCGGGGCTTTGAAGGGCAGCCATTCGGTGATGCGGAGGTTGAGCTTGTTCTCCTTTTCGAGCTCTTCAAAGATGAGGAAGTCGTCCCAGTCGCTGAAGTCCTGGACGCTGGTGACGCCGTGGGCGAGGGCGTCGACGATGGCAAGCTCGTCACCACGGCAACGCTCGTCGTGGCTGGGCGGGGGAATGACTTTGTAGACGAGGTCCTGAGCGGATTCGCGGAGGATGCCGGTGGGGTTGCCGCTGGAGTCGAGGTCGATGGCTCCCCCTTGCGGTGGGACGGTTTTGCCGGTGATGCCGGCGGCGGCGAGGGCTGCGGAGTTGGCTATAGAGATGTGACCGTCAATGCGATCGAGAAAAGTTGGATGGTTGCCGGTGACCTTGTCGAGGTCCTGGCGGGTGGGAAGGACTTTTTGCGCCCATAGAGTGTGATCCCAGTTGCCGCCGATGAGCCAGTGGCCGTCGGGAGAGTCTTTCGCGAACGATTGGATTTTGGCGAGCATGTCGGCGAGGGATTTAACACCGGTCAGATCGACGTTGAGCTTGGTGCTGCCGGCGCTGCCGAGATGGACGTGGGCGTCGTTGAAGCCGGGAAAGACGAAGATGCTGGTGTTGCCGGTGTCGAGGTCGCGGAGACGGGTGTTCTTGCCGGCGAGGCGGGAGATCTGCTCGGTGGTGCCTACGGCAAGGATTTTGCCGCCACTGACGGCCATGGCCTGAACGATTTCAGGCTTGTCCTCGGCGAATCCTGTGCCGGTGTAGATGATGCCGTTGAAGAATATCTCGTCGGGGACGTTGGTGACGGCGGGGGCGGGAACGGGCTTTTTGGGCGGAATGTGGTGGGGGGTGGTCTGAGCGGGAGAAAGCGAGGCAGCGGCAAGGGCTGCGGTGAAGAGGAAGGGAATGGCGCGCATGGGCCGCAGTGTATCACTTGCCGTGCGGGCGGAGGCTCGCTTTGGCTTTGAATGCCATCCCCGGTCCGCAAATGCGAGGGACCGGGGGCATCCGCCGGGGACGCCCGATTTGTTGGGGTGGAAAGAAAGACTCGAACGCCGCGACTATAGTTCAGCGGCCCATTCGGTCATGGCCAGGGTTAGTAAAAGGATACGGCGGAGGCCGATTTCGCGGTCTTTGGCGGAGTACCATTCGGCCTGGGTGTGGGCGCCGCCGCCGTCGCCGCCGGCGCCCATGGATAGGGCTGGAATGCCCAGGGAGAGCGGGATGTTGGCGTCGGTGGAACCGAGGCGGAGGTCGGTGTGGAGGCCGAGATGGCGGTCGACGGCACGGAGAGTTTCAATGAGCGGGGAATCGGCGGGGAGGTGGGCGGCGGGACGGTCGCCGATTTTGGCAATGGTGAAAGTCAGCAGGCCGCGGCTGCGCTGGGCGGGAGTCTTGACCCTGGCGTTCGTTTGTTCAACGGCATCTTCGACGGCGCGATGGAGGGCGACTTCAAGACGGAGAAGTTGGTCGGGAGCTGTGGAGCGGAAGTCGATGGAGGCCTGGGCTGACTCAGGAATGGAATTGACGCTGGTGCCGCCGTGGATGGTTCCGATGTTGAGGGTGGTGCGGGGCTCCTGAGGGAGTTGGGTCTGGTCGAGGACGGCGAGGGCGCTTGCGAGGGCGGAGATGGGGTTGGGGGTGCCGGCATCGGTGAAGCTGTGGCCGCCGGGACCGGTGATGGTGACCTGAAAACGGCGGCTGCCGAGGGCCTGGGTGACGGCGGAATCGGCTCCCGCGCCGTCGAGGACTATGTGGACGGCGATGCGGCCGGCGAGCGGGCTGTTTTTGTAGAGATGACGGACGCCGCGGAGGTCGCCTTCGCCTTCTTCACCGACGTTGCCGCAGAAGATGAGGTGCGCGGGAAGCTCGATTTTGGACTGGACGAGGGCGTGGGCAAGAGCCAGCATTCCGACCACGCCGGCACCGTTGTCGCAGGCTCCGGGGGCCTCAAGACGGGGGGCGCCGTCGATCTGTTTGACGATTGGATTCAGAGGGGTATCGGCGGGAAAGACGGTGTCGAGGTGGGCGGAGAGGACGATGACCGGGCCGGAGCTTTCGGGGTCTAGATTTGGGGCGGGAAGGAAGGCAAGGACGTTTCCGATGGAGTCGGCATGGACCTGGTCGAGGCCGGCTTCAGTGAAGCGGGCGAGGAGCCATTCGGAGCGGGCTTGTTCGCCAAAGGGCGGGGCGGGAATGGCGACCAGGCTGGTTTGCCAGTCCATGATGGTTTTGGGGTTGTTGTGGAGCCAGGCAAAGGCGGCGTGGATGGGGCGGCGCGCGGCAAGGGCCGTGACTTGGGAGAAGGCCGAGCTGCGGGGGACGGGGGACATGGGGCTGGAGATAAGGGTAGCAGGGGGAGAGGGAATAAGGGACTAGGGAATAGGGACTAAGGGACTGAGAGACTCGGGGCTGTCAGCTTTCCGTTAGGCGGCGGAGCAGGAGGGATTGAAAACTGCGCCTGCCGTCGGCGATGAGTTGGACAATTACTTGGTCGTGCAGAATTTCGTAAATTACGCGATAGGGTTTGAAGAAGACCTGATGGACTTCCAGGCCGATTTCAAGTGGGAGTTCCTTGGGGCGCGATCCGCGCTGAGGAAGGGCGGCGACACTCTGGGCGGTTTGCAGGAGGCGGTCGAGGACGTAACTCGCAGCCGCTGGTGAGTCATGTTCGGCAATCCAGGAAGCAATTTCCTCAAGATCGCGTTCTGCCCCCCTGGTAATGCGAAGGGTGTGATTCATTGATTCTTTGCTAGGCGACGGCTTCGTCGTTGAAGTCTTTGGAGGCTTCATCCCGATTGAGGATTTTTGAGCGGATTCGGGCAACCGCGTCGGCCAGAGGCTCAGTCTGTCCAGCTTCAATCTGCTGACGTCCCAGAGCCAGGATCTTCAGTAACGCCATGGTCTCCTGGGTCGATTCATAGGAATGTACATCCATCAGCACGGCGCGGGCTTCGCCGTTCTGGGTGATGATGATGGGCTCGCGCTCCTGGGTGATGCGGTCAAGGAGTTCGGCGGCGTGGGCTTTGACGTAGCTGATGGGCTTGATCTGGGTGGAATAGCGCATGGAGGCCTCCTGCGAACGGGCTGTGATCTTAATATAGTCTTTTTATGGATCGAATTTGGTCTTTATTTGGTCTTATGGGATCAATTTACTGGTGCAATGTTCATTGAAAAGGAGGGATCGCTATTGGTTTCCTGAGAATTGCGATGGATGTTTTTCCTGGAAGGTTTGGAATTGTGCTTCTGTCATGGTGCGGCAGTGTCCCGCTCCCCATTGGTCCGGATCGACATTTACGGCAATGAATTTCTCGTTGTAGACGGGGCCGACCCACTCGCAATCGTTCTTCAAGGTGTAGGCTTTTGAGCGTTCCAAGTCGTACTGGGAGAGATTGTCGCCTTTGATCACGTAGGCCCTGTACGGATTGTAGGATTCTGAGTTCCTTGTTGTTCTTGCTTCGGAGTCGCTCGCCTGGCCGATGAGAGTAATCCCATCGCCGCCAGGTTCAGGGAGCACTTCGGCCAAAAGGTGTTGGGGGGGAGTGGAAAACGATTTTGGGAGTGCCATTTTGGCCGCACGTGATTACGGTCAAACTGCCTACGCAGCAGCCATAGCCGCCGCCTTTCAAGATGAGGTAGGTTCGCGCGTTCGGTTCAGGACCCGATTTGAAGAACAGCATTCGTTTTGAGACAACAACACTCGTTTTGAGCAATTCAGGTGTGATTTGTGACTTTAAGGAATCCCACTCGTCGTCGTTGTTCAGAAGTATCCACGGCTTTGCTCCACCGCGGCGAATCACAAGGCGATCGGCGTCACCTGTGCCGACTGTCCTGTGTTGGAAGGAAAGTGTGAAGGTAGTTGGGGTTTCGGAATGATCCCAATCCAACGTGACTTTTTCTACCAAGACCGGGGCATGACGTTCCGGCTCGGAGGACTCCTGGGCGGAGGCGGCTCCTGCTGCGAGCACAAACAGAAGGATTGCGAGCGATCGGCCGTTCATGTGACCAGTCTGCTCCAGCAAGGGGATGAATGCAATCGAACCGGATTTCATGTATCTGTATGCGCTCTTTCGTCACAGGACGTCGGGCGAGTATTCGACGGAGTGGAGGAAGAGGCCTTGGGCGGGAGCGGTGGGGCCGGCGGCGGAGCGGGAATGGGCGGCGAGGATTTTGGGGATTTCGTCGACGGGGATGCGGCCGCGGCCGACGTCGAGCATGGTTCCGACGAGGTTTCGGACCATGTGGTGGAGGAAGCCGCTGCCGCGGACGCGGTAGATGAGTTGGGGGCCGGAATCGGTTTGTTTTTGTTCCCAGGTCGAGGTGAAGATGGTGCGGATGGCGGTTTGGGAAATGAGATGGGGATCCGCAGGGGCTAAAGCCCGACCCAACTTACCGGCTTTATTGGTATGACTGAAGTCAAACCCTGATACAGAGCCCAGGTGACTCGTTGGATCGATCGTGAATTCGGCGGAGCGGGTGGTGAGGTCGGGGTCGGTGGCGGCGAAGCTTAGGAAGTTGTGCTGGCCTTCGAAGAGGCGGGCTGACGTTTGCAAAGCTTCTACGTCCATTGGCCAAGGACACACGTGCACAAAGCGGGCGAGGAACGGCGGGCAGATGGCCTGGCGGAAGACTCGGTACTCGTAGGTTTTGGCTATGGCGGAGTGGCGGGCGTGAAAGGTACTCGGCACGGTTCTGGAATCGATGATTCGGATGGCAGGTGGAAGGGTACGGTTGAGGGCGCGGAGCAGGTTTTCAGGGGGGATGTTGGCCTGAAGTTCAAAGCTGGCGACCTGGGCGAGGGCATGAACGCCTGCGTCGGTGCGTCCTGAACCTTGGGGGAGGGGGGATTCGCCGGTGACGCGGCCGAGGGCGGCCTGGAGTTCACCCTGGACGGTGGACTCGCCAGGCTGAATCTGCCAGCCGCTGAAATCGGTTCCGTCGTAGGCGAGGGTGAGCTTGAAGGTTTGGGAAGCTTGGGTGAGGGCGGGTTGGACCGGATCGGGCATGGGATTGAGGGGCGGAATCAGAGTTGATAACAGGGTAATCGACGTGGGTGGACGCGGGTGCGGGAAGTGCAAGTGGGATATACTCGGGTAACCGCATATTCCAGTGAGTAACGGGATTGAAGGCCCGGGAATTGAGGATTCGGGAACGAATTGCGGGCCGCGCGCGTATTGATGAAAGAGCGAACGGCTGCGCTTCGGGCTGGACGCAAGAACGGGCTTGAAAATCGGGCTCCTGAGCCAGGCTCTAAGGCCAGGCGGGGAAATCAAAAATTGCGTCCGGAGGTGCTCTCCGGGCGTCTTGAAGAATGGCACCCCACATGCCTCAACTAATCGTGGAGAGGAACCATGCAATCGTACGGTACACGTGTGTTTGAGCAGCAGGAAAAGGTCACCGAGAGCAATCAGGGGCAGACAGGGCGCAGCGGGACCAGCCGCGGCCAGTCAGGGATGCGTCTGCGCGCTGCAGCGCTGGCGATGCTGATGCTGATGGCGGGAATGCCCGCAGGGTATGCACAGCAGGAAGTGCTGGGTGCGGGACAAAAGACACCGGAAAAGGCAGCGTCGGATTTGCCTTCGACGCCGGCGCCTGTGTTGACTCAGCCACTTGACCTGCGCACGTCGGCGCGCGATTTTTCCAAGCCGGCGGGCCGGCTTTTGGGTAACCCGATCAATGTCTACAAGCCCACCACGATTCCCAAGGCAAGCTTTGCGAATTCTGTGCGCCTGACTGATCTGGTCAAGGACGGCAAGATCTATCTCAGCCTCTCTGACGCGATTGCGCTGGTGCTGGAAAACAATTACGACATCGCCATCGCGCGCTACAACCTGGACATCGCGGATACAGACATTCTGCGTACACGCGTCGGCGGCGCTCTGGGAACGCCGCTTGGTGCGCCCTCCGGACTGATTACTAATACGCTGGGCGGCTCGGCTTCCACTTTGAGCGCGGGCGGCGGTCCGGGTGGATCGACGGTCGGTTCGGGCGGCGCCGGTTCCGGCAGCGCAGGTTTGTCACTGACGACCGGGGGTGCTGGTCCGGTTCCGGTGGCACTGGAGCCTTCTGTCACAGCTAACTTGAATTACGACTGGGCAAGCACGCCATCAACGAACTTCTTTACTGGCGGCGCGGCCACAACCGATACCTACAACTTCACCTACAACCAGGGATTTGTCACAGGTGCGGCCTTTCAACTCATCTGGGACAATACGAGGTCGACCAACACCAATGGGTTCGCGACCTTCAGCCCGCAGTTCAATGCGAACTTCAAGGCCGAGGTTACACAGCACTTGCTGCAGGGTGCGGGCATCTGGGTGAACAAGCGCTTCATGTACCAGGCTGCGAACGATCGCCGTATCGCCGACTCCGGGTTCCGACAGCAGATTCTGTATACCGTGAACCAGGTGGAAAGTATTTACTGGGGACTGGTGCAGGCGTATGAAGATGTGCAGGCCAAACAGAGGCAGGTTGAACAGAGCAGCAAGCTGGCCGATGACGACAGGAAGCAGCTTGAGATTGGCACGATTGCGCCATTGCAGTTGACAAGCGACGAATCGTCGGTGGCCAGCGATAAGCAGGCGCTGATCAGCAGCCAGCTCTCCTTGAATTATCAGCAGCAGATCATCAAGCAGGCGATTGCGCGGAACCTGAACGATCCGCAGCTTTCAGCGGCACCGGTGATTCCGACGGACCGGGTGAGCATTGAGGAGATTCCGGAGGAGAAACAGCCGATCGAGGACCTGGTGAAGGAAGCCTTCCAGCAGAGGCCGGAACTGGAACAGGCTGTACTGACACTGCGCAACGATGAGATCACGCTCAAGGGCGCGCGCAATGCACTCCTGCCACAGGTCGACATTCTTGCCTACCTTGGTGGCTCAGGCGTGGCAGGTACTTACAATCCCAACTGCCAGGCATCGATTCTGGGACAATGCCCCACGGGCAGCACGGGCGGTTTTGGCACGGCCCTGCAGAGTACCTATAACAACTCTTCTCCTGACAAAGGGGTGGGTTTCAACGTCACCATTCCGATTGGAAACAAGTATGCTCAGTCGGTGCAGGCGCGTTCGTTGATGGAGTATCGGCAGGCTGAGTTGCGGCTCGAACAGTTGTATACGCAGATTCGGATGCAGGTTGTGAATGCACAGTACGCGCTGACGACTGATCGCGCGCAGGTACAGGCATCGCTTGCGGCGCGGGACTACCAGCAGCAGAGCGTTGACGCGGAGCTCAAGAAGCTGCACCTGGGAGCCTCGACTTCAGCCAACGTGCTGTTGCAGCAACGCAACCTGGCAACGGCAGAGAACAATCTGATTGCGGCGCACGCGGCATATGCGAAGGATCGCGCGGGGCTCTACCAGATTCTCGCTTCGACCTTGCAGCACTACGGAATCAACCTGAACGAAGCGGCGACGGGAGAGGTGCATACGGTGCCGGTGGTGCCGGGAGTGGAAACGGCGAAGCCGGGCAAGGAAGCTACGACTACACCGCCGGCGACGCAGTGAGAAAGCAGCTGCTAGCTTTGAATCGAGAGGTGGAAAGGCCTGTGGGCTTCATACGAAGCCTGCAGGCCTTTTGTTTTGTGTGGGAATTTGTTGAGTGGACCTGGAAGAGCGGTTAGCGTTCGGCGACTTGGTCTAAGAGGTCGAAGAATTCGGGGAAGCTGATGTTGGCGGATTCGGAGCCCTGGATGAGGGTATCGCCTTGGGCGCGAAGGGCGGCTACGGCAAAGGCCATGGCGATGCGGTGATCACCACCGGAGTCGATTGTTGAGCCGTGGAGGGTTTGACCGCCGGGGACATCGAGGCCGTCTTCAAACTCGGCAACCTCGGCGCCCATGGCACGGAGGTTTTTGACGACCAGGGCGATGCGGTCTGATTCCTTGACGCGGAGTTCCTTGGCGTCGCGGATGCGGATGCCGCCGCTGGTGTAGGGCGCGATGGCGGCGAGGACGGGAAGTTCGTCAATGAGTTGGGCGGCGAGGGAGCCGGTGACGGCTGTCGATCCAAGGCCCTCGGGCGGGGCGGAGAGCTGGACGGTTCCGACTAGCTCGGCATTTTTTTCTTCAAGATTGAGAACGCTGATGTGTGCGCCGAGGGCGGTGAGCACGTCGAGGAGCGTAGCGCGGGTGGGATTGAGGCCGAGCGATTCGAGCACGAGGGCGGACCCGGGAAAGAGCGCAGCGGCGCAGAGAAAAAATGCAGCGGAGGAGATGTCGCCGGGCACGGTGGCGTCGATGGAGTGGAGGGGCTGAGGGCCGGCGATGGAGATCCATCCGAGGTTGCGGGTGAGGGTGGCGCCGAAGGCGCGGAGGGCTAGTTCACTGTGGTCGCGGGTGCGGAGGATTTCATGGACCTTGGTGGTCCCGGGAGTTTGCAGGCCGGCTAGCAGAATGCAGGTTTTTACCTGGGCGCTGGGGACGGGCGTTGTGTAGTCGATGGGATGGAGCTGGGCGCCGTGGATGGTGAGGGGGGCATGGCCGTCGGTGAGGGTGAGATGCGCACCCATTTCTGCGAGAGGTTTGCGGATGCGCTCCATGGGGCGGCGGGAGAGCGACTCATCACCGATCAGCGTGAAGGCGCCCTGCTGCGGCGCGAGCAGGCCGGAGATCATGCGCATGGTTGAGCCGGAGTTGCCGCAGTCGAGGGGATGGTTGGCGGGGGTGACGCGGCCGGCTACGCCGGTTACTTCGACTGAGCTTTCGCTGGATTTGTTGACTTTGGCGCCGAGGGCTTCCATGCAGGCGAGGGTGGAGGCGCAGTCTGCTCCGGTGGAGAAGTTGGTGAAGTGAGAGGTGCCTTCAGCGAAGGCGGCGAGCATGCCGTAACGATGGCTGATGGATTTGTCACCGGGGAGGCGCAGGCTTCCCAAGATATTGCGGGCGGGGCGGATTAGGCGTTCTTCGGCGGCGGGGTGCAAGAGAGCTCCGGGGGTTGGTGGTCTTTTTAGTTTAGCGGATGGGAAAGGCAGGGAATAGGGAATAGGGATTAGGGATTAGGGCCCAGGCTTGAGTCCAGGTCTTGCGGAATTGCCTTGATTAGAGATCATAAGTGTCATGCAGCATCTTCGAACGCGTACGAGTGTTGGTTTCAAGTTGTTGCCACTCGACTTGATCGACAACGACGGTGGCCGGGGTCAGCTCGGTTGGGCACGACAATTTGAGACAAGGGCGAATCCTGCGATACTCTGCGTCAGTCTTGTCGGTTGGGGTGTAAACGCTCGCGATTGTCTCGTCTTTGGTAACGCAAATAGCCTGGAGCAGAATGCCGAGGCCACGGTTTAGACCAGTGTTATAACGCAGTTGCGCCACTTCAAGTGCTTCTTCGGCGCCTGATGCACGAATAAAATGTTGCCGATTATCTCCGAGCAGAATTTGATATGCAGTGATCCAGCGAATGCGGGACGGGTGCCCATTTTCTGCAAGGAATCGGCTGAATTTCTCTGCGGATTCCCGGAATGTCTCGGGTGGGTCAGCCTGCTGGTCGGTCATCTATAAATTGTCGTCCTCAAGGCCGCGAAGGGGCAACCTTAGGTCCGTCGACCACCTTTGCTGAGTTGCGGTCACTCGTAATGAACGAAGAAATGCAGGTTCTTCGACTCACCACCCCCGAACTGAAAAACGTTCGGGGCCCCGTTCGCTCAGAATGACCGCGTCTGTTTTGTGATGAACTTTAGAGGCAGGAGACCGGTCTCTTGGCCGCTCATATGTTAGTTCCTGTTTTTTCAATGCGCCAAAAGGTAAACGCCGAAGCAGACGAGGACGGCGGCGGTCCAGCGGCGGTGGTCGACGTTTTCCTTGAGGAATAGCTTGCCGGCGATGGCATTTGTTACCAGCGTCAGCGAGGCTGAGGCGGGTGCGACCAGGCTCAGATTCAGGTGGTTCAGGGCTAGTAACAGCGCGAAGAAGGCCAGTGCGAGAAAGCTAACGCCGGCGAAGAAGAGCGGGCAGGTGACGACGGCGCGAATGGCACCCTTCATGCCGGAGCGGGCGCGAATGTCGTCGAGGTCGCCGATGGATTTCATGGCGGCGGCGGTAAGGACCTCGCCTGCGGTGGAGCAGAGGACGACGGCGGCAATCATTGCTGTTGCGGACCAGAAGCCGGGCTGAGCGGCGGGAGGAATGATCATTGTGCAGCCTCCTGTTCGACTTCTGGGACTGCACCAGTCATGGCTTCTGCTGTGAGGGCTTGCTCGATTTGAGCGCGCTCGGCTTCTTCAGTAAGAACCGGCAGCGTGGGTCTTTCGGTGAGGGACGGGCCCTGGGCGACGAAGCCAACGCCGAGGGTGATGAGGGCGATGCCGCACCAGCGTTCGAGCGAGATGGGTTCGTGGAGCCAGAAGCGGGCGAAGAGGGCGACGATGACGTTGCCAAAGGCGGTGGCGGGGAGGACGAAGGTAAGGTCAGCCCAGGAAAGCGCGGTGAGATAGCTGGCGAAGAAGCCGATGAGTAGAGCAATGCCGAGGGAAATCCAGGGAGTGAAGACGGCGGCGATGAGCGTGAGGGGATGGGCGAGTGAGATGGCTGGGAGGCTGGTCATGCCGCGTGAGAGGCACGTGTCGCCGAGCGGGGCGCAGATGGCGACCAGCGCGAGGATCATGTATTGCCGCAGCGATAAGTTGTGGTTAGCCATCTGTTTTTGGATGATGCTTTTACGAATTGGTTGCGGGTTTGCAAAGGGCCCGTATGCGAATATTGCAGGGATTAAGAGTCCGAAGAGAATTGCAAGTCTTCATTCGTAGTTAAGGACATCCCTCAGGGGCTAAAGTGTCTGCGTGAGAGCGCCATTTGCCCTTTTGCTGCGGCGTTCTTGTTTTGAGTTTTCCGCGATTTCGGCGGCGGTTTTTGTTTCAGGCTGTCCTCATG
>JBEKET010000034.1:0-55669 GCA_050013695.1 Occallatibacter sp.
TCCCACATTTCCACCGCCGCGACGACCACGAGCAATATATGAAAACATCCCCAAAGGAGACATCTGAAGATGCCCGCATCAAACACCCCCTTCAGGCTCATTCCTGGATTGGAAAAGACTGTTCTCGCACTCTAATCGGCTCACTGCCACGCTGACTCGCTGACCCGCTGTCCCGCTATTTACGCCAGCGCCAAATCCAAATTATCAATAGCCTCGTCAATCTCCTGCGTGCTCTTATACCCAATCGTCACCGAATCCACGCCCGCCGTCTTGAACGCGAACCGCATCGCCTTCTGCCGATCCTCGTGACCAAAGCGCCCCTCCCCCACAAGCTTCATGCTGACCACGCCCATGCCTTCCTTGCGTACCTGCTGGACATGCTGCACCACTTCGTTCACGTCGCCCAGCTCATCCGTGTCGGGAACCTCGGCATCCATCCGCGTTCCGTTATGATTCACGCGAATCATGGCCACATCCAGCCATTTGTTTCCCGGCACCAGCCGCAGCGCCGGCAGCCCGTGTACCGACGCGCCGTGGCTCATGATCGTCTTCCTGTGCTGCGCGTCCAGGATCGCGTCCTGCCAACGTGTTGTGTCCGCGAACCACGTCCCAGTGTGCTGCCAGTGCAGCAGCATGATGTCGAAGTACTCCATATCGGCAAACTTCCGCAACTCATCGAGCTTCTGCCGCGGATCGACCGCGTGAAACGTCGTCACCTTGTGCATCACCCGATAGCTCTCGCGCGGCAGTCCCTTCAGCGCCACGCCCAGCATCCGCGGCGTATCGCCATAGCTTTCCGCAGTCTCAAAGAAGCGAATCCCGCGGTCGTACGCATACCGCACCTGCCGCGTAAATTCCTGCTGCCCGAGCCTCATCTGGACCTCGCCGCTCATGCTCCCGCAACCAAAGGCCAGCCGCGTCACCTTCACGTTCGACCGCCCAAGCGTCACCCAATCCGTCGCCTTCGGTTTCTCCGCATTCAGCGAAAGCCCGCCAGCGCCCGCCAGCGCGCCCACTGCAAGCCCGGTTTTAAGAAAATTGCGCCGCGACGAAAGAGACATGCTTGACCTCCGAAATTAGCGGACCAGCCACGCCAATTGCCCGAATGTTACCACAATCGAAACGAAACAATTGTCAATGAGATCGGCTAGCGAGCCCTCAGTCCCTTAGTCCCTAGGTCCCCTTGTTCCCTTGGTCCCTGTATCTACGTCCCCCTCAACGCCTCAACCGGGTTCGCCGATGCAGCCCGTCCCGCCGGCAGCGCCGACGCCAGCAACGCCATCCCCATCATTGTCAGCGCCGCTCCAACATAGACCAGCGGATCGGTAGCGCTCACGTCAAATAGAAACGCGTTCACCACTCGCGCAATCGCCACCGACCCCAGCAGCCCCAGCCCGCAGCCAATGAATGCAAGCTTTGCCCCCGACGCCAGCACCATCCGCGCAATCGCCGCGCGCTGCGCCCCCAGCGCCATCCGAATCGCAATCTCCTGCGCCCGCAGTGAAACCGAGAACGCCACAACCGCGTAGATCCCCGTGATCGACAACAGCAGCGCGCCTATCGCAAATGCAGTAATCAGGCTGGTATTAAATCGCCTCGGCGCCTCCACATTCGAGATCACGTCGTCCATAGTCCGCACAGGATCAAGCGCCAGCGCAGGATCGACCTCCGCAACCGTAGCGCGCAGCGTTTGCGCCATCTGCTCCGGCGGCAGCGCGGAACGCAACAAAATAAACCCGCTCTCCGCATCGCCGAGCGGGGCCGTATAGGTAGTCCCGCTCAAAATCGGAGCCTGCTGCGCCGGCATATACCACTGGTCCGCGTTGGGCTTGTCGAGCGCGCCGGTCTTGGTATCCGCAACCACGCCCACCACCGTCGCCCACGGCAGCCCCTTCTTTGGATTGCCCGCATGCATGCGCTTTCCAACTGCGCTCTGCCCCGGCCAGCAATGTTTGGCCATGGTCTCGTTCACCAGCACCACCAGCGGCGCGTCCGCACGATCGTTCGACCTAAAGATGCGCCCCTCGCGCAACGGAATGCTCATGGTCTTGAAGTAGTCGCCGTCAATGATTTGAAAACTGGCAAATTGCAGCCTCCACCGATTCAGCGGCAGGCCCTCAATCGTGTATCCGGAAGCGCCGCCATTGTCCGACGCGGGCAGGCTGTTCGCTGTTCCCACGGCAACAATGCCGGCCTTCGAAGACAGCCGGTCCGCGACTGCCTGCGTAAATTGATGTGCAGAATCATGCGTGGAATATTGCCGCAGCGGAAGCTGATAACCTCCCACCAGCACATGATCGGGACGGAACCCCGGGTCAACCGCGCGCATCTTCTCAAAGCTCCGCAAAAACGCGCCTGAAACAGTCAGCAGCGTCAGCGCAATCGCGATTTCCGCAACCACCAGCGCCGACCGCGGCCGTCCATGACTCTGTGCCCCGCTGCCAGTTCGCGCGCTCTCTTTCAAGCTGTCAGTCAAGTTCGTGTGCATGGCCGCAAACGCCGGCGCAATGCTGCAAAGCGCACCCGTCACCAGCGACACCAGCAGCGCAAACGCCATCACCGCTCCATCCATCGAGATGGAATCAACACGCGGCATCGACTCCGGCAGCAGGTGCAAAGCGACTCGAATTGTGATCGCCGCAAACCCCAGCCCCAGCAATCCCCCCGCAATGCTCAGCAGCAATCCCTCCATCACCGATTCACGCATGATGGCGCTGAAACCCGCGCCCAGCGCCAGTCTCACCGAGTATTCGCGCCTCCGCCTGATGGCCCGCACCAGCAGCAGCCCTGCCACGTTGATACATGCAATCAGCAGCACCACCGCAACCGCCGCGAAGAGCGTCCGCAACAGCGGGCGTACATCTCCGACCGCAAACTCCCTCAGCAGCTTAACGTCCCCTGAAATATGAATCGCCGCCATGTTAGCGGGAAAGTTGCACATTGCCTGCTGCGCCGTGCGGTTCGCGTCCTGAGCGGCCTGTGTGACCGTTATTCCATCCCTGAGCCGGCCTACAAGGTGCCACGCCCAAACGCCCGCATTCATGTCCGTCAGTTCATCCGGCCTCAGGCTCATCGGTACCCACAGTTTCGTCTGATCCAACTGACCATTCTGAAGCGGAAAAAGAAAACTGCGCGGCATCACCCCTATGATCGTGTATGAAGTGCGATCCAGGTCGATTGACTTGCCCAAAACATTTGGATCGCGGTGAAAGTGATTCATCCACAGCGCATAGCTGATCACCGCCAGCGGCGCATGCGCTTTGTCCTCCTGCTCTGTAAACACACGACCCAGGATCGGCTGCACGCCCAGCGTGGAAAACAGGCCTGCCGTCATCCGCGTCGCGTCAACCTCTTCCGGCCGCGCATCGCCCGACAGTTCAAACTCCGCGCCCGCGTATCCACCGATGGAGGAGAATGCGCTCGACGCATTCTGATAAAGCGCAATCTCGCGCGCTGTCACGCCCAGTCCCGTGTTGCCCCCGATGTGGTCTCCCACCAGCACCAGGCGATCGGGATCGAAGAACGGAAGCGGCCGCAGCAGCACGCCTTCCACCAGCGAAAAAATCGCCGTGGTGGCGCCGATCCCCAGCGCCAGAGTAAGCACAATTGTCAGTGTGAATCCCGGCGTCTTGATGAGCCGCCGCAAAGCGAATCGCAGGTCCTGTAAGAGAGCGTGCAAGCCATCCCTCCAAATTTGAGTTAAGCGTGCATACGCCAGTCGAGCTAGATTTCTTTAGTCCCTAAGTCCCTGTCTTTATCACCCCAGCAGCGTCCGCCCCAGCGCGTCAATGATCGTGTCAGTAGCCACGTCCGCAACTGTATCTCCATACGGATTTCCGACCCATCCCGGATCTCCCTCGATCGGCTCCGGCGCAATGCTACTCATCACCGTCTCTGATCCGGCAGCATGAACAATGCGCATCAGCTCGCCGCCGTCCAGCCAAATCTCGCAGCATTGTTCGCAGGAATCGATGACCACGTGGCCCGGACCAGCGTAGAAATGCGTCTCCATGCGGTGATTGCATTGCGGGCAGTTGATTTTGCGCTGCAATTCGCTCGGATCGGCCGCCGGAGGAATCGTAGTTGACGTCAACCCATCGCGCAGATCCCCAATCAGCGCCGGCAAAATCTCCATCGGAATCAACATGCCGTGGCACTTCGTACAGTAGCGTATGCGCGTCTTTGCAATCGTTGCATGTTCCAGCGGAATGCTGCACAGCGGGCAATTCTGCGCGCATGTCTCACCCAGCACCACGACGCCTTCGTCGTTTGCTGCCGGAACAAAAGCGTTCTGGCAGTAATCGCACTTGAAGCTGACCATATCCGGCTTCAGGCGCATCGGCGCGCCGCATGAAGGACAGTTCATTGTGGCTTCCCGCATTCTGCGCAAAACTTCGCGCGTTGAGGAATCGGTTGCCCGCACTCAATACAAAACTTCGAATCCGCACTCGCGACCGGAGCAACACCAGTCACAGCCGGCCCCGCCGCAACTGGGCCTGCGGTTGCCGGTGCGCTAAACGTTGGACGCAGCGATGCCGACAGCGTTTGCGCCACCGCCGCGCCCGCGCCCAGGCCCATGCCCATCCCAGCCGCGCCTCCCTGGTTCGCCGCGGCAATGTCCAGCGACTCCGCCGCTTCAAACTGCGTAAACTTGCCCAGATCTCCCACCATGTTCATGCCGATGCGCTGATCCAGAATCTTTTGCAGCTCATCGGGCAGCGAAATGTTCTGGACCACGAAGGTATTCAGCGCTAGGCCCAGCGCAGCAAAACCCGGCTTGATCTGTTCGATGACCTTGTCGCCCAGCGCGCCCTGTTTCGCCGTCATGTCCAGGAACGACAGATCGCTGGTCGCAAAAATCTCGCTCATCCTCCCAACAATCGTGTCGCGCAACTGCCCTTCCAGGTCTTCAACGCGGTAGAGGTCGCGCGTCCCGCTCACCTGGTTGAAAAACACTCTCGGGTCGGCGATGCGATAGGAATAAATCCCGTAGCAGCGCAGCCGCACCGCGCCAAATTCCTTATCGCGAATGGTGATCGGCGTCGCCGTGCCCCACTTCTGATCCATCTCCAGGCGCGTCGAGAAGAAGTACACTTCCGACTTGAAAGGCGATTCAAACGCCTTGTCCCAGTTCATCAAATCAGTCAGCAAGGGCAGATTGCGCGTGTTCAGGGTATAAAGGCCGGGGGTGAAGACATCGGCGATCTTGCCTTCGTTCACAAAAGCCGCAAGTTGCGACTCGCTCACCGTCAGCTTTCCGCCGTTTTCAATCTCCAGGTCCCGCATGGGAAAGCGATACGCCAGAATTCCGTCTTCCGGCTCATTCCACTCGATAACTCGAATGAATTGCTTGCCAAGAAACTGTCCAAGAGTCACGTGCATCTCCCCGGGGGATATCTACGCCGAACTATAGCACAAGCTCATATCGCCGAAGGCGACGTCGAGCCCCTCAGTCCCATAGTCCCTCAGCCCCTTCACTTCAACGATTGCGCTGAAACACGATACTCGTGGGATCACGCGAATCCACCAGGCCGCGCCCAGGAATCAGCTTCAGGCTCATCCGCGTATTGGCATACTGCACCGTGTAAAGATGCGAATTGGCATCGAACAGTTTCCAATGTCCCATCGTTCCGCTGGCAAACTCCATTGTCCCGTTGGGTTCGAACTTCGCCGCAGTGTCTTCGTTGTCGTGAACCACCATCGGCGTATACATGCCAACTATAAGCTCCGTCGGATTGAGCGGCGGGTCAAACTTTACGGCGCCCGTAGCCGTAACCGCATAGTCGCCCCCCATCCGCACCAGCCCCCCGCTCGGCGGCAGAACGGAAAGAATCATCCGCGTCGGCACCTTCAGATTCCCAACCATCTTGGTCGAGTTTGAAGAGGCAAGCGACGAGATGGTTCTCTTCTCCACCCATGTGCGCTTCTCGTCGCTCAGCTCGATGTTGAGTGATGAGCGCTGCGCATTCCCCAGCAACCCCATTGACTTATAAGTCACCACAATCGTCACCGCGCCCGGGCCCCCGGTCAGATAGAAGTAGTTGTTGCCCACGAAGTTATCGACTGTGCCGTTGTTCTCGCCCGGTTGCAGCGGCGCAGGGTGGTGGGAGTCGAGCGATTGCGCATGTGCCGCGACGCCTGAAAATGTAAACATCCCTGCTAAGACCATGGAAATGGTCCCGCAAAAGAACCGGGAAATAGTGCATGAAACCATACCCGTAGCTCCTTAAATCAGTTGTCGCGATGAACCCTTTAGCGATTGGGGAGCAATCATACCATGCCCAAAATATGCTTGTACCCGCAATTCGTTCAGCAGTCTTTCTAACCCCTAACCCCTAGTCCCTCAGTCCCTCGTCCCAGTCCACCGCTTCACTCCTTCACTTCTTCACTCTTTCACTACTTCACCGTCTATTCACCAACTATGCAGCCACTCCTCATCCCGCCCAATCCGTACCGGCGCATGGAACAGCTCGCTCAACCGCGCCTCTGTCAGCAGCTCCTCGCGCGGCCCATCCCCCACAATCCGCCCGCCCCGCATCAAAATCACCCGTTGAATCTCCGGCAGAATATCGCCTAGGTGGTGCGTCACCAGCACCAGCCCCGTCCCCTCCTGCGCCAGCCTGCGCAGCGTCTCGCGCAGTTCCCGTTGCGCCGCCAGGTCCAGCGCATTCGATGGCTCGTCCAGCAACAACTGCCGCGGCCTGTGCACCAGCGCCCGCGCAATCATGATCCGCCGCTTCTCGCCCGCGGACATCTGGCCCACCATCTGCCCCGCAAGGTGCCAGGCCTCCATCCGCTCCAGCGCTTCCCGCGCCCGCTCCCGCATCTCGGCAGTCACGTGCAAATTCGGCCACAGCGTCGATGCCGAAAAGAAACCCGCAATCACCGCATCCAGCCCCGAAGTCACAGCCGTCCGTTCTCCCGGCAGTTCACCCGACGGCCCCGCCGCCACCACCCCAAAGTGCTTGCGCAGCTCGGTAAGATCCCACCGTTCGCGCCCGAAAATCCGCACCACCATTCCCGGCCGCACCATCGGATACACCTGGCATGTCATTGCCATAATCAGCGTTGACTTCCCGCACCCGTTCGGCCCCAGGATCGCCACATGCTCTCCGGCGTGTACCGTCAGGTTCACGTCGTGCAGCACTACCCGATCGCCGCGCGCCACATTCACATGGCTCAGCTCGAGGAATTCATTTTCCCGCTTGTCGATGGTTTGCTTCAGGTTTTCAGATTGGCTGTTTGTCATTGCCGTCCGCGAAGTTCCAGCATAGCCCAACCAGCTCGGAAAATCGCGGACCCGCAATCTAGCTCAAAACTCTAATTACTGGGCCTCAGACCTACCCCTGCCGACGGTCCTGCTCTTGTACATCAATTCGTCTGCGCGTTCAATCAATGCTTCACCCGTATCGCCAGGCCTTACCAGCGCGGCGCCCACCGAGATCGATAGCCCGATGCGCCTGTTCTCCGCGTCCTGCACCGAAGTCCGCCCCATCACCACGACACAGCGCCTCGCAAGCTCCGCCAGGTTTTCGTGATTCACGTTATAAAGGATGGCCAGAAACTCATCGCCGCCCCACCGGCCCACCACATCCGTGGGACGCAGCGCCCCCATCAATGTCCTGCCAGCTTCCTGCAGAGCGCGGTCGCCAAAGGAGTGTCCATACGTATCGTTGATCGCCTTGAATCCATCCACATCAATCATCATTACTCCAAACGCATCCTGGTGCACCTGGTACTCGCTTATCGCGGTCTGCAATGACATCTCCACAAAGCGGCGATTGGGCAATTGCGTCAGGTGATCAAGAAAGGCCAGCCGCTTCATTGACTCCAGCCTGCGCCGTACGTCGTTCTGCGCGGAGTCGTCGCGGAAAATTTCAATGGCCCCGGCAATCGAGCCATCCGCCGCCCTCAGCGGCTGAACCCGCACCAGCACCGGAACGCGTCCTCCCTGCTTGTGCCGCAGAAAGAGCCTCGCCTCGTGCGAGCTACCATCCTCGATGCTGGATTGCAACGGGCAGCCTCCTACACAGAGCTCGTGTCCTTGCTCATCGATATGGCAAAGAATATTGTCCTGGCAGTACCGGCCAACCAGATCTTCTGCCGTGTAACCCGTCAGGCGGTGTGCGCCTTCGTTCCAGTATTGAATTCGCCGCTCCCGGTCCACAAAGTACACGCCGTCGCTCATCTGGTCGAGCAGCTCTTTATAAAATCCAGGGTCAGTCGGAGTCACCGGAGCAGTCAAATTGCGAGGCTTCATCCAATTCTCCGGACAAGTTTTGTCCAATTTGTTTAAGGCTACATTAAATGACTCATCTGGGTTTGCATATTCAAAACACGCATCCCAAACGTACCCCCCTGTGACTAGCTTCCCTGCCCCGTGGCCAGCCCAAAGAGAATCGCTCTTCACCGCTCGCCATCAACTCCATCAAGCCGATCCCAACCTGCTAAATTAAATGGGTTGATTGCCCACGAAAATATGTCTGACGCTTCTGAATTCCTCATTCCCCGCGGATTCCGTTTTGGCGCCACCAAAGCCGGCCTCAAAAAGAGTGGCCGCCCCGACTTCGCCCTCATCGCAGCCGATCAGCCCGCCACCGCAGCCGCAGCTTTCACCGCCAACCGCGTCACCGCCGCGCCCCTCATCGTGGACAAGCAGCATCTCCGCACCACCGGCAGCCTTGTCCGCGTAGTCGCCATCAATGCCGGCAACGCGAACTGTGCCGTCGGAGCAGCCGGCCTGGCCGCCGCCAACGCCACCTGCAACGCCGCCGCAAGCATCTTTGCCTGCCCCGCCGAACAGGTTTTTCCCTCCTCCACCGGCATCATCGGAGTCCCGCTCCCTGCAGAAAAACTCATCGCCGCGCTGCCCGCTCTCGCTGCATCGCTGGGCTCTGAAGTCGACCACTTCCTCCAGGTCGCACAAGCCATCCTCACCACCGACACCGTAGAAAAAACCGCCTTCGCCCGTCTCGACATCGATGGCAAAGAAGTCCGCATCGCCGCCCTCTGCAAAGGCTCCGGCATGATTCATCCCCAGCTCGTGCCCCACGCCACCATGCTGGTCTACATCCTCACCGACGCGGCCGTCGAACCCGCCGTCCTCGACGCATACCTCCGCGCCTCCATCGACCTCAGCTTCAACCGTATCTCCGTCGACGGCGATACCTCCACCAATGACACGGTCCTGCTCCTCGCCTCCGGTGCCAGTGGCGCAGCGGTAGGCGCGGGCAACGCTGAATTCGCCGCCGCCCTCACCCAGGTCTGCACCTCACTCGCCCGCCAGATCGTAGCCGACGGTGAAGGCATCACTCACGTAATCGAACTTCACATCGACGGCGCAATAGATGATGCCGACGCCCTCAAAATCGCCAAAGCCATCGCCCATTCGCCGCTCGTCAAAACCGCCTGGGCCGGCGCAGATCCCAACTGGGGGCGCCTCGTCGCCGCAATCGGATACTCCGGCGCAGCCATCGACCCCGATCGCATCGATATCCAATTCGGCTCGCTGCCCATCTGCCTCAACGGTGGCCGCGCCCCGGAGTTCGATGAGACAAGCGCCCACGCCTACATCTCCCAGCCCGAGTTCATCATCAACATCCAGCTCCACCAGGGCGCAGGCAGCTGCGTCTTTTGGACCACCGACCTCACCGTCGAGTACATCCACATCAACGCCGATTACTCGACCTAGCCCGCAACCCGTCTCGTTGCCTCATAGTCCTTCCAGTCGAAACCACGTTGCATAATTATCCAAAACGCCAGTCGCACTCGATCCCCGTTTACAATCACAATGACTGGAGACCCACCCTACCCGATGCCCCCTGCAACCAGGACAAATGCCGCGCCCACGGCCGGATTACCGTCCGTCCAAAATGGCTTCTCGCTCATCTCCAATGACAAGCTGATCGCCCTCTACGCCTGCCTGCTCAAATCCCGCATGCTTGAAGAATCCGCCCGCATCCTATTACAAGCAAACAGTTTCAACGCCGCCATCCATGGCGCGCTGGGCCATGAGGCATCCGTCGTCGGCGCCGCCATCGACCTTGGTCCGCAAGACACCATCGCCCCTTCTCACCTTGATTGCACCACCAGCCTGCTGAGTGGCGCGCCCCTCCAGAAAATCCTTGCCTGCCTCAGCGCACGCGCCGCCAAGGCTCGCCGCACCAGCCTTAAGCGAGTTCTCGCCATTGCTGAGTCCAACCGCAAAAGCAAGAACGGCAAGATCGTCGTCGCCTTCGCCGCGGAAGATGCTTCGTCCCACGACGTCTGGCATGATGCCATGCATGCCGCGCGCACTCGTGGACTGCCCATGATTTTCGTCTCCCACCTCCACCACCCCGGCAAGTTCGAAAGTGCCGCCGTCCACGCCGAAGTCGAAGACGTTGCTCTCAAAACCAGGGAGTTTCACTTCCCCGTCATCCCCGTCGACGGCAATGATGTGGTGGCCGTCTACCGGGTAGCCTCCGAGTCCATCACCCACGCGCGCATGCGCCATTCGGCCACGCTCATCGAGTGCCACCTCTGGGATGGCGACGACCCAATCCTGAAAATGGAGCAGTACCTCCAGCGCAAGGGCCTGTTCACACCAAGGCTCAAGCGCAATATCGCCTCCGCCTTCGCCCGCGAACTCGACGCCGCTCTGCATGTAACCGAAAAATGATGATGGACCTCTAGCGTCGCTTCTCTAAGCTCACAACAAAACCGAGGTAGCCATTCCGAATGAAAACGGAGGCGCTCATTCTGAATAAAGACCGGGGCACTCATTCCGAATAAAAATCGAGGCGGTCATTCTGAGCGAACGGGGCCCCGAACGTTTTTCAGTTCGGGGGTGGTGAGTCGAAGAACCTGCATTTGTTTTTTCGGGTTTTTCTTGACAGAACGCTCCATGCAAAACACTACCGCGCCCGCGGATGCGTCCTGTCATACACCACCGTCAATTGCGACGTAGTCAGCTGCGTATACCGCTGCGTCGTCGACAGCCGTTCATGCCCCAGCAGCTCTTGGATCGCCCGCAGATCCGCGCCCTCTTCCAGCAGATGCGTGCCAAACGCATGCCGCAGCGTATGCGGATGCACATCTCCTGAAAGCCCCCGCAAAATCGCGATCCGCTTCACAATGCGCCCCACGCTGCGTGTGGTCAATCGCGCCTGGCTGCGCACCTTCGCCAGCCCGCGCAATTGCAGATTCACAAACAACGCCGGCGTCGCCGCCCGCTTATCCGCGCCCACCGCGGCCAGCAGCGCCGACCGCTCCGTTAGATACACCCGCAGCGCCTGCGCCGCCGCATCGCCCAGCGGAACGTAGCGCTGCTTCTGACCTTTGCCACGCACCAGCACCGCCTCGTTTGCCCAGTAAATATCGTTCAGGTTCAGCCCCGTCAACTCCGCATTTCTGATTCCACACCCATACAGCATTTCCAAAATCGCCCGGTCCCGAGCCGGCCAGCTCGCCGCATCCTTGCTCACCGAATCGACCACGCGGTTCATCTGCTCAATCGAGGGCACGCGTGGCAGATGCTTGGGCAGCTTCGGCGTAGCCACCAGCGATGCCGCATTCTGTTCCACGTGTCCCGCCCGCGCCAGCCACTTGAACCAGCTTCGAATCGCCGCCAGCGCCCGCGCCGCCGACGCCTTGCTCAGCCCGCGCTCATACAACGTCCCCAGGTAGACGCGAATATGCGTGTGCTCAATCTGGTCCACGCTTTGCCCCTTGCCGTAATGCTCGGCAATGAACACAGCAAACCCATGCAGCTCGCGCTGATAAGCGCGCAGCGTGTGTGCGGAAGACCCGCGTTCGTTAGCCAGCATGGTTAAATATTCATGCACCAGCGAGTCCAGCGGCACATCCGCCGCAGCCAACGCGCTCATGCGATTTCCTTGCCTGGCTGTTCATGTGAGCCTGGCTCTTCAGAGCTACGCGGAAGCGCCCGTCGCACAAGCTGCAGCCCCGCGCTCTTCTGCTGCGGCGCCTCAGCCACTTCCGGTCTCCGCATCGCCCGCGGATGATGTTCCCGATGCACGGCCTTCAGCCTTCCCAGCGCCAGGTGCGTATAAATCTGAGTAGTTGAAATATCCGCATGGCCCAGGATCAGCTGCACGCTGCGCAGGTCCGCGCCATGCTCCACCATGTGCGTCGCGCAACTATGCCGAAGTTGATGCGGGCTGGCCGTTCCGCTTGCCGTCTTCACCAGGTGCCATACCCACTGCCGCGTCAACGGCATCCCGCGCAACGAGAGAAACAAGCTTGTCCCTTCCTGCCCCCTGCGCGCCGAGTCGTTGCGGACTGAGCTGATCCGCGCCAAATGCGGCCTTCCCTCGCGCAGATATTCGCTCAACGCATCAACAGCCGCGCGCCCCAGCGGCACAATGCGTTCCTTGTCGCCCTTGCCCCGCACATGCGCCCGTCCCTCATCCAGCGCCAGGTCGCCCGTCGAAAGCGCCGTCACTTCGGAGACCCGCAGCCCTCCCGCATAAAGCAGTTCAAGAATCGCGTGATCGCGCAGCGCCGTCGCCCGTGCCTGCGGATGATGCGCGGCCATTCCGCTCCGCTCCAGCATCTCCGCCACCTCTGGTTCCGCCAGCGACTTCGGCAGCACCTTCCACGACTTCGGCGACTCAATATTGATGGTCGGATCGTGATGAATCCTTCGATCCAGCAGCAGCCATTTATAAAATCCCCGCAGACAGCTCAACTTCCGCGCCACCGACCGCGACTCAATCCCGTGGTCGCGCAGATGCTCCATAAACGCAGCCACATCCTGCTGCGCCGCCGTCAACAGCACACCGTGCCGGCCCTCAATGAATTCGGCGAAAGACTTCAGGTCGCCATCGTAGGCCTCGCACGTCAGCGGGCGCAGCCCCTTTTCCACGCGCAAATACGTCTTGTAATCCTTCATCAGCGATAGATTGCGCGCGGTGTCCACAATCCGATTATCCGCGCAAGTCACCTGTCCCAACCGCCCTCACATCGTTCACCGAACCTCGTTCATCAAGGAATCAACTTCATAACCCCGTCTAAAACCCAATGTTTACAGCAGTTCACAGTTCTCTCATGCAACCTTCATGTGCAAACCACCCCGGTATGAAGCAGAATGATAAGAGGGCGAATCTTGCCCTTCATTGAGGAACGATTGACAGCGACAAAAGTAGATGCCCCGAAATGGACGGCCCCCGAATTCGAGCGGCTGGTTCTCTTGAGCAACCCGAAAGTAGCCGTCTTCGACTGTGATGGAACACTGTGGAGCGGCGACGCCGGCCTCGGCTTCATGGTCTGGTCTCTCGAGCAGGGCCTGGTTTCGCGCTCCACCAGCGACTGGATCGACACCCGTCATCGCGCCTACCGCCAGGGCCACGTCAGTGAACTCCAGATTTGCGGCGAGATGGTTCAGATCTACGCCGGTCTCCGCGACCAGGAGTTGCAGCAGGCAGCCGCCCAGTACTTCGACGAGTTCGTTCGCGCCCGCATCTTCCCGGAGATGGCCTCACTGATCGCAAATCTCCGCGCGGCCGGCGTCGAGATCTGGGCCGTCAGCTCCACCAACAAATGGGTCATCGCCGAAGGCGTCCGCGCATTCAACATTCCTCCGGACCGTGTCCTCGCCGCCGAAGTCCGCGTCGACAACGGTGTGATCACCAGCGAAATCCTGGACGTGCCCACCGACGAAGGCAAAGCCACAACCCTCCGGCGCATCGGTCTGCCCGCGCCCGACGCCGTCTTCGGCAACTCAATTCACGACCTCGCCATGCTCGACATTGCCATAAAGGCCTACCCGGTCAATCCCTCGCCCGCCCTGCTCGAAGCCGCAGCCAAGCGAGGCTGGGGCTACTTCCTCCCCAACGCCGCCGAGGGCTCCGATACCTCCGTCGGCGGCGAATAGAAATTCCATCGCACCAAACCCGACACCCCCCAGGAATTCTGCAACCCTTTGGTGCGTTTACACTAGACGTGTGGATGGTGCCCAGGCAACACCCGATTCCCGGCCCAGCGGACCCGCCCTTCGTTTCGTGGCGGCCGCCCTCATCATACGCGGCGGCGAAGTCCTGATCGGTCAGCGCCGTCCAGACCAGCCGATGGCCCTGCTATGGGAGTTTCCCGGCGGCAAAATCGAGCCCGGCGAAAGCCCAGAGCAGGCCCTGGCCCGCGAGTTGGACGAGGAACTCGGCATTCACGCCACCATCGGCCCGCGTGTCACCCACGTCCGCCACAACTACCGCCACGGCGGCGCAGTGGATCTCCAGTTCTTCTCCGTAGTCGAGTTTTCCGGAGAAATCGGCAACCGCATCTACCACCAGGTCAAATGGGTCCGCCTTGAAGACCTGCCCACCTACGACTTCCTCGCCGCCGACCGCGGCCTGATCCGCGACCTAGCCGCCGGAAAGCTGCTGTAATCCGACTCGCCTCCCACTCGCTTGACATGCGTTACGTTACGCATTACGCTTGTGAATGATTCAATCCTTCCGCCATAAGGGACTGAAACGTCTCTATGAGGATGACGATCCGCGAGGCGTGATAGCAGAGCACCTGGCCAAACTGCGAAACATCCTCGCTCGCCTGGATGCGGCAGTTTTCGTGGAAGACATGAATCTTCCAGGATTCAACCTTCACGCGCTGAAGGGACAATTGAAGGGTCAAATGGCAGTCACAGTTCGAGCCAATTGGCGAGTGATTTTTCGATTCGCAGATGGCCATGCGTTTGAAGTCGACTTTCTTGATTACCACTAAGGAGGTTCCCCATGCCGATGAAGAATCCGCCCCATCCCGGGACCGTTGTCCTTTCAGAATGTATTGAGCCTCTCGGCCTCACCATCACCCAGGCGGCCCAGGCCCTCGGCGTTACACGCACCACGCTCTCTGAACTGGTCAACGGCAAGCGCGGCATTTCACCGGAAATGGCCATCCGGCTCTCTCAGGTCTTCGGCGGCAGCGCCCAAAGCTGGATCACCCAGCAAGCCCACTACGACCTCGCACAGATTCCGGCTGACCGCATTCAGCTCAAACGACTCGCCGTGGCTTAAACCCCTTCGAAGAGCCTTGCCAGTTCCGGAAATCCGAAAGCATCCACCGGCGATCTGCCCCTGCGCAACGGTGTTCGCAGGCACATGCCGTTTACAGCTGCCTGTAACTGAAAATCCGCCGAATGCCGTTTTCCTCGTGCAACTCGAATTCAAAAATCTGGTTGGCCCGCTCAAACTGAAAGGTCGCTTGGATCGTGGAAGATGTGACGCCGTTTTTGGTTTCTATGTGCCAATAAGTCTGCTTCACGCTCTTCAGCGCCCCATACTGGTCGGTGAGTTTATTGTGAATCCGCATGATGTCGTCGAAGCTTGAGCCCGCTCGAAATTCAGGCGATTCCATCTTGTAAGCGCCTTGATAATCCTTTCGGATCAACGCACCGGTGTAGAGGCTCATCGCCTTCGATGGCGCCTGGAAGGCTCCTGCCATTAGCTTCACGCCTGCAATGCCAACCACTGTCAGCACGCTCAAAACAACCACGGCCGCTACGATCCCAAGCCCGATAAACAGCTTCTTACGCGGCTTACCCGGCGGCGGCACAATTGGAGTTGGCGGCGGCGGACCGTACTGAAACGAATCCATAAGAACCTCTGAGAATTATCCAGAATAATAGCTCAGATTCTGCCCCGATGGCGGCGTCGATTGTGCGGCGGCCCTAATGACCCGGCATCAGCCCCCATAGCATCACCATCGTCATCCCGATCACGATAATGCTTGTCCCCCACGCAATCACGTTCCACAGCCGCGAATTCTTGTGTTCGCCCATCAGGTCGGTGCGATTAATCAGCATCAGCATCAAAATGATCACCACCGGCAGCAGCACGCCGTTCAACACCTGCGACAGAATCGCAAAGTTGATCAGTTGCGCATCCGGCAGGATGAGGACGGTTACCGCTCCGCCCGCGATCAGCAGCGTATACAGCCAATAGAAAAACGGCGCTTCCTTGAAGCTCTTGTCCACGCCCGACTCAAACCCCAGCCCCTCGCATACCGTGTACGCGGTCGACAGCGGCAAAATCGAAGCCGCAAACAACGATGCGTTGAACAGCCCAAACGCGAAAAGCACAAAAGCATAATCGCCGGCCAGCGGTCGCATCGCCTCCGCCGCATCTGAAGCCCATTGAATCGCACCCATCCCATGCACAAACAGCGTGGCCGCACATGCCACAATGATGAACCAGGCCACAATGTCCGTAAACAGGCTGCCGATAATCACATCCAGCCGCGAGGCCGCGTAGTCCTTCACGCGAATCCCCTTCTCCACAATCGACGACTGCAGGTAAAACTGCATCCACGGCGCAATCGTGGTGCCGACCACCCCGATCGCCATGTACATATAGGCTTTGTCGCTCCACACCGTTCTGGCCGGCAGTTTCACCGTGGCCAGGAGCGCATCGTGCCAGTCAGGCTGGGAAAGAACGCCGGCGAAGATGTAACAGATATAGACCAGTGAAGCGATAATGAATATCTTCTCAGTGCTCTTGTAGCTCCCGCGCACCACCATGTACCACACCAGGCCCGCGCAAAGCGGTACAGATACAAATTTCGGCACGTGGAACAGGTGCAGCGACCCCGCAATGCCGATAAACTCCGTCACCACGTTGGTATAGTTCACCAGCACCAGCGCCACCATCACAAGAAAGGTAAGCCGCAGCCCAAACTCCTCGCGGATCAGGTCGCTCAACCCCTTGCCGGTGACCACCCCCATGCGGGCGCACATCTCCTGCACCACGATCAGAGAGAGCGTGATGGGAATCATGGTCCACAGCAGCGAGTAGCCGTACTGCGCGCCCGCCTGCGAATAGGTGAGGATGCCGCCTGAGTCGTTATCGACGTTGGCTGTAATAAATCCGGGGCCGAGAACCGCCAGAAACAGCAATATCCGGATTCGCCAACGCTTACCCATGCCCGCGGCTTCCTAAGGAGGAGTCATCTCGATTTCCTCCATGACCATAACAGGCCGGGCGCGATCGCGCGAATTCCGAGCAAGCCCGAGCCTTGACCCGCTCCCTGAAAAACCGGCTTGACGCAATACTGTTATCTTGGTACATTTGTACCATTGTAGGAGAAGAACAATGTCCCAGGAACAGCAAAATCGCGAACCCGTCGTTGTTGAGCGCATTCAGACCGGCGTTCGACTTGAAAAACGAATGCTGAAAGTGCTAAAGGCCATTGCCGAGCAGAAAGATATGACCCTCGGCGACCTGCTAGAGGGAATCGTCCTTCATGCATTCGAAGGCAAGGCGCCCTTTACCCCGCAAACGTTGAAAGAGATCGAGCAATTCAAAACTCTCTACGGCATGACTCTCAAGGCCGCCGACAGCCACAACCTCAAGGAGCGCAAAAAATGAGAACCCTCGCCTGCATTCTGAGCGCAGCGAGCCTTACGCTTCCCGCGCTGGCGCAATCTCCCGCTCCCGAGCCGGCGCCTTTGCTGCATCTCAGCGCCAGCTTCAAGCTCTCGGTCCATGCGTCCTATGCCGTCACCGCGCCTCTATTCGGGCCTGAAGGAGAACGGCTATGGGCCGGCAAGCACTGGAATCCGCAGTTTGTCTATCCACAGCCCGCCGCCGACGTCGAAGGCGCCGTATTCACCATCCAGCACGGCTCCATGAAAGCCGTCTGGGTCACCACGCTCTTCGACACTGACGGCCGGCATTTTCAATATGTGTACACTCTGCCCGACCTGATGGTGACGATCATCGATGTGCGTTTCAAGCCCACAGCCGCCGACATGACGGAAGTCAACGTGGCCTACACTCGCACAGCGCTCACTCCGGAAGGCAATGAGCATGTCACAGCGATGAACCAAGGCGACAAAATGGCGGGAAAAGAGTGGCAACAGGCGCTTGATGGCTACCTGGCCAGCTCAAATAGAAATCCGAAGCCCTGATCAGCCAAACCACAGCGAGGCGGCGCCATGGACTTTGCAGATTTTCTTTCGTCTCCAGATGCAGAACGAGCTGATCGCACACTGGCGACCCTGCGCCGCCATCGCACAGAGGCATGGGTACTGACAGGTGGAATAGCGATCGAATTGCACCTGCTTCGCCTCGGGCTTCAAGAGCAGCGCCGGGAACTCAATGATATTGATTTCATTGCGGATTCATTTGACAACGTTCCTTCGACCATTGCTGCCGATCTCTTGTTCCGGCACGTTCATCCCCACGAACCGCCGGCAAAGACCTTATTGCAATGCATTGATCCGCAGACACGCCTGCGAGTCGATCTTTTTCGCGCCTATGGGAACACCGTCCAGCGCGCAACTCAGGTTGAACTCGCCGGGGAAGCCGTGTCCTGCATTTCGCTGGAGGATCTCACAGCGCGGACCGCGCGGCTCTGTATGGACCTGGCAACCAATACGCCGACCGACCGCAAACACACGTGCGATTTTCTCCGGCTGGTTCCTTGGGTCGATGTCATTGCGATGGAGCAGGTATGGACCGAACACCGAAAGCCTGGTCACCCTGCGTCCTTTGATGGGGTGGCCCACTTGCTTGTGGAAATGATCGCGTCAAAAACAGACTTGCAATTCCAGCCCGTTTATTCGCGGAATATAAACGCAATTTGTGATCGCTGCGAGGACTCGACATGCTTTCCGCTGGCCAGCGCGGAAGAGATTCGCGCTCTCCTCGGGTATTGCTGAGTATTTCAACGGGGGGCTAGGCAGTAGCCAGAACCGGCTCCATGGCGAAAATCGGCTCCCGCTCGTCGACCGGCTCAACCACCCCTTCTCGCGCCTCGCTCAGGCGCAAAAGCGACTTCACAACATCGGCAGCTCTATAGCTTGTACGCCCCGGCTTCAGGAAGGTCGCAATTGTGTTCAGATCGTCTCCAACGGTAACCAGCGGAGACTCCTCAGTCCGGTCCTTGCGCACCTGCGCATGTCCGATATTGGCCATCAGCGCATTGCACAGGCACTTTCTTCCCACGGTATCCTCAATCTTGCCGCCCTTGGCCAGATAATTGGCCACCGGCTCCGCTGAGCAGCGATACCCAACGGTGCCATTCTCAGTAGCATAAGGATCCCTCAGGTAGCCCAGATCGCAAACGCGCTTCCGCTCCTGATAGATCTCGAATTTCGACGAGGTACCTTCCAACTGCGCAACCTTGAACGGAAATCCCGTAGGCGACGCCAGCGGATCTGTAAACACCTCGCCGGAGCCCGTCATGGCCTGCGCCATCAGCTTCTTCTTGAGGTCAGCGCGCATCCCGGATTCCTCAGAGAACGCGAACGCGGTCCCCACCTGAATGCCCGCAGCGCCTTGATCGAGAGCCTCGCGCAGCTTCTCCGCATTCCCATACCCGCCCGCCAGCCAGAAAGGAACACCCAGCGTTCTCAGTCCTTCTATGTCCACCCGGTCGCGCTCGCCGTAAATGGGTTCACCGGCCTCGTTGAGCTGCAACTTGCCGCGTGGCGGCGCATTGTGTCCCCCGGCCGTGGGGCTTTCAATCACCAGCCCGTCCACGCGTCCGCTCGCTCGGCGCAGCATGGTGGTCGCCAGCGTGTTCGACGAAACAATCGCCAGGAACCGCGGCCGCCGCAAAATAGGCAGCGGACCCTCCGCAAATTCCGCCGGATCGAGCCGCATCTGAGTATCCTGCCCCGGCAGCGCCCCGGTTACGCTCAACTTGTACTCCGCCGCCTGGTGCGCCGCAAACGCATCAAGCACTCCGGGAATGTGCAGCGGAATCCCCGCGCCCATCAGCACATAACCCACTCCAGCCAGCATGGCTCCGTAAATTGAGGGCAGATGAGGCAGTTGCACTTTCTCAAGGAAATTAATTCCAACCGGATTCTTGTGCCCCTCACGTGCCAGAAATACCTCGACAAAGTTGCTCACCATGCACAGCTCAATCAGCTTGCGCGAGTCCTTCTGCTGATGCATGGGAACCGTCGGATAGGGCGCTCCAGCAGGCTTGCCGCCGGGCACAAAGTACTCCTGCCAGATCCGCCTGGCCATTTCAGGAAAGGGGAAAGCTTCCAGCCCCCGGCGCATGTGCCCTTCATGGTCACCATCGGCCAGTCGGCGTACAAACAAATTATCAATCGCCGTGCCGGAAACCACGCCAAGCTGGCCCAATCTTGAGACAGCATTCGCAAGGCGCCAATTCGACACGCCCACTCCCATGCCGCCCTGAATGATTTTGGGAAACTGGATCATACCTGAATTCTTTCACATATCTGGATAAATCCGGATATTTTCTCTGAGATTATGCTTTCGGGAAAAACAAGTGTGTACTGTTTTGGTCAACTCTTGTCGAAAATGAGGCCCTTTTCTATTCCATCGATTGGGCTTAGAGCTTCTCCCGCAGAAAACTGATAACATGATCGGCCTCCACCACTCCCACCATCCTGTTCAGCCCATCCACAACCGGCAGGGCGTGCAGGTTGTATTTGTCGAACATCTCGGCCAGTTCGTTCTGGTTCAAATCTGCCGGACAGGATAGAACGCGAGGCTCAGCCAAGACTGACAGCCGCGTCTCCGGCTGCGCCATCACCAGCCGCGCCAGCGAAACCGCCCCGCGCAGCACCCGCTTCTCGTCCAGCAGGTAGACCTCCGTCACGCTCTCCGGATCGCCGTCAAAGCTGCGCAGCGCCTGCACCGCCTGAGCAACAGTCGCTTGTATTCCCAAATAAACAAAATCGGTGGTCATGCACCCGGCGGCCGAGTCCTCGTCAAACTCCAGCAGCTCCTCAACCTCCTGCCGCTCCTCCGGCTCCATCTCTTCCAGAATCGCGTCCGACTGCTCCTCCGGCAACTCCGCCAGCAGATCGGCAGCCGCGCCGGGATCCATCTCCTCCACAATGTCTGCGATCCTCTCTTCATCCAGCTTCTCCAGCAGAGCCTTTTGCAGCTTCGGTTCAACCTCCTCCAGCGTCTCCGCCGCCACTTCCTCATCCAGTGAAGTGAATACCGCCTCGCGCTCCGCCGGCGCCAGGTCTTCCAGAATCTCCGCCAAATCGGATGGATGCATCTCCGCCAGGCGCTCATATTCAATGCGCAGCTTCACCCGCCGCGCCGGGTCCACTTCGATCACGTCCACAAATTGCCATGGAATTCCGTGCGCGCCCAGTTTGCGGGAGACGGTTTCCAGAGTGGCCCGCGGCAACAGCCCTTTGAACACCCTGCGAAACGCCCCGCGCAGTCCCACCTCAACCTCGGCCACGCGCAGCAGGTGCGCCGCACCCCGCCCCATCCACTCCAGCTCCACATCGTTTACTCGCACAACTTTGCGCCCGTGAATATCGATGATCTGCCGGTCTACCAGGTCCTGTTGCAGGTAGAGATAGTTGCCTTGCTCTTCCAACGGAACCAGTTCACCTGACGAGCGCAATTCCAGCGTTCCGGCGGGCGTCTCCATCACGTCCTCTGAGGGCACTATGCACAGCCCGGTGCGCGTCTTCAGCACCAGCCCGGCCACTTTCCCCGCATCCGGCCCGGTAGCCACGGCCACATCCTTCAACCGGCCCCGCAGATGCCCCTGCGCATCAGTCACCGGCGTGCCGAGCAGCGCCGTCAGGCTGACCCGTGCTGTGGTGCGTGGCTTCATGAAGTGAGTCTATTCCCTCGACGGATTGTTATGCTTACAGCGCATCCGGTTTATCACCCTCCGCGCTCAAGCGCGGCCAATCGTTCCAGGATTTGTAGATGTCAATCTTTGACATTCATCTGTGACAGGCGTACGGTGAAATCAAGTCGTTCAGCAGAAAAATCGTAGGAGATTCCCATGGATCAGATGAACGTCTCAGTCACGGATCACCTGGCGGAATACGTGCGGGCCAGGGTCAAGAGTGGGCGTTACAACAATGCCAGCGAGGTTGTGCGCGAGGCTCTCCGCCGCATGGAGCTTGAAGATCAGCGCACCATGCGCATCGCGACCCCCACTGTCGAAGATGTGCTGACCGACCTCACCGCCATCCAGACTGAAGGCATTCGCAAACGCGTTCTGGAGAGCATCGCAGACATGGATCGGGGCGATTTTACCGAATACGAAGGCCGCACCGGCCTCGACGCCCTTGCTGCCGATGTCGTCACGCAGGGGCTCGACCGCCTGAACCAGTCCGGCCGCTCAAGCACGTCCGACCGCCGGAATCCATCTGGCCGCATGAAGCAACCCGCAGGATGAAGTTCCGAGTTTCAGCCACCGCAAGGCGCGACCTCGATACCATCTTCGAGTATTGGGCGCGCCGGGCGAGTCCCGACATCGCCGGCCAACTGATCTACACCATCACAGATCGCTGCGCTCTTATCGCTGAATCTCCACTCATGGGTCGATCCTGTGATGAGATTGCACCTGGCGTTCTGGTCTTCCCAGCGGGCAAATATCTGATCTATTACCGCAAGTCGCGCGGAGCCCTTCACATCCTGCAAATCCTCCATGGAGCCCGGGATCAGGCCAACGCGTATGCGCGGAACGAACTGGAATAGACCCCACCTCACTGCTCTCATTGCACGCAATGCTTGACACAATCGCCTTCAGCTATGAAACTTCCAGCAAGGTTCCTGAGGCCCGGAAGGGAAAGTTACTCCCGTCCCAAGCCAGAAAAGGGGTATTGAGACGCCGGTGACCGGACCGAAGGAAGGACGAATGAGTTTTTCGCTCAGTTCCACCATGGAAAGCGTCAGCGAGGTTGAGGCTGTCGCGGAGAAGATGGCCGTGGAAGCCGGCCTGGATGAAGACGAACGCTTCCATCTCACCATGGCAATCCGTGAGGCTGCCGTGAACGCTGTCCTGCATGGCAATGATTACGACCCCACCAAATTGATCACTGTCAGCGCTGAAAACACCGGCAAGTCGCTCGTATTCACCATCGCTGACCAGGGTAAGGGCCTCGATCCGGATACACTACCCGACCCTCTCGCCCCGGAAAATCTGCTTCGCGGCACCGGCCGCGGCATCTTCCTTATCCGTTCCTTCATGAATGAGGTACACTTTCGACAACTGCATCCTGGAACTGAATTGACGCTGATCAAGCACCTGGCGCCGGACGGCAATAAAATTTAAAGTACTTCCGCAGGATGTGCCGGGGCGGACGGAGGGGACGAATCCCCGCTGACGGTCCGGCCAGGGTACGACTTTTCCGCCCATGCCTGCTAAAGTGCTATAACCGTAGTACCAACAAGGAGGAATTCCCGTGGCACTTACTATTGCTTCCCGTGAAGTGGACGGCGTGACCGTTCTCGACCTTAGCGGGCGAATCACTTTGGGCGAAGGCAGTGTGCAGTTGCGCGATGCCATTCGCGACCTGATCAGCAAGGGTACCAAGAATATCCTGCTGAACCTGGGTGACGTGAACTATATCGATAGCTCCGGTCTGGGCGAGTTGGTCAGCGCCTATACCACGGCCAAGAACCAGGGCGCGGAGGTCAAGCTCCTCAACCTGACCAAGAAGGTCCACGACCTGCTCCAGCTCACCAAGCTTTATACCGTCTTCGACGTCAAGGACGACGAGGCCAGCGCCATCGCCTCCTTCAAGTAGGCACATTACTCTGCACACAAACCCAACCCCATTGAAAAAGGGCACCCCGCCAAGCGGGATGCCCTTTCTTGCGTTCACGCCAGTCTTCGCTCTTGCGCCTCAAGGAAGCTTTGTCAAAAAAGCTCCGTGCCCCATTCCTGCGCCTTTTTCCTGGCGCAAGGGTGGGAAGCAGAAAAACCCGTGCGTGCGAATAGCGAGCGTCCGCCCCCACGGCAAGTGGTGCGAGCCTCCCGCGAGCGATTGGCCGCACCGCAGGTACTTAAAACTTCACCGTCGGAGCCGTCCGAGCCCCCGCGCTCGCTTCAAAATAAGCCTCGTTCGGATGGAATCCCAGCATTCCAGCCCACACGCTGTTGGGAAACTCACGTACAAACGTGTTGTAGTCGCGGAGTGCCTCGTTGTAGGAGCGACGCGACACCTTAATGCGGTTCTCCGTTCCTGCCAGTTCATCCTGCAGACGCATGAACTCCTCGTTTGACTTCAACTGGGGATAGTTCTCCGTCAACAGCAGCAATCGCCCCAGCGCCGACTCCAATTGCCCGTTGGCCTGGATCTTCGCCTGCGTCCCCTGTGCGTTCAACATGCCCGCGCGGGCGTTTGCAATGTCGCCAAATACGGTGCTCTCTTCCTTCGTGAAACCCTTCACCGTTTCCACCAGGTTCGGTATCAAGTCGGCGCGCCGCTGCAAGTCCGCGTCCACGTTCGACCAGGCGGTCTTCACTGCTTCATCCTTCGCCACCAGTTGATTCTGCGTGCTCTTAAAGCTGCCAAAAACAAACAGGCCCGCCAATGCCAGCACGCCCACAATTCCAAGCAGAACCCAAACTCCCTTACCCATACCGTCCTCTTCTCCTCCGGCCTGCGTTCAAGCAGACCACCTTCAACAAACTTCAACCGACACCCCGATTACCCCTGTGTCCTATTTCCTATTCCCTAGTCCCTATTCCCTGGCCCCAGTCTTACCAGTCTCCCCCGGCCCCGCCGCCGCCAAAACTGCCACCGCCAAAGCCGCCAAAGCCAGAACCACCACCGCTGCCGCCTCCGCCGAATCCCCCCCCACCCATTCCGCCGCCAAACCCTCCGCCACCAATCCACGGCCCGCCGCGCCAGCCAGGGAAAAAACCAAATCCCAACAGAAATCGCAGCAGATGAAAGACACCGAAGAAGATCAGGATGATGATAAACAGAATGATCTTGCCGCCCGATGCCTGGTGCCTCACAGGCCGGACCACCAGCGCCGTCGGCTCATCCTGCAGTGTCACCTTGGCGTCGGTTGCAATCACCTGCGCCACTGATCCCACCGCCAGGTTCACCGCGCTGTCAAAATCGTTGGCTCGGAGATATGGCACCATCTCCCGTCCGATATCGCCCAGCCGGCCGTCAGGCAGTATCCCCTCCAGCCCAAAGCCCACATCGATCCGGCGCTTATGGTCGTTGATCGCCAGCAGCACCAGCACCCCACGGTCCGAACCCTTGCGGCCTATCTTCCACTTGTTCTCGAGTTCATTGGCATAATCAGCCGGGTCCTCGCCGTCCAGGGTGCGAACCGTCACCACCGCAATCTGCGCATTCGCCGCTGAATGATCCACCTGCGCACAAATGCTGTCCAGCCGCGCAATCGCCTGAGGCGAAAGCACATGCGCATAATCGCTTACATAATCGGTGGGTTTGGGCAGGTCCTGAACCCGCTCGGCCAGGGCAGCCGTCGCGGAAAATCCCAAAAGAACGGCCAGCAGCAGCCGGAAAGCGGTCATAGAAGAGCGATAAAAGCCTTTCATCGCTCTCAATTGTACGCGGAAGCCAGTCCAAAAGTTCCCGAAGAGCAGCTTTCAACCCTCAGCCTCTAAACTGAAAGAGAAATGACTCAGACCCTCGTCCCCCCCACCGCCCGCAAGCAGCACACCGAGACCTCACTCCACGGCATAGTCCTCATCGACGACTACGCCTGGCTCCGCGACAAGCAGGACCCAGAAGTCACAGCGTATCTCGAAGCCGAAAACGCCTACGCCGAATCCGTGATGGCCCCGCTCGCCACTCTCCGCGAAGAGCTTTACGCAGAAATGCTTTCCCACGTGAAGCAGACCGACATCTCAGTTCCCTATCGCGACGGCGCCTGGTGGTATTACACCCGCACCGAAGAAGGCCAACAATACGCCATCCACTGCCGCAAGTCAGCAACCTGTCATCCTGAGCGCAGCGCAGCGGAGTCGAAGGACCTGCTTCTTGAAATCGACGACGCCTCCGAACAAATCGTCCTCGACGGCAATCAGCTTTCCCAGGGCCACGCCTTCTTCTCCCTAGGCGCAACCGACATCACCGAAGACGGCCGCTGGCTAGCCTACTCCACAGACACCACCGGTTTCCGCCAATACACCCTGCACATCAAAGACCTCCTCACCGACGAAACCCTCCCCGATGAAGTCGAGCGCGCAGGTTCCATCGTCTGGGCCGCCGACAATCAGACCCTCTTCTACACCGTCGAAGACGAAGAGCAAAAGCGCCAATTCCAATTCTGGCGTCACACGCGGGGCACGCCTCACTCTCAAGACATCCTCGTCTATCAGGACGACGATGAGCGCTTCAACCTCGGCGCCGGCCGCACCCGCGACGGCAAATTCCTGGTCCTCGAATCCGCCAGCCACATCACCACCGAATCGCGCGTCCTCCCAGCCGACCAGCCCAACGGCGAATTCACACTGATCAGTCCCCGCGAAGACGACCACGAGTACTCCATCGACCACCGCAACGGCCTCTGGTTCATCCGCACCAACGACAAGGGCCGCAACCTCCGCCTGGTCACCGCGCCCGTTGCAACACCGGGCCGCGCACACTGGGTCGAGCGCATCCCGCACCGCGCCAACGTCATGCTCGAAGAAGTGGATCTCTTCGCCAACTTCTTCGTTGCCTGCGAGCGTGAAGACGGCCTGCCTCGCCTGCGCGTCTGGAGCTTCGCAAGCGACGGCCCCGAAGCCACGCTCACCAGCGAGATCGCCTTCCCCGAGCCGGCCTACGACGCCCATCCAGGCATCAACCGCGTCTTTGATTCGTCCACCTTCCGCTATGCCTACCAGTCCCTTGTCACGCCCAGTTCCGTCTTCGAATACGATCCCGCCACTGGCGTTTCCACGCTTCTCAAACAGCTTGAAATCCCCGGCGGCTTCGACCGCACCCTCTACGCCAGTGAGCGCGTCAATGCCACCGCCCCCGACGGCACAAAAGTCCCCGTCTCCCTCGTCTACCGTAAAGACAAACGCGCCGTCTCCAATCCCCTCTACGTCTACGCCTACGGCAGCTACGGCTACTCCCTCCCCCTCGGCTTCAGCAGCAACCGCCTCAGCCTCCTCGATCGCGCCGTCGTCATGGCCTACGCCCACATCCGCGGCGGCGGAGACCTCGGCAAGCCCTGGCACGACGCCGGAAAAATGCTCCTCAAGCGCAACACCTTCACCGACTTCATCGCCGCCGTCGAACACCTGACCGCCTCTGGCTACGGCGACCCCAAGCACGTCGCCATCGAAGGCGGCTCAGCCGGCGGCCTGCTCATGGGCGCAGTCGCCAACATGCGCCCCGATATCTTCCGCGCCGTCCTCTCCCACGTCCCCTTCGTCGACGTCATGAACACCATGCTCGACGCCTCGCTCCCCCTCACCGTTCCCGAATACGAAGAGTGGGGTAATCCGAACGAAGAGACTTACTTCAACTACATGCTGAGTTACTCGCCATACGACAACCTGCAACCGGTGAGTTACCCATCCATGCTGGTCAAGACATCGCTCCACGACAGCCAGGTTATGTATTGGGAACCAGCCAAGTACGTCGCCAAGCTCCGCACCCTGAAAACCGATAACAACCCATTGCTCTTAGTCACCAACATGCAAGCCGGCCACGGCGGCGCCAGCGGCCGCTACGACTACCTCAAAGAGATCGCGTTCGACTACGCGTTTCTCCTCAAAGAGTTTGGACTCGCATGATAGAGTGACCTCAAAACCTCAGCGAGGGACTATGCGCAAGTCGTGGAAGATAGCCTTCCTGTTCGCCGTGGCCATGAGCCGCGCCATCGGACAGGAGAATGCTCCGGACACTTCGCATCCAGCACCACTTAAAGCAGTGCGCGTAACGGTCTATTCAGACGGCCCCGAAGTCACGCCTCCGACGCTTCTTCCGCTCAACCCGCCTCCCACCTCCATCGAAGATTGCCCGCAAAAGGTCGACGGCAAGGTCCTGCTCTCGGTCATCGTCGATTCGGCCGGCCATCCCCGCAATCTTTGGTTTCTCCGCGCCGTCGGCAACGATCTCGACAAGCTTGCGCTTCAAATCGCCGCCGCAGATCGATTTACCCCCGGCACCAGGAAAGGAAAACCTGTCGCGGTAGCTCAGTCACTGCAATTGAGTCTTCAGGCCTGCCTCCTTGAAACCAGAGATACATCAGGAGCAACAAGCCATCATCTTGAGTTACGCTCCCAGCCCACGCAGGACCTTCTGCCGCCATTCCAGCCCCCTCAGGAAGCCGTGCTCACCGTCGGCGATTCATGGAGCGACTCAAAGAACCGGCCGCCTCGCACCGAACAAGTGGGAGGTACCGTCACGCCGCCAATCATGCTGATATCTCCTCGCCCACAACTCACCGATGAGGCACGACGCGCAAAATACCAAGGCTCGTGCATGCTCTCCCTAATCGTCGATAGGAACGGGATGCCACAAGCTGTGAAGCTCGTACGCAAATTGGATTACGGACTGGACCTCAAGGCTATGGAAGCCGTGGAGAAGTCTCGATTCAAGCCAGCTATGAAAAACGGCGAGCCCGTCCCGGTTTCCATCACCATCAAGTTAGACCTCAGCCTCTATCCGCAATCAAAGTCAGCATGAAATGAACACTCGACCCGCGAGGAAGATGCAGCAGCCTGGCGTCCGACCGTTAGCCCGAGTCCATGATAGAGACCGCGTCCACTGCTTCGAATACGGGGAATTCCATGCTAAAGTGAGCTCATCTTCTCGCCCACCGGAGCGATGCGAATGCCAAAATCATTTTTAGCATTGGTGCTGCTGGCCCTCACCGCTGGCGCAGCCGGTGCGCAGCAGGAGTTAGCGCCATCCACGCAGGATGGTCCAAAGAGCACCATCCCCGACAACGATAACCCACCACTCAGGCGTTTCATCGATGGCTCCTACGCCATGAGTCCGCGGATTCAAGCTCCGCGGATAACTCAGGCCGCCCCAGCCGTCTATCCGCAGCCCCACGCGAGCGCGGCGCCCGGTTCCTGTATGCTCTCAATGGTCGTCGGCGCCGACGGCATCCCAATCAATATCCACGTCGTCAGTTCCGCCGGCGCCGCATTCGACACTGCCGCAATCGACGCCATCAAGCAATCCACATTTGAACCCGGCACTCTCAAGAATCAGTCGATCCCCGTTCGTGTTCATGTTCGCGTAGATTTTACAGCGGATCACAGCCCGGCAATTCCCGAGCTTCTCCTACCCAAATATCGGAACCCCGGAGACTCATCCAACTACGATCAACCACCCGTTCCCATTCACCAGGTGAATGCCGAGTTTTCTGACGAGGCCCGACGCAAGAGAATTACTGGCGTCGTGATGATTTCGCTTCTTGTCGGTATTGATGGCGTGCCCACAGACCTCCATGTCATGAAATCCGTAGGCGCCGGACTTGACGAACAGGCGCTCGACGCCGTCAGCAAATATCGATTCAAACCTGCAATGAAGGATGGAAATCCAGTTCCCGCCAGGATCACGATCGAAGTCAGCTTCCAACTCGGATATCGATGAGTGCGCCGGCGCAAGCTCCTTTAGTGCTCTGTCTCTAAAGTTCCTAACAAAACAGAGGCCGTGATCCTGAGCGAATGGGGTCCCAAACGTTTTTCAGTTTGGGGGTGGTGAGCCGAAAGCCTGCCCTGAGCGAAGCCGAAGGGGACCTGCATTTGTTCTTTCGGGCAATTCTTGAACGAATTGCAGAGACGCGTCACTAGCTGATCTGCGTCGAACCGCACACGTGCACAGCAATCCCCAACTCCGCCAGCATCGCCGCCTTAGTCGCCAGCGCCCTGTCCGCCATCTCCGCCGAAGGCGCATAGGCAACATTTACGTGGTTCGCACGATGCCGCGCCATCATCTGATCCCTGCTCACCCCATGCAACACCGCATGCATGATCGGCCACTGTCGCGTCGTCTCCCGCCACCTCCGCTCGGTCTCGGCCAGCGGCAGCGTCACCGCTGTGCCCCGTCCAATATCCGCATGCAGTTTGCCACCCTCAACGAACACGCGGCTCCAAACAATCTCGCCCGGTTTGCTGATTCCCTTCAGCGTCCCTCCGCCCAGCGGAAAATACATCGGCGGCTGCCGTTCGCTTTTTGCACCCGCATACCCGCCAGAAAAATGATTCGCCGGCGCAGCCCCTGAAATTTGCAGTACCCAGACAAACTCATCCACATTCTCACCCTTGTAATGCTCGCCCCATCGCACATCGTGCAGCGTCGTCGATGGATCAATCCCCAGCGCATTCCAGCAGCGATTCGTGATCAGCGCATCCACGCCAGCGCACTCATCCACCTCGTTGAAGTGCGCCAACGGCCTGCCCGCGTATAACTCCTCCTGCGTCCCTTCCGCAAACACCGGCGGCCGGTCGGCATTGTTCAGCAGCCCCTCAGCCAAATCGGACGCGCAGGTCATGTCCTTCAATCCCTGCTGATATTGAATGCCGATAGCATCGCAGCCAAACTCCTTCGCAATCCGTACCGCCGCAATATACATCCTGCATTGTTCAATGACCTGGCCTTTAGTAAGTTCGCTAGCCTCGTCCGTGCCTAACTCAAAGCTAACTCCCCGCTCCACCAGCCATTGATAAACCGCCTCCGCCTCCGCCTCGCCCACCGTGCGCATCTTCGCCACCAGCGCGGACTGGCTCAGCCGCTCCTTGTAAACGCCCGCCGGGTTCAGCAGTTCATCGTCGATGATGGCGTTGTACATTCCCATGCACCCCTCATCGAACACCCCCATAATCGCCTTGCGGTGCCTCAGATCGGCAGCAAGCGCAGCACCCAACTCCGAACTCTCCGCCTGCACCTTGTCGCGATCAAAAACATGCACGTGCGAAGTGTCATGCGTAATCCTCCCGTCGCGCAGCCATTCCGCAAGCGATGCCAGGAAAAAATCATCGGTAAAATCCTTGCTCCAGATCGTCGAAAACTCCCTCCCAGCCTTGATCAACGACCCGTTCAAATTCAGCAGTCCAACCAGCCCCGGCCATTGTCCCGACCAGTTCGCGACCGTCAAAATCGGCCCCTTGTGAGTCCGCAATCCCGGCAACACATGGTGGCTGTACTGCCACGCCGCCGTCGCGAAAACCAGCCGCGCTTCCGGATGAATGTTCATGAAGACGTCCATTCCCATCCGCTGCGAAGAAATGAATCCATGCTTCGTCGCTTCGTCGTAAGCATGCGCGCGAATCAGCTTCACTCCCTGCTTCGCGAACGCCGCGGTCAGCACCTCTTCCATCTCTCTCTGTGCCGGCCAGCACGCCTGGTTAGCCACAAGCCGCAGATCTCCGCTCGTTACAAGCAAGACTTCATTCGCACCCGGCTTCGCAATTTCGTTTCGCCCCATGAAATTCACAATCCTCTTCTTTGAATTGGCTCCCGCTCCGCCAAGAGAGAAATATACACCCCCAACCGCACCACGACCTGTGTGCATTCTCCGCTCTCTTCACGGACCATCCACCGAGGTTCAGGACTTGCTCAAACTCGCTCCCGCCGAGATACTCAAGAGACGGGTCCAATCTCCGGCTCAGGAGCCCAGCCATTGAACCAATCCGCCTCGAGCGATGACCGCACCGTGCCCCTGAAGCTGTCAAGCCAACTCGGACTCTTCGACGCCACCATGATGGTGATGGGCGGCATCGTCGGCGCCGGCATCTTCATGAACCCCTACGTGGTCGCGCAGCGGCTTCATTCCCCGGTGCTCATTCTGTCCGTTTGGCTCGCCGGCGGCGCAGTCGCCATCCTCGGCGCATTCATTTATGCCGAACTCGGCGACCGCATCCCCGAAGTGGGTGGCCAATATGAATACCTGCGCCAGGCGCTGCACCCTGTCTTCGGCTTTCTCTATGGATGGGCGCTGCTCCTCGTTATTCAAACCGGCGGCATGGCTGCCGTAGCCGTCACCTTCGCCCGCTACTTTCTTGAACTGACCGGCCTTCCCGTCTCCGAATCGTCCGTAGTCATCGCCACTCTCGCCGTGCTCACCGCCATCAACTGTCTCGGTGTCAAACCCGGCGGCCGCCTGCAGAGCATTCTCATGGTACTCAAAATCGGAGCCATCGCCTGCCTGGTCGGCGCAGGATTCTTTCTCCTCAAGAAGCCCCAGCCGCTGTTTCACCCCGTCCTCGATCGCCCGGTCTCCTTCGATCTGCTCACCGCCATCGGCGCCGCGATGGTGCCCGTGCTCTTCTCCTACGGCGGCTGGCAGACCACCAACTTCATCGCCAGCGAGATCCGCGATCCACGTAAAAACCTCGCGCGCGCCCTCATCATCGGCGTCGTGGCCGTGGTCATTCTTTATGTCTCAGTGAATCTTGTCTGCGTGCGCGCTCTCGGCGCCACAGCGCTTGCGCAAACCAATGTCCCGGCAAGCGCTGTCATGCGCCTGGTCGCGGGCGAGCCGGGCGCGCGCCTCATTGCTCTCGGCATCGCCGTCTCGACGGTCGGCTTTTTAAGCCAATCAGTGCTCACTGCGCCGCGCGTCTATTTCGCCATGGCCAAGGACAAGCTCTTCTTTCGCAGCGTCGCCTATCTCAACCCGAAGACACACGTTCCCGTTGTCGCCATCGTTCTTCAAAGCGTGTGGGCCGTCGTCATTGCGCTTACTGGAAAATACGAACAGATCCTCAATTTCTTCGTTCCCATCGATTTCCTTTTCTTCGGTCTAAGCGCCACTTGCCTGTTTGTTCTGCGTCATCGCGATCAGCACGTTCCGCCAAAACACCCCGGCTTTCGCGTCCCCGGCCATCCTCTCACCACCATCGTCTTCATCCTGTCCTGCTGGGCCATTGTGGTCAACACGTTGTATAAATACCCACGCAACAGTTTCATCGGCGTCTTCATTCTGCTGCTGGGAGTGCCCGTCTATCTCCTCTGGCAGCGCCGTCAAGACCAGGAGTTACTCCAATGACAACAGCATCGCGCGCAACAGAGTCCGTTTATCTCGGATGGGCCAGGCTCACCCCTCGCGAGAAATACAACCTCGCCTCCAGCGGCATCATGGGTTATCCCCTTTCCGAACTTCCCATCAATCTTCAGGCTCTTGAAATCAACGGCCCAGACGTATATGGATACAAGCCTCTCGTCCAGCGCCTCGCACAAAAATGCGGCGTCACCCCGGACTGCGTCGTGACCGCAAATGGCACCACCATGGCCAACCATCTCGCCATGGCCGCCCTGCTTTCGCCCGGTGACGATGCCCTCATCGAGCGCCCTGCTTATGGCCCTATGCTCGAAGTTGCTTCTTATCTCGGCGCCAACATCCTGCGCATCGACCGCCGCGCCGAAAACAATTTTCAGATTGATCCAGATGAGCTTGCCCAGAAGATCACGCCCAAAACAAAGCTGATTGCGCTCACCAATCTGCACAATCCCTCCGGCGCTCTCATCAACGAGCAAACCCTTATCAGGATTGGCGAAATCGCCGCAACCGTAGGCGCGCACGTCCTGATCGATGAAGTCTATCTCGACATGGTCTACGACCAGCCCGTCCGCTCCTGCGTCCATCTCGGAAGCCAGTTCGTAAGCACCAACAGCCTGACCAAGGCCTACGGCTTGAGCGGCCTGCGCTGCGGCTGGATCCTCGCCGAACCGTCCCTTGCAAAGCGCATGTGGAGGCTGAACGATCTGTTCGGCGCAACCCCCGTCCATCCCGGCGAACTGCTCAGCGTAATCGCCCTCGATAACCTTGCAAAAATCGATGCGCGCGCCCGCGCAATTCTCGCCACCAATCGCCAGGCCCTCGATGCCTTCTTCAAAAACCGCACCGATCTCGCCGGTTTCCGCAGCCCGTGGGGTACCGTAGCGTTTCCGCGCCTGACGCATGGGTCGGTGAATGAATTTATTGATTTCCTGCGCACGGGCTATGAAACCAGCGTAGTTCCCGGCGAATTCTTCGAGATGCCCGACCACTTTCGCATCGGCATTGGCGGCGATCCAGCAATGACCGCCGAAGCCCTCAATCGCCTAGCCCATGCCCTCGACGCCTACGAATCAAAATAAGGCATCGAGCTTTCCGAAAACGGATCGATCCGTTCAGCTCTTAACCAGCCGCCGCTGCAACTGCTCCAGCGTCTGCCCCTTCGTCTCTGGGTAAACCAGCAGCACCACCAAAAACTGCACCACGGTCATCGCCGCAAAGAACGTAAATGGCGCGCTCCGCCCCAGGCTCACCACCAGCACCGGAAACTCCAGCGCGATAATAGTGTTCATGATCCAGTGGCTCGCATTGCCCACGCCCTGGCCCTTCGACCGCACCTGGTTGGGAAACACCTCGCCAATATAGACCCAGATCACCGCGCCCTGCGAAAGCGCAAAGAACGCAATATACGTAATGAAAATCCACACCAGCGCGCCCGCGTGCGCATGACTGGTGAAGAGCCATGAGACCGCGGCCAGGCAGCTCGCAGTGCCTGCCGCGCCAATCAGCAGCAGCGTCTTGCGCCCCAGCTTGTCGATCACCGACATCCCCACCATCGTGAATATAAGATTGGTGAGGCCGATGGCAATAGCCTGCTTGTCGCCGGAGAGCTGCGTGAATCCCGCCGAAGCAAAAATGCTCGGCAGGTAGTAAAGAATCGCGTTGATGCCGGACATTTGGTTGAACGCACCGATGCTGATCGCGAGAAACAGCGGATAGCGATACTTCCAGCGAAAGACCGGCTCGTGCGCCGTGGCATGTTCCTCTTGAAGTGCCGCGCGAATGTCGGCCAACTCAGCTTCGGGATCCGGGTCGCCCATCAGCTTCAGCACCGCCAGCGCCTCATCGATACGATTCCTCGAAGCCGACCAGCGCGGGCTGCGCGGAATGCCGAACAACAGCGCCAGAAACCCGACCGCCGGGATCGCCGCAACGCCCACCTGCCAGCGCCATTCCGCATCGCCCAGGTTGCCCAGCCGAATCACGTAGTTCGATGTGTAAGCCAGCAGAATGCCGAAGACAATGTTGAACTGAAACGCGCCCACCAGCCGTCCTCGCCACTTCGCCGGCGAAAGCTCCGCAATATACACCGGCCCCAGCACTGAAGACGCGCCAATGCCCAACCCGCCGATAAAGCGAAAGACCATCAGCGAAGGCCAACTCCACGCCAGCGCGCTGCCAATCGCCGAGATGACATAGAGCACCGCTGTGATGCGCAGTGTCTCGCGCCCGCCAAGCTTTTGCCCCGCTACGCCCGCACCGAGCGAGCCCACCACCGTACCGATCAGCGCAATGGCAACCGTCCAACCTTTTCCCTGCGGGCTCAGGTGGTAGATCCGCACCAGCGCATCGATCGCGCCGGAAATCACCACGGTGTCAAAGCCGAAAAGCAGGCCGCCGAGCGCTCCCGTCAGAGTCGCTTTCATCAGGTTTATATTGGGTCGCATCGTTGGTCGCCTCGAAGCTGTCTCTTCGCAAAATCGCAGTCTCTTCACAATACCGTTTCATCGCCTGAATCCGCCAAATCGCAGCTTCATGCAAGATTCAAATTCCAGGAATTCAGGTTGCCAACCGGCCATCGGAAATGGGCGGAAGTTCCCAAACCGTTAAGCTTACAATGTTCCGTGACCCGCCTGTCCAATGCAGGCGCAATCCGGATCTTCAGGCGAATCGATAATTGCTGCAATTCACACAGCCCGCGCCAAGTTTGCATTGGCCGCAGAAAGACAAATCGTGCAGATTCTGGCAATCGGCGAAATACTCTGGGACGTCTTCGACCATGCTGAGTTTCTCGGCGGAGCACCGCTAAATTTCTCGGCCGCCGCGCAACGCCTTGGCAACCCCGTCGCTCTGATCACTGCCGTAGGAGACGACCCGCGCGGCACTCGCGCCATCGAATCAATGTCCGCCCTTGGCCTCTCCACCGACTTCGCGCAAGTTCTTCCGGGCAAGCACACCGGCACCGCCGTCGTCACAACTGATATCCACGGCAACGCAAGCTACTTCATCCTGCGTCCCGCGGCCTTTGACGAATTCGAACTCAGTGCCGCGCACCTCTCTGCTCTTGAATCCCTGCATCCGGATTGGCTCTACTTCGGTACCCTCGCCCAAACCAATCCGCCCACCGAACAAAATCTCCATCGCATTCTGAATCACCTGCCCGCCATCCAATGCTTTTACGACATGAACCTTCGCGACGGCCATTGGAACCTTCCACTTGTCCAGCGCCTGTCGCGCCTTGCGTCGATCCTCAAGCTCAATGACTCTGAGGCGGAAATTCTATTTCGGCTCACCCAGCCCAACGAAGACTTTTCGCTTGAGCGATTCTGCCGGTACTGGTCCGAAACCTACGATGTAGATACCATCTGCGTGACCCTCGGCAGTCAGGGCTGCGCCATCTTCCAGGACAAGGTGCTTCAGCGCTTCGGTGGATTCAAGGTTACCGTTGCCGATACGGTGGGAGCGGGTGACGCATTCGCGGCCGCATTTCTCCACGGCTATGGAATTGGCTGGCCGGTCGCGACCATCGCAACCTTTGCCAACGCCCTTGGTGCATTGGTAGCTAGCCGCCCCGGCGCCACACCAGCCTGGTCGGTAGAAGAATGTCGTGCGCTGATCGCGAAACAAAGCTGAAGCGATTTACTCTTCAGTCAACCTTCTCCTGCCCTCTGGATAAATCCAACGGATCGTGGTCCCTCGGGAATACAGACGAAACAAAAATAGGCCGCCTGACCGAAAATAATTCTTGACAGTCCAGAAATGATCGGTGTACAACCCGACCATCCATAGCGAGCGAGCGCTCGTTTTTGGATGACTCGAAGCGGGCTATCACATCGTCGAATGACACCGCGGCTTCCCCAACACGCGATCACGAAGAACAGGGTCAAGATCCAGAACGCTGCTCTCTACCTGTTTACCCGCAAGGGCTTTCACGGAACAACCGTCCGTGAAATTGCTACCAGGGCCGGTGTCTCCATGGGCAATCTCTACACCTACTACGACACCAAGGAAGAAATCTTTATCGACCTTGTAAATCTCCTTGGCCGCAAGATGGAGACCCTCCGCCAGCGAGAACTTCTTCCACTCATGGAGACTCTCGATTCCGACTCGCTGCGAACACTCGCCCAATCTATTGGGCGCATTGTCCGCGACAACCTTGACTATTGGCGGCTGATGTACATCGATGTTGTTGAGTTTCGTCATAAACACTTCATTCATAGTTTTCGCGAGATCGCCGGAGGCCTGCGCACCTACGCTGGAGCGGTGATTCGCAACTCGAAAGTTGATTTTCCTCCGGGCGTTGATCCTTCTCTTGCCTACACGGCCATTTATCTGCAATTTTTCACGTACTTCCTGACAGAGGAGCTCTTTAGAGCAAAGCGGCATCTTGGAATGAGCGATGACGAAGTGATCGAACAGCTCATTCTCCTCTACACGGGTGGACGATCGATTCCAGATACAAAGGCAACAGCCGTCAGGCAAAGGAGAAAGAAATGAAACGTACGTGGGGCACTGCGTTTTTGCTCGTCGTAGCAGTGGTCTGTTTAACATCCATCTCCAGTGCACAGACTCCAACAACCGGGGCAATCGCGGGTCTCGTAAAAGATCCAAGCGGCGCAGTGGTGATGGGAACAACCATCAGCCTCTCCAACGCCGCCGGTATTCAGCGCGGCACCACGACAGACGCCCGAGGTCACTACACATTCCTGCTTCTTCCGCCGGGAAGATACGGCCTCAGTGCGAAGCATTCCGGTTTCAGCGAAACCGTCGAAGACGTCGACGTACGCATTACCGAGACCACCAGCGTCGACATCAAGCTCCAGATTGCCGTGCAGAAATCCGTTGTTGAAGTGCATGCCGAGCAGGAAGTCACCCCGGCCGAAGGCACCGTCATCCAGCAGGACCAGATCCGCCAACTGCCTCTGCCCACCAGGAACTTCCAGCAACTATTGACGCTTACGCCCGGCACATCCGGCCCCGTCCAGAATTCAGCGGAATTGGGTCGCGGCGCCGCGCCCATCTATGTGAATGGGAACCGCTCCACCTCCAACTCCGTCGTCATCAATGGTGTCGACAGCAATTCCATTGGAACTGGTTCAACGCCGAATCTCGCCGTCCCTGCAACTGACTCTTTGCAGGAATTCATCGTGCAGACCAGTCAGTACGATGCGTCGCAGGGGCGCGTCTCCGGAGGTATCGTCGCAGCCGTCACCAAGTCAGGAACCAATCAAATCCATGGCAACGTCTACGAGTTTTTCCGCAACGACGATCTGAATGCGAACAACTATTTCCTGAAAGGCGCGGGCGTTCCACGGCCTCCCTACAAGCGCAATCAATTCGGCGGCACATTCGGCGGCCCGATTGTAAAAGACCGTCTCTGGTTTTTCGTCTCCTACCAAGGCAGCCGCGAAGTCAACGGCACTTCACTGCTCAATTCGGTCGGCACCGTCTTCGTGCCGCAGAATTTATCCAACGACCGCTCCGTTTCAGGTCTCGACACTTTTGCGGCATCCTATGGTCTGGCCCCATGCGCTGGTACGCCCACAGGCCTGACGTTCCCGCCGTGCTTCGATCCGACCGCGCAGTTCTTCCTCCAGGCCAAGATGCCCAACGGTTCGTACGTCATTCCCTCCGCGCCCAATCCGACCGCCGTCGCTCCCGGCACCGCGCCTGCCCCGGTGGCCGTGCCTGTCGTCGCCATCTCTCGTTTTCGTGAAAATCAGTTTAACGCCAATCTCGATTTTCAACTTTCCAACAACAACCGATTTTCCGCAAAATACTTCGACGCCACCAACCCTACCGCACAAGGCTTGTTCGATCTGTTCGGACTCGCCAACTCGCTTCCCGTGCCCGGCTTTGGCGGCTCAGCCGACCTCAACCAGCGCGTCCTCGCCTTGGACGACATTCACGTGTTGTCCTCATCCATGGTCAACGATGCGCGCTTTGGCATCTCTACCATCACCACTTCCTCTGCGCCGCAGGAGCCTTTCAGCGCTGCGCAAATCGGCATCTCGTCACCGCTCGGCGGCCTGTTTCCCGGTATGCCGGAGATCTCCGTCGCAAACTACTTCGATCTCGGAGCCAACCCGTTCTCAGACAACAGCGGCGTAGAAAAAACCTACACCGCAGGCGACACCTTGACCTGGCACAAGGGCATACACAGTTTGAAATTCGGCGCTGAATACAAGCACCACGAACTCAACGCCGCATTCAACCTCTATACCCGCGGCCAGATCTTTTTTCTCGGACTTGCACCCGCGCCGAATCCTTTTGCCGGAAATGGCTTCTATGACTTCATGGGCGGCTTATTCGACTTAACAGGTCTGACCATCATGGGGTCCGGTGTCAACAATCGCGACGTGCTGGCGCACGACTGGAGCGGCTTCGCCAACGACGACATGCGCCTCACCAACCAGTTCACGCTCACGCTCGGCTTGCGTTACGACTTCTTCGGCCCATTCACAGATTCGCAGGGACGCTTCGTTGCCTTCGATCCGCAGCGCTTGACCACTGCAACCATTCCCGGCTTTCCCGCCGGCGACAACACGGCCATTACCGGCGGCTTTGTCCAGGCTTCAAACGCCAAAACTCCGCTCCCAGGCGTTGCTCAGATTCAGCCCTCCCTCGTCTCGCCCAACGATACCGATTTCGCTCCCCGCGTCGGCTTCGTCTGGCAGCCTCATCCGAATTCGACCCGCGTAATGGTACGCGGCGGCTATGGCATCTACTTCGATCGAGCCAATTCGCGCCTCCTCAACAACCAGATTCTCGACTTCCCCTATTACACGCTTGCCCAGGCTCTTGAGACACCGATTGCGACGCCTTTTGTGGATGTGCCCCAACCCAGCGCCTTTCCACTCACCTTCAGCAACCCAGCCGTATTTCCCTTCGGCGGGCCACCGGCTCTCATGCCCCAGGCGCCCAGTCCGGTTTCGCCCACCGGCATCGCCGTCGTCTCGGCCAACGGCATCTACCCTGACATCCACAACTTCCGTACGCCATACACGGAACAGCTAAGTCTCGGAACGCAAGCCGTCATGGCGAATAACTGGATTTTCAATCTCAACTATGTCGGCTCGCTGGGCCGACGCCTCTACCGTCTTGTCGATTTCAATCAGGAGTACGGACCAATTCCATTCGAGCCGGGACCGTTGAGTCCGGGCCTGTCGAGCCTCGCCGTACAGGGCTTTGGCGTCCACGGCATGCAAAGCTCCGCTATCTCGAGCTATAACTCCCTCCAGGCAAGCTTGACCAAGCAGCTAAGTCACGGTTTGCAATTCATGGCCGCCTACACCTGGAGCCATACCCTCGATGAATACTCCGGAGACGCCACGGGCACCAGCGATGTAACCGTCGTTCCAGGCGACCAGGTCAACCTGCATAACTACGCGAGCTCCGATTTCGACCGCCGCAATCGCATCGTCTTCAGTGGCATCTACGACCTGCCCGGAGTCAAGAACGGATCAGCCTTTGCACGGCAATTGACTGATAACTGGGAACTGGCCACGGTGTTAACCTTGCAGGGCGGCACACCATTCTCCGTCCTCAGCAACGCCAACGCCTTTATACAGGCCCGTGCCGACCTCGTTCCCGGCTGCAACCCCGTGAAGACCGGCAGTGTGAAATCGCGTTTGAACAGCTACTTCAACACCGCCTGCTTCACGCCTGCGGCCACCCTCGGCGATTTCGGAACCAGCGGACGCAATATCCTGCGCGGCCCCGACCAGCGCAACGTAGACATCTCGATCGTGAGATTCTTCCCGATTGGCGAACGGAAGGTCGAATTCCGCAGCGAGTTCTTCAATGTCTCCAACACGGCAAGCTTTGCCAATCCACTCAACCTGGTGGAAGCGGGCACAGCCGGGCAGATTGTTTCTACCTCAACCGGGCCGCGGGTAATTCAGTTTGCCCTCAAATTCAACTTCTAATATTACGAGGGGATAGCTGCGATGACCGACGTTCTAAAAACAACTCACCCAGCGCAAGGCCGTGTTTCGGGAGACGGCATTGAGTTGGCATTCGGCTACTGGCCGGGTCGCGGCGCACCGCTCGTGGCCCTCCACGGCCTCACCGCTTCCTATGTGAGCTTCACCGGCGTTGCCGAGTGTCTTGCCGGAAGAAGGCCGCTCTTCGCTCTCGATCTGCGTGGGCGCGGCGATTCTGACAAGCCGGCCGGCCCTTACGGAATGGCGCAGCATGCATCCGACGTCGCAGCAGCGATGCGAGCCATGGGTCTGGGCGCGAGCATTATCGTCGGCCACTCCATGGGTGCGTTCGTGGCCACGGCGCTTGCCTCCCAGTATCCGGAGCTTGTATCGGGTCTCGTGCTGATTGATGGCGGCTACGCTCCGGCAATCTCCGCGCCAAATTCGCAGCAGGGCCTCGATGCTGCGCTGGCCCTGCGCATTGCCATGTTGCGTCAGGCCTATCCCTCGCGCGAGGCATACCGTCAATTCTGGCGCACCCAGCCCCATTTTCCACCAGAAGACTGGAGCCCCTGGGTTGAAGCATTCCTCGACTACGAAATCGGTGGAGAGCCGCCCGAGTTCCGTCCCAAAGCCGCAGAAGATGCGGTCAAAGCCGACCTCATCGAGGGCCTGCAGAGCGAACAGATCGCAGCTCGCCTACGCGACATCCGTGTCCCTGTCCTCATGCTCCGCGCTCCGTCCGGATTCGTGCCCGGCCAGCCACCGCTCTTTCCTGACGCCATGATCGAGCCGATGCGAGAACTGGTTCCCGCCATGAAAGAACAGATCATTCCCGACACCACGCACTACACAATCATCATGGGACAGCGGGGAGCATCGCAGGTCGCCGACCTGATTGATGATTTCACCAACCTCTGCTAATCCACCTAACTGGTCGGCTCACAACCGCGTCACCTAAGAAAGGAACCTCGTGCTTCGCGACCGCACCGCCGTAATCACCGGGTCAACCTCGGGCATTGGTCTCGCCATCGCCGAGGCCTTCGCCGCCGCTGGTTGCCGCCTCGCGATTAACGGCATCGCGCCCCCCGCGGAAGCCGACGCGCTGAAAAATCGCCTCCGCCAGCAACACGGCGTCGACGTCCTCTTTCACCCCGCCGATCTTGCCTATCCCAATCAATGCGAGTCGCTGATCCGGGACGCCGAGGCGCACTTTGGATCGGTCGACATTCTCGTCAACAACGCCGGCATCCAGCATGTCGCGCCCACCGAAAGCTTCCCTGCGGACAAGTGGGACGCCATTCTGGCCATCAATCTCTCCGCCGCGTTCCACACCATCCGCGCCGCGCTTCCCGGCATGCAGCGGCGCAGCCACGGGTGCATCCTGAACATCGCATCGGTACATGGAATGGTCGCGTCCATCAATAAAGCCGCATACGTCGCCGCCAAGCACGGCATCATCGGCCTCACCAAGGTGGTCGCGCTTGAGAACGCCACCAGCGGCATCACCTGCAACGCCATCTGTCCGGGATTTGTTCTAACTCCGCTGGTCCAGCGGCAGATCGACGATCGCGCAGCGCAAAACCATCTTTCCATCGAGGCAACCACGCGCGAGATGCTCCGCGAAAAACAGCCAACAGGCCGTTTCACCACCGTTGAAGATATCGCGGCGCTAGCGCTCTTCCTCTGCTCCGCCGCAGCTTCAAATATCACCGGCGCGTCCTTCCCAATTGACGGCGGCTGGACCGCTCAATGACGCCCGCGCCCGGGGGCGCAAGGTAAGTTAGCAGACAGCGCGTTCAAAAATCATACGAGCCTGACCGATCCTCTCGGTGGCGATTGTTGTCAACCGTGGCGACCGCCTGCCGATTTCCGGTTCGCCGAAGTCGGCTTGTCCTCACCCAGCGCCTGCTGTAGCGGCACAATCAACTCCGGGCTGCCGATCCTGACGAGCCAATCCACACCAAACAGAAACATTTCGATCAAAAGAGCACTTTTCTAGGAAACAAGTGTGCAAGATATTGCACATCTCAAGATTCTGATGAACGCAAATAATTGAATCTAAAGTGTTTTATTGTGGCACGCAACTTGCATTTCAAGATGCTGAAAGTATCCATTCACTAACGCTGACCTTAGACGAACCTCTGTAGCCAGATTTGGGTGAAGGTGCGATGAGGCTGCAAACCAGGGAGGCCAAATGAAAAAGTTCTCGTTAGCATTACTCGCACTGGCAGCGGCCCTTGCGATTGCTCCGTCCGCCATGGCTGACACTTGGCAGTACACCATCGCTGGCGCAAACTTCTCTTCCGACCTGATCTTGACTACCAGCGGCAACGGATCAACTCAATACATCACAGCCGTCCAGGGAATATTCGACGTCACAGGTAACCCGACCGTTTTTTTCAATACAACTGGAACCGAAGCCGCAAATCCAGGTTCCAATGCCGGCAGTCTCACCACGTCATCGGATGGCGGGTTCCTCTTCGATAACCTGCTCTACACGACTAGCAGCGGAAACGCGATTCTGGACTGGGGCGGCTTCCTGGTCGACATCAACGGTTATGAACTCAACATCTTCTCCGGCGCCCCCGGCCTCGGTGGTCCTGGGAATGGGTACTTTTATTTCGCGGACAATGGCGCCTATCACTATAACGACCCGATTCCGGACGGCAAGAACCCGACTATCCCGGCCACAAGTGAGAATTCGGATGGTTCCCAGACGTTGACAGAGGTGACCGGCCCCGTCCCGGTCATAACCCCGGAGCCCGGCTCTCTCTTCCTTCTGGGCACAGGCCTTCTTGGATTGGCGCTCATTCTCTTCCGGAAAGCCGGCAAGCCGACCTCCAATCTGATCTTGCATTCGTAGACCATTTGCTTCTGTACGAGCTTGACCTACCCTGGGTTTTGAAGCGGTCTAAATGTGAAAACTTGGCGGCGAAGCAGCCCTGTTGATCCAAAGTTGTGGGGCTATAGGAGAGCGGGAAGTGTACCAATCACTTCCCGCTCTTCCGCTTTACTGTCACCCCGAATCTGTTTCTTCCTAACATTTTGAGGCTGTTTCCGACCTCATAGAGGATCGGATCGATGAGCCATTAATCCACAAGCGGCGCATCTCACGAGAATTGTGCCGCGCAACGGTCCTGATCTCGCGAATAACCAACTGGCAACTCATTCAGAACCATAAGTTCCCCACTCGCCCGCGAGGCGATGACTGGCCCCAATTGAGTCAGTCTGTCTGGAATGCTCGACATTTACCCACTAACTGTGCATAGAGTTGCACTCTCCTACCAGAGGAATCAGCGATCTCGCGCATTTCTTGAAGAAAATTCGGCATTAGGATTGCAAGGCAATAAGAGTTCCTGACAAATAAGGCTGTCATCGAAATAACAATCAGCTTTACTTGTGCTCAATAACTCGGAAAACCCCAAGGATCCGCATGTTCGCTTCAGTGTAACTAATGTCGAATCTATGTGCGGCCGATAGCACACAACATGAAGGTGTGAAACATGCAAGACCTTGAAATACAAGACCGGAAAATCGTAGAGAAGCGGCGGGGAACCCAGCGCTTCAGAGTCAACGCTCCCCTTACCGTGATCCTGCAAGGCCGCAAGGTTTCTGCATTTACCCGGGATTTGAGCAACCATGGAATGTATTTTTATATGGCGTCTGCTGACAGCATGTACGTTGAAGGCGAGTTTGAATTTCTGGTTGAATTGCCACCGGAAATTACACTTTCAACTTGTTGCCGGATTCGAGGCCAGGCCAGGGTAATGCGCAAGGAGAATATGTCGAGGAGCTTGACCGGTATGGGGGTAGGCGCTGAGATTTTAGATTATTCCATTCTCAGGGAAACTCGGTCGATCGATTAGAGTTTACGCAGTCCGAGAACGCGGAGGTCAACGAGCGAGCTCTTAACCACATAAATTAGCTTATTGTTGCTGCCGGGATCGGTCGGCAGAAGGAAGAATCCAGGGTCAATGAGATAGCGGATGGAGTTGTACACGATTCCCTCCATCACTTCCCCATCGACAAACTGTAGACGCAACCATACTCCATGGACGATCGGCGCCCGGGTATGAAAATTGATATGATTGCGAACCGCGTCCCCATCGAAACTGTTTACAAAGAAGACAGCCTTGACACTCTTGACTGAGATCTCCTCGACAAGCTCCGATTCCAAATGCCGAATACGCATGGTCTCAGGTGAGGACCGGGGAGCGTTGCTGAGCACCTGTTCGATTGTGCTCCAGCCCGTGGATTCCAAATAACCCTTGATTATCCCGGTGCCAAACTGGATCACGACCTTTTCCGGCACATTTGCACTAGGATCGTTCATGAATGCAATACCCTTTCAGCCAGCCTGGGCAGGCCGCTGATTGAAGCCTCGGCGACGTTGCCTCGTTGTATTCTCAATGAGATGCGATGATGGCAATTTTGGTTTTGTGCTCGCTCGACGCCAAAAACTCGTTCGGCGGAGTCCCGCCGGTCCACACCAGGGTTAAGCGAATGGAAACAATTGGGAGTCAATCCCCTCCCAGGAAGTCTGGCTCGATCCGTCTCAGGTGAACAGCAGCCCACGCTGTCCTGCAGCTCTATCGTTTTGGCCCAAGCTGGTGATTCCTCACATGTCTTGGGCAACCAGTTGCGAATTGGAACGCAATCTTCCACAGACCTACAAACAACAGCTATCGTTGTGCAGGGTTATGCGCTTTGTTCACGAGCAAAACTCTGCCGCTTGAGTGGCGGGTTGAGATTGTATTGTTTGATCTTGTACAGGAGAGCCTTGTAGCTGATCTGCAGATCGTTTGCGGCCGCCTTGCGGTTCCACCCAGTACCTTCCAATGACTGCGAAATGGCGACAGCTTCAGCGCCGTCCTTCAAATGCCGCACCAGGTGCTTCAGCCCTCCGCTACCGTCCGCGTCTTCCCCGATGGGCGCGAACTTTTTCGTGCCCAGCCAAGGGCTAAGTTCGTCGATAATTGTCTGCTCGTCAGCAAGAACGAGGTAGCGCTTGATGGTGTTCTCCAACTCTCGAAGATTCCCGGGCCACGAGTGGCTTGACAGAGCCTGCATCAGGGCAGCGGAGATAGGCAAGGGCCTGCACTCATACCTGGCGGCCACCTTGCGTATAAAGTGGCGGCATAGAGCCGGAATCTCCTCAGTGCGCTCGCGCAGCGGCGGCATCTTTAGGGAAAATCCATTCAGGCGATAGTAGAGATCCTCGCGAAATGTCTTTTGAGCGATAGCCGCTTTGATATCGATGTTTGTTGCCGCAATGATGCGTACATCAACCTTGACACTGGACCTGCCGCCCAGTCGTGAAAAGCTTCCATCCTGAAGGACCTGCAGAAGCTTGGCCTGCAAAACGGTGGGCATTTCTCCTATCTCGTCCAATAGGATGGTGCCGTTATTGCATAGTTCGAACTTTCCTGGCTTGGACTTAACAGCGCCGGTAAAGGCACCCTGTTCGTATCCGAAGAGTTCGCTTTCCAGCAGATCGGCAGGCATCGCCGCACAATTCACCTTCAAGAAGCATCGCTGGCTCCTGCTCGACATCTTGTGAATCAGCATGGCAGCAACTTCTTTGCCGGTGCCGCTCTCGCCGAGGATTAAGACTGGGATGTCAGCGCGCGCGACAAGCTTGCATTGGGATTCGATCTCCAACATGCGTTTGCTGCATCTCACAAAGGACGTGTTTTCATCCAGAGGAATCTCGTCCACGCTGTCGTCAATCAACTGCTTGCCCGCTGCCTTGAGGCACTGCAACACCGCAAGATCGATGTCGCTCTTCCGAAATGGCTTCAGGATCACATCGGTAGCGCCCATGCGAATCGCTGCGACAACCTCTGTCAGCTCGGCTGAGCAAGCAAGCATAATGATCGGCAGTGACGGCTTGAGACCGTGTATTCTCGCCAGCATGCCGAGCGTGTCTTCACCGGTTTCACCTTCGGCAATGTGCCAGTCCATCAAGAGCAGATCGGGTACTGGAGATTCTCTCAAGCTCCGGATGAACTCCGCCGCTTCTGTGAACAGACTCACCTTGAAGCGGTCGGCCAGCATACCGCGAAGGTAATCCAGGACTTCCGGGTTGGCGTCAAGAACCACAATTTGCTGGCTGCCCTTTCCAAAAGTTCTGGCTGGGGTTTCCTTCTTCGCACTTTGAATCGCCATTGTTTCATCCTTGCAGTATCGATTATTAAGAAGACTACGTTACTCGAGTCTTCAGGTAAGACGAGGAAATCCGACGGGTCCTTGCATTGATTGTTGCGGAGGACTTACACCGCGCCTCACGATGCAAGAAGAAACAAACCCAGGATGTTGGTCACTCGACCGTGGAAGTGATGTCCGAATCGTAGCACTATAAGTGGCAAAATATTCGCTAACATGCGCAAAAATTTACACATTTTGTACGACTTTAGTGTAAGCCAAGTGACTCAAAGCACAGATTATTACTCAGGATCATTCAGATTGGTTACTACTGGGTGATTCTGTACCCAACATTCGTTGCAGGCTTTGGCTTCTGAGTTGCTATTAGAGTTGTGAACTCTCGACTTTCATTTGGATGGAACATTGCCTCTGGCGCGTGCAACAGAGTTAGTGGATACTCGCGATTTGCCTCCGACGGATGTGCTCTTCGGGCAAACAGCCTCGATGGCTGCTGCCCGGGAGAAACTGGAGCGGACTGCTCAGACAACCATACCCGTCCTGCTACAAGGCGAGAATGGGACCGGCAAGGACATTCTTGCCAAATTGCTGCATAGGCACTCGAATCGGGCGCCAAATGCCTGGGTTAAAGTGGCCTGCCCCGCAATTCCCCACTCGTTAATTGAGTCAGAACTGTTCGGCTATGAACGGGGAGCATTTACCGGGGCGTATACCACCAAGCGCGGCCGCGTGGAACTCGCTCATCAGGGTACCCTGTTTCTCGATGAAGTCGGCGATCTGGATATGTCCGTCCAGGCCAAGCTGCTCCAGTTGTTACAGGATGGCAGCTATATGCGCGTAGGTGGGCAGGAGTCGAGGACTGTTAACACACGGTTAATTTGCGCAACAAATGGAAATCTACGCCAACAGACTGAGGAAGGAACCTTCCGGCTGGATTTTCTTTTCCGCATCAACGCCGTCACCATAGAACTGCCGCCGTTACGGAAACGGACAGCGGATATACCTATGCTGGTCGACTACTTTCTTGATCTTCACTCGAGCACCTATCGTGTCAGTCCTAAGCCGCTGTCCCGCGAATTAATGGGTATGATGCAGCGATATAACTGGCCTGGGAACATCCGTCAACTGGAGAACATGATTCGCAGCCACATTCTGATTGGGAATGAAGAGACTCTGGCTGCTGAGCTGGTTCCGGCGGCTGCTTCGCCAGGGATAGTCCCCGAAATCGATCTTGCAAACCCGATTTCCTTGAAGGAGATTACCAAAGCTGCTACACGGGATTTAGAGAAGGAGATCATTTTGAAGGTGCTGCAGGCGAATGGCTGGAATCGTCGCAATACCGCTAAATGGCTCAATATCAGTTATCGATCCCTACTCTATAAACTGCAGGAATCGAATGCCGCTCTCCCAGTCAGGCAACTGAAGCCAGCGCCTCCGGATTAATTGTCTGCTTGCGCGGCGCAGAGCGCCTAAATCCAGCCGCGGAACTTGTAGTCAACGATCTTGACAGTTTCAACGAGCATGGTTTCGAACGCCGGCACACGCCCGTTCCAGTGTTCGGCAGTCTTCATCACATCCGGGGCTGCCATTGGAGCGACATCAATGCCGAGTTTGCGGAAGACGCTAATTGCTCTGAACATGTGAAAGTCACTGGTGAGAAGAACCTTCCTGCCGGGTAACCCCTGAATCAGGCGAGCCGTCTCAATTCCATTTTCCCGGGTACTGGTCGATTGCCACTCTGCAACCATCGCTTCCCTGGGAACTCCGTTCGCGGTCAGGAAGTCGAGGATTCCGGGCCCTTCCCCACCACTGATCACAATCCTCTTGAATCCGCCTGTCTGCCATGCCAACAGCGCGTAGCGAGCACGCCAGTAAGACGAGTACGAGATGCCACCCATATCGTCGTTGGCAGCTGCGAGGAGAATGAGAACGTCCCCCTTGGGCTGCTCGATTGGGCCGGAATAAGCGTGTGCCCACCAGGAAACAATGGGCGTGGACATCACCAGGACTGTGATGAGACCGACGGCAGCGAGCAGGCCGTAGAGCAATCGGCCAAGTTTGCGCTCTGCCCTCATAGACAAACCTCCTGAGCATGCACCGGCAGATTAGCGATCATGCGCCGCAGCCCGGCGATCGGATAACAAGGATTCGAAGATCTCGAGCAACTCATCCGCGACGTTCTCCCAGCTTCGGCTCCTCTGTGCGGAGATCGCCGTGGCATTCCATGTCTCATCCAGGATCTGAGCAAGGGCGTTCGCCAAGGCTGCAGGATCGCGCGGGGGCACGAGACGTCCGCACTGATCGTTCATGATCTCCGGGATACCGCCGACATTTGTAGCGACGACGGGACGGCCACAAGCCAGCGCCTCCAGCACTGAATTAGGGCAACCCTCCATATAACTTGGCAAAGTAACAAGATCGGCCGCGGCCATCCAGATGGCAACGTCGCCGAAAGCGCAACCGGGTAGAGAATGGATGTAATGCGCCGCGTTGTGAGCCGCAATGGCGCCCTCGATGATTGGCCTGTCCGGTCCCTCGCCGACCAGGTAGACATGCAGATCCGGCCGCTCAGGGCGAAGCGCAGCAGCAGCTTCAACAAGTTCTCGGAGCCCCTTCCTCACGTCCATGCGTCCGATGTAAACAACCGCCTGGGCAGATGAATCGATACCCAACTTTTCTCTTGCGTCAAGTCGGTCCCTGACATGAAATACCGAGAGATCGCAACCGTTAATAATGGACCGTGCTCTGTTGGGCGAGGCTCCCATGGCTATAGCATTTCTGCGCAGATCTTCGCTAACCGTTACAAGAGAATCGGCTTGGCGCAAGACAGTGCGAGTATGAAAGGCAGAAACAGGATCGCCGATCCTGTTGATGTCAGAACCGATGCTTTGGACCACAACCGGGACCGAGAGTTCTTTACCAATTTTCAGTGCAGCGTATCCATCGGGATATATAAAGCAGCTAAAAATGAGATCGGGTCCAAAGCTGCGCACATGTGGGAGCAGCGCGTGGGCAGCCATCCAGCCGTTAAACGGCCGGGAAACCAGCGGCAGCGCGAAATAATCGCAATAATTCACATTCACATCCTCCGGAGGGGTGAATGAGGAATTGAGGCTACTGTGGCCCCCGCCAGACGGGTTGATCCAGGATGGATATGAGGCGATCGGACAAAAGATTCTCACATCTGCGTCGCGAGCGAGCATTCTAAGAGTCTGATAGGCGCTTCGACCGTCAGTTGGTCGCTTTGGGCTGGGAAAATAAGCAGTAACGACAGCAATCTTCAGCATGGTTATCCAGCCCTTCCACTCACCTCAGCGACTGGCTCTTGTTGGCTTAATACCTTATGCCTGCCTGCGATGGAGTGCAGCAAGTCAGCATACCGATGTGCAAGAACCCTGCGTTCATACTGAGCAATCTTCTCGATATCGGGCTGATAATCGCTGAACGGAGCCTTGCCACGGGCCGCGGCGTCAAGAAAAAGCTGGCGAATGCCTTCAACATCGTGGCTGTCTGCCCACCATCCTGCCCGGAGTTGTTCGAGCATCTTCCGGATATCGCCATCGGGATGCACGCAGCCGAGAATAGGTTTGCAGGCACCGATATAGTCGTAGAACTTGGCCGAGACATTCAGTCGATCGTGGGAGATGAGAAGAGCATAATCAGTTTCGTTCATCGCGGCGAGAGCTTCGCGTTGCGGAACGTACCCTCTCAGTTCGACCATATCCCCCAACCCCAGAAGTGAAGCGCGATAGCCAGGCTCCTCAATGCGGCCAATGAAGCGGACCTTGAAACGGGATTTCACTTCGGCCGGCAGCGATTGCAAGGCTTGGACAAAAGTCGTTGGCTCAGTTGAAGAGTAAACCGAACCGACATATGTAACTATGATTCTTTCTCCGTTCGACGGTGCCGGCGCGTTTTTGGAGGTAGGCAATCTAGTGGCGTCAAAGCCGTTCGGAATGTGATGGAACTTGCTATCAGGGTCATTTGGGTACCGGCTACGAATCTCGCGGCGGGCTGCATCCGTAACGGCAACCACAGCGGTTGCGCTTGAGACTGCTTTGGCTTCAGCTTCAACCGCGAATCGCCGGGCGCGCTCGCTCCTGTTGAATTGGAAGCTGGCTACGCCAAAGGAAGTCGAGAGCCATTCATCGCGGAAATCCAGAACGATTGGCAGATGTGGGAATTTCATCCGAAGTCTTTCGGCCAATAGATAGTCGGAGTAGGGCGCCCCAGTGATAATGACGAGGTCAATTCCACGCTCTCGAACAATCCGATACGCCGCGCGCGTAAGCACTGGCAGCCACGTTACCTGCGGGTCGGGCAAAAGAGCGTCTTGGAAAAGACTTTTTAGTAAGTTGGGCTTGGCAGAAGTCGAATCTGCTCCAACATGGGTGGAAGGCGGCGTTGCCCCGGTAAGAAGGCTCTTTAGACGCTTCTTTATGCCGAAGGGCAGATCAAGAGTGATCGTGCGATGAATCTTGACTTCTGGCGGAATCTCAAGGAGAAGTGATTGATCCGTACCCACCGAAGATGGGTTACGAGTCGTGAGCACGTCAAGTTGAATTCCCTCTCCCGGGAGATAACGCGCCAAGCTTGCGGCACGCAAGACCCCTACACCTCCGGCGGGTGGAAATGCATAAACGACCAGCAGGACCTTCAAGAGGCTCATGTAGGGCTCTTCCCGACAATCTGTGGCCGCACCCGGAACGCAAGATGCGGTCATAGGTCAAAGTTTACCGCATTGGAAATGCTTTTCTCACCCTTCGTGAGCCATCTCAACGATTTCAGCCATCAGCGAGGACAATGACCTGCCCCGGCAAAAACTTGAGGTGAACCGATGCAGTTAAAGTGTGTCAAAAGCGCGATAGACTGAAGGAGATGCAGCAGAACGTATGCGGTGAAATCCGAACCTCCGTGCTGGGCTTCGGCTGCGGATCTGTGTTGGGCCGCGTGGGCCGCAGCGCCTCTTTGCGCGCGATGAACTGTGCCTGGGATCTTGGCATTACGTTGTTCGATACGGCGCGGAGTTACGGTTTTGGTGAAGCCGAAACGGTGTTGGGGGACTTTTTGCGTGGCAAGCGTGAGCAGGCCATTGTCACTACGAAGTATGGAATCCATCCCAGGAAACAAAGTGCGTTAAACCGCATGATTCTCCCTGCCGCCCGCGTAGCTTCGCAGATACCCGGCGTACGCGGGCTGAAACGGCGCGGCAGCGCCCCCAAGGTCGCCTTTGGCCATTTCACTGTGGAAGGATTGCGAAATGCGCTGGAAACCAGCCTTCGCGAACTACGCACCGACCGTGTCGATGTGCTCTTTCTGCATGAAGCCACCGCCAGCGCACTACACCAGCATGATTTGATAACCGAACTCGACGCTCTGGTGCAGGCGGGCAAAGTGCTACGGGTGGGTCTTTACGCCGGTCCAGACGTGATAGCCGACGGTATGGCCAATGGGCCAGCGACGCTAACCGCATTGCAGTTCGGCGCCGATTTCTTTGACCCATTAGTGGCCGAGTTCACGCAGCACAATCTACGTCGACTGTTCATGATTGCCAATCATCCGTTTGGCAGTAAGGATCGTGTCGCGCGGATCAAGACAGTCCTCGCTGAGATGTCTGTCGATCAGAGTGTACCTGTCGAGCTTCGTGAAAAAATACGCGGCGCTGATTGGAGCTTAGTGCTGGAGGCAATCTTGGGGATGGTTCTCAATGCTGTCGGCGCTCATGTCCTCGTGTTTTCAATGATGCGACCGGAGCACCAGCGCTTAAATGCAAACGCAATCGAGAGAAACCGCTTTACCAGTCATGAACTGCAGTTGATGTATCGGCGGTGTCTACACTCGTCTTCCCAGGCACCGTGCGAATAAAAAATATCTGCGCCGCATACTCATGAACGATCACTCCCGCGACCTCAAAGTCCGCCTGATTTGTATTCCCGCGCCATAAATTCGCACGCTCGAACCGTTAGAGCCATGATCGTCAACGCTGGGCCGACGGTTCCATTGGAAGCAAAACAGCTCCCGTCGGTTACGAAGAGATTCTTGACATCCCAGCTTTGGTTGTATGCGTTGAGAATAGATTTTGCAGGATCAACTCCCATTCGAGCGCCGCCGCATTCGTGTATTGCAGCTCCAACGGCCATACTCTTCTTGAATGATTTTCTGAACATGAATCTGCTCAGCCAATCGGCTTCGGGGAAAACCTCCTTCTCGTTCTCGAGTCCGAAGGTGGAACCCGCAAAGGTGATCTTATAACCGCAGGAATCAACCATTTCCTTTATCGCCCGCACTTGCTCCCTCAGCAATTGGTGCTCGTTGGTAGAGAAAGAACACTTGATATGTGGGACAGGGATACCCCAGGCATCTTTCCGTCTGCTGTTGATCGTTATATGGTTGTCGTAGTAAGGGAGAGCCTCCCCAAAGCCCATGATTCCAAAGATCGCGGGACGATCGTTCGGGATGTTGCCTCGCCCAATGGCCCCTTGGAAAGCAAAGCCTCGAAGGAAGTTTGGATGAGTGATTTTGTCGAGGTTTTGGAATCGAGGAATGTAAACGCCGCCGGAAGGGCCGTAGAATGGATCAGGCGGTGCTGAGTCGTCGAGCTCCGACCCGCTTGATCCTGGTACTGTTCCATACACTTGACTGGGACATTGATCCATGAAGTAGCGTCCCAGCAGGCCACTCGAATTAGCCAAGCCATTCGGGTGCTTGGGCGACGATGAGTTGAGGAGTAACCGGACCGACTCGATCGTTGACGCGCACAGAACGACGACATTCGCCGAAACCGTCTCAGTTTGTTTCGTGATCCGATCAATGAACTCAGCACCTGTCGCTTTGCCGCTGGTCGCATCGACCGTGATTCGCTTCACGACGGCATCAGTTCTAACCGTGAGCAGACCTGTCTCTTTTGCGGCCAGGATTGGCAACGGCACCCGCTTGAGATTTGGGGCTGCGTATCTCCAGGAGATTACAGAGCGCTCAGGCCAGTTTGCCTCGACGTTCGCCTTGAATGCCTTCTCAAGCATTGTCAGTTTTGGCGCATGCGCGTACCTGCCATCAGGAAGATTGCGCACGTTGTCGTGAGAACCGTATATGCCGAGGAACTCCTCAACTTGATCGTAATAAGGAGCCAGGTCTTCATAGCTGATAGGCCAATCCTCGCCATATCCATCTCTGCTAGCTGCCTTCAAGTCGTAGTCAGTCATACGCAGAAGCACACGCCCGTAAAGATGAAGACGTCCCCCAAGTTGTCTGCCTCGAATCCAAAGATAGAAATCTTCCGGAGGCGTCGTGTAAGGATTCATCCAATCATTCACAAACAGGTGCTTGAACTGCTCTCCAAAAAAACCAATTCTGGCCTGAATATACTGGCCTTTTAATACGGCTAGGGCTCGTGATTTCAGATTAATGCCCTTTTGTCGCGGGCGTGAAGGGACTTCAAAGTCGTCTTCCGTGATGTTCGGACCCGCCTCCAACAGAATTACTTCAAGCCCTCTTTGCGTAAGCTCCTTGGCCGCGAAGCTACCTGCTGCTCCGGAGCCGATTACCAGTGCATCGAACCTCTTGCCGTTCATCGAAATTCCCCGATCGTCTTCACTCGGTTATGTCAAGTTGTTGGATTCAGTTTACGTTGCTGCAGAAGGCTTGCGACCATGGATCAAAGCGTCGGCAGCCTCGTACATTTGCCATGCAGTGGCCCAGTGAATCTCGATATCTCTCTGTGCTGCAACCTCTGCCAGCCAACGAAACAGATTGGCCAGGCCACCGTCGAGCAGCGGTCCAAGATTCCTTTCTGTTGCTCCGTGGGTATAGAGCTTGAGAAAGACATCTTCACCGATCGCTGGCGCAAGATCGAACCAGCGGTGTACCCGGGATAGAGTTGGCAGGTCGTACCCTGCGATCTCTCCGGTTTCCATGCGCGGGATTACCCGTTCACCGAACCGCAAACCGAGTGGCCCAGTGATCATCAGTAGGTCGCCTCTTCGACCGCCGCCGACAGTCGCCTCAATTCCGCGATCAAAAGACTTCGGGCGGTTGTCAGGATTGTTTGTGCACCAATAGATCTGATTCACTACCCGTCCCTGGGTCGCCGAGGGAAGAGACGGCATGGTGAAATCGGCATAGCAGCCAAGGTCGCGCAGCAAGGCAATTTCGCCATTGAGACCGCAGGCCTTGCCCTCTGGGTGCGAGTTATCCAATGCCCAGTTGCCGTGGATGAAACCGAAAACGGTGCGGCCGTCCTTCTGGCGAAGAAGACCGTGATCATCGGTAAGCCTGGAACAGTATTCGGTGACTTTCCGGATGAAGGAACCGCGCTTCTCTTTGTCGTGATGCAGATGCACTTCCACGTCGCCAACGCCGAGTCGCACCATTTCCGCTATCCCATCAAGCAGGTCGCGCCGGTACTCCTCTTGTGGGTAAAAGAAGCTATACTGCGGACACCGTCCAGCAGCGTCTCGTGGCGCGTCGTCGCAGATTCGTGGCCACTTGTCACGCCACCGCGCAACGCGGCCGAGCGCGGTCTCAACGGAGGCTCCCATACCCAGTGGCTCGTAGTGGTCTGTAATGGCCACCCAGGCTCGCTTCATCTTCCTGGGATGCATTCTCTTCCGCAGGCGGTCCTTCAAAAATGGCAGAAACCAGATTTCTGCGTGCCGAGGGAGTTTCATGGGGGTTGAGGTGTCCTCAAAGCCATTACCCAAGCTTGGGTATCATATTTCTGCAACAGGATGCGCATTTAAGTATCTAGTTTGTTCTTATCGCTTGTCAAAATTCACTCTTGTCCAACGCAAGATGAGCCTGAGCGAGGAAGTTGATTCCAACTCAAGATGAGCCTGAAGGAGTCCGAGCGGGCAAGCTGAGGATGGATGATCAGCGTGCTTGGAGCAGAGAAGT
>JBEKET010000035.1:0-55159 GCA_050013695.1 Occallatibacter sp.
TTCCCACATTTCCACCGCCGCGACGACCACGAGCAATATATGAAAACATCCCCAAAGGAGACATCTGAAGATGCCCGCATCAAACACCCCCTTCAGGCTCATTCCTGGATTGGAAAAGACTCGAAAAGACAGACAGTTCGGAGGGAAACCTGCGCCGGGAAACCTGCGCCCGTCCGGGATTCTGGTTCCGACTGGCCCGGTCCCTAGTTCCGGCGGGATTCGTTCCAGACGCTGACCTGGTTGCGGCCGGCATTTTTGGCGGTATAGAGGGCGCGGTCGGCCTGCTCGATCAGGTCGGTTCGCTCGGCGCCGCCGGCCGGCTCCAGGGAGGCTACGCCGGCGCTGATGGTGACCGTTCCGACCGCGTAGGCCGCGTGCGGAAGCGCTGCGCTTTCAACGGAAACCCGAATCCGCTCGGCCAGCCAGGCAGCTTTCTGCAGGCTCGCACCGGGAAGGATGATGGCGAACTCCTCGCCTCCGTAGCGGGTGACCAGATCGGTGGCGCGGAGCGACGCGTCGGTGAGAATACCTGCGATTTTGCGCAGGCACTCGTCGCCGGCCACATGGCCGTAGTGGTCGTTATAGAGCTTGAAACGATCCACATCGATCATCAGCAGTGCCAGGCTGATTTTCTCCCTCAACGCATGCTGCCACTCGCGCACCAGCTGCTTGTCAAAGGTGCGGCGATTGGCAAGGCCGGTAATGTGATCGAGCCCCGCATTGGCGTCGGCCTCGTAAAACGCGGCGGTCAGCTCCTGTTGCAGACGGTCTCTCTCATTCAGCGCCGAAGTGACGGAGTACAGGATGATGAGCGCAACGCAAAGAAAGCACTGCAGGATGAAGAAGCTGTGGATGAACATGTCGGACCGCACCAGTGAGAAAGCCCCGTGCGAGCGCTCCGTCATGTACACCGCCGGGCCTGCAATCAGCAGAATGCCGATGGCCGAACCCGAACTGCCCAACCGAAAGATTGCCAATAGAAGTGCGGGGATGAGAAGAAAATCAACCGGCAGGCCGTCGAGGGCGAAAACCATGGCAGAGAGCACTGTGAGCAAACACAGGATGGCGATGGTCTCGAACCGCCTTTTGCGGGTGAACAGGTCGAGCAACTCCTGCTTTTCGATTGCCAGCACCAGCGGCGTCATGACCGCGATTCCCATCACGTCGCCAACGAACCAGGTGGTGACGGACAGGAGTTCCTGCGGAACTCTCTGGGCCAGGAGAAACATCTCAACGAAAACGCTGGATGACGCGGGCGCCAGCAGCACGCCGAAGAGAACAAAACGCGCCAGCGTGCGCGGCTGGCTCAGGTCAGGTTTTCTTGCGTCGCGCGTGGAGAGCAAAGATCCGGCCACCAGGACCTCCACCGTGTTGCCGGCGGAGAAAAGCAGCGACTGCGAAAGGGTGAAGTGAAAGTAGCTGTGGGCCAGGACGTTGGCCACGATGCTGGCCGCGATGTAGATGGCCCAGGATCGACGCGGGAGACGGAGCAGAATGGCCAGCAGGAGGCCGTTGGCGGGCCAGATAATGTCGGCCACAGACGGAGTGCGGGTCAGCGCGTTGCCGCCTAAGGAAACCAGGAAATAAAGCAGGAAGACAAAAGTGAGGTGGACGGGCGAATCGGGCCACACGTTCGCCATCGCTCTCGAGAGGGGCGAACTGTGCCGGGAAGGACCGGGATGGATATCACTGCTCAGCGAAGATGCGTCCATTGGGCTTACTAGATTTAGAGTCTTGCAATCATTTCAAGCGAAAGCAATAACACAAGCGGGGAAGCATGCGTTTATGTCGAATGTGTCGTGGAGAATTGAATAAATCAAGAGTAACTTCTTCTAAACAAAAATGCCAGATGAAAAGGCATCCTCGGGAGAGAGGCATCACCGAACCCAAGTGGCGAGAACATTCGTGTGGTTGCCTGGCCTGTCGAGGTTCCAATTTCAAGAAAGAAACCCCGCAAACTCGACAGTGAGGCCGAGTTTGAGGGGTTCTAGTAAAACTGGAGCAGGAAGCTGGAAGCCAGTAGCTAGAGGCTGCTCTTACGCCGCGTTCAAATCCGCCGAGCGCACCCGGAAATGTTTCATGTTGAGCGACAGCGTCCGCTCAATCTTGCGCAGATCGCCGCGCTCCGCCGGCGCAGCAAAAGTCGATGCCACGCCGTGCGCCGAAGCTCGTCCCGTACGCCCGACGCGGTGGACAAAGTCCTCTGCCATCTTGGGCATATCGTAGTTGATGACGTGCGCTACATTGGCCACGTCAATGCCGCGAGCGGCCACATCAGTAGCCACCAGCACGCGGTGACGTCCCTCTGAAAAGCTGCGCAGCGCCTGGTTGCGCTGGGCCTGCGAGCGGTCGCCGTGAATCTGCGTTGCCGAATGGCCTGAGCGAACCAGCCTGCGCGCAACGCGATCCGCGCCATGCTTGGTGCGCACAAACACCAGGAAGCTGCCCTGTTCCGCGCCCAGCAGGTGTTCGAGCAGTTCCTGCTTCTTGTCAGGCTCGACTTCAAAGGTGCGCAGCTCGACATTTTCCGCCGGCTTCAGCACAGACCCAATCTCGATTCGTGCCGGGTTATTGAGATACTTACGCGCCACTTCCTTCACCGCGCCCTCTAGCGTAGCCGAGTAGCAGAGCGTCTGGCGTTCCGTCGGCAGCGTTGCGGCGATGCGCGCAATGGCCGGCTGAAAGCCCATATCAAGCATCCGGTCCACTTCGTCCAGCACCAGCATCTTCACTGTTTCGAGTTTCACCAGGCGGCGCTTCATGAAGTCCTCAAGCCGTCCGGGAGTTGCCACAATCAACCGCGCTCCGCGGCGAATCGCATCCAGTTGCGACCGTTCAGCGAGTCCGCCAACGACCAGTGCACAGGTCTGCGTGGAACTGGTGCGGATTGCGATGAATGCCTTTTCCACCTGCATGGCCAGCTCGCGGGTCGGCAGCAGGATCAAAGCCTGCGCACCGCGCGCTTCGTTCTTCTGCATCATTTCAACAATGGGAATGAGGAAGCCAAGCGTCTTGCCGGTACCGGTCTGCGCCGTCGCGAGAATGTCGCGGCCCTCAAGCGCTGGAGGAATGCAGCCGGCCTGAACTGGTGTGGGAATTTCAAATTTGTTAGCGTCAAGCCGCGCCATCAGCGCAACCGAAAGAGAAAACTGAGAAAACTGAGTTGTCAAAATTCATCCTGTGCTCCGCGAGCCAGCCCTGACCCTTACGTCGGGAAAGGCGGCCTGCAATCGGAGCCCGTCATGAGGCGAGCACACGAATATTGATCGCGCGCGAACCTGCTTCTAAATTTGCGTAAGGGAGAACCGAAAGTCGTTCGAGACTGGCCAACCGGCATTCAAAAGGGAACGCCACGGCCCGGAGCTGCCACACGCTACTTGTCCGCCAGGCGGCACATTGCCGCTCGGCTACCCGCTCCCTGCTTGCATCCCGGTTCAGCGCGCCGTCCAATCAAGGAGGCATTTGCGTCTGATTCTTGCCGGACCAGAACACAGTCCACGGCAAAACTCCGGGTAGGAGTCCAATTGGGTATCACGCTGTAGAGGCTTTGGGGGAAATCTGTGCCAGGCAAACTTGCCGTCGTAAAGGGCAAACCGCCGCTCACGGCCAAATCACTGAGCGCAAATACAGTGTAGCACATCTTCGCTTTTCCCTCGCCTGATAACAGCTGCAGCGTTTCCGGCAGCGTCAGTGTGTTTGCGCTAAATCAATGCAACTTGTCCCGGCAGCATTGCGATTATTTCCCCGAAACCAACTTCAGATAAGCAATCAAATCCCGGCGTTCCTGCGCCTTCGAAACCAAAAAATCCATATCGTTCCCGGCAATAAACGAGTCTGGATTGCTGAGCCATTTATCCAGCGACGTCTCGTTCCACACAACCCCAGCCTTCTTCAGCGCAGCCGAGTAGACAAATCCCGCCGCCGTGCCGGAGGTCCGTCCATAAACCCCCGCCAACGCCGGGCCCTCGTGATTTCCAGTCAGCGCATGGCATCCGGTGCATCGCTTCTCAAACAGCGCCTTACCCCGTGCCGGATTGTCCCATCCGTCAGGGATTGTGCCGGTTTGCAACCCCTCAAGCCCATGCGCCCACTGGTCAAAGACCTTCACATCAGCATCACTAACTCGCGCGTTCCAATGAATCAGCCGATACTGTGCCGGCGGCATCTCATTCTGCTTTGTCTCGTGCACAATCTTCGCGGCCAGCGTCTGTTTTTGATCCGCGGAATAGCTATCCCACAGCGAAAGATTCATCGCCTTTCTTGCCTTCACCACATCGCGCTCCAACAGCCATGAAACCGGCGCAAACCGTCCATACAACGGCGCGCGCGTGTGCATTGAATGGCAGTCCACACACTTTTCCACCAGGATCGTCCGAGCCTCATCCGCCGCCTTCGCCCCATTCAAAAGGGGCGAGTCCGCAGCGGTTGCCGCGTACAGGCCCGCATCTCCAAACGGATGAATGCGAGCCAGCAGCAGTGAAACCGGAATTGCAACCAATCCAATCAGCAGAATCGCGCGAACCCGCCTCACGCATCCCCCAGCGACGAATCCGTGATGGCCAGAGGACTATGCCGCCCAATGTACTTGACTTCCGTAATGCCCAGCACGCTCTTCAGCTTGCCCGCTGGAACCACCATTGGTCCCGCGTGCGGAGCCGAACCCGGCGCAGGCTGCGGAAATGCCGTCGACGTCGCCGTATGAAATGCGACATTGCCTTCCACCTTCTGCACCACCTGGTGAATGTGCCCGTTCAACACGGTCACCGAGCCGAATCGCTTCAAGTAGCTAAGCGCTTCCGCCGCATCCGGCGTGCCCCAGCCCCACTCCGGATACACCATCCAAAGTGGAATGTGCGCAAAGATCACAATCGGCGTCGACGCCGAAAGCGAAGCCAGATCGGCTTTGAGCCAGTTCAACTGATCCTCGCCCAGCTTGCCCATCGCATCCACCTGCTGGCAGTTATTCAGCCCGATGAAGTGCACGCCCTTGTGCGTGAAGCTGTACCAGCCCTTGCCCGTCGTTCCCTTGCCAAACCTCTCCAGGTACATGGTCCCGTCGTCGGTTGCGATATCGTGCTCCCCCGGAACATAGAACGTCTCGCCGGCCTTCGCGCCCTTGAGGAGTTGTTGGGCGGTATCGAATTCCTCAGCCTTTGAAGAGTGTGTAATATCGCCGGTGTGCAGCAGTAAATCCGGCGTGCTCGCCAGCCGGTTGATCTTGTCGATCGCCAGCTTCAGCGTCCCGGTCACATCCTGATTCGCGGGCTTGTTGAATCCAATATGACTGTCGCTGATCTGGACAAAGCTGAATCCTGCCCCGTTAGCGCCTTCCCGCCCCAAACCTCCAGCCGCGGCAGCAAACAGCCGGGATGTCGGCACCCCTCCCGCCATCGTCCACAGCAGGCCCGTGCCCGCCCACGCCATGCAACTGAGAAAGTTACGCCGGTCAATTCCATCATTGACGGCTCCATCGTTCGCGGCAGGGCCTGGCGCCGGGTCGGGTTGTGTTGCTTCTGCCGCTTCAGTTCTCAGAACCGGCCGCTGCTCGGGGTTCGTGCCATTCGCATCCATCGTGGAAAGTACCTCCACCATGTCAAACTGCAACCCGCGCAATTTATTCCCGGACGGTGCAAAAAATCGCGTTGAGGAAGATCATCGCCGTTGCATTCGCGATAAACTCACCTCATCATTCCCGCCGCGAGCGCACAGCATCCCCAGGTCGCTTCGAGGGTCCGCATGCACACCTTCACCAAGCTCATCGCCCATCTCAAGCGCCACTACGGCGAGCCCAAGCTTCCGCCCGCAAAAGGCCCCTTCGAGCTGGTGATGTGGGAGAACGCCTGCTATCTCCTCCCCGATGAGCGCCGTCTTGAAGTCTTTGAAGCCCTGCGCTCTCATGTCGGTCTCAACGCCAAAGCGATCGACGCCGCACCCGACAAGCTGCTTCTTCCCATTGCCAAACGCGGCGGCATGCGCCCCGAGACGCGCGTCTTCCGCTGGCGCCAGATCGCCGGCATCACGCTGAGTCAATTCAATCGAAATCTCGATTCGATTCTGACCATGCCCTACGCGGAGGCCAAACGGGCGCTCAAACAATTTCCCACCATCGGGGATCCCGGTGCGGAGAAAATCCTGCTGCTGTGCGGTGTCTCCAACGGCTTACCCCTCGAATCGAATGGCCTGCGCGTGCTGGTCCGGTTCGGCTGGGGCCGTTCGCAGAAAAACTACGGAGCCACCTATCGTTCCGTTCAGGAAGCGCTGAAGCCTTCACTCCCCTCAAACACGGCCAAGCTCAGGGAAGCCCATCTCCTGCTGCGCACCCACGGCAAGACTCTCTGCAAGGACAAAGCGCCTCAATGCCATGAATGCCCGGTCTCGGCTGAGTGCAACTATGCTCAATCGACCGCGGCCAGCTTCCTGCGGGGCGAAACTTAGTCGCGCGCTCGCAGCCGCCCAGTTTCCCGCTTCACCAACTCCACTATCTCAGCGGTGTTCTTCGGGTCCCCACCTCGTGGATCGCCGCCAATCCGCCCCATCCGCGCATCCGGCAATCCCATCCACTGCTTGCGCCGCAATATATCGTCGATCCTGTCCTCGGGAATCACGCCCAGCGGTTCGCCAATTTGCTTTGCTATCAGGTAGGTCCTGCAATAGGTATCCATAATCTCGCACAGCCATTCCGCATGCGTTACTGTATCCGACCAGCAAACCACCCCATGATTCTTCAGCAAGATGGTGTTGTGCTCGTGCACAAACGGCAGCACCGTCTCGGCAAATGCCTGTGTGCCCGGTGTCTCGTACGGCGCAACCGCTGCCGGCCCGATAAATACCTCGTACTCCGGAATCAGCCCGTTCGGCGGAACCGTCCCCGCAATCGCAAACGCCGTCGCATACGGCGGATGGCAGTGCACCACCGCTTTGGCTCTCGGATTCGCCTTGTAAATCTCCAGGTGCAGCAGCAGTTCGCTGGTCAGCGTCCGGTCTCCGGCCAGGATCTTCCCGCTCATATCGGATAGGCAGATATCCGCGGGCTCCAAATCCGCCTTGCTCAGCATGGTCGGCGTGCACAGCACATAGTCCGTTCCCAGCCGCACCGTGATGTTGCCGCCGTTCCCGTCCACATATTGCCGCTCCCACAGCTTCCGGCCAGTGAGAATGATCTCCGCACGCAGCGCGTTGGCCTCGGCGGAGTTGAAAAGCTCGAGCGTCGTCTCTTTTTCAACCTGCCGCATGAGAACAGCCTCCTTGGCCTCCACTTTCACCGCCGTTGGAATCGCTGTCGGTTCCATTACTCACCTCGCGCGGGGACATCCTGTGGCGCCACAAACCCGCACCCGTCACCACAAATTATAAATAGCGCGATTGCCTCGCTTCGGCGCGTGACTTCGATCACGGCTGGCACCCGACGCAATATGCTCCGGTTCCAACCCCCGCGCAATTCAAAAGCTTTTCGCAACAATTCAAAAGCCTTTCACAGCCGACTTGCCGATTCTGCCCAGTGCGGTTGTATGATTCCTCAGCCGCGTCCCCTTCGCCCGCACCTGCGCGGTATTTTCTGTCCTGGAGGACACTTCGATGGCGACAGCAACAGCAGTGCATCCTGGCAAGCTCAGCGATAAGGTGAGCTTTCGCCCGCGCTACGGCAACTACATTGGAGGCAAGTGGGTTGAGCCTGCTTCCGGCCAGTATTTTGAGAACATCACCCCGGTAACCGGGAAGACCTTCTGCGAGATTCCGCGCTCCAACGCGGAGGACATTGACCTGGCGCTCGATGCCGCCCACGCGGCGCGCCACGCCTGGGGCCACACCAGCCCCACCCATCGCGCCAACATCATGACCCAGATCGCCCAGCGCATGGAAGATAATCTCGATCTGCTGGCGCTGGCCGAAACCTGGGACAACGGCAAGCCCATCCGCGAAACCACTGCGGCCGATCTTCCACTCGCCATCGATCACTGGCGTTACTTCGCCGGCTGCATCCGCGCCCAGGAAGGCACCATCTCCGAAATCGACCACGACACCGTCGCCTACCACTTCCATGAACCGCTCGGAGTCGTCGGCCAGATCATTCCGTGGAACTTCCCTATCCTCATGGCCACCTGGAAGCTCGCTCCCGCGATAGCCGCCGGCAACTGCGTAGTTCTCAAGCCCGCCGAACAAACTCCGGCCAGCATTCTCGTTTGGGCCGAACTCGTTGCCGACCTGCTCCCTCCCGGCGTCCTCAACATCGTCAACGGCTTTGGTCTCGAAGCGGGCAAGCCGCTCGCCTCCAGTTCCCGAGTTGCCAAGATCGCCTTCACCGGTGAAACCACCACCGGCCGCCTCATCATGCAGTACGCCAGCCAGAACCTGATTCCCGTCACTCTCGAACTCGGCGGCAAATCGCCCAACATCTTCTTCGCCGACGTCCTTCAGGAAGACGACGATTTCTTCGACAAGGCCATCGAAGGTTTCGTCATGTTCGCCCTCAACCAGGGCGAAGTCTGCACCTGCCCCAGCCGCGCGCTGATTCAGGAAAGCATCTACGACCGCTTCATGGAGCGGGCCCTCAAGCGCGTAGCCGCCATCAAGCAGGCCAATCCGCTTGAAAGCGACACCATGATCGGTGCGCAAGCCTCCAGCGAGCAATTGGAAAAAATCCTGAGTTACATCGACATAGGTCACAAGGAAGGTGCCGAGTTACTGGCCGGCGGCAGCCGCGCTCACCTCGGCGGCGAGTTAGAGGGCGGCTACTACGTTCAGCCCACCGTCTTCCGCGGCCACAACCGCATGCGCATCTTCCAGGAAGAAATCTTCGGGCCGGTCGTCTCGGTTACCACGTTCAAAACTGAAGCCGAAGCCCTCGAGATCGCCAACGACACCCTCTACGGCCTCGGCGCCGGTCTCTGGAGCCGCGACGCCAACCGCTGCTATCAACTAGGTCGTGCCATTCAAGCCGGCCGCGTCTGGACCAACTGCTATCACGCCTACCCCGCCCATGCGGCCTTCGGCGGCTACAAGCAATCCGGCATCGGCCGCGAAACCCACAGCATGATGCTCGACCACTATCAGCAAACCAAGAACCTGCTGGTAAGTTACAGCCCCAAGAAGCTGGGCTTCTTCTAGAGCCTGGTTCACTCGCTTGGCTCAAACGCCGCGGCCTGCTTTGGCATCTCAATCAATAGAGGTGCCAGGCATGGCCGAAACAACCAAGCGTGTCAACGTAGAACGTGAACCCGACGCCGAAGAAGAAACCAAAGACGGCGTTGTAAACGATTCTCTCGGAACCGTAGATCCAGCCGACTCATCAGGACTCGACGATAGCAAACCGACGAACGAAAAGAGCGGCCTGAAGAGCACAGACGAATAACCAGCAACTGACCACTGATCACTGATCACTGACCACTGACAACTGATCACTTACAACTTACAACTGAGACCTGAACCCTTATGCCCGACTTACCTCAACAAGTTATCGCCACCGATCTCGCAATCCACCTGATCCGCGTCCTGCGCCAGAAGCATGGCCCGCTCATGTTCCATCAGTCGGGGGGCTGCTGCGACGGCAGCTCCCCCATGTGTTACCCACGCGGTGAGTTCATGGTCGGCGACTCCGACGTGCAGTTAGGCGAGGTCGACGGCGAGCCTTTTTACATGAGCAAGAGCCAGTTCGAATACTGGAAGCACACCCAGCTCACGCTCGACGTGGTTCCCGGCCGCGGCGGCATGTTCTCGCTCGACAACGGCGAAGGCGTTCGCTTCCTCATCCGCTCCCGCATCTTTGACGGCGAAGAAATTCGCGATCTTCGTGCTGCCGGACGCATCTAATCCAAGGAAAGATATAAATAAACAAAAATCACTTCATCCCAAAGATTTGGAGCACTTCGCATGAGAGAAGTCGTGATTGTCTCGGCTGTACGCACACCCGTTGGTAAATTCCAGGGATCGCTGCAGTCGTTTTCCGGGCCGCAGTTAGGCGCGCTTGCAGTGCGCGAAGCGGTGCGTCGCGCCGCCGTGAATCCAACGGAAGTCGACGAGTGCATCATGGGCTGCGTCCTCCAGGCCGGCCTCGGCCAGAACCCCGCGCGTCAGGCCGCGATTCATGGCGGCCTCTCGCCACAGGCCGGCGCCTTCACTGTGAATCAGGTCTGCGGCTCAGGCCTCAAGGCCGTTGCCCTCGCCGCGCAAGCCATTCAAACCGGCAACGCGGAGATGGTCGTCGCTGGCGGCATGGAGTCCATGACCAACGCGCCCTATCTGCTGCCCCAGGCACGCTCCGGCTATCGCATGGGCAACGGGAGCCTCGTCGATTCCATGATTAACGACGGCCTGTGGGAGGCCTATAAAGGCTTTCACATGGGTGTCGGTGCGGAGATGATCGCTGCCAAATACGGCATCACCCGCGAACAGCAGGACGCCTTTGCCGCGGAATCGCATCGCCGCGCCGCCTCGGCCACTGCCAGCGGTTTCTTTCACGATGAAATTCTGGCGGTCGAGATTCCTGCCGCAAAAAAAGGCGCGCCCCCGAAGAAATTCGACACCGACGAATCCATTCGCCCCGAAACCACCGTCGAAATCCTCGCCAACCTCAAGCCGGCATTTCAAAAAGACGGCACAGTAACCGCGGGCAATTCCCCCGGCGTAAGCGACGGCGGAGCCGCGCTCGTCATCACCAGCAAAGAACGTGCCCAGGCTCTTGGCCTCAAGCCCATCGCCGTGATCCGCGCCCAATCCACCAGCGGCGGCGAGCCGGAATGGTTCGGCCTCGCGCCAATCGAAGCCGTGCGCAAGGCCGCGCAGCGCGCCGGCTGGTCCCTCGCCGACGTAGACCTGTTTGAATTGAATGAAGCCTTCAGTGTGCAGGCTCTCGCAGTGCTTCGCGACCTCGCACTCGACCCCGCGAAAGTCAACGTACATGGCGGAGCAGTCGCCATCGGCCATCCCATCGGCGCCAGCGGCGCACGCGTGTTGACCTCGTTGCTCTATGCAATGGAGCGCTACGGCAAGACCAAGGGCATCGCCGCACTGTGCCTCGGCGGAGGCAATGCCGTTGCCCTGGCCGTCGAGCGCTGCTGATTAGGCGACTAATAGTCCAGTCGTGACCCGCCCTGAATGCGCGCTTCCAGCGTGTGCATCGCTTCGTAGATCTCTTCGAAGCTGTCAATCGCGAACAGCAACCGATGCATCTCGTCCACTTTCACCGGCGTCCGCAGCACTTCGTCCAATACAAAAGGCCGTACCTCGCACCCTCCATCAATCACGTTGCTGCACTCGCCGTTCGAACTGATTAGCCCGCTTCCATAAACCTTGAACTGCCCGCCCTGGCGAATCATCCCAAACTCGACCGTGTACCAGAAAACGCGCCCAATGCGCTCCAGAATTGCATCGTCAAAGATCCGTGAGCACACCTGCCCGTAGTGCGCCAGAAAATCCGCAAACACTGGGTGCGCGTGCATCGGCACATGGCCAAACACATCGTGAAAAATGTCCGGCTCCGGCGTGTACTCAAGCGAGTTGCGATCGCGCAGCCATGTGGTAGTAGGGAACCGCCGCGCTGCCAGCATCTCAAAGAACGCCGGCGCAGGCATGAAGCCGCTCACAGGCGTTGTGTTCCACCCCGTGCGCCGTTGCAGCTTGGCCGAAACCGCGGCCAAGTTGGGCAGCCGATCATACGGCAGACACAGCGATTCAAATCCATCTAGATACTCTGCTGCCGCATGCTTTTCGAGCTGCGGCATGCGCCGTCTCACCAGCTCCGCCCAGACCGCGTGCTGCTCCGACGTATACGCCGCATAGTCCTGCTCAATCAGGAAAGACGATGCTTTGGGCAACTCCAGTATCGTGGCCATTAAAGGTTTCCCCTCAGCGCCTGCTCGCGCTCGATGGCTTCAAACAGCGCCTTGAAATTGCCCTTGCCAAAGCTTCGGCTGCCCTTGCGCTGAATGATCTCGTAGAACAAAGTCGGTCGATCCTCAACGGGCCGCGTAAAGATCTGCAGCATGTAGCCTTCATCATCCCGATCCACCAAAATGCCCAGCCGCTCCAGTTCCTCAATGGGCTCGTCGATCCGTCCCACGCGCGCCGCCAGTTCGGTGTAATAGGTGTGCGGCACGGTCAGGAACTCCACGCCCTGCGCCTGCATGCGCGAAACGGTCTCAAGAATATCGTCGGTAGCCAGCGCAATATGCTGCACGCCCGGCCCCTGGTAGAAATCAAGATACTCTTCAATCTGCGAACGGCGTCGTCCCTCCGCCGGCTCGTTGATGGGAAACTTCACATAGCCGTTTCCGTTCGACATCACCTTCGACATCAGCGCCGAGTATTCAGTCGAAATGTCTTTATCGTCGAAGTGCTGATAGAGCTGAAATCCCATCACCCGCGCGTAAAACTCAACCCACTCATCCATCGCGTGCCAGCCCACGTTGCCCACCATGTGGTCCACGTGCTTAAGCCCGGTCGGCCGCGCCACGGTGTCATCCTTCTCGGCGCGATAGCCAGGCAGAAACGCGCCGTAATAGTGCCCTCGGTCAACAAAAGTGTGAATCGTGTCGCCATAGGCCGCGATCGACGAAGTAGTCACGCGCCCATATTCGTCAGAAGTTTCAATCGGCATAGAGACGTTGCGTGCTCCGCGTGCCGTCGTCTCCAGCCAAGCCTGGCGCGCGTCATCCACCCACAGCGCGATCGCGTGCACACCGTCGCCGTGCTTCGCCACATGCTCTGCAATCGGTCCGCCGGGCCGCAGCGCGGTCGTAAACACAAAGCGAACCTTGCCCTGCTCCAATACATACGACGCGCGATCGCGCATGCCCGTCTCCGGCCCAGCATATGCCACCAGCTTCATGCCAAACGCGGTGCGGTAGTAGTAGGCTGCCTGGCGCGCGTTGCCCACGTGAAACTCCACGTGGTCAGTGCCTTTCAAGGGCAGGAAATCCTGCCCGGTCATCTTCGTGCTGGATGCAAGGGTTGCCATCGGGACCTCCGGTTGTTGTGATGCCGGATCGGGAATCGGGGTGATCCATATCACATGCTGACCATGAGCATAGGCCGCTGAATGGGGAGTATGAATACTGGAAAGAAGGAAGATGGTTGAGGCTGCCTTCATTTCGAATGGTAATTGTCGATGTTTACCTAAGAATCGAAAGTCAACCTAAACCGCCGGCAATACCAGCCCGCGGCACTCGCCAAACGAGACGCTCGGAAAGCCCTCGCGCCGGCACCAACCGCGCAAAGTTACCTCGTCACAATCCTCAAGCGCAGCGCGGTTTTCTCCATTCGGCAACAGAATCGGCAGCTTTCCGCCGCGCGTCAATTCCAGTAGGCAGCCGGCACTGCTCTCTTCCTCGCCTGAAACTGTTCCACTGGCCAGCAAGTCTCCCGGCAGCAGGTTGCAGCCGTTGCTTGTGTGGTGGGCAATCATCTGTGCCGGCGTCCAATACAGATCGCGAAGATTGGCGCTGTTCAGTCGGTGAGGCGCATCGCCCGCGGCGCGCATCGTTGCGGTCCGCAGCAAAACTTCAAGTGTCAAATCAATCGCTCCCTCTGCCTGATCCAGAGCGTCGTAAAGATAGGGAAGCGGCGCTGGATCGTCCGCAGCGCGCGACAAAGCAGGCACGCGAAACGGCTCGAGCGCAGCCATCGGTACCACCCACGGTGAAACGCTGGTCGCAAAGCTCTTCGCCAGAAAGGGTCCCAGCGGCTGATACTCCCACGACTGCACATCGCGCGCCGACCAGTCATTCACCAGCGAAAAACCAAAGATGCGATCGGCCGCACGATCAATCGTCACCGGCTCGCCAAGTGAATTCGTCCCTGCAATGTATGCGCCAACCTCAACCTCGTAATCCAAAAACTTTGTCGGACCAAATCCGGGAACGCCGCCGTCAATCGGTCTCGTTTGCCCATGCGGACGACGCACCTCGGTCCCGCTCACCACAATCGATGAAGCCCGCCCATGGTATCCAATAGGCACAAATTTATAGTTAGGCAGCAGCGGCTGCTCCGGTCGAAACAGCCGTCCCACGCGGGTCGCATGATGAATCGATGCGTAGAAGTCCGTATAGTTGGCCGATTCAACAGGCTTCAGCAGCTTTGCATCGCTCATCCGCGTCAGCGCCAAACCAACCGATTCGCGCGTAGCCTCATCCGCATCCGCATCGAGCAATTCCATCAACCGGCCGCGCAGCGCAGCGAGTCCAACCGTATCGCAAGCCATCAGCGCATTGAGCGAGACCTCAGTGCACGCAGCCTGAATTGCCGCCGCCAGTCCTTCAAACAGCAACCCGCGCGAGCATTGCTGCAGATCCAGAACGAATCCGCCAATTCCAACGCCAATCCGCGCGCGTCCGCCGTCCCCGGCAAACACGCAGTGGGGAAGCGACTGCAGCGGGAACCCGCTCTCCGCATCGTTAGCCGATTCGATCCAGCTCTTCCGCATCCACTCTTCAAACGGCAATCGTGACCTCAATTCCACGACACGACGAGCTAGCAAATCAATCGGTCAAGCCTTTTCCCGAACCAGTAATCAGGCCCCGCGGAAATTCTTCTTCAAGCTCTGCCAGCATTCGTAATATTCGTGCTGCAAGATCTTCTCTTCCAGCGCAAACCGCGTGGGCCTCACCGGCAAACGCGTCTCAAACATGAAGGCCAGCGTGCCGTCGATGTAGTGCGGTTTCAGCTCAGCTTTACTGGCGCGTTCAAACGTCTCCGCATCCGGTCCATGCCCCGACATGCAGTTATGCAGGCTCGCGCCGCCCGGCAAAAATCCCTCCGCCTTCGCGTCATACTCGCCCAGGATCAGCCCCATGAACTCGTTCATCATGTTGCGATGAAACCACGGCGGCCGGAAGGTATGCTCGGCGACCATCCAGCGCGGCGGAAAAATCGCAAAGTCCACGTTCGCCGTGCCCGCCAAACCCGACGGCGCAGTCAGCACTGTGTAGATCGACGGATCGGGATGATCGAAGCTGACCGTGTTGATGCAATTGAAGCGGGCCATGTCGTACTTATACGGCGCATAGTTCCCATGCCACGCCACCACATCCAGCGGCGAGTGGTCGATCTCCGCACGCCACAGCCTTCCAAGGAATTTCGAAATCACCTCGAACGAACCTTCGCGATCCTCATAAGCCGCGACCGGCGTAAGAAAATCGCGCGTGTTCGCAAGACCGTTCGCCCCGATCGGCCCCAGTTCCGGCAGCCGGAAACTCTGCCCGTAGTTCTCGCAAATGTAACCGCGCGCAGTCCCATCGGTCAGCTCCGCGCGAAACTTGATCCCCCTCGGAATCACCGCCAGCTCGCCCGGCGCAACCTCCAGAATGCCCAACTCGGTGCGCAGCGACAGCCTGCCCTGTTGCGGCAAAATCAGCATTTCGCCGTCCGCGTTATAGAAAAACCGGTTGTGCATCGAAGCGTTTGCCACATACAAATGAATCCCAACTCCATCCTGCATCGCCGGGTCGCCATTGCCGCCCAGCGTCACCAGCCCTTCCACCAGGTCGGTTTCACTCTCAGGAATAGGCAGCGGATTCCAGCGCATCTGGTTCGGCGGCGTCGGCATTTCTGTGAACGGCCCACTGCGCAGCAGCGTGGACTGCGGAAATTCGTGATACGGCTCGTGCATCACCGACGGCCGAATCCTGTAGCTCCAGGTCCGGCGATTGAGCGCGCGCGGAGCCGTGAATGCCGTGCCGCTGATCTGTTCCGTGTAAAGCCCAAGCGGCGCATGCTGCGGCGTGTTCTGTCCCTGCGGCAGCGCGCCCGCAACGGCTTCGGTGGCAAACTCGTTGCCAAATCCGCTCTGGTATCCAGTTCCACTTTTGTGCTGAGCCATGGGGAAGCTCCATCTTCTACTTGCGTTCGGCAGTATCGCATCTGCCCACAACCGCAGGCAATTCGATTCGATGGCGATTCGCCCGCCAGCGATTTACATTCTTAAGAAAAAGCTGGTAATGTCCTTTCAATCGAAGGAGAGAACGCATGATACCCAGCCGATACAGCCAGCGCACCGAGCCCGCCGAACTGGATCGCATCGATTGGAAGATTGTTGAAGAGCTGCAGCAGGACGCGCGGCTCTCCTGGGCTGAACTGGGCCGGCGCGTCGGGCTCACCACTCCGGCCGTCGCTGAACGCGTCCACCGACTTGAGAAGCATGGCGTCATCCGTGGCTTTCACGCCGACATCAGCCTGGAGCGGCTCGGCATGCCCATCCAGATCTTCGTGCGCCTCTCCATGGCCGGCCCCGAGTCGCTGGTGCGCACTTTTCAGCAGCAGGTGAAGACCTGGGAAGAGGTTCTCGAGTGCCATCGCGTCACCGGCTCCGACTCCTTCATCGTCAAGGCGCGCGTGGTCTCGGTCGTCCACCTCGAGGCTTTCCTCGACAAGATGGGACACTATGGCACCACATCCACAGCCACCGTGCTCTCGTCCCCGGTTCTGCAACGCACAATCACCGAAAAAATTGTCGCCAAATTCCACACCGGTAAGTAAATTCCTAGCGCCCTGAAGCCTGTCCTGAGCTTGCCGAAGAATCCCGAATCTTCGACCTGAGATTCCGCGTTTCCACCATCCGCAACTGTTCGAAAACGGACAATCGACTTCGTGATCGGTCACCTCGCCCCCAGACCTAAGCCAAGCGCCCAACCAAAAATCCTTTCCTTTCAACACGATTGATCAGCCAGTCTTTGGCACGGCAACTGCTATACACAGAGCGTGATGGATATTGCGCGCCCTGATTTAAGGAAGAAGAAGATACGCCAGTACATAACCTGGGCTGGCATCGGAGCGGTCTTGTTGACCGTAGCCATAGTTGCAGTTTCGCGGCTCAAGCCGGCCGCTCCCACGGTCGATCGCTCCACCATCTGGCCGGACACGGTGAAGCGCGGAAATATGATCCGCCAGGTACGCGGTTCAACCGGCAGCCTGGTGCCGCGCGAGGATTCGATCGAGTTGATTCCCGCGCAGACCGACGCCACGGTTGTCCGCATCATCGCCCTGCCCGGCGCCAAGGTCACGCCCGACACAGTGGTGATGGACATGAGCGATCCTCAGCTTGAACAGCAGCTTCTCAGTGCGCAATCGGCGCTCAAGGGAGCGGAAGCTGACTACAAGAGCTTGAACGCCACGCTGCAAAGCACGTTGATGGATAAGAAAATTGCCGCGGCGCAGGTGAACTCCTCCTATGCAACGGACCTGCGGCAGGCGCAGACGGACGAGCAACTCTACAAGCTGGGTGTGGTTTCCGGCGTGGTTGCAGGGGCGTCAAAGAATACCGCCGAGCAGTTAACCGCGCAGAAAAAGCTCTCAGAGGAGCAGCTCGATGTGAATGCGAAGGCGATCGAGGTGCAACTGTCATCCGCCCAAACCAAAGTGGAACAGGCCAAGGCGCAACTGGATCTCTATCAGAAGCAATCGGAAGCGCTTCACGTGAGGGCCGGAATCTCCGGAGTGCTGGCGCAGCTCCCTGTTCCGCTCCAGGTGGGCCAGCACGTGACCGCGGGAACGTCGGTGGCCAAGGTCATTCAGCTGGACAAATTGAAGGCGGCTCTGCAGATCGCGGAGACGCAGGCGCGCGACATCCAAATCGGCCAACCCGCCTCGATTGACACCCACAACGGTGTGATTCCCGGACACGTTTCCAGAATTGATCCATCCGTATTGAACGGAACGGTCACCGTTGACGTAGCTCTTGATGGGCCATTGCCGGCAGGAGCGCGGCCAGACCTGAGTGTGGACGGCACCATCGATCTGGAACGGCTGCAGGACGTGCTTTATGTTGGACGGCCGGCTCTGGGTAATGAAAACTCCACGCTGAGCCTTTTCAAAATCGATCCCGATGGCAAAGGAGCAACGCGCGTCCCGGTCAAAGTGGGTCGCGCTTCAGTCAACAGCATTCAGGTGCTCGAAGGTTTGAAGGAAGGCGACACGGTAATCCTCTCTGATATGTCACGGCAGGACGGCGTGGATCGCATACGACTCGAGTAGGAACGAGTTGTCAGTTGTAAGTTGTCAGCAAAAAAGCAGGAGCTCGTAGCAGCCGACAACTGAAAACTTACAACTTAAAACTGACAACTAATAACTGGTAACTCATTACTGACAACTGACAACTCACAAAAAGGGGGACAGGATGGCGAACGACAAGCTGATTGAAATCGAGGACCTGACCAAAGTCTTCTACACCGACGAAGTGGAGACGCACGCGCTCTCCGGCATTCACCTCACCATCTCGCGGGGCGAGTACGTTGCCATGTCCGGACCGTCGGGCTGCGGCAAATCCACACTGCTGTCCATTCTGGGCCTCCTCGATACGCCCACCGGCGGCAAGTACTTGCTCAACAACAAGCCGGTTGAAAACCTGAGCTTCGGTGACCGGTCGCGCATCCGCAACCAGGAAATCGGATTCATCTTCCAGAGCTTCAATCTTATCGGCGACCTTACCGTCGAAGAGAATGTCGAACTGCCGCTCACCTATCGTGCCGGCATGCCCTCGCAGGAGCGCAAAGGGCGCGTCAAGGATGCGCTTGAGCGCGTCAACATGGCCCACCGCATGCGTCACTATCCCGCGCAGCTCTCCGGTGGTCAGCAGCAGCGTGTAGCTGTCGCGCGCGCCCTGGCTGGTTCGCCGTCGATCCTGCTGGCTGACGAGCCTACCGGCAACCTGGACTCGAAAAACGGCGAGGCCGTCATGCATCTGCTCGCCGATCTTCACCGCGAAGGCTCGACCATCTGCATGGTCACGCACGACCCGCGCTTTGCCAAGCACGCCCAGCGCGAAGTGCATCTCTTCGACGGCAAGGTGGTCTCGGAAGACGAGCTAAAGAAGCTTACCGAGGAAGTGGAGGCCTAACCATGCTGCTTCAGGATGTGCGTTACGCGCTGCGCCAGTTGCGCAAATCGCCGGGATTCACGTTGACCGTTGTGCTGATGCTGGCGCTCGGAATCGGCGCGAATACCGCGGTTTTCAGCGTCATGAACGCGATCCTGATGCAGTTGTTGCCCGTCAGCCATCCCGAGGGGCTCTCCTATGTGCACATGGCGAACGGCGAATGGCAGCCGCCGGGCGCCGGCAATACTGGCGACTCGAATACTTCGTTTTCTGAAGCGGCGTTCGAGGCGCTGCGTCAGCGCAACGATGTCTTTGAGGAGTTGATCGGCTTTGTCCCCCTGAGCCTCACCGGCAGCGTCGCCGTTCGTCATGGTGTGCTTCCGGAAGAGGCCGAGGGTGAAGAGGTCAGCGGTAATTTCTTCTCAGGATTGGGAGCCAGGCTCGAGCAGGGCCGCGGCTTCACCCTGCAGGATGAAAAGGATCACACGCAAACTGTCGTGCTCAGTTATGACTACTGGACGCGGAGTTATGCGCGCGACCCCGCCATCCTTGGCCAGACTCTCTATGTCAAAGGCATTCCAATGACCGTGGTGGGTGTCGCGGCCCACGCCTTCAAAGGCATAGAGCCGGGCACTTCGGCCGACTTCTGGATTCCATTGCAGAATCGCCCAGAACTGAACGCTTGGGGCATCCCTGCTGAGTTCAACACGCTCTATGGAACGCCGAAATGGTGGTCGCTCCGCCTAATGGCGCGCCTTCGTCCTGGCATCACGCCTATGCAGGCGCAGCAGGCGCTCAGTGGCACCTTCGGCGAAGTGGTTAGGCAAACCGTCGGCACAGTCGACCCCAAACAATGGAAACCCCTTCTGGATTTTGTGCCCGCCCGCGGCATCGCCGGGTACAACGATTATTATCGTGAGCCGGTGCGAATTCTCATGGGACTTGTTGGCCTGGTCCTGCTGATCGCGTGCACCAATGTCGCCATGATGGTCCAGGCCCGCAATGTTGTGCGGCAGCGCGAGTTCAGTCTCCGTATGGCAATCGGTGCCAGCCGGGGCGTAATCTTCCGCCAGCTACTATGCGAAAGCCTGATGCTGGTTTCCACCGGCGCGGCCCTCGGCTGGCTCTTTGCAATCGCTGCCACGCGCATGCTGGCTTTGTGGTCTGACATCGAGACGGGCCTCAGTCCAGACCGCACGGTACTGTTCTTTACTCTTGCCGTCTCAGCATCGGCCGCGCTGCTCTTCGGCCTTGTGCCTATGTGGAGTGCAATGCACGCTCCCGTAGCAGGCGTGCTCCGCGCCACTTCGACAAACACCACTACAAACCGCACCCGCGTCCTGGGTGGGCGTATTGTGCTCGCTGGCCAAATGGCCGTTTGCCTGGTGCTGCTGATGGCCGCTGGCCTGTTGCTGCGCACTCTGCGCAACTACGCCACCGAGAACCTCGGCATGGAAGCAAATGGGTTGCTCGTCTTCGGCATCACACCGCAAGGGCAAGCCGACACCCACGTTTTCTATCGCACCCTGCTCGATCGGCTGCGCCAGGTTCCCGGCGTTGAGTCCGTCTCCTACGCGGAAAACCGTCCCGGGTCCGGTTGGACCAATAATAACGGCCTGATGCTTGACGGCGTTGAGAAAAAAGGTGCGCTGCTGCGCTCGAACGACGTGGGCCCCGGATTCTTTCGCACTATGGGGATTTCAATTTTGGCCGGCCGCGATATCGCTGAATTCGATACCAAGGACAGGCAGCAAATCGCGCTGGTCAACGAGACATTTGTGAAACAGTACCTTGCCAACACCAACCCCCTCGGCCACCAGATCGGAAACAAAGACCGAAGCACCATTGTCGGCGTAGTGCGCGACAGCAAATACAACTCGGTGGATGAGAAGCCCATGCCGATGGCCTATTATCCCGCGATGCAGGCGCCATCCCTGGGCACAATGCACATTGAGGTTCGCACGCGCGGAAACGCGCTGACGCTTTTACCGGAACTCCGCAGCACGGTCGCCTCGCTCTATCCGAACGCGCCCCTCGAAGACCCGATGACGCAGCAGGCGCAGTTCGATAAATCCTATGAGCAGCAGCGCATGTTTGCCGCCATGGGCGGGTTCTTCGGTGTACTCGCGGCGCTGCTGGTTGCCACCGGCCTTTACGGGTCGCATTCGTTCCGCGTCAGCCGCCGCACCACCGAGATCGGGATTCGCATGGCTCTTGGCGCAACCCGTTCGCAGGTGCTCATCATGGTCATGCGCGAGAGCCTCTGGGTATTGCTGGCCGGGCTTGCCGTTGGCATTCCGCTCACGTATCTGGCTGCGCGTCCGCTCAAATCGATGCTCTATCAGATGTCGCCCTTCGATCCGGTCAGCTTCACCGTGGCCATTGTGGCCATGATCGTGGTCTCTGGATGCGCCGCTCTCGTGCCCGCGCGCCGTGCCGCGTCGATTGAACCGATGAATGCGCTCAGAACCGAGTAACGAGAACCGAATAGCCTCAACCGTGTGAGCGACGGGCCGGCACGAGCGCTGAAGCAAACTGAAACGGAGAAGACGCGCGATGAACAAATTGTGGCTCGACATTCGCTACGCATTGCGGCAGTTGCGCAAGTCGCCGGCCTTCGCGTTGACCGCGGTACTCACGCTTGCGTTTGGTATCGGCGCCACCACCGCCATTTTCTCCCTCGTTGAAGCGGTCCTGCTCCGCCCCCTGCCGTTCGCCGATCCCACCAGGCTCAGCATGCTGTCCGACATCGTTGAGGGCGTCGACTACGGCGACGATGCGCCCGGCGTTACCGGGCCCGGCATGCTCACCTACATGCGCGATACCACGGCCTTCTCGAACGTCGGTGGCTATACTCCCGCGGTCTTCGAACTCGCCGGTACCAGCGAGCCCGCAACCATCGAGGCAACCCGCCTCACTGCAAGTCTCTTCCCAACGTTAGGTGTCTCTCCCCTGATCGGCCGCGTGTTTACTCAGCAGGAAGATGAAGGCCATGCGCAGGTCGCCGTCCTCAGTTATCAAACATGGCACAGCCGCTTTCACGGTGACACGCACATCCTCGGCCAGAAGGTCCTGCTCGACCGCACCCCGTACGAGATCATCGGCGTCATGCCGCCGTCCTTTGAGTTCCCGCTTATTCCCATTCAGTTGAACCGCACCGAGCTTTGGGTTCCCATGAGTATCACGCAGAATGAACTCGCGCGTGGCACCAGTTGGAGCTTCTATGTATTAGGAAGGTTGAAACCCAATGTAACTCCCGCTCAAGCTGAGCAGGACGCCGTGGGAGCCGCGCGTGAAATCATGCGTAATTTCCCTCCGGCCCTTTCGCACCGCCGCATTCACCCTCAGGTCAGGCAGCTCAGTGAGTACGCCGTCGCGCAGACCAGGCCGCTGGTGCGCACGCTCTTCTTTGCTGTGTCAGTGGTTTTGTTCATTGCCTGTGCCAACCTTGCCGGACTCTTGCTGGTGCGCGTGATTCGTCGCCGCCGGGAGATTTCCGTTCGGCTCGCCCTCGGCGCGAGCAGTGCGGATCTAGTCCGTCAATCGATCATTGAGGCGCTTTTGCTCAGCATCGGCGGAGGCCTCCTCGGCCTTGCCCTTGCAGCCGTCGCGCTACGCATAGGCGTTAGTTTTCTTCCCGCGACTCTCTTCCGCACCAACACCATCGGGCTTGAATGGCAAGTGGCCCTCTTTGCCATGGCATTGGCAGTGCTCACCGGCTTTGTTTGCGGAGTGATTCCCGCTTTCGCAGCCGTCCGCACCAGTGTCAATGACGCACTCAAAGAAGGCGGCCGCACCGGAACATCCGGCGCAGGTCACGGGCGCTTGCGCTCCGCTCTTGTCGTTGCCGAACTCGCCGTCGCCCTTGTGTTATTGACCGCTTCGGGATTGCTTTTGCGCAGCTTTGACAAGATGCGGTCCGTCAACCTTGGTTTTCACACCGACCACATGCTGACCGCTGCATACAGCTTGCCCCGTGAACAATACTCCACGCAGGCCGCGATCGACGCCTTTAATCTTGCGGTGGAATCCAAGCTCGAGCAGTTGCCATCCGTTCAAGCGGTGGGATTCACCTCGCTTTTGCCCGGGGCCAACCAGGACGTCCGCAGTACCTTCACTCCGGAGGGTTACAGCGCTACCAAGGAAAAAACGCTGAACCTCGTCTGGCTCCCTGAAGTTATGGGAAACTATTTCGACGCGGCAGGCATTCGGATCATTCGCGGTCGCGCCTTTACCACCGCCGACACCCCCGACTCCCCGCTCGTCGTGATCGTCAATCAGAGGCTGGCCGAGCGTTACTGGCCCGGACAGGACCCAATCGGAAAACGCCTGCATCGCGGTTCCGCCGAGGCCACTGCGCTGCCATGGTTGACCGTCGTGGGAGAGTCCGCCGACGTCAAGGAACTTGCCGCGGACCAGCCCACGTTGAACCAGGCGTACCTGCCGGTGAGCCAGGTCAAAGCCGGCGTAGGTCCAGTTGCAACTCTCACGATGGTAGCTGGCAACAAAGGCTCGATCGTAGTCCGCGCATCCATGCCGCCTGAGCAATTGGCCGATTCTCTTCGCTCGGTTGTCCGCTCCGTTGACCCGCAACTCCCGCTCACCAAGCTCGAATCGATGGATCGCGTAGTGTCCGAGGGTCAGGCGTCGCGCCGCTTCAATACAGCGCTGATATCAAGTTTTGCCGCCGCTGCCGTCCTTCTCTCACTGCTCGGCATTTACTCTGTCATAACCTTTTCCGCCGCCCTGCGCACGCAGGAGATGGCGATTCGTCTCGCTCTCGGCTCGCAGCGCTCCGCCGTGATGCGCCTCATCGTTTTCTCCGGCGCAAAGCTGGGCTTGATCGGGTGCGGCATCGGCGCCGTTGCCGCTGTCTTCGCCACGCGCCTGCTGCGCTCCATGCTGTTTGAAGTCGATCCCCTCGATCCAACCGTGATTGCTCTCGCGGCAGTCTCCATTCTTTTCATCGCGATCGCAGCTTCGGTCATTCCCGCCCGCCGCGCCGCATCCATTGAACCAGTGCAGGCACTGAGAACTGAATAGCTTCCCTTTGAGGAGAGTCAAAATGAACACCATGCTTCAGGACATTCGCTACGCGGCACGCCAGTTGCGCAAGACCCCGGGCTTTGCATTGACCGTCATTCTCACGCTGGCCCTCGGCATCGGCGCAAACACCGCGATATTCACGCTGGTCCATGCGATGCTGCTGCGGTCGCTGCCGGTGACTGATCCAGCCCGCCTCTATCGCATTGGCGACAAGCCTCAATGCTGCGTCGACGGAGGCTTTCCTGAAGATGCCGGCGACACAGGCGATTTCTCCATCTTTTCTTACGATCTATTTCAGCATCTCAAGAGTTCTGCGCCTGAGTTTGAACAACTGGCCGCGGTTCAGTCCGGACAAGACACGTGGTCGGTCCGTCGCGGCAACGCAATTCCCAAATCATTGAGAGGCGAATTCGTTTCCGGCAACTACTTCGCGACACTCGGGCTGGGCGCATTCCAGGGCCGCGTGCTCGCTGAGAATGACGACACACCCGCTTCTTCCCCTGCCACTGTTCTTAGCTACAAGGCCTGGCAAGGGGAATACGCCTCCGACTCTTCGATTGTGGGTTCCACCATCTACATACAGGCCAAGCCCTTTACCGTGATCGGCATTGCACCGGCCGGATTCTATGGTGATAGGGTTTCCGATGTTCCTCCCGACTTCTGGATGCCGATCCAGACGGAGCCGTATGTCCACGGCGACAGCGCCATCCTGCATCATGCGGAGTCCCACTGGCTTTATCCGCTGGGAAGAGTGCGTCCGGGGACCAATGTAGGCGCGCTGCAAACCAAGCTTTCTGTCGCACTGCGCCAGTGGCTCTACACGCGCCCCAACATCACTGCAAACGGAGGCGCGTCCCTTATTCCAAGGATGCACGTGGTCCTTTCGCCTGGCGGTGGTGGCATCCAGCAATTGCAAAGCTACGTAGGTGACGGCCTGAGAATGCTGATGATCCTTGCGTCGGTCGTGCTGCTCATCGCCTGCGCAAACATCGCCAACCTGTTGCTGGCGCGCGCAACAACCCTGCGTGCGGACATCGCCGTGCGTATGGCAATGGGCGCTACCCGCACTCGAGTCATCCGCCAGATCCTTACGGAAAGCGTGTTCCTCAGCATCCTTGGCGGTCTCGTTGGATTGGCAGTAGCGTATGCTGGAACCCGCACGATTCTCGTGCTCGCATTTCCAGACGCACGTAATCTTCCCATTGATGCCAGCCCATCCCTTCCAGTTCTGGGGTTCGCGTTTCTGATTTCGATGCTGACGGGAATTCTGTTTGGCGCAGGCCCCGCGTGGCTTTCATCGCACGCTCAGCCAGCCGAAGCATTGCGCGGCATCAACCGCGCCAACGGCGCCCTGCGCGACCGCTCTTCGCTTCCGCAAAAGGCGCTGGTCATTTTTCAGGCGGCTCTATCCCTCGTCCTTATTGCTAGCGCGATTCTGATGACCAAATCGCTTTCGAATCTGGAAAACCAGAACCTCGGCGTCAAGACTTCGAATCGCTACGTAGTGCATTTCGATCCGGCTGGCGCAGGCTTCACCGCTGATCGCCTGCCTGGCCTTTATCGCCAAATCGAAGATCGTTTCGCGGCATTGCCGGGCGTGACGAATATGGGTCTCGCAATTTATAGCCCACTCGAAGGCGACAACTGGGGTGAGTGCGTTATCCAGCAGGGCCATCCAGCTCCACACCCCGGTGACAATTGCGGCGCAACCTGGGACCGCGTCAGCAAAAACTTCCTCGATTCCATTGGTGTGTCCATCGTTCGTGGCCGTGGCTTTACTGCGCAGGACACAGCCACATCGCCGCAGGTCGTGCTAGTGAATGAGACGTTCGCCAAGCGTTTCTTTCCCAACCAGGATCCGGTCGGCCAGCATTTCGGCATCGATGACGTGAAGTATTCGGGAAGCTGGGAGATCGTTGGCGTCTTCGCCGATTTTAAAATGAACAATCCGCGCGACTCTACGCGGCCTGTCTATCTGCGTCCGCTCGCTCAGCGGTTCCTTGGTTACAAGGAAGACCAGTTCATTACGGGCGAAACCCAATCCATGTTCATGAACGCGATGATTCTCAACTTCAACGGCCCGCAGCCTGGTGCGGATTCGCTCATTCGCAATACGCTGGCGGGCATTGATCGCAATTTGACCGTCAGTGACCTTCGCACTTTCGGTTCGCAGGTCGCAGGCAACTTCGATCAGGATCGCCTGATTGCGCGCCTCACCAGCCTCTTCGGCGTCCTTGCGTTGACGCTTGCGTCGGTCGGTCTTTACGGCGTCATGTCCTACTTCGTCGCCCGCCGCACCAGCGAGATCGGCATTCGCATGGCCCTCGGGGCCACCCGTTCCAGCGTTGTGTCCATGGTCCTGCGCGGCGCGCTCTGGCAGATTCTCATCGGCCTCGCCCTCGGCATTCCCGCCGCGCTCTATTGCGGCCACTTGATGAAGAGCCTGCTCTACAACGTCTCAACCTACGATCCGCTGGCCCTCGCCGGCGCTACCCTGGTACTCGGTCTCTGCGCCACGGTGGCCGGCTTCATTCCCGCCCGCCGTGCCGCTTCAATTGAACCCATGAAGGCACTGCGCACTGAATAGCATCGCTTCGAGGAGGATCACGATGAGCACACTGCTGTACGACATTCGCTACGCGTTCCGCCAGTTGCGGAAGTCCCTGGGCTATTCGTTAACCGCTGTGCTCACCCTGGCGCTCGGCATCGGTGCGTTGACCACTGTGGTCACATGGACCAACGCGGTCCTCTACAATCCGTGGCCGCACGTCAATGCGCCGCGTGACATTCGATTCGTGGATGCCACAGTCCTTGGATCAGAGGGCTACTCGGTCCACTATGACCAGTTCCGCTTCCTGCGCGAACAGGGCCGCTCCATCAGCGATGCCGCGGCGTTCGACCTGACCATGGTGAATCTCTCCGGGCCCAACCAGCAGCCGAGAGCCATTCCTGTCGGCACCGTCAGTTCCAATTATTTTCAATTCCTCGGCATCCAACCCCAGGTGGGCCGCTTTTTTCAGCCCAGCGCCAATGAGCGCGCATACGGCGCAACGGATGAAGTCGTGCTTTCCAATGCACTGTGGCGCAATCGTTTCGCCGCTGATCCCAACATCGCGGGACGCACGGTTCAAATCAATCACCATCTGTTCACAGTAATTGGCGTGGCTCCTGCGGAGTTTGCCGGAATCTATGGCGGCCTCGCCGAATCCGCATGGCTCCCGCTCTCCTCCGTCCGCGATCTGTCCGCCGATCCCGTGCCCGACCCGCTCCTCCATTACGGTTTGCAGGTCGTCATTCGGCTTCGTCCCGGCGTCAACGATCGCACCGTCGAGACAGAAATCCATACGCTGGCGCACACCTTCGCGCTTCAGCAGCACGACACCAAGTACAACGGGTGGGATCTGAATGTGCGCGACTCTGCACACTTTGAGCGTGGCCTTTTCGGCACGATCGGCGAAGTGATTCCGATCCTCTTCGGCGCCTCCATCCTCCTCATGCTCCTGGTGTGCATCAATATCGCTTCGCTGCTTGGGCAACATGCTGCTAAGCGTCGCCGCGAAGTTGCAATTCGCACCGCGCTCGGAGCAACTCCTTCTCGCATCGCCGCGCAGGTGTTCGTTGAAACCGGCATCCTAGCGCTCGCTGGATCGCTTGCCGGATGGGCCGCAAGCACCATCATTTCCAAGGCGCTCTATGTGCTATTGCCGACCTTCGGAATGCCGATTGTCTTCAACCTCCGCACCGACGTGCGCATTCTCTCCTTTGTCACCGCGGTCGCTGTTGTAGTCACGCTGGCCTGCGGCATGTTTCCCGTTCGCCAGTCCATTCGCTTTTCACAAAAAGCCGCGCTTCATGAGGGCGGCCTGGCCGTTGCCGGCGGTACGCGTAACAAGATCGGTCAGCGCATTCTGCTTGGCCTGCAGTTGGGCGTCTGCTTCGTTGTTCTCGTCTGTTGCGGCCTGCTCACTCGTACGGCGTTCAATGTCATCAACCAGGACACGGGCTTCGATCGTACCAATTGTCTGACCGCACGCATCGATCTTTCCCGTTCGGGATATACCAAGGAACGTGGCTTGGCACTCGAGGCCGCGCTCCTCGATAAAATGCGCAACGCGCCCGGCGTCTCCGCAGCCACGCTGACTTCTCACCTGCCCATGGGTGACGACGGCGCGGGCAACACGCAGGATTTCAAGATTCCCGGCTACGTGCCTTCGAAGGGCGAAGCCATGGAAGTGGTCACCGACTTTGAAGGCCCGGACTTCTTCCACACCATGGGTATCGGGATGCGCCAGGGCCGCGATTTTGACGCCCATGACAATGCATCCTCGCCGGATGTAGCCATCGTCAACGAGCCCATGGCGCAGCGCTATTGGCCTAAAGGCGACGCCATCGGCCATAGTGTAATCGTCGGCGACAAGCCTCGCCAGATTGTAGGCGTAGTCCGCAACTACACTTACTACAACCCGCAGAATACCGACGCGGATCCCGTCCTTTACCTGCCCGTGGCTCAGCATTATGAGAGCGGCGTTTTCATTGCCATTCGTTCGCGCACCACGGCATCTGCGGTCGCAACGCAAATACGCCAGGCCGTCGCCGGCCTCGACAGTTCGCTCCCAATTGAAGACATGCAATCCCTCGAGGAAGTTGCCGGCACGCGCTATCAATTCTCGAAGATTCCCGCCGAACTGCTTGGAGTCTATGCGCTGTCGAGCGTACTTGTAGCCATGCTCGGTCTCTATGCTGTGATGGCCTATGCGGTGATTGAACGCAAACGCGAATTCGCCGTGCGCATGGCCCTCGGGTCAACACGCTCGGCCATCTTCCGGCTGGTGCTTGCCGGAAGCGCATGGACTGCCGCAGTCGGTCTGATCACTGGCGGACTCGGTTCCATCGCCGCCGTACGTTTGGTGCGCGCTGCGTTATTCGGTGTCGCGACCCTCGATCCCATCAGCTACTGCGCAGCGGCGGCGTTCCTGCTGCTTACCGTCTTTGTGTCGGGCCTTGCACCAGCCCGCCGCGCCGCTTCCATTGAACCCATGCAAGCATTGCGCACCGAATAAATTTCACGCCGAGGTCAACCAGGAATGAACAAGCTGATTCAAGACATTCGCTACGCAATGCGCCAATTGCGCAAGTCGCCCGCATTCACGCTCACCGTGATTATTACGCTGGCTCTCGGCATCGGCGCCAATGCCGCCATCTTTACGCTCTTTGACCAGGTGCTGCTGCGAATGCTGCCCGTCAACCGTCCGCAGGAACTGGTTCGCTTTGAGTGGTCCGGCAATTTCTCCGGTTCAATGAGCAGCTTTGGCGGCGACGCGCATAACTATTTCTCTTATCCGATGTATAAAGAACTGCGCGACCAGAACCAGGTCTTCTCCGGAGTGATCGCCGCCGATCGTACTCAGACCGGTGTAAGTTGGCATAACCAGGCCGAGAACAAAGAAACTGAACTCGTCTCCGGCAATTACTTTCAAGTGTTCGGACTCAAACCCGCGGCTGGCCGCCTGTTGACTCAGCAGGACGAGACCGAGAAGAATGCCAACCCCGTAGCAGTTCTCAGTTACGACTATTGGAAAGCCCGCTTCGCCGCATCGCCCGACGTGGTCGGCCAGGCATTGCTCATCAACGGCCATCCCTTTACCATCCTCGGAGTTGCCCCCAAAAACTTCAGCTCGGCCATTGGCGGCTATCGTCCCGGCGTCTTCATTCCTATCACCATGGTCGATGTCGCCATTCCCTGGGCCGTTCCAGGGCACCGGCTCGACAATCACCAGGCCATCTGGCTGACGCTCGTGGCGCGGCTCAAACCCGGTATGTCCGCATCGCAGGCGGAGGCAAGCCTCGGACCATTCTGGCATTCGCTTCGGGCGTACGAACTGACTCTCTATAAGACGAGATCGGATCGTTTCAAGAAGGGCTTTCTCGACAATTCGCAACTCAAAGTCAAGGACGATTCCACCGGCTTTTCTCCCGGCCGTATGCAACTGAAGACGCCCCTCGTCATTCTCATGAGCATGGCCGGCCTTCTCGTTGCCATGTGCGCCATCAACGTAGCCACGCTGCTGCTGTTGCGCGCCTCCGGCCGTGCGCGTGAGATGTCCATGCGCTATGCCCTCGGCGCAAAACGCAGCCGCATCATCTCCCAGTTGTTCGTTGAAGGCGGCCTGCTCGGCATCGCCGGTGCGGCCGCGGGTCTTGGTCTTGCGCCGATTGTGGCCGCAACGCTGGTGCGCTGGATGACCAACGCCGATCCAGGCAACGAACCTTACTCCACGTCAATGGATGCACGCGTGCTTCTGTTCACGTTGGCTCTCTCGATCCTGGCCAGCCTGCTGTTCAGCATCGCGCCTGTACTTCATTTCCTGCGCCCCGATCTCGCTGCTTCGTTGCGCCAGAACTCCGGCACTGCATCCAGAGGATCGCAGCGTTTCCGCAAAATCGCCGTGGGCGCGCAAATCGCGCTCAGCGTTCTCCTTCTCGGCGGCGCAGGCTTATTCGTTCGCACCCTCGACAATCTCCGTCACCAACCGGTAGGCTTCGACACCACGCAACTCACCACCTTTAACCTCGACCCCACAAGCTCTGGTTACGGCGAAGATCGCACTCCGCAAATCGTCACCAACGCGCTTGAAGCAATCTCCCGCATTCCCGGCGTCGTTCAGGCCGCGGGGAACACCGATCCTGACCTTACCGGCAGCGGGACAGAGTCGAATTTCACTGTCGAGGGTCACAAAGCGACCGAAGACGAAAACATGAATTTCGAAACGCCAAATGTCACACCCGGCTACTTCGCCACCATGAAGCAACCTCTGCTGGTGGGCCGCGAATTCACCGCTGCGGATACAAAAGGTTCTCCCAAGGTCGCGATTGTCAATCTCACCACCGCAAAACGCTTCTTCGGCTCGGCGCAGAATGCGTTGGGCCGCCTTATTACTCAAGGTGGAGGCGACAGCGTGAAACTCGATACCACCATCGTCGGAGTGGTGGCCGATGTGAAGCACCAGGACCTGCGCACTGACATGGGTCTCGCTGCCTATGAGCCCTACGCACAAATGGATCATCCCATAGGCGTGCAGATTTACGCGCGCTCCGCCGGGTCGCCGGAAACCATCGAGCCTGCAATTCGCACAGCCATCCATCAGCTCGATTCCACGCTTGTCGTCGACGGCCTGCGCACCATGGAAGCGCAGGTGGCCTCGAGCGCCTCCGACGAGCGCGCCCTTGCATTTCTTGCCGTTGGCTTCTCAGTGTTGGCAATGGTGCTGGCGGCCGTTGGCCTTTACGGCGTGCTTGCCTATTCCACCGAGCAGCGTACTCGCGAGATCGGCGTGCGCCTGGCGCTCGGCTCGCAACGCTCCAGCGTCGTTCTGCTGGTGGTGCGCGAGATGGCCATCATCGCCGCCATCGCCACTGCTGTCGCACTGCCCTCCGTCGTAGCATTGGCCAGGCTCTTCCGCAGCCAACTCTACGGCGTCACCACGTTTGATCCGGTCACGCTTGTCACAGCCGTTGCGCTTACATCTGGGATGGTCGTAATTGCCGCGGCACTGCCTGCGCGCCGCGCCGCTACGGTCGAACCCATGCAGGCCCTGAGGACCGAGTAAAACCAACCGAATAGAACTGTTGTGTTGAAACCATTTCAAAGAGAGGACACATACGATGCGATCGATTTTTCAGGATGTACGCTACGCCCTGCGCCAGTTGCGCAAGTCGCCGGGGTTCACCCTCACAGCAATCGCCGTGCTCGCTCTCGGGCTGGGTGCGAACATCGCAGTATTCACCATCCTCAACGGAATCTTTCTCCGCCCATTGCCCTATGCGCACTCCGATCGCATCGTAACTGTCGAAATGAATGGTTCCATGCCTTTCTACGCCATGAGCTACGCCAACATGCTCCAACTGCGCGATGCCTTGGGATCCAGGATGCAGATTGGCGCAGCGTTCAACACTAACAACGCCAGCGTCGTTGGCCCCGGTGGCCGCTTTCAGGTCCGCCAATCGCAGGTTGAAGCCGGCATGCTCAAGCTGCTCGGCGTGCAGCCAATCCTGGGCCGCCTCTTCCGCGATGAGGAGAACCTGCCGAGCCGCAATCACCTGGTTCTGCTCAGCGAGGGCGCTTGGCAAAAGCTCTATGCCTCCGATCGAAACATCGTCGGCAAAACGCTCACCATCCGCGGCGAGGCCTTCACCATCCTCGGAGTTATGCCTCGCGGCTTTTCATTCCCATTCAGCGACGAGACCCAGATATGGTCTCCCGCAGAGATCTCGCCGGCCAATCGCACTTCAATGAGCGGCGGAGAAGCGGAGCTGACTGGCTCGCTCTATGCACGGATTCCGGATGGAATGAATGCCGCTCAGCTCACGGCTGCACTCGATCGCGCGCAGGCGCTGATTTCCAAAGAGGCTCCCGAGGGAGATGTGCCTACTCACGTCAAGGTTATCGGCTACAAGCAATTGCTGACCGACTTCGCGCGCAAGCCGCTCATGCTGCTCTATGCCGTTGTTTTCGGCATCTGGGCCCTCTCTTGCCTCAACGTCACCAGCCTCATGCTCGCCCGCGCCGTCGCCCGCACTCGCGAACAGGCCGTGCGCTCAGCCCTCGGCGCCAGCCGTGCGCGGCTTCTCCAACAGACCGTCGTTGAGAGTCTTTTGTTAAGCACTCTCGGCGGCATCACCGGGCTGCTGCTTGGCCAAACCGCGATCACGCTTCTGAAACACCAGATAGAAACGAATGTATCCGTTGCCAGCGCTGCCGGTGCTATTCATCTGGACTGGCATGTGGTCTTGTGCCTTGCGGCTCTCACCCTTCTTACTGCCGCAATCACTGGCGTGTTTCCAGCGTTGCGCGCCATGCGCCGCAATGTGCGGGGCAGCCTCCAAGGCGTGACCACCACCGCATCGGCCAGCCAGAACCGCACACGCGAAGCACTGGTCATCGCGCAACTCGCGCTCACGCTTGTGTTCCTTGTCGGCGCTGGACTTTTCTTGCGCACCATCCACGCACTCCGCCAGGTCCCTCTGGGCTTTTCCCAACAGAACGTTCTCACCGGCGGCGTCATTTTGAATGGAATCGCAAAACTAACCAACGGCGTTGCAGGCCAGGATGTCAACATCGTGCAGACCTCCTATCTGCCGTTGCTTGAGCGCCTGCGCGCCATCCCCGGCGTTCAAGTGGCGGCCCTTAGCTCGGTTTTGCCCATGCGCAGTGAGTTCATGGTTTCCTTTTCCGCCAAGCTCGATGGCAAAGATGCGCCTCGCGGAAAGCAACCGATAGCCAATGGCCGTTTGGCCTCAGCGGGTCTTGTGGACGCCATGGGAATCCCCATGCTGCGCGGCCGCTTCTTCAATGAAGATGACACTGTCTCCGCGCCTCAGGTGGTGGTCGTCAACCAGGCGTTCGTCAACAAGTATCTCCCCGGTCAGGACCCCATCGGACACACCTACGGGATGGGCAAGGACAGGTCGAAGGATGCGCGCATCGTCGGCGTCATCGGTGACGTGAAGCAGCAAAAAGTCACTGAAGCCACTGAGCCGGAAGTCTACTTCTGCCTTGCGCAAATGGCGCCCGGCGCCCCGCTTTATGGCATTGCGAAGGCCTTCATGGAGGTCGCGATTCGCGCCGCTATACCCGCCGATTCGCTTCGCACGCAATTTGATAAAGCACTCCATGAAGTCGCCCCCGACGCAACCACCACGGATGTAAAAACAATTCACGAAGCCGTGGAAGACTCCTTCGGGAGCCAGACCCTGATTGCGCACCTGCTTGAAACATTCGCCGGTCTCGCCCTCATGATCGCGTCCGTCGGCCTCTACGGCTTGCTCTCCTTCACCGTAGCCCAGCGCACCCGCGAAATCGGAGTTCGCCTGGCTTTAGGCGCACCCCAGGCCAACATCCTCTCCCTCATTTTTCGCCGCGCGCTCTTGCTCGTCGTCCTTGGACTCGCGACCGGTGGCGTGCTGGCATGGTTTGCCACAAAACTTGCCAGCGGCTATATCTTTGGTGTTCAGGCCCACGACGGCCTCACCTTCACAGCGGTCGTTCTGGTTCTGGCTGCGGCGTCATTCCTGGCAGCCTGGCTGCCGGCACGCCGCGCTGCTGCGGTCGACCCCATTTTGGCTTTGAGAACGGAGTAATTACATGATCGAATTGAAAAGCGTAGAACGCAGTTACAAGACCGGCCACACTGAAACCTGGGTACTGCGCCGCATTGGGCTCACCATCAAGGAAGGCGAGTTTGTAACCGTGATGGGACCGTCCGGAGCAGGGAAGTCGTCGCTGCTCAACGTCCTTGCCCTGCTTGACGATAGCTGGCTCGGTGAATACTGGTTCGGCGAAACGCCGGTCCACAAACTCAATCGCAAGCAGCGCGCCGACCTGGCCCGCCAGCGCATCGGCATGGTCTTCCAGAGTTATCACCTGCTTGACGATCTTACTGTCGCTGAAAACATCGACTTACCCCTGAGTTACAAGAACCTGCCCGCAAAAGAACGCCAGGGCATGGTCGCCGACATCCTTGACCGCTTTCAGATTGTCGCCAAAAAGGATCTGTTCCCCTCGCAGCTCTCCGGCGGACAGCAGCAGTTGGTGGGCATTGCGCGCGCCGTGGTTCATGCGCCCGCGCTGCTCCTTGCTGACGAGCCTACCGGCAATCTTCACAGCACCCAGGCCCGCGAGATCATGGATCTTTTCTGCCAGCTCAATCGCGCGGGTACCACCATCGTGCAGGTCACTCACTCTGAAGAAAACGCGCACTATGGCAAACGCATTCTAGAGTTGCGCGACGGCTGGCTTACACGCGATGAAATCCTTGAGCCCAAAGCACCGGAGGTTACTGCCCAGTGAAGTTCTTTCATATAAATTCTCGTCCGATGAATCATTCAAGACCGACCCTGGTCAAACGGATTCAGGCAGTTGCCGCGATTCTCTTGATGCAGGTTAACCTTGCATTCGCGACCGAGCCCGCGCAGCAGCAAGCCGCGCCGCCACCACCTGCCACTTCTCAATCCGCAACCGCGCAACCGGCGCCCGAGGCCCCGGCACCCACGGCAAACACAACGCCGGCCCCGCCGCCGACACTCGCGCAACAGATGCAGCAGACGCAGCAGCAGGCAACGGTCCCGCAGCGTCCGTTTCACATTGATCTACCCCACTCCCACAACCCGTTCGCGCCCTATCTGCCGGCCACCACTCCCGAACTCGACCTCAATAACTCTCCGCGCCTCCAGAACCTCATCCGCGATGGTAAGATCTATCTTTCACTGCACGATGCGATCGCTGTGGCCATCGAGAACAATCTGGATCTGGCTTACTTCCGCTATAACTTCCCCATAGCTCAGACCGATATCCTGCGCACTAAATCTGGCGCCCAGGCCAACGGTGTGAACACCGCTATTGTCCAGGGCACACAAGGTGGTTTTGCGGCTTCCGCGGGCGGCGGTGGCGGCTCGTCCGGATCCGGATTCTCCGCCGGAAATGGCGGCATCGTGACCTCGACCCTCGGCGCCGGAACCGCCGTTTCGTCCTTCGATCCGTACCTCACCTTCCAGGGATACGTGGATCACACCACCGTCCAGGAGGCCAACGAGATCCTCACCGGCGTGCCAACTTTGAAGACCAATACGATTGAGGTGCTGTCGAGCTTCTCCCAGTCGTTTCCCATCGGCACGGGCGTCCAGGTCAATTATCTCGGCCAGCGTGTCGCCCAAAATACCCCTTACAACATCATCAATCCTGAGCTCTATTCCAATTTTCAGTTGATCATTCAGCAGCCCCTTCTGGCAGGCTTCGGCATCGCCACTAACGAGCGCTTTATCCGCATCGCCAAGCGTAACTCCCAGATCACCGACCTCGCTTTCAAAGCACAGGTAATCGCCACCGTGACACAGGTCGAAAATATTTACTGGGATCTCGTCAATGCCTACGAGAGCGAGCAGATCAGTGAGCGCTCTCTCGGCTTCGCCAACAAGAATCTTTCCGACGATCAGAAGCAGCTCGAGCTCCAGGCCATCCCCGCAATGCAGGTCATGACCGATCAGTCCGCTGTCGCCACTGCCGAGGGCAACCTCACCGTAGCGCGCGCCAGCCTGCGACTGAACGAACTGCTGATGAAGAATGCGCTCACCAAGACCGATGATCCCGGGATTGACGAGATGCCTGTCATTCCGCTCGACCTCCAGGGTGCGCCCGACCCGAACGCCGATAAATCCATCGACGATCTCGTCGCCTCAGCCGAGAAGAAGCGGCCCGAGGTTGCCATCTACCAGATGCAGGCCGAGGTGCAGAAGCAGGCCCTCAAGGACATCAACAGCGAGCTTTTGCCGACCCTCAACATGTATGGCCTCTACGCCGGCGCCGGCACTGCAGGTCCCATGAACCCCTTGTGCGACGCCAAAACGCAGGATTGCACCACCACTCTGCCCACGGGCTTCGGCAGCATGTTCGAGAACACTTTCAATTACTCGTCTCCGGAATACCGCGTCGGGGTTACGCTTTCCATCAATCTGCGCAATCGCCAGGCCAAGGCCGATCAATTTCGCGCCGTGTTGCAGTACCGCCAGAGCCAAATCTCTTCCGAGCAGCAGCAGAAGGGAATTCGCTTCGACGTTCGCAACTCGAAGTTCGCACTTGAACAGAAGCAGGCCAATGTTGAAGCAGCCCAGAAAGCGCGCGACCTTGCCCAGAAGGTCTTCGAAATAACCAAACAGGAGCAGCAGCTTGGAGCGAAATCCGGCCTCGATACACTGAATGCGGAAATTGCATTGGCCGTGGCCGAGTCCGCATTGGACGCCGCACAAACAGCCTACGAAAAGGCAAAGGTTGATATTGACCGCGCCACCGGCGAGACCCTGGAGCGTACCGGCGTCTCCATCGACGACGCAAAAGCCGGCGTCGTCACTCAATAGTCTTAGAATCACGGAAGGAATCTTCCGGGAGGCAGACCATTCCAAGCAAGCAGGAACGAATTCGGGTTTTGGTTGCCGATGATCAACCGCACATCCTTGAGGCCGTCGAGCTACTCCTCGCCCCGCAGGGCATCGATGTAGACTGCGTCCGCTCGCCCGGCCTGTTGCTTGAAGCGCTGGGCATGCGCGACTACGACGTGCTACTCATCGACTTGAACTATACCCGTGACACTACCTCCGGTCAGGAAGGCCTTGATCTGCTGGCGCGCATTCAGGAGTTCGATTCGCGCCTCCCCGTCATCGTGATGACCGCATGGGGCAACATCGATCTCGCCGTCGAATCCATCAAGCGAGGCGCGCGTGACTTCGTCCAAAAGCCATGGGAGAACGAGCGCCTGGTCTCTCTCGTTCGCGTCCATGCCGAGCTTCATCACGCCTTGCGCCGCGCCCGTCAACTCGAGCTTGAGAATCGCCTGCTGCGTGCCGAAGGCATGCCGGAGTTCGTCGCCGGCGCACCCTCCATGCAGCCTGTGCTCGAGCTCATCGCCCAGGTCGGCCCTTCCGATGCCAACGTGCTCATCACCGGTGAACACGGCACCGGCAAGGAGATCGTCGCCAAGCTTCTCCATGCCGCTTCACCCCGCGCCGCCAGATCGCTCGTTGCCGTCAACGCCGGAGGCCTTCCTGAAGGAACCTTCGAGAGCGAAATCTTCGGCCACGTGAAGGGCGCATTCACTGATGCGCGTACCGATCGGGTCGGCCGCTTCGAACTGGCCAACGGCGGCACACTTTTCCTCGATGAAATTGCCAACGTCCCGATGCGCCAGCAGGCAAAACTGCTCCGGGTGCTGGAGACAGGCGAGTTGGAGCGCGTCGGCTCCTCGCAGACGCGGCGTGTCGATGTTCGCATTCTCTCTGCCACCAATGCGCTCCTCCACGAAGAGGCCAAGGCCGGAAACTTCCGCGAAGATCTGCTCTTCCGCATCAACACTGTCGAAATTCATCTCCCCGCCCTGCGTGATCGCCGCGAAGACATTCCGCTGCTTGCCGCACACTTCCTCGGCCGCAACCGCACCCGCTATCGCAAGCAGGTCAGCGGCTTTTCTCCCGCCGCCATGCAGCAGATGATGCAATATCCCTGGCCCGGCAACGTGCGCGAACTCGAACATACCGTCGAGCGCGCCGTCCTCCTCTGTCGCGGTGAAGAGATTGAGCCAACCAATCTGGCCATTGCTGCCGCAAAGTCATCTCCCCAGTCTTTTGAAAACATGAGCATCGACGAGGTCGAGGCCCTGCTCATCCGCAAGGTGCTGCGCCGCTGCGATGGCAATATCTCGCAGGCAGCCGAGTCGCTCGGTCTCAGCCGCGCCGCGCTCTATCGTCGCATCGAAAAATATGGTCTATGAAAGGCAAGTCCGCCGGCGCCGGCACTCGGCTGTTCGCCGGGCGTGGCTCTATTGCCTGTTGCTCGCGCTGCCAACGCTCATCTTCGCCGGCATTCTCATCTACCAGCAGCGAATCACCCTGGCGCCGACAATGCTGCTCGTCGGCTGTATCCTGCTTTATCTGCTCCTGATAGCCGCCGCGCTGATTGAATCCATGATCCGCCCCTTGCAGACGCTATCCAACGTCGTCTCCTCGTTGCGCGAAGGCGACTACTCTTTCCGTGCCCGCGGAGCCGCCACCAAAGACGCGTTCGGCGAACTGGCATCGGAAGTGAACGCGCTCGCCGATCTGCTGCAAAAGCAGCGCGTGCGTTCGCTTGAGGCCACGGCGTTGCTCGCGCGCATCCTTGAAGTGATGCATGCACCGCTGTTTGCATTCGATCGCGAAAACCTGCTCCAACTGGTCAACAACGCAGGCGTCAAGCTGCTGGCCCTGACCTATGCCCGTGCTTTTGGCCACTCAGCGCGCGAATTGGGCCTGGAAGACCTGCTCGCCGCGCCCGATCAGAGCATCCACTCATTCCAATCCAGGCAAACGTCTTCAGCAGCTCCGACCCGCTGGCTGCTCCGCAAGGCTGTATTCCGCCAGGACGGTGTGCCCCATACGCTGCTGTTGCTCGCCGATGTGAGCCTGCCGCTGCAGGAAGAAGAACAAATCGCATGGAAGCGTCTCATTCGCGTGCTCGGCCACGAACTCTCGAACTCGCTTGCGCCCATCAAGTCCATTGCAGGCAGCCTGCTGGTTCGTGTCGATCACATGGCCGGAGAAGAGGCGACACTTCACGATTTCCGTCGCGGCCTGGGTGTGATAGAGAGCCGCGCCGACGCGCTCCACCGCTTTGTGCAGTCCTACCGGTTACTGGCCCAGTTGCCGCCGCCGCATCTCAAGCGCGTTCAAGTCGGTCCGCTTCTGGAGCGCGTCGTATTGCTCGAGCAGCGCCTCCCTGTTGAATTCAATCCCGGACCACCCGCCCTGCTCGATGCAGATCCCGATCAGCTGGAGCAAATGTTCATTAACCTTTTGGCCAACGCCGTCGACGCATCGCTTGCCAACGGTTCACACCCGGTCCGAGCAAGCTGGCGGCTTGCCGAAGGCAATCTTCTCGTCACCATTGAAGACCGCGGGATGGGCATTGCTAATACCGAAAACCTGTTTGTCCCGTTCTATACCACCAAGCCTGCCGGCAGCGGCGTGGGCCTTGCATTGGCCCAGCAGATCGCCCGCGCCCATGGCGGCGAAATCGGCCTCGTCAACCGCGAAGACAGCGAAGGCGCCCGCGCCACCATCCGCCTGCCGTTGCCTGAATAACCTTTCTAAACGGTTGTCCCCCCCAACCGCCCAACCAGCCCAATCTCCGAAGACATCACGCAATTGCGACCACTGTTCTTGGCCCGATAAAGCGCCGCGTCGGCGGCATGGATCATGGCCTCATAATCTTCCGGGAAGCCGGAGGCCACGCCAAAGCTGGCCGTCACCTGGATCGATGCTTCTCCATGTTGGATGCGCGCCGACTGGATGGCCATCCTGAACTGCTCGGCGCGGAGGCGCGCGCCCACATAACTCAAGCCTGGCAGAATCAGTAGAAACTCCTCGCCCCCATAGCGGCCCACCCAGTCGTAGGCGCGCACTGTGCGCTGAAAGATCGCGCTGATCTCCTGCAGGACACGGTCGCCGGCCAGGTGGCCATAGGTGTCGTTGATGTTCTTGAAGTGATCCAGATCCACCAGAATAATGCTCAGCGGCACGCCGTCGCGGTGTGAGCGGTCCACCTCCTGGTGCAGCCTTTCAATCACGATGCGGTGATTCCAAAGGCCGGTCAGGTCGTCGTGTTCCGCATACTGCCGCATCTTTTCTTCGGCCCGCAGCAGTTCGGCCTTCTCGCGCTCCAGGTCCTCGGTCCGGCTCTGAACCGCCAACTCAAGCTGCCGCTTCTGTTCAATCAGGCGATGGACCCGCCACTGCCACACCAGCACCACGATGATGCTGACCAGCAGGATCAAGGCCAGGCGCAGCGGCCCGCTTTGCCACCACCGCGGCGTGATACGAAATGCAATTTCGCTGATCGCGGAGACTTGCCCGCTCATTCCGTCCAGCGTTTCAGCCTGGAAGCGGTACGTACCGGGATCGAGTCGCGGGTACCGTACGATCTTATCCCCCGTTTCCACCCATTCCGATTCGAGGCCCAGCAGCCGATAGCGGATGCGGATGTGGCGTGCATCCCTGAAGCTGACGGTGTTCATTGAGATTTCAAGTGGTTTGCCGGTCCACGCGATTTCAACTCCGCTGGCGATGGGCCTGCCCCCGAAAGTTATGCCGGAAAAAACCGGAGCTTGCGGTGTTAATGGTGGACCGGCCTGCGGCTCCATCAGGTGGGAAAGCCCTCCTGACGTGCCGATCCATAAGCTGCCGTCCCGGTCTTCTGAAAGCGCATAGCTGTCGGTGTCTTTCCAGATCAGCCCGTCGTCCTCGACAAAGCTTCTCCAGGAGTTGCCATCGAACACGGTCAACCCGTTGTCCTGTCCCACCCATACCCATCCGCGGTGATCCACTGCCAGTGAAACCACCTGTTCGGACAAGAGCTTGGGGCGCACCACGTGTTCCGACTCGACGATCTTGTCTCCGCTGATCCTAAGCCGCCGAATGCCGGCAAAAGCGCCCGCTGCCCAAAGATTGCCCCGCTGGTCGGCTGCAATCTCCAGAGGATTTATCCCCGACAGTCCGGGATCGATCCGGTGCCAGCCGTTTCCGTCCAGCCGAAAAAGTCCCTCATCGGATGCTGCCCATAAGTGTTTTGCCGGATCGAGCGCCAGGTCAGTGAAGCGCCTTTTCGGATCGGGGATTGAGGCGTCCTCCACCAATTGCGGTGTACGATTTTCCCCCGCGGTATCCACCACGTAAAGCCCGCCCGTTGTGGCTATCCACAGCCGATGCCCGCCATCGCTCAGTACCCGGTAAACCTCCGGCACCTTCCATTGCGATCCAGCCAGCGTTTGCGGGTCGATCCGGACCAGGGCTCCCGCCGCGCTCCCCATCCAGATACTCCCGTCCGTGGTTTCGGCCAGCGAGACCGCGCGCGCAGTCTGGATGCCGTGCGCTTGCCACGCTCTCGGTGTGTCTCCGCCAGCGGGAATGTAGTCCACGCCGCTTTCAGTCCCAATCCACAAACGCCCGCTCTTGTCGCGCAGCGTCGCCCACACAATGTCGTCGCTCAATCCGTCCGCGGCGGTGTAGCCTTCCCAGCGGTCCTGGCCCACCCAGCGCATCAAGCCGTGGCCCACCATCGCCATCCAGATGGAACCTTCGCGGTCCACAAAAAGCGCCGAAATATCGTTGTGCGTGAGACCGTTGCGCGCGGTCACCATGCGCCATTGTCCCTTCTCCAAAAGCCCCAGGTCCGGGCCCTGCGAAGAGACAATGCGCCCCCGCGTGTCTTCGGCCAGCCCCTGATAGGGCGCATCGTTCGAGCGGCCGGGCAGGTCGTGCGCGTCATATCGATTCTCCGCCGCAATCACCTCGCCCAGGTGATCGAAGCCGCTGATCCATAGTTGCCCGTTACGATCGAACAGCAGATGAAGCCATCGATCGTCGGGCAAGTGCAGAGCCGCGCCCATGTGGGTTGTCTTGCCGTCCACCCGCCTGCACAGATCGTGGTCGCACCCGTACCAAAGGACACCCCCCGCTGCGGTCGCCACGCTCCAGATATTCATTCCGTCCAGGTGCAAAGGCTCAGCTGCCCAGCGGTCGGGCTCGATATGCCGCAGCAGAAAGCCCCCGCTCCGGTCCGCCGTCACAACCTGGTCCGGCGCAATCGCGGTAAAGACGCTCCCAACCCTCTGCGAAAACTGCTTCACAGCTCCCGGAGGCTTAATTTCGCCGAAGTTCCCGCTCTGCAGCTGAAAGAAGATGCCATTCGTGGTCCCCACAAACAGCGTCCCGTCCAATCCAACAAACAGGCTTTGAATGGTGTGGCCGCCCAGGCCCTCGGCTGCTCCGTACTGCTTGAACTGGCTCCCGTCATAGCGGTAAAGACCGTTTTCAGTGCCCACCCAAAGGTAGCCGGTGCGGTCCTCAGCCAGGCAGTTGATGTTGAGGTTTCCCAGTCCCTCGGTGGTCTTACTGAAGCTGTAGCGTTGGGCCTGGCTGATGGGCACAACTAAACTGACTGCGGCCAAACCGCACATCCAGGCCAGAAATGCTTCTTTCAGCTTTCGCGCCACGGTCCGCCAGACGAGCCCTTCCATGTGGAATGAGTCCACTATATACCTAGAATTCTCGACTGTAGATACCACAAACGTAGGCACATGCCTGCACAGCGTTGGTTTGCTAAATCCCTCTAAGATTCTTCCTTAATCGCACACCAGCGCGGATTCCGGAAAGGCCTCCGCCAGGTCCTCCCGTTGATCTCCACCAGCAGAACCGGCCACCGCATCCTCCGCCGCGCGTGCCTCAAAAAACAGCTCAACCTGGGCCAGCACTTCCTCCCCGGTCCGCGCCTGGTAGATGGCCGCTCGCAGCTTCGCTCCGCCCGGCACTCCATGGGTGAACCAGGTCGCAAACTGTTTCATCTTGCCCGCTGTCTCGCCCATCCGTTCGGCACGAGGCAAATCCTTCGTCGCCTCATGCTCATCCAGCAGCATCTGGAAATACGCGCGAATCATGCGATACCGGTCTTCCACCGTGGGCCGCTCGTACCTGCCGGTCGCCGTGTACTGGGCAATCTGCCTGAAAATCCACGGATTTGCCGGCGCCGCGCGCCCAATCATCACCGCGTCGCATCCCGTCTGCGCCACCATCGCCGCCGCGTCTTCCGGCGTGCGAATATCGCCATTCCCAATCACCGGAATGCTCACCGCCTGCTTGATCGCAGCAATCCACTCCCACTGCGCCTGCCCGCTGTAGCCCTGCTCGCGGGTCCGTGCATGCAGCGCCACAGCGTTCAGCCCCTCCGCCTCGGCCATCCGCGCCAGTTCCACGCACACAATCTGCTTCTCGTTCCACCCCATGCGGAACTTGACGGTGAAGGGAATCGTCACCGCCTTGCGCACTGTCCGAAATATCTCGCCGATCTTCGGCAGATCCCGCAACAGCCCAGAACCGCCATTACACCCCACCACGCGCTTCGCCGGGCAGCCCAGGTTCAAATCAACCGTGTCGAACCCAGTCTCCTCCACAATCCGCGCCGCCTCAGCCAGCGTCTCCGCATTCGATCCGAATAGCTGCGCCCCGATCGGGTGCTCGTCGTCATAGAAAGTCAGGTACCGCCGACGCTTCGACTCCCGCATCCGCGCCAGCCCATCCGCCGAAGTAAACTCTGTCATCAGCAGCCCACAGCCCGACTGCGCATTCGTGACCGTAGACTCAATCCCCTCGCTCGTCTCACCGCCAACTGACGACTGACAACTTACAACTGGCACCTTACAACTCGTAAACAAGCTCGCATGCCGGATAAAGCGCCGAAACACCGTGTCGGTAACCCCGGCCATGGGAGCCAGCACGGTAGCCGGAGACACCAGCACTTTCCCCACGCGCACCTCGGCTGGTACCCGCGTCTCCGCAGGCATCTGGTGCTCTTTGGGGTTGTCCCAATCCTTCTTCACGGTAAAGCCCTTGCCAGCCATGAATTTGGTTCTCCAACTACGGCCGAGTCTCCAAAGCTAATATTAGAAAAAATCTGTCATCCAGAGCGGAGTTTGACGCGTTCTTTGCGTCAAACGGAGTCGAAGGACCTGCGGCTGCTTTTCGGGATTTCCACTACGACTCCTTCGACGCAAGCCTCAACTCGGCAGCTCCCCCACGTGATAAACAAACGGCTTCCCACGTGACTCCGGGTCCCAACCCGCCGCCATCGCCTCACGAATATGTTCAGCCACTTTCGCCGTCGAAATCGGAATCCGTACCGTCAACACCGGCCCAATCATTCCATTCGATTCCTTCCGAACCGCCGGATACTCCAGATAAAGCTCTCGCCGCACCGGCCCCACCACCTGCACATGAATGGCCAGCCCCGTCGGATTCTGGTCGTCGCTCCAGTTCTGTTCGCGGTGCAGCCGCCAGATCAGCGGCACACCATCAATCGTAACCGCGGACTGAATGGATCGTTTCGTGTTTCTCATACCCATCGCGTTTCCTGCACTTCAATAGTCAAGTCGCAAGCTGCAATCACCAGGACAACCGAGCTAATAGCTAGAAGCTAAAAGCTAGAAGCTGCTCTTACGCAACTAGGCCCCCGCCGCGGCGGAGGCCCAATCGTCCAGTCCGTTTAACTTCGGCGTCGGTTACTTGGCTGCCGTTACTTCGCTCGCCTTGGCATACTTGCGGCGGAACCGCTCGACACGGCCCGCTGTGTCCACCAGCCGCTGCTTGCCGGTAAAGAACGGATGGCAATTCGAGCAGATTTCCACGTGAATGTCGCCCTTATGGGTCGAACGGGTTTCAAAACTGTTCCCGCAGGCGCACAACACCCGCACCGCGGCGTAATTGGGATGAATCTTTTCCTTGGGCATCGCTAGAGACAGACCTTTCCTACAATCTTCCTCATCTATTGTAAGGACATTTGGGTGGAAAGGCAATTGCTCCGTCCCCCACTCCAGTCGCAGGGTGGCTAACCGTTCAATCTGAGCTCCAGCCCGCAATGCATGCAACGGAAGAAGCAACGCCGGAGCAGTTCCTCGACGCTGAACTCAATCAGGTGACCGCACTGTGGACACGGCATTCCCGCCGGTTGCTTGGGAGCGCTGGAAGTCAGCCCGGAATGAGTCGCGGGCGGCAAAATCAACAGCAGGGCATGTGCTCGTTCACGGTCGAACTCGCCAGGCTCGGTTTCGGCGGTTACCGCCATGTTCTCTTGCTCCGTGGGGATTCCCTTCAACTCCACGCGTATAGCCGCCTGGCCCATCTCATTCGTGAGGACGATGACGGCGGTAGGTTCAGGCCGGTCAACCAATTTGCCAATCACAACGTCGCATCGAATTGGCAACTCTGTACTTGGAGAAAGAGTGATACGGACTAATTCGTTGGCAACCGGCTCTCCACCAGGTCCCAGTACCTGGGCTGTGAAAGTAGCTGTCGGTTCTTCATCGCGTAGAGTGGCAAACTCTGGCTGCAGATTCAATCGTTGCACCGATCCTCCCTTTCACTGCGAAAGCGGAGTGTTGGGCCTCGTTGCAATGCTGGATAAAGCCCCATCCCCCAGTCCCTCAGTCCCTGTCTTTTCCGCCTTCTCAATCCCCGCCTCCGCCAGCGGCGTCATCACCGCGTACCCGGCCGGCAGAGGATGCACCCCGTCCTTGCTCAGCGAGGCCGGCAGTCCGTCCCGCCCATCCTTCATCGCCGAGTGGTAATCCACATAAACGTCGCCCTTTTCACGCGCATAGCTCTTGATCCATTCATTCAGAGCAATCACCTTCGGAGCCGGCGTCATCCCCGGACTCCATGGAAAATCGAATGCCGGCGTCACCGAGCACAGCACCACACGGATATGGTTCGCCCGCGCCAGTTCCGCCATCGAAGCCAGGTTGTCTTCAGTCTGCTCCAGGGTCATGGGTCCAGTGTTTCCGGCAATGTCGTTAATGCCCGCCAGGATCACCACCACCTTCGGTTTCAGGTCGATCACATCCTGCCGAAACCGCACCAGCATCTGCGGAGTAGTCTGCCCGCCAATGCCGCGGTTGATGTACGGCTTCCCAGGAAAGGACTCGTCCAGATGCCAGCCCGCTGTGATTGAGTCGCCCATGAAAACCACGCGGTTTTCGCCCGCCGCAGGCGGTCCCAGCTTCATATTCGCCTCTTTAAAGTGCGCCAGCCAGCCGAAGTCAGTCAGAATCTGCTTATCGTGAGCAATCCAATAGTCATTCAGCGGATGCCCACTGGGCGAAAGCGCAGGCGCGGTCGTGGAAGGCGCAGCTTGAACTGGCGCCGGCGCCTTCGTCTCCGGCAAGCTAGCCGGCTCCTGCGCAGTGAGTCGGGAAAGCGTCAGAGCCCCGACAACAATCACGCCTGTAAAGAGGACCGCACGTAAAATCATTCGATTCATCGGAAAGTTTCTCCCAACTTTGTTCCCCGTTCAATAATCTACACTGAACCCCGCAATCCCTTATTCCCTAGTCCTTTAGTCCCTGGCCTCTTGGCCCCTTTTTCCACATTCCGCCCCCAGACCTGCACCGCCGCACCCAGCCTGCCTTTCCGCTAAGCTTGAAGTCAGATGAGTGTCTGCACAATCTGCGATGGAGTCGGCCTGGTCCGTGTTGTCGATGAGAGCGGCCATTGGGTTTCCCGCCCCTGTGAATGTCAGGAAATGGTCCGCGAAGAGCGCCGCCTCGCCGCCGCGCACATCCCCGAGCGCTATCGCCACTACACCCTCGACGGTTACGAAACCGCCTTTCGTGGCGCCGACTCCTCGCTGGGCCGCGCCCACCTCACCGCGCGCCGCTTCGTCGACGCCTATCCCGTCGACACCGCCGGCAAAGGCCTGCTCTTCACCGGCTCCATCGGCGTAGGCAAAACCCATCTCGCCGTCGGCGTGCTGCGCCGCCTGGTTCAGGAACGCGGCGTCAAAGGCCTCTTCTGCGACTATCGCGAACTGCTCAAGAGCATCCAGAACAGCTACAACCCTGCCGTCAACACCACCGAACTCGAGCTGCTCAAACCAGTCTTCGCCGCCGAGGTTCTTGTCCTCGACGACCTGGGCGCGCAAAAGCCCAATGAGTGGGTCTGGGATACCGTCGCGCTGATTCTCAACACCCGCTACAACGACAAGCAAACCACCATCATCACCACCAACTACCCTGATCTCGCGGCAGGTGGAGGCGGCCAATCCGAGGCAGAGCGCGCGGCCCGCGAGCAAACTCTGGGCGACCGCATCGGCGACCGCATGCGTTCCCGCCTCGCCGAAATGTGTGTCCGCGTAGAAATGACCGGCGAAGACTTCCGCCAGACCGTCAAGCGCGCCCGCTTCGGCTAAGCGACAGGTCCATCAGCAACAAAAATCCCCGGACTCGCATGCCGCGATTCCGGGGATGTCGTTTGAAGGTCGTTGACAGTTACTTTAGTTGCTCTTCGGCAATTCCATCAGCATCGTGCCGTTCCCAGCCTGCACAGTCGGAAGCTGTCCGTTCCAGCGTTCAATCAGCTCCTTCTGGTTTTCGATCTTACGAAGCTCCAGAAGCTGCGGCGTGAGCGAGCTCTGGCGAATCCTGTTTGCCTCGGCCTCGCCTTGCGCGCGCGTCACGGCAGCCTTCGCATCGCCTTCCGCGGCGGCAATTTCTTTCGCCGCCTCAGCCTGCGTCTTCGCCAGCTCGTTCCGTGCGCGCTCGGCATCCTGAATTGCCTGCGCTTTCCCCGTGATTGCCTCCGCAATCACCTGCGGTACGCGCGGAGCGCCGATGAAGCCGAACTGCTGAATCAGCACGCCCACCGATTCCATCTTCCGCTGAATGACTGCCTGCACTTTATCGATGAACTCCGCCTTCTGCTCACCGTAGATCTGCTCTACGCTGTAAGTGGAAGCTACTTCGTTCAGCGAATTGCGCACTACATCGCGCAGAATGCCGTGCGTGAAGAGATCGAGATCGTTCACACGATACTTCACGTAAAAATCCGGCACCTGCTTGGGGTCAATCGCATAACTCAGCGACACATCCGAGTAGATTTCCATTCCCTCCTTCGAGTTGAAGCTCATCTCCTCGTTCGCCGCGCGGCCCTCGTTCAAGTCATGCGTCCACTTCACCGTCTGCACAAACGTAGGAAACTCGATGATCTGGCTGCGCAGCGGGCTGTAGAACACCCAGCCCGTACGCACCGGGATCTCCGACGCTCCACGCTGCGACCCGCTCAGCAGCACCTCAACGCCGACGTAGCCAGCGCCAATGCGCTTGATCGACGCCACATAGTTCATGAAAATCGACAAGACGATCAGCGATACCACAACCATCACGCCAAGCTTCACCCAGCGGCGGCCAAATTTGGCAAACACGTCATCAATGCCCCGGCCAGTGCCGGGGCCCACTACCTCACCAAAGAGAGTCATAGTCTTTTCCAGATTCTTCCGAGGCTGAAGAAACCACCCACTGCCACGCTCAGCAGTAAGCCCACGCCCACCATCACAGCTCGATCGCTCGGCAGATTGAGCTGGTGGAACCCCGTCACCATCACTTCAAACAGAAGCAGCGAGACGAGAAATGTTGCAATCAACTTCCAGAATACCGACGTCATTCTGATCCCTGGCCCGTCCTTTCCCGGCCAACAACCGTCAAACGCACGATAACTAAGTTACTCCGGAAGTCATAAACATTGTGTAAGAATCGTGGGTGCTCCTGGTCCCTCGCACTTGGGGACCAGGGAGACGATGAAGCGGGTTCCCCCGGTCTCGATTTTGGGCACTGACATACTAGGCTCAGTGGACAAAGAAACGATAATCCGCCTGACGGTAGAAGCCAACGATCCTGAGGTAGCCGGATTGCTGGAATACCTTGAAGCAAACGTCAAAAACACAAAACGCGGCGAATGGATAGCTCTCCTGCAAAGGACGATGGATTGGATGAAACCAGTTCAGTTTCTCTACGGCGTCAATCAGCGGGAGGTGAATCAATCGCATTCTTCGCTAATCGTGCTGCCCAGTAAAACGCATACTCAATCTCATCCTTTGTCTTCTCTTGACCAAGAAGCTGACAAATTGCCTTAGCGAGCCACAACTCTCTTTCCGTAATTTCCTCGTCCATACGCACCTCACTCCAAGCATAACGGAGACACTATGCCCTTAAATACGCTCCAAGAGGCTTTTGAGCACTTCTCGGACTCTCAGAATGCCATCGACTACATGATTCGGCTGCGATGGCCTGACGGGGCTGTAAAGTGCCCTAATTGCGGTTCTGCGGAAGTAACGTGGATGCCTACCAGATCCGTTTTCCAGTGCAAGGCGAATCACCCCAAAAAGCAGTTCTCTGTAAAGGTGGGAACCATCTTTGAGGACTCGCCTCTGCCTTTAGGCAAATGGCTCATCGTGGCGTGGATGATTGGCAACTGCCGGAACGGGATCAGTAGTCACGAGGTCGCCAGAACCATCGGGATTACTCAGAAGTCGGCATGGTTCATGCTCCATCGGCTCAGGACAGCCGCTCAAGAGGATTCCCACTCCGAACCGCTGTTCGATGAAGTCGAGTGCGATGAAACCTACATTGGTGGGAAAGCCCAGAATATGCACGTCGCCAAACGTAAACAGAGAATCGTCAAGGGTGGAGTCCATGACAAAACCCCGGTAATGGGCATCCTACAGCGCGGCGGAACCGTTCGGGCAATGGTCGTAGCCAATCACCGTAGACCGCAACTACACGCCGAAATCAAGAAGCACGTCGCCCCAGGTTCCACGCTCTACACGGACGATCTGCACTCCTACAGAGGCTTGCCGGATTACACCCACCAGTACGTTGACCATGCCACCAAATACGTCTCAGGCCGCGTCCACACAAACGGCCTAGAAAACTTCTGGAGTCTCTTGAAACGTTGCGTCAAGGGAACCTATATCCAAGTGTCGCCTGAGCATCTACAGGGATACGTTGCCGAGCAGGTCTTCCGGTTCAACTCCCGCAAGGGTTTGAAGGTCACAGAAGAGCAGCGGTTTGCCAAGCTGCTCAATGGGACTACCGGAAAGAGATTGACGTATCAGGAATTGATTACGCGCTAACGTGTTCCTGCTAATGCAGCCTGCAAGCGATTTTGACAAGTTGTTCTGCTATGAGGCTTGGGTCAGCGTAGTTCCAATCCTTCCAGAAAAACACCACATCTTCATCGTTCGTGACTTTGAAATCTATAGGCTTTGACGGCGTTAGGGTCGGGCGATCCGCGAATTCATGCTTAATTCCCTGCGAAATGTTGATGCAACTTCCATCGAGATTTAAGGTCAGTTTCATAACGGAGAGTGGCAACTTTTTCCCTTGGAGGGTGTAAGAATCTCCCCGCTTGATTAGATCGGCTTGGCGCGTCATGTCGTGCGGAAAAGACGCTCTCAGTTGTTCTAAATATGCTTCGATTTGGATAATCAACAGGCTCCATAGTGCCGGAGCTTTAGCGCGAACCACGTTTGCATTGTGAAGACGTATCGCATTCATACTAGATAAGTGCTCTTGATGCTGCACGTCCTGTTCCTTTAGATCGTCAATCCAATTCGACATGGCGACTCCGTTGCGCGAAGTATAAGGCAGAATGTGCGTTAAGGCTACAAAATCCGAGTACAATCTCCCCATGAGCGGCAAAGACAACCTGGACAATCTAATGCGGAAAGTAATCAAGGTCTCGCCTGAGGAACTGAAGCGGAGACTTGAGGCCGAGAAACAAGCTAAAGACAAAGCGAAGCCTAAAAATGACTGAGCCTTTCATGCAGTTTGAGCACTTCAAAGAGACTCTTCGTAGATTCGGGACCGTGATCGAAGACCTCACCATAGAGAATCAAGTCTACTTCGCTGCAATTCTAGAAAGCAGCGAAATTAACTTCCCGACTTTAACGGAGCAGGTTGCCGAGGCAAAGGCCGATCCCGAAAGGCGGAAGCAGGTCCACCAGATGTATTCAGAGATGTGGCAAGCCCTAGAAGGGGATGGGATTGCCGCCTACGGCGAAGGGCTTCTTCAAGACCTGCCCCGAACCGAAAAGCTAAATTAACAATCGCAACCGCCTCACACTGAGTCAAGTAAGAGCCATTTTCCCCGGTTTCCCGTTTAGAATCTTCCATCCGAATTATCCTCACATCAGGAGACGGTTATGAGCGAAAGAGTGAATAGATACTACCTCGTGAGCGCCGACAGCGAAACAGCATTGATTGATGAGGTCAACCGCATGATTAAGTATGACCAGATGCAACCGCTAGGAGGCCCAGCCGTGTTTACTGGCACTGATGGGAAGCCCGCAATCCTTCAGGCAATGGTTTCGATTCAAGACGCCCCCGGAAAGGCCACTGCTTAACTCGGCAGACTGCTACAGCCAGCGCCATTGCACAGGCAGCCTCCGCTTCGTAAGGGTTTAGATGGGCGCTCAGAATGTCTACAACTTTACCAGCGAGAATGAACGTGTCCTCGTTACACTGAGTCAAGTGAGTTGATGCCCGATTTTGAGACCGGGGAATCCTCTACCTTTCACCAAACTCAGCGTAGGTGGTCAGTTAAAGAGTTTCATCATCAGATAAGTGAAATACTCCGCTCGCGTCCGAGCTTCCTGCCTATTGTCCGCGCCCGCCCCGTGCCCACCCTCGGTAATCTCGTCATAGAGAAACGGCTTGTGAAACTCCTCCATGCGTGCCGCAAACTTGCGCGCATGGACCGGTCCAACACGATCGTCCTTGGTGGTAGTAAAAATCAGCGGCTCAGGATAATTCACATCCGCCTTGAGCTGGTTATACGGCGAAATCGTCGCCAGAAATGCGCGCTCCTCAGGCACCGAAGCCGACCCATACTCGCCCACCCACGACGCGCCCGCCGACAGATGTTCATAGGCAAGCATGTCCAGCAGCGGCACTTGAATCACAACTGCGCCCCACATCTCCGGGTGCTCGGTAAACTCCACACCCATCAGCAGCCCGCCATTTGATCCGCCAATGATGCCCAGGTGCGGCGTTGAAGTAATCTTGCGTGCCACCAAATCCTGCGCCACGGCATAGAAATCGTCGTAAATCCGCTGACGATGAGTCTTCAGTCCAGCCTCATGCCACGCCGGCCCAAACTCGCCGCCGCCGCGGATATTTGCCAGCACATAAACCCCGCCATGGTTCAGCCACAGCGCGCCATTCACCGCCGAGTAGCTCGGCGTCGACGGAACCTGGAACCCGCCATAAGCCGTCAGCAGTGTCGGATTCGATCCGTCATACTTCAGATCCTTGCGATGCACGATGAAGTACGGCACCTTGGTTCCATCCTTCGACGTCGCTTCCAACTGCTCCACCGTCAGGCCGTTCGCGTCAAACAGCGACTTCTGCGACTTCGCCAGGTTCAGCGATCCATCCGCCGCATCCCCCAGAAACAGCGACGGCGGCGTCAGAAACCCGTTCAGCGCCATGAAAAACTTATCGTCCGTATGGCTCGCCGTCACAATCCCCACGCTCAGGTTGTCTTCAACCGGCAGCCGCTTGCGCGTCCATTTCCCATCAGCACCGCGCGTGTAAACATAAGCGCGCCCCTGCACATGCTCGAGCGTAGTCAGCAGGATGTGATTCTTTGTCGTCGCCAGTTGTTGCTCAAACTCCTGCGCGGTGGGCGCGAAGACCACGGTCGGCTTCAGATGCACCGGGTCCTTCTTCACCGCCTCCAGGCTCAGCGCAACCACCGATCCGGGAGCATAGGTCTTGCTCTCGCCCTCCGGCGTCCAATTGTCGTCCAGGCTCACCAGAAGCTGCCCATCCAGCAGCCCCGCCACGTTCGACTTGGCCGGCAATCCCAGCTTCTTCACGCCGCCCGGAAGCAGCAGATAAATGTCGCGCTCAAACGTCGTCCGATTGCGCTCAATCACAACCGCGCGATGTCCCTGCCCGTCGGTAAACACGCGCGGAACATCGCCATATCCATTGTCCTTGGTATCTCCGCGAAACACTTCTTTGGCGCTCTCCAGTGGCTCGCCACGCTTCCATTCGCGGATGCTGATCGCGTAGCCGGCCTCGCTCATGGTGCCCGGACCCCAGTCGCGCGCCACCAGCAGCGTGTCCTTATCCTCCCAGGCAACGGTCTGCTTGCCGCGCGGCAACTGAAACCCGCCATCCACAAACTTCGCCGTCTTCAAGTCCATCTCGCGCAGCGTCACCGCGTCTTCACCGCCGTTCGAAAGCCCCACCAGGCAAAGCTCATCGGCCGGTTGCAGGCATATCAGACCCCGTCCCACCCAGCTCATCTTGTCCGTCTTGGCCAGCGCATCGTAGTCCAGCACCGTCTCCCACTTCGGCTCGGCGGTCAGATAGTCCTTGAGCGATGTGCGGCGCACAATCCCGCGCACATGCTCCGCATCCCGCCATGTGTTGTAGATCGTGTCGCCGCGAAACTGCGGCGCAGCCAGCCGCTCCGGAGAATCGAGCACCTTCAGCGCCTCGGCCTCAAGCGGCGCAAAGTGCGGGTCCTTCTCTATGACCGCTGCGGTTCTTGCGTCTTCCGCCTTCACCCAGTCAAGTTGCTTCTGGCCGTAAATATCCTCCAGCCAGGTGTACTTATCCGGCTGCTCGGGGACAGCCTGCTGTGCGGTTGCGGGCCGCATTCCAAACGCTGCAATCAACATCACCAGCGCAGCCAATAGGCGCGCAGTTCTCGTTGTCAAAGACATATTCAACACACACTCCTCGAGGAAGGCATCTCGTTCTCGCCTGGGCTTTACCCCGGTTATATCACGCGGAAGAGGGAACAGACGCAGGTTCTACGAGAGCGGGAGTGGAGTGGTTTCTTCCTTGTAGGTCAACCATCAGCAGGAGCACGAAGCTGCGCCATTCTTCGACGGTCCCCCATGAATCCACCCGCCAGATATGCCCCCGCCCAGACGATCGCAACCACCAGCACGAACCTTGTCTCGATGGATTCACGATGACTCTCAAAAAGAAGGCTAAGCAGAAGCACGGCGAATAGGAACCAGACAAGGACTCTCGCCAGGCCTGTCCACATGACCTTTCTACGGGACTGAGTGGATTCTCCTACAATTCCGCCCACCGAAAGACCATCCATCCAGCTTCCAACCCGATACCAGATCAACGGCACGAATATCACGCTGAATGCAATCTCAGTCGGCTCTCCCGGTGGGTTAGGAAAGTTAATGAGAACAGCAACAGTGCGAAGGAGAGCTCCAAGAAAAACAGCAGGAAGGTTGGCCACCCATGCCATCTTCAGAATTCTGCCGGCACGCAACTCTGGAGGATTTGGGCTGAACGTAACAGTGCAATCCTCGCCAGAGCAATCTGCCTGGCTTTGCGCCTTTGATTCTGGTGGAACCGGCAAAACCCACGGTTCGCGGTGAACGATCAGGCTCGCCGCCAGCAATCCTAGCTGCAGGCCGGTCATGATAAGCGGCAACAGCAATCGGAATCGATGGCCCGTCTCGAACTGTATTTTCACGAGAATCCCCGGCGCGGCTCAGTATAGCTGAGCCCCGGCGCCGGAGGAGTACGAACTTTGCAGCTTGTCACCAACCCGAAATCCGCCCCACTACCGAATGCGCCTTTCCATGCAATTGTCAGCGTCCCAGATCAATCCTTTCAATTAAAATCCCTCCCAGGAAACAACCCCATGCGCAAAACCCTCGAAGCCATCGGCATCATCGCTCTGGCGGTCTTGTTCTGGATCACCTACAGCGCCCTACGCGGCCCCGACCGGCTCCCAGACAGAATCCCCACACACTTCGACCTGGCCGGCAATCCCAACGCATGGGGCACACCCGCTACTTTGCTTTTCGTTCCTGGTTTGGCGCTGGCGCTCTATCTGGCCATCACGGTCGTCTCGCAGTTTCCCTCGGCCTTCAATTTTCCCGTTCGCGTGACGCCGCAAAACCGTTCGCGCCTCGAAAAACTGGCGGTAAGCATGGTCACCTGGCTCAAGGTAGAACTGGTCTGCCTGTTCGTCTGGATTCAGGCGGCCACCATCAACTCAGCCCGCCATCAGGCGCTCGGTTTATCGCCGCTGCTTCTGCCCGTGTCGCTGGTAGCCGTCTTCGGCACCATCGCGTGGCATTTCGTCGCCATGCGCCGCGCGGCAAAGCCGCATTAGCAGCCAGCACAAGAACTCGCCCTAATCGCATTTCTCAAATGTCTTGTATCAGTGTCTTGTATCAGTGTCTTGTATCAGGGCATGACTTCAGTCGTGCCGAAAATCGCCCTCAATTGAACGGGCTTTGGTGTCCGCGTGAGAACTACACAAGGTACTTGTAATTCACATGCGGGTTGGGCGACAAGAGAAGCATGTCGCGATTCAAGGTTTACAGCCCGGATCAGGCTTATTTGCTGCCTCCGAGCGTAC
>JBEKET010000036.1:0-55980 GCA_050013695.1 Occallatibacter sp.
GATTTTCCGAGTCAGTCGTTCGATCCTGCTTCTCGAACATTCGCGCGATAACCGCGATGGCCCGAAAGCAGAAGTTCCTGACGGATGATCCCGGAGAAGGAGTGAAGATGCCTCAGACCAAAGCGGTCGAAAAGCCGGTGATGACGCAGGAACAGATTCTGGGCCTGGTCTACGCTACTGAGGACATGCACGATCTCTGTTTGCTGCAGGTGGGAATCTTCTGTGGTCCTCGCGCGAGCGAGGTTATGGGGCTGCAATGGAAGTCCTGGACGGGCGAAGCACTTCTGCCCTACGGGACGGCTTACGAGGGGCAGTTTTACAGCGGTCGGCTGAAGACCAAGCAGAGCAAGGCGCCTATACCGGTTCCGGAGCAAGTGCGGCCGGTCATCGAGGCTTGGCGGAGGCTCTCCAAGGACTCATCGCCGGAGGCCCTGATGTTCCCCACGTTCGGACGGGGGGAACGGAAAGGGCAGCCGGTGCCGCGGTGGGGAAAGAACTTCCTTAAATGGCGCGTCCGTCCGATCGCCAGAAAGCTGGGAATCCCCGACCGGCTCGTCACCTTTCAGGTAATGCGCCGGACACTGGGAACCGACATGCAGAAGCACGGAACGCTGAAGGACACGCAAGGCATGTTGCGGCACGCGAGCATCAAGACGACGGGCGATGTTTACGTTCAGACGATCGAACAGAGCGTCCTCGCCGCAGTGAACTCGCGCACGTCAGCGGTGCTCGGCGACTGGAGGATGCCGGAGGAAGATTTGGGTCTGAAGGGGAGGAACCTGAAAGGTCTAAATGTAATTCGGCGAAGTTCGGCGAAGTCGTTTGGGAAGGTGGCTGTAAGTGCTTGATTCTTTGGCTCCTCAGGTAGGACTCGAACCTACAACCCTTCGGTTAACAGCCGAATGCTCTGCCATTGAGCTACTGAGGAGTGTTTTTCCTTAAATTGTCCAATACAAAGGTAGCAGAGTGAGCGGCGCAGGGTGCGGAAACCCGCCCTTGGGCGATACCATAAGGTGAACCCTGCAAGACCACAAATGAGGATGGCAAATGTCCAGAATCTCCCGGCTTGACCGTAGCCAAGTAACGCCCGAAATGGCCTCCCTTTACGACAAAGCCTTTGCACAGCGCGGCAATGTGCCCAATATGTTCCGCGTCATGGCCCATCGGCCGGAAATCTTTGCCACCATGCAGGCCCATTTTGGTGCTGTTCTCAATACGGGCACGGTCTCAACAAAACTGAAGGAGCTCATCATCGTCCGCACCAGCCAGGTCAATGTGACCCCCTATTGCCTGGCCAGCCACACCCTCCTCGCCAGGGGCCTCGGCTGGTCCGACGACCAGCTCGCCCACCTTGCCGACTGGCCCCAGCGCGACGATTTCACGCCCGCCGAAAAAGCCGCCCTGCGCCTTGCTGAAACCGTCACCCACGACGCCCACACCGTCTCCGACGCTCAATTCGCCGAACTCCGCAGCTTCTACTCCGAAGGTGAAATCGTCGAACTCCTCTGCGCCATCGGCCTCTTCAACTACTTCAACCGATTTAACAACGCCCTCAACATGGAGCCCACCAAACCAGGCGAAGGCGGATGCGCCGTACTCGCCACCGACCCTGCACCTGCGTGCTAATGTCCCGAGCCCCAAGCTAGTATCCAAAATGAGCTGCCACCCTGACGCAGCGAGTCGAATGCCTGCCCTGACCGTAGTCGAATGTGACCTGCGGTTGCACTTGGGAACTCCTGCAACGAACCTTGGAAGCTGCCTTCAGCCCTCGCAGTCACCAACATTCATCGTCACGCTGCACTCAACTCCGGAGAAAAAAAGAAAGATGCAACTTGAAATCCCCGCCGGCGACTTCCGCGCCTACATCTTCGACTGTGACGGCACCGTCGTCGATTCCATGCCCCTTCACTACCGCGCCTGGAAAGCCGCTCTTGCCGAATGGAACTGCGATTTCCCTGAAGACCTCTTCTACTCCTGGGGCGGCAAACCCGTCCGCAATATCATCGCCGACCTCAACAAAATCTACTCGCTGAACATGCCCATCGAATCCCTCGCCACGCGCAAGGAATCCCTCTATCTCGCCCAGCTTCCCAGCCTCAAAGCCATCCCTGAAGTCGTGGAGCACATCACCGCGCAATACGGCCGAATCCCCTTCGCAGTCGCCTCCGGTAGCCGCCGAGATTCAGTTGTTGGCTCGCTCACCACCGTCGGCCTGCTCGACAAATTCGACGCCGTAGTCTCGGCGGGCGACTACAAGCTGCCCAAACCCGCCCCCGACTGCTTCCTGCTCGCCGCTGAAAAACTCGGCGTCGCTCCCAAAGACTGCCTCGTCTTTGAAGACACCCTCCTCGGCATCCAGGCTGCCACCGCTGCCGGCATGGCTTCAGTAATGGTTCCCTTCATCATGCACCGGCCATGAAGAGGCGGCTCGGCCTCTCAACCCCGCCGCTCTAATACAACAGCACCGCAACCCGATAAGCCGAGAACGACCCTTCCAAATTCTCCGCCGGACAACTGCCCACCGCAGCCGCGCGATATTTCCCCGACGCCAGCCGGTCCACCAACGCCTGAGGCAGATGACTCAAGTCCGCATCCTGCCAGCGCATAAGAAAACTTGGCTGGTCCCCACCCCGCTCACCCGTGCAATAAGCTCGCGCCGTGAGAGGATCGTGCAGAACCGCAACCCCGCTCACGCGCACCAGGTCGGCCACCGTCGCCTCCACCTGGGCCGCCGTAAGTTGCGCCACTCCCCGTGCGTAATCGGCCACTGCATAGAGCACGCCGCGGCTCACTACCAGTGCCATCCCCACCCGGTCCACATCCGGATTGAGCAGGTTGCTTCTATGTCCCGGCGAGTTCATCCACTCCTCGTGAATCGCAGCCGGATCTGGTCCAATCGCCACATTCTCTTCGATCAGGCTGAAGCGCGCGCCCGCATGTCCGGCCCGCTCTGAAAGATCCAGCTCACCCCCATAGCGATGCGAAATCGGACCCTCCGCCGCCATGCGCAGGCAATGCTGCCGGGCAGCCATCCCCAGTGCAGGATCCCAGCGCAACGGTCCGGCCCCATGCGCCGCCCGCGCCTGGTTCGCCAACGCCAGCAGTTGCTCCGCTTCCGGCTGCAAAGCCTTCAGCTCGCTTCTCTGCCCATACTGAACCTGCCCGTATTGACCGAGCCCAGCCTGCGCCAAAAAAGCCAGTCCAGCCAGCACCACGCAGCCCATCCTGCCCAAACTTGAGAACCCCATACCTTATTGGACCCCACTCCCCCGCCCATGTCGCTGTATTCTGGCTCTGCCAATGCTTTTTTCTGAATCCAGGAACCTACGTGCCAATTTGGGAAAGCTGCCTAGCCATCTGCGCCGCCAGCCCCTGGCCGCCGCCGGAGCGCTCCTGCTCGCCATCTTTGTCCTCGCTGGCCTCTCCGCGCCCTGGCTCGCGCCCCACAATCCCGCCGCCATTGACTTGCTTCACCGCCTTCAAAGCCCCTCCGCCGCTCACTTGGCCGGAACCGACGAACTCGGCCGCGACACACTCTCCCGCCTGCTCTGGGGCGCTCGCCTTTCGCTCGCCGTTTCCGTCAGCGTAGTCACCGTTTCCCTTGCACTCGGCCTCGGCATCGGCGGCCTCGCCGGCTACCTCGGCGGCTGGATCGACACCGCCCTCACCACCTTTGCCATGAACACCTTCCTGGCCCTCCCCGGCATCCTTCTCGCCATCGCCTTTGCCGCCTTCCTCGGCCCCGGATTCACCAACCTCGTACTGGCCTTGGCCATCGGCGGCTGGGCCGGATACGCGCGCCTCGTCCGCGCCCAGGTCATGGCCGTCCGCGACCGCGAATACGTCGACGCCGCGCGAGCCCTCGGCGCCGGCGGCCTGCGCATCTTCTTCCGCCACATCCTGCCCAACATCATCCAGCCCATCGTCGTCCAGGCCGCCATCGGCATGGCCGGCGTCATCCTCGCCGAGGCCACGCTGTCCTTTCTCGGCCTCGGCATCCCCGCACCCGCGCCCAGTTGGGGATCCATGCTCAACGACGCCCGCTCCCACCTCTTCGATTCGCCCCACCTTGTTCTCTTCCCCGCCCTCGCGGTAGCCGGCGCCGTCCTCGGCTTCAACTTCTTAGGGGACGCCCTCCGCGACCGCCTCGATCCCCGCACCCGTCTCGAACTAGGCCTCTGACCTTCGGGTTAACTTGCTAACTCGCCAACACGGGCGCAGCGCGGCTAACTCGCTAAGATGCTACCTCGTAAACTTCAAAACTCGCGATCGAGTAACCAAATGCGAATCGGCGCCATCCGCGACACTAACGGCCCGCTCTGCCCGGACATCGCCCACGCACCATGCTGGAATCACCTCTGACCGATTGACGCCGCGCCGACTCCGCCCATAAACTCCCAGACAATCCCTCCCTGAATTGCTTGAGGCAACCATGCTGAAGCTCAAGGTCTATCGGACAAAAGACGGCATCATGGAGTACTGGGACTCCTGGACGGAATCAGGCGTCGTCTTCATTCACAGCGGCAAAGTCGGCGAACCCGGCCAGACCCGCACCTTCAATCTCAAAGAGCGCGGCGCCGCAACCCAAATCCTCAAGGAAGTTGAGCAAATCGAGAAAAGCGGCTTCACCGCGCGACAGTTCGAAGAGGACGTCCAAGTAGTCATTCACTATCGCCTTGAGCGTTGGGGCTCGGTCGACGACCACACGCGCCGCGTCGCCATCGAAGACCTCATGACCAACTGCCTTCGCCGCACCGGCCTCGGCTACTGCGACGGCGGCGACATAGGCAGCGGCACCATCAACATCTTCTGTGAAGTAGTCGATGCCGCCATCGCCGAGCCAATCATTGTTAATCAACTGCGTGAGCACAATCATCTTGAAGGCGCCGTCATCGCCATGCGCGAAAGAAAAGGCGACGACACCTACAAAGTCCTTTGGCCAAAAGACTTCACCGGCGCCTTCAACCTATTCTGACTCGACCCTTCTGTATAACTCCGCGAACAAGCGCGAAGCGCGGCCAACCCCGCTAACCTGCGATACTCTCCACAATGAAAATCGGCGTCATCAGCGACACTCACGGCCTCCTCCGCCCCGAAGTAGCCCCAGCCCTCGCCGGCGTCGAGCGCATCCTCCACCTCGGCGACGTTGGCAAATTCTCCATCCTCAGTGAACTCGAGCGGATCGCCCCAGTCACCGCCATCCGCGGCAACGTCGATCGCGAAGGCCCGTGCAGCGAACTTCCCGAAACTGAAGTCGCCCTCATCGAAATTCCGAACCATGCGGCCCGCTACGTCTACATGCTTCACGACCTCAACACGCTCCACCTCGACCCTGCGGCAGGAAGGTTCGCCGCCGTCCTCTCCGGCCACACCCACGTCCCCAACTTCTACACCCGCAAGGGCGTCCTCTATCTAAACCCCGGCAGTTGCGGCCCTCGCCGCTTCAAGCTACCCATCACCATCGCCCTGCTAACCGTCACCGACAAAGGCGAGTTCGAAGCAAGAATCGTCCCGCTGAGCTCCAATCTGTGATACGTTTCCGCCATCATGAAATTCCGTGTTCTCGTGTTGGTTCCTGTTTTTCTTTCGCTCAGTTGCATCGCACAAACTGGAAATCTCTCGGATTGGCCGAAGCTTCTTGATAAAAATGATTGCGAAGCAGCGAAGACTCTATGCAAACCATTTGTCAATTCCAAAAACATTCCGCAACAGGTGGAAGCCCAAAAATGCCTGGCCAATGCGGCCCTCTGCGGTCACAGTATGACGATGCTGGAACGCGACGATGCCGGCGGCGGGGCAATGAGAAGTAGCTTCTCACCAGAAGCCGTTGACGAGGCCCTTCAGCATCTCGACCTGGGACTCAAGCTCGCCCCGCAGGACATCTCAATTCACGAAGGCCGTCTTCATCTCTTGGAGGTATCAGGGCGTTATACGGAAATGGCGCTCGCCCTTGATGAGAGTTGCAGCACCTACAAAGGAAGCGACACACCGGACATTTGGCTTGCCTACTCATCTGAACTCGCGGAGCTACGGCAGTACGAGGCCGGGCTCGATTTTATGAAAGTCCTCGATAAGCATTATTTGAACAATCCGGATATCGCGGGAAACATCGGGGCGTTTCTGTCGTATCTCAAGAGGGACTCGGAAGCCATATCTTATCTTCAGAAGGCGGTCGAACTTGCGCCCAACGATCCGGTCAACGCCTGGGATCTGGGAAGAATTTATGACTATGACGGTCAGTTCGAACTGGCTGATAAGTGGTATCAAAAGGGGATTTCGCTCGATACCGATCCTGCGCGGCGCAAAGAATCCTCTTGCCTCTACGGCGAGTTTGTCGAAAAGAAGCTCCACGATTCAAAGCGTGCCTGCTCGCTGGAGAAACAAGACTGCTCCCTGAAAGAGCAAACCGCCTGCGCCCCGGCCTCGCACCCCTGACTATCATGCAATCCCCAATGCCTCCCTTAGAACTCTTTTATTAACCTGCTGTTCGAATCACCTCATCGGAACCCGCTTCCCCAGCGGCTCTGCAACCCATCAACTTCTCTTCCATGAGGCTCAAGAAAATGATCGCAAGCTCGATCCTGCGCAGAGGTATCTTCGCTTCCGCCCTCGTCTTGACGATCGTGGGCCCACTTTCCGCACAGACGCCGCCAGCTCAGGCCACATCCGCCCAAATACCGTCCGCAACAGCCCAGCCGGCCCAAGCAGACGCCGGCACCTCCACAGACTTCTTCATCATGCCCGGCTCAGACTTCGACCGCCCCGGCCTCGTTCCCCGAGCCAACCTGAACATCGGCATCGGCCACACCTTCGGCTTCCTGAAGAAAGACCCCATCGGCGACGAGGTAACCTTCACCTACACCTACGAGAACGCCGGCTCCCACGGCTTCTTCCACACCAACTTCGGATCGCATACTGAAGCGCTCGGCATCATGAAAAACTTCAACCTGCCTAAAACCAAAGTCGTCACCGGCTACACCTGGATCCAGGCCGGCCTCAGCAGCTTCACCGGCAACGCCTACGTTCAGAACCGCTTCTACGACGGTGAAGCGCTCGGCGCCGCCGTCCATTTCAACGACCACAACGGCCTCTGGATTCAAGAGAGCTACAACAAGATTCCAACCGTCCCCTGGTACACCACCACCGGCATCGGCTACACCTGGAGTTGGTAGAGCCGCTCGATCTACTGCCGTTCCCTTGCCGCAGCGCGCCGCTCTCCCCTTCTCCCAATCACGATGGATTGGTAAGATCCACTCTCTGCGGGCGTGAGCCAATGCACTTGCTCGAAGCCGGCGGAATTCAACGCAGATGTCAGTTCGTCACGGAGCAAACATCGATACTCGGTTGCAAAGTGATGCGCAACCCAATCCCCGCCGGATTGCCTTGTGATGTAAAGGTGAACCGTGTATCTCTCCTCATCGATCCAGTCCCAAACCTGGTGAACGATCCGCCGTTCCCCATTCTCGCCGCAGAATTCAGGCCCCTGAATCGTCGGTCGTTGCAGGATGAGCTTGTCGTAGTCTCGGATACTTGCGATGAACAACCCATTGGGCTCAAGTTTCGAACCCACAACCTGCATCGCTGTCCTGAGTTGGGAGGGTGTCAAATGAGGCAAAGCGTTATCGAGTGCAACCACCACATCGAAGTCATTTCTCGCAATCTCGGCCAGTGAAGTCATGTCTGAAACGAAAAACGAAATGTCCAGGTCCCGCAGTCTCGCTTCGCGTTGTGCGCGATCCACGGCAGCCCTGCTCAAATCTGAAGCCACCACACGATGACCGGCCTGAGCAAACCCGATCGCTTGCGTTCCGATTCCGCATGCGCAGTCGAGCAGGTCGACGGAAGTTCGACCCGTGTATTTGGCGATTAGACCGTTCAGGATTTTCGCTTGGCGCTCAATGGATTTGTCCCAGTCTGCGAAGATCAAGTGGTAATTCTCAGCGAGGGTTTCGTAAAAATCCAAAATGGTCGACGCCATGATCCTCCCTCTCCGCAATTGGTGCCAATTGCCGAATCCAATCAGTCCCTCAACCGGTCCTGAGTCCCTAAGTCCCTAGTTCCTTAGTCCCTAGTTCCTTAGTCCCTCAGTCCCTTAGTCCCTTAGTCCCTGCCTCTAGGATTTACCCACCGGTTCACCACATCCGTCAGCAGGTTCACCAGCACATACGTCAGCCCAATCGACAGCAGGCACCCCTGCACCAGCGCGTAGTCGCGATTCGAAATCGCGCTCACCGTCAGCCGTCCCAGACCCGGCCAACTGAAGATGGTCTCCGTCACAATCGCCCCCGCCAGCAGCGCGCCAAACTGCAACCCCACCACGGTCACAATCGGCACCAGCGCATTGGGTAGTGCGTGCCGCCACACCACCGCGGTCTCGCTCAGCCCCTTGGCCCGCGCCGTGCGAATGTAGTCCTGGCCCAGCTCTTCCAGCATCGCCGTCCTCACCATCCGCGTTAGAATCGCCGCCAGCGAAGCCCCCATCGCAATCGACGGCAGCACCAGGTAATGCCAGTCAATCGACCGTCCCCCTCCCGCGTTCGCGCCAGAAACCGGCAGCCATCCCAGCAAAATCGAGAAGACCAGAATCAGCACCGGCCCCAGCACCAGTCCCGGCACAGACAGCCCGGTCAGACTCACCACAGAAAGCGCCTGGTCCAGCCAGCGCCCTCTTCGCACTGCCGCCAATATCCCCGCCGGCAGCGCCAACGCCAGCCCCAAACCAAGCGCCGTCAATGTCAGCGCCATTGTGTACGGATACCGCGCCCAAATCAGGTTCGCCACCGTGTCATGCAGCCGGATCGAGGTACCCAGGTCACCATGCACCACGCCGTTCCAATAGTGCAGATACTGCATCCAGAGCGGCTGATCGAGCCCGTACTGGTGCCGCAGAGCCGTCAAATCAGCCGGCGTTGCGCCATCGCCCAGCATCTGCAAAATGGGGTCGCCCGGCACCAGGTGAATCAGCAGAAAGACCAGCGAAACCACCAGCCAGACAACCGGAACAGTAAGCGCGAGGCGGGTAAGAATCGACTTCATGGGCTAGAGACACGATAAATCAGCAATCAAGGGTCGGGATCAGTTGTAAGTTGAGAGTTGCAAGTCGTCAGTTGGCGGAACAGCTTTGAAAGGGCATGACTTCAGTCGTGCCGAACCGGTCACCAAAATTCACGCCGGCTTTAGCCGCTGAGGGATGCATTTCTGGATGCAGTCGGTTGTTTCTCACCGAGAAACAATAATCGGCATGATGCTCGTTGGTCATCGCAACGAAAAAACCAACTGGCGGACCCAAAATGAATAAGCAGACCGTATTCAGCGACAACCTGCTCGAGTGGATCATCGCCGGCCTCGCCTTGGCTGCCGTGATCGTATTTGGTCGTCTGGGCATGCCGCAGAAATGGAATGCCGCGATCGTGTGGACAGCCGTTGCTTTCGGCCCACCCCTCCTCGCGCGGCGAAAGGTTTGGAATTCACAGTCGTTCTGGACCTCTTGGGCGATTTATCTCATTTTGCACTCGGCTTTGATGTGGGTCATCTTCGCATACCTGTTGGCGAAGGTAAAAACTCTCGGAATGGTGTTTGTTGTGCCTTTCGCCGCCATAGAGGCATTCACGATTCTGATCCTCCTGTCGAAGAAACAGCAACCCCGCCCACTTCAGTCGAAATCGTAGAGCGTGCTTCCCGGCTCCCCCTCACCGATAAACCTCCGGAATAAAATTCTGCTCGTTCATCGGCGGCCTCACGTATTTCGACTTGTTCAGCGCCGGCAGTTTCAGCGGCTCCGGCGTCAAATCCCGATACGGAATCATCGACAGCAGATGCCGGATCACATTCAGCCGCGCCTTCTTTTTGTCCTCGGCATTCACCACAAACCACGGCGCCTGCTTGATGTCGGTCACCGCGAACATCTCGTCCTTGGCCCGCGAATAATCCGCCCAATGCTTGCGCGATTCCAGGTCCATCGGGCTCAGCTTCCAGCGCTTGGTCGGCTTGTTCATGCGGTCCTGAAAGCGGTGCTCCTGCTCCTCGTCGCTCACGCTGAACCAGTACTTGATCAGCACGATCCCTGACCGCACCAGCATCCGCTCAAACTCCGGGCAGCTCTGCATAAACTCCTGGTATTGAGTCTCGGTGCAGAAGCCCATCACCCGCTCCACGCCCGCGCGGTTATACCATCTCCGGTCAAACAGCACAATCTCACCCGCCGCGGGCAAGTGCTCCACATATCGTTGAAAATACCACTGCGTCTTCTCGCGATCGGTCGGCGTGCCCAGCGCCACAATCCTGCAGATGCGCGGGTTCAGCGACTCGGTAATGCGCTTGATAGCCCCGCCCTTCCCCGCCGCGTCGCGCCCCTCAAACAGCACCACCACGCGCAGTTTTTCTTGGCGTACCCACTCCTGCAGCTTCACCAATTCCACCTGCAGCCGGCGCAGCTCGCGTTCGTAGTCGCAGTCCTTGCCCAGGTGCATAGCCTCTGCGCAATCGGTCAGTAGCGCCGCCTCAACACCATGTTTTCCGTTGAAATGCTTCCCGTTGAGCCCGTTTCCATTCTGCTCAACGCGCAAATCTTTCTTCTTGACCTTGTCTTTCATAGGTAGTTCTCCGGTCGATTGGCGTGAAGCCTCTGATCTCCATGTCAAGCCTGAAGCCGCGCACGCGCAACCTCGGCCCGCCATTCCATGCTTATCGGCAGATTTTGATATGTGACGACCGGAGCCCGCTGTGATACCCGACACTCCTGCCCCTATTTCTTCAGTGCAGCCACGTTTTCTTCCAAAGGCTCCACGCGAATCCTGGCGATCCGCCGCCCATCCATCTCCACCACCGTCAACCGCCTGCCCTCGAAGACAACAGTCTCTCCCGCCTCGGGAATATGCCCCAGCCGCATCAGCAGAAAACCGGCCAGCGTCTCCACGCCACCCTCCCGCGGCAGGCTCCATTGCATCTGCGTCTCCAGGTCGCGCAGGTTCACCCCGCCATCCATCAGCAGCGCGCCGCTGGCGGTCGTCAGCACTGGCACCTTCGGCGAATCAAACTCGTCTTCCAACTCCCCTGTCAGTTGCTCAATGGCGTCCTCCGCCGTCACCAGTCCCACCGTTGACCCATACTCGTCCACCACGATCGCCAGGTGCCGCCGCCGCTGCTGAAAGTCGCGAATCAGGTCCAGCACCGACCGCGTCTCCGGAACCACCAGCACATCGCGCATCACCTGGCTCAGTTTCAGCTCCACAAACGGCGTGGCTGACCGCGAAGTCGAACGCACATACATCAGCCGCGATAAATCCTTGGAGTAGACCACGCCCACAATATGTTCCGGCCCGCGCGTCTCGTCGTAGACCGGCACGCGCGAATGCTTGCGCTCAATCACCTTCGCGCTGGCCTCTTCCACAAACATGTTGGAAGGCAATGAAAAAATCTTCGGACGCGGGGTCATGATTTCGTGAATCGACACTTCATCCAGTTCCAGAGTCCTGTGAATCAGCGTCTCTTGAAACTTCGGCAGCACGCCCATCCTCCGCGCCGCCGTCGCAATCAGCTTCAGTTCCTCCGGTGAATGCACCTGTGCGCGTTCCGACATCGGAATATCAAATCCCCGCAAGATCACCGCGGCCGAGCTCTTAAGAAACCGCACCGCCGGACGAACCACGGACATGAAAACCAGCATCGCCGGAGCCACAGCAACAGCCAACGCCTCGGCCCTCCGCAGCGCCAGGGATTTGGGCACCAGTTCGCCCACCACCACGTGGAAATATGTGATCAGCGCAAACCCCAGAACGACAGCCAGAATGTGCGCGTAAAGCAGCGCATGAGGCTCGGTCAGCGGCAGCAAACCCAGCCAGCCCAGCAGCACGTTGGCGGCCAGCGGTTCCCCAATCCACCCCAGGGCCAATGAGCAAAGCGTCACGCCAAGCTGCACCGCGGGCAGAAAATCGTCCAGATCCTGCTGTAATCGCCGAACGGCGCGCGCACCCGGAACCCGCGCAGCCATCATCTGCTCAATGCGTGTGTCGCGAATAGACACCAGCGCAAACTCCGCAGCCACAAAAAAGGCGTTGGCCAGAATCAGCATCGCGACTGCGACAAACTCAAGCAGCGAAAGACCGTGCATCTCGGTGTGAGAATAGCACTTCAGAGATCAGAGATCAGTTGTAAGATCTCAGTTCTCGGGTGTCAGTTGCGCACTGCTTTGAAAGGGCACGATTTTAATCGTGCCGCTGACGCTTTGGATTTGGCGCCGGCTTCAGCCGCTGAGGGATGTTCTCCTCCAGGCCCCAACCCAGGTCGGGAACCGCAATGCGCTCCGTTGCGTATGGACCTTCAGACGCGGAAACCCGGGCCGGTTGACGGCTCCCAGACCAACCCGTCTGACTGAAAAGTTTCATCCACTTGATCTTTTGAGTTCAACGTTCTTTCGAATTCATCATTTCTTAACGCTGCGGAGGCCCGCGGCTGCGTTTATTCATTGGGAGGTTTCAGTTGGCTGCAGCACGAAAAAGCAGGCGATTCTGGATTTGGCTGAGCGTTGGGGTGATTATCCTTCTGAGTGCCGCGGGCGTCGGCCTGGCGCACCTGGCCAAGGGTGGGTCCATCGACGCCAACAGGATCGCCAAGGTAACCCGCGGCGACGTGGCCAAATCCGTGGTCGCCACCGGCAAAATCCAGCCCATCACCAAGGTTGAAGTCAAGAGCAAGGCCTCCGGCATCGTTGAAAAGCTCTACGTCGACATCAATAATGTCGTCCACAAGGGCCAGGAACTGGCGCAGCTCGACCAGCAGGAGATTATGGCCCAGGTTGAGGCGCAGCGTGCCCAACTCGGCGCGTCCGAGGCCAACGTCGGCACCTATGAAGCAAACATCGAGCAGGACAAAGTCAACGCCGCCGCGCCCGACCTTCCCATGTACAAGCTGACCCTCGACCGCAACCAGGAGATGGCTAAAGACGGCATCGTCAGCCAGCAGGCGCTCAACGACGCCAACAAGGACTACCTCGCCGCCCTCACTCGCCGCGACTCATCCAAAGCGCAAATCGGCGTCGACACCGCCAAGCTTCGCCAAGCCAAGGCCCAGGTAGCCCAGAGCCAGGCCAGCCTCAAGCAGCTTGAAGAGCAGCTCAGTTACACCACCATCGTTGCCCCCATGGACGGCGTAATCCTCTCCCGCGACGTCGAAATCGGTGACGCGGTCAGCTCCATCCTGGTGCTTGGTTCCACGGCCACGCTGGTCATGACCGAGGGCGACGTCAACGAAGTCTACGTCCAGGGCAAGGTCGACGAAGCCGACATCGCCCACGTCTATCTCGGCCAACCGGCACGCATCAAGGTTGAAAGCTTTCGCGATCGCGTCTTCAACGGCAAAGTCACCAAAATCTCCCCCATGGGCGTCGAAAAAGACAACGTAACCACCTTTGAAGTTCGCGTTTCCATCAACAACCCCGGCGGCGAATTGAAGGCCCTGATGACCGCCAATGCCGAAATCCTGCTTGATGAGCACAAAAATGTGCTGACCGTGCCCGAAAACGCAGTCTCCTACGACAACCAGAAGAACGCCTCGGTAAACGTCCCCGACCGAAGCCAGAAGGAAGGCCAGCGTAAAGTCGACGTCAAAGTTGGCCTGTCGAACGGAAGCGTCACCGAAATCGTCAGTGGTCTGAAAGAAGGCGACCAGGTAGTGCTTCAACAGTGAAGGCAGTTGTAAGTTGTAAGTTTTCAGTGAACAGCGGACACCGCTCAACTTGAAAACTGTCCATCGCCGCACATCGATGTTCGAAATCGGACAAGGAGTTTTGCAGAAAAAGTTGAGCCGGGCACCTAAACCAAAGAATCGGAATTAGTTAGCTGAATTCGGCCTTTGGCAACCCGGATGCAACAAGTAACGCGGGAACAGCGGCTGTTCCACTGTTCACTGCACACCGTTCACTGTTCACCGCTTTTCGGAGGATCACGATGAAACACCTCATTGCAATCGCGGCTGCCCTGGCCCTCGCGGCCATTCCCGCTCTGGCGTCCGAGGCCACCTTCGACAAGAACCTGACCGTGAATGGACGGGTTGAGCTTTCCGTGGCCACCGGCTCCGGCTACGTTCACATCACCCACGGATCAAGCAACCGTCTCCACATCTCCGGTCGCGTCCGCTCCAACTGGGGCGGCAGCGATGAGAAAGTGCGCGAGATAGCGGCCAATCCGCCCATCGAGCAGACCGGCAACATCATCCGCATCGGCGGCCACCATGAGAACCTCCACAACATCAGCATCGACTATGACATCGAGGCGCCGGCCGACGCTTATCTCGATGCCGGGACCGGCTCCGGCGACATCACCGACGACGGCGTAGGCGAGAATGCAAAGCTGAACACCGGCTCCGGCACGATTCACGCAAACGGCCTGCGCGGCGGATTCGTCGTGGGCACCGGCTCGGGCAACATTGTTGCCGACCAGGTTGGCCAGGGCGACGTGAAGGCTGAAACCGGCTCCGGCTCCATCGAACTCCACAATGTCAAAGGCGGTCTCCACGCCCAGACAGGCTCGGGCAACATCAAGGTCAATGGAACGCCCGCCTCGGAATGGAAGATTGGAACCGGATCAGGCAGCATCGAACTCACCACTGGCAGCGCGGGTCTGACCCTCGATGCCTCCACTGGCTCCGGCAGCATCTCCACGGATCATGAGATGACCGTGCAAGGGTCCTTCGACAAGCACCACATTACCGGCAAGCTCAACGGCGGCGGACCTACCGTCCGCGTTGAAACCGGCTCGGGCAACATTCAAGTTCGCTAAAGTTTCGGGGCTGCCCGTAGCGTCGGGCGCCCCTCAAGTTTGTTCCTCAGGCGAGGTCTGAAAGGCTCCTTGGGATAGGCCTCGCCTGTCTTTTTACAAAAAAATAAATCAATCAATAAAAATTGTCACCCAGAAAATCTGATTGTCATCCTGGACAAAGCCAAGGACATGCTTCTTCACTGCCCCACCGTCACTTTTTCACTCGTTCACTGCTTCACTCTCACCCGCTCACGGAATGAAATAAAACGGGTTCGGGTACTTCACCGAATACTCCGCCTCCGGCTTCCCTTTCAAATCACTCCACTGATCGCCGACACTCTCCACAATCCTGTATCCCTGCGACACAATCACAGCGCGCTCCGCCGACTTGTAAGCCTCAGCGCTCAATGCCTTCTGTTCCGGGCTGCGCAACATCAGTTGCTGCCAGTTGGTAAATCCCTGGCTGCGCAAATTCTGCTCAGTCGCCGCCCGCTGCTCCTCCGGTCTTCCGGTCAAAAAGAAGACGCTCACGCCCAGCCTCTGCGCCTCTTTATAGAGCCGCAGCGTTCCAGGAATCGCCGGCGCCTGAGCCGTCTCCACCCACGCGTTGAACGCCTTGCTGTCATACGCCAAGCCAGCCTTCTCCATCTCCTCCCAGTTGGAGAGCGTAGTCTCGTCAATGTCCAGCACCAGCGCAAGCTTCGGCTTTGCTTTCCCATCGGAAGCTTGCCGGTTCACAGCCGTACGCCCCTTCAAAAAAGCAATCGCCCGATCCGCTTGGATGTCGAGATCCTTCGCGTAGCAGCCACAAGTGCAGGTGCAGGCGTGATAATCCTTCAACTGCTTCTTCAGCGTATCGAGATTGACAATCCGCTCAGCCTGCGCGTCCGTACTGAACCGCACCACCGGCGTCTGCCCCGCAGTTTGCTGAGCGGACAAATGCAGCGGAGCAAAACCGATCGCAAATAACATCCCAACAAGAAACTTCTTCACTTGGCCAAACTCCCTTTCCCAAACTCCCTTTCAATGATCCGCAGATCGAATTCAAATCTAAATCTATCTCCTCTGCGCCGGCATTCAAGAACTCGGTATGGAGCAGGGGCGGCGCACCCACAACGTGGGTTGACGCCCCTGAGCCTATCCACTGCACACTGTTCACTATTTCACTTCTTCACTCCTTCACTGTTTACACTGTACTCATGGTCCGCGTCCTCCGCCCTCTTCCCGCAGAATCCCTGAAGCTGCTCGTTTTCGACCTAGATGGCACGCTGATCGACTCGGCGCGCGACCTCTGCAACAGCGTCAACGCCACACTTGTCGAATTTGACCGCGAGCCGCTGCCCGACCCGATTGTCGCCAGCTACATCGGCGACGGCGCAGTCATGCTGGTTCGCCGCGCCCTCTTCGGTGTCCATGCAACTGAAGTCGATGAGGATTTCCTGGCCCGCGCCTACGCTTATTTCCTCGACTACTACCGCGAACACAAACTGGACTTTACCTACGCCTACCAGGGCGTCGTCGAAGCCCTTGCCTCAGTCCGTGCACTTCCTCAGGGAACCGCACGCACCATGTCCGTGCTGACCAACAAGCCCGTTCGTCCCGCGCAAGCCATTTGCGAAGCGCTCGATCTTGCGCCCTACTTTCTCCATGTCTACGGCGGCAACAGCTTTCCCCTCAAGAAGCCGGACCCCATGGGCCTGCGCGCCCTGATGGAAGAAGCCGGCGCGCGCCCCGAAGAGACCGTCCTGATCGGCGACAGCGAAGTCGACGTAGCCACCGCCCGCAACGCCGGAACCTGGGTCATCGGCTGCACCTTCGGCCTCGCGCCAGACAGTCTCACCGCCAACCCGCCCGACGTTCTCGTCGACTCGCCCGCCGAGTGGACTGCGGTCCTCAATCCCTCGCAGCAAACCCTGCCGCGATTCGCATGAGACCTTCCGAATGGCGCGAACGTTTGTTCTCCCGCTTGCGTCCATCTCATAACCGGTTTCTTATGATGGTGGAAGCGGAATTGTAAAGGTTTTCCGGATCGTTCCGTCCTCCGGACTCATCCAACAACCAAGTACAATTGCTGTAGACCCGATCTTTTTCCATGCTCGATCTCAAACTCCCTGATTTCGCCTTGGAGATACACTTTTGATGCGCTCTTTTGCCCTGACTTTCTTTGCTCTTGGCCTCACCTTCTCGGCCTTCGCGCCATCCCCCGCTCACGCCTGCAGCACCACCACGCCACCACCACCCGCCGCTCCAGCCCTCCACGGCACGGTAGCCGATCCCACCGGAGCCATCGTTCCCGGAGCCGAGGTCGACCTGGTCGACTCCACCGGAGCTGTATCCGCCACATTTCATTCTGCGGGCGACGGCAGCTTCCAGGTAGTCGCACCTCGCCCCGGCAGCTACACTCTGGTAGTTTCGGAGGCCGGCTTTGAGACCGTGCGCACTCCGGTAGTCATCGGCGCCGCCTCAGCCGCTGCTTCCCCAGCCCCCTCAAAAGGCCTGCCCGGCCAGTTGCACATCGTACTCCCCATCGCCCGCTTTGCAACCAACGTCCAGGTAAACGCCGACTCCAATGAAGACCTCACCTCCGGCGATAGCAACCGCGACTCTTCAGTCATGACTTCACAGGAGCTGAAGGCCCTGCCCATCTTTGACAACGACTATTCCACCGCCATGAGCGCCTTCCTCGACCAGAATGTATCGGCAACCGGCGGCACCGGCCTCATGGTCGACGGCGTTGAAGCCAATCGCGCCACCGTGTCGGCATCGGCGGTCCAGGAGATTCGCATCAACCAGGACCCCTACTCCGCGCAGTACTACTACCCCGGCCGCGGCCAGATGGAAATCATCACCAAATCCGCCGCCGACCACTACCACGGCCAGTTCAATTTCCTCTACCGCAACTCCGCCATGAATGCCCAGAACGCCCTCGCGCCAGTCAAACCCTTTGAGGAACGCCAGACCTACGAGGGCCACATCACCGGCCCCATTCCCCATGCGAAGAAGAGCAGCTTCCTCGCCTCCGTCAACCGTGTGATCTATGACCAGGACTCGGTCGTCAGCGCCGTTCTCGCGCCCACAGCGGCGGACCCCAGCGGCGCATTTCAGGCCAACGTTCCCACCCCCTACCGCGACACCGAGTTCAGCCTCCGCGCCGCCCACCAGTTCAACGAAAAGACCTCCGGCTACGTGCAATACAGTTACGAGAACGCGACCGCGCAAAACCAGGGCGTAGGCGGTCAATCCCTGGCCGCTGCCGGCTACAACAACCAGTACCACGAAGACGATTTTGTGGCCCACATGGAGAGCATCGTCTCCCCCACCACCCTCAACCAGGTCTCCATCGTCGGCGAACACGACTTCAACCGCAACAGCAACGTCAATGATGCTCCAAACGTCAACGTCGCCGGTGATTTCGTCTCCGGCTCAGCGCAAAACGACTCCTTCAGCACCGAGTACAATTTCCGTCTCTACGACATGGTCACCTGGACCCATGGCCGCAACCTGGTCAAAGCCGGCATCGGCACGCCCCACATCGACCGCCGCGCCTATGACGACAACACCAACGCTCTCGGCAGCTATACCTTCGGCCCCACTCTTGCCGCCGATGGTGTCACCGTGCTTCAGACCGCGCTACAGAACTATACGGCCAACCTGCCCTCCGGCTTCACTCAGAACACCGGCGACACTCACTTCGTCTATCACCAGCAGGAGATGGGCGCCTTCATCCAGGACCAGTTAAAGCTGGGCGACCGATTCTCCATCACCCCCGGCCTGCGCTACGACTGGCAAAACTTCCTCGCCACCCGCCGCCTCGGTTTTTCCCCGCGCGTTTCCTTCGCCTGGGTGTTGGACGATCCCACCAAAACCGTCGTTCGCGGCGGCGGCGGCATCTATTACGACCGCTTCGGCTCCGGTCCGCTTCTTGACCTCACGCGGTATGACACCGCCCGTCGCCGCGCCCTCGTTTTGTCTCTGAATCCCGCCGAGCTTCCATCCACAGGCTGCGTACCCATTACCAACTGCTTCACGCTCACCGCCCAGCCGCCGTCCCTCGTCCAGCTTGAGCCCAATGCGAAGCTTCCCTACCAGATCCAGTACGGCGTCTCTATTGAACGCCAGTTAGGCGAGAAGGCAACCGGCGTGGTCAGCGTTTATTCCGCCCGCGGCATCGACAGTTTCCGATCCGTCGACGTCAACGCGCCCACCCCTCAGTCCGGCTACACCGTGCGCCCCGATCCAGCCTATGGCCGCATCCGCCAGATGCAGCCGGCCGCTTTTTGGGAGGGCAGCGGCCTCGACATCTCCTACCGCGGCAAGCTCAACAAGTACTTCACCGGTTTCGGCCGCTACACCTGGTCCCATTTTGAGTCAGACACCGGCGGCATCGGCTGGTTTCCGCAAAACCAGTACGCGCCGCACGACGAGTGGTCCAACGCCAGCTTTGACCGCCGCAACCGCCTCGGCATGTACGCCATGTTCCATCCCGAAAGCGTGTTCAACCTGTCCGCCGGCATCTTCGCCAACACCGGCACACCCTGGACCGAGCTCACCGGCACCGACGCATACGGCGACGACCTCTTCAACACCCGCCCTGAAGGCGTAGGCCGCAACTCCGAGACCAACCCCTCCTATGTCGACATGGACGTCCGCTGGGGTCACGACTTCGCCATCACCGCCAACAAGGATGAGGAAGCGCCGCGCCTGGGCTTCTCGGCCGCCGCATTCGATGTGCTCAACCACCCCAATCCCACCGGCATTGACCCGGTCGAAACTTCCACCTCCTTCGGCCAGGTAACATCGGTAGGCCCACCCCGCCGAATTCAACTAGGCATGCGTTTCGAGTTCTAGCGAGGGCACCACGCGCTTTGTATCAGTCCTCCGCCGGCTTTCCCGAGCCGCCGGGGGGATGAAACCCGCACTGATCAATGCACCCGCTGACTTGCTGACTCGCTATCCCCGGGAAGCGGGGCTGACCTGCTGAACGTATGTACAAAAAGCCACTGACCCTGCCCACAAGAATTCCTGGAACCTTTTCCCCACCCCGCGCGTAACGTCAGATGAGAGAGTGTGCCCATGAAGCTTCTGCGATTGCTTTCCCTCAGCCTCCTCGGAGCCGCCTTCGCCTTCACAGCAACCCCGGCCCACGCCGACCGGGACGCCGTCCACTTCTTCTCCAACATCCATGTCGCCTCCAACGCAACCGTCCATGACGCCGTCTGCTTCTTCTGTAACGTCGATATTGAAGGTGAAGCTCAAGGCGACGTGGTTGTCTTCTTCGGCAATGTTCACATCGCCGGCCGCGCCAACCACGATGTAGTGAATTTCTTCGGTGGCGTCTCGGCGGACGACAACGCGCAGATCGGGCAGAATCTTGTCAGCTTCTTCAGCCTGATCAGCCTCGGTGATAACGTATCCGTGGGCAAGGATCTCGTCTCCATGTTCGGCGTGGTGCATGCGCCTGCGTCGGTTACCGTTGGCGGCGACCGTGTGGCCATGCCGTTCATGATCTTCCTCGCGCCGCTCATGCTGATTGGCTTGATGGTCACATTGGTAGTCCGGGCCATCCGCGAACACCGCCGCCAGTTTTATTACAACTATCCATTTCCACCGCAGCCATAGTGTGGGAACAACCCAGCCCACACCTTGTAACCTGAAATCATGGAATCAATTCAGGCGATCACTCGCCCGCTCAGGATCGTTATCCCCGGCGGCAGCGGACAAGTCGGCCAACTCCTCGCACGGCATTTTCAAGAACGCGGCCACCACGTCACGGTACTCACTCGCGGGCCGTATGCCGCCCCGTGGCAGACCGTTCACTGGGACGGCGTGCACATCGGCCCCTGGACCGATACCCTCGAAGGCGCGGATGTCTGCATCAATCTTGCCGGCCGCAGCGTCAATTGCCGTTACAACCGCAAAAACAGGCAAAACATCTTCAACTCCCGCATCAATTCAACGCGCCTGCTCAATCGCGTTATTGCCGGGCTCGCCAATCCGCCCCGCGTCTGGCTCAATGCGTCCACTGCCACCATCTACCGTCACACCATGGACCGCCCCAGCCTCGATTGGCCCATGAATGAGTCAAATGGCGAACTCGGCGGCAATGAACTAATCAGCGGAAAACACCGCGCGCCCAATACATGGAACTTCTCCATTCGCGTTGCAAAAACCTGGGAGAAGGCGTTTTTTGAAACGGAGACGCCGCGCACCCGCAAGATAGCCATGCGCAGCGCCATCACCTTCAGCCCCACGCCCGGCAATGCGTTCGCAATTCTGCTGAACCTTGTTCGATTCAGCCTCGGCGGAAAGCAAGGCAGCGGCCGTCAATTCGTCTCATGGATCCACGAAACGGATTTTGCGCGTGCTGTCGAATTCCTCATCGAGCATGAAGAACTCGAAGGCGTAGTCAACATCGCCTCGCCCAATCCCCTGCCCAACCGCGAATTCATGGAAGGCCTGCGTGATGCGTGGGGTATGCCCAACGGCCTGCCCGCCCCTGCGCCGATCATCGAGCTAGCTGCATTCTTTCTCCGCACCGAGTCGGAACTTGTGCTCAAGAGCCGCCGCGTAATTCCCGGCCGCCTGCTAGACGCTGGCTTCGACTTCCAATTCCCCGAATGGCCCGAAGCCGCCGAAGACCTCGTCCGCAAGTGGAAGAACAGGGAATAGGGAACAGGGAACAGAAAGGCAGCTCCCCAATCAAGCGCGCACCTGTCTATATTTAGAAAGGCTCATTCGCTTCAATCCATTCATCCGGCTGAACGCCAAACTCCCATTGGGCCTGATAAATGGCATCCTCAGGATTCTCGTGCCATGTATCCGCAACCTGGCCGTTCTCGCAAACGTGCATGAGGTAAATGCCGACGTCGCCCGGATACTGGCATATTGCAAGCTTTGTGAAAGGTGAAAACTCCTTGCCATTAGAAGCGTGCTTGGTACGACCGGGACGTAAGTGCCGCTCATCCAAGGCCACCTTCCTGATTGCAATCATCCTGCTCATCGCACACACTGACTTCCTGTTCCCTGTTCCCTATTCCCTGTTCCCTGCCTTTCTCACTTCGGCGTAATATCCGTCACCGGCAAATCCTGATGCGCCAGCAGAATCTCAAACCGCCGCTGCTCTTCCTTCTTGTATGTCTCCTGATCCGGCCACAGCTCTTTGATGAACCGCTCTTCGTCCGGGTTCGTAGTCGTGGCTACGGTCGAGTTCTTATACGTGATCGTCACGCGATAATCCCAGCGGCCATCTTCCGTCGTGTGGTACGCAGGTGACTCAATCTTCACAGAGAGAATGCGCCCCGTCGCCTGAATCTTCTTCAGCAGCGGATAGTGATTCTTGAGGAAGAGCTGCAGGAACTCCTGCTGATGGCCCCACTGCAGCTTGTAGTAGTACTCCACCGTGTAAGGCTGATCCGTGCCACCCTGCGGCGGCGCGCCCTGCGCCATCAGCGGCGCGGCAGCGGGAACTGCGAAAACAAGTGCAAGCAAAGCGAAAAGCATCCTGCGCATAAAGCCCTCCATGGACGTTGTGGTTGCAATTGTACCGTGGAGGCTTTCTGCGCCGTCGATCCTCTGGGGGAGGAATCTCAAATCTGTCACTCGCAAGAGTCGTAACAGCAACTCGAGCAAGAAATACAGCCGTGAAGAGTACAGGCTTTCCCCATTGCGACCCGGTCAGACTGCGAACTGTTGCCTCTGCCACCGGGGGAAGAAAGAAAGATTGACCCCTCTGGATCGAGGCCCAACAAGCTCCTGCCTTCGCAATACGGGCCGAAGCCCGTACCCTTCACTGACTGTCGGCGCATCCTGCAATCAATCAGCAGTGCGCAAAAGTTTCCAGCGCCATGCGGTTTGGAATGGTGAGCGTTGCGCCGTGACACGCCACCAGATGCCGTTGTTTGAATGTTGTCAAAGTACGCGTCACCGTCTCCCGCGACGTGCCGATAAATTCACCGATCTCTTCATGCGTGAGCGGAAAATGGAAGCGCAGGCCGGCCTCTGTCTTCTGTCCGTTCTCGCCCCAGTCCAACAACAGCCGCGCAAGCTTTTCCGGAGCCGAAGAAGACAGTCCCACCGTGCGCAACTGCTCGTATGTGCGATTCAAGCTGCGGCTGATTTCCACCGCAAGTGCCGGATAAACTTCAGGATGACGCCCCAGGAACCCGAGAAACTCGCTGCGCTCAATGATCGCAATCTTTGATGGATACAGCGTCTCCGCCGTCATCTCGGCCTGCGCGCCACTCACCGTCGACGCCAGCTCAAGCATCTCGCCGGCCTTGGCGATCCGCAGGATCAGCCGCTTGCCGTCGCTTGAATTCATTGAAAGCTTCACCTCGCCCGACACCACAATGTAGATGCCCTGCGGAATCTGCTTCTCTGAATACAGCATGATGTTCGAGGGATACGCCGTGGGAAACATCAGCGACTCCAGGTCATGCCGTGCGCTCGCGGACAACTTGTTGAAGAAATCGCTGGTCAGCGGGGTGTGGTTTGGGGAACCGCTCACTGTGTTGTGCATGGTCTGCATCTCAAAGCTCCTCTTCAACGGGTTGTGCGCTGCTGCGCGTGATTTGTTCGGCCAGGAACTGCGTCCACGGCGTGCCTGATACCAGCTCTGCGCGAGTCTGTGCGTAGATGCCCCTGAGTACCTGTGTGCCTGCCGCGTCCGCGTAAGTAACATTGCGTAAGTCGAGCGCAAGATTCTTGTAAGTCAGTTGCGGGGCCGTCTCCACCCATACCCGGCTCAACTCGGCGACCCATGGACCGGCAATTCGGCCTTCCAGCTTGATGACCGCCGCTTCCGGTTTTTCCTGAATTGTGATCCGTAGCATGTTCGGGCTCATTCCTGCACCTTGCCCTGTGTAAATGCAATGTGCATGCCAAACCGCCGCCACGCCGCCGCAGGTGCGTGAGGAATTGATTTGAAAGGAGTTATTTAATTCTTCTAAAAGTGAAGCCGTAAGTGACGAACATCAGTGACGAAGACGAAGTGACGAAATCAAGTCACCGAGACTAGATATAGTCACTTCGCTCGATGCCGAGCTTCTTTATCTTCGAATTTAATGTAGTGCGTTTCAGTCCCAGCTTCGCTGCTGCGCCATCGTCGCCGCCAATTTGCCCTTTGGCCTCGCGCAGCGCCTTCAATATATGTTCGCGCTCCGCAGCCTGCAGCGTCGGGCTCTCCGATTCTGCACCGCCGCCGTTTTCCTGCTCCTCAGTCTCAAGCTCCGCCAGCGGCACATACAACACTGGCCCGTTGGTGAGAATGACGGCGCGTTCGAGAAAGTTTTCCAGCTCGCGAATGTTCCCCGGCCACTGCCAGCGAATCAACGCCTGCATCGTCTCGTCTGGAATGCTCTCGATCACCTTTCCCATGCGCCGGCTGTGCGCGGCCACAAAATGCCGTACCAGGATCGGGATGTCGCTGGTCCGCTCGCGCAGCGGAGGCGAGAAAACCGGAAAGACCTTCAACCTGTAAAAGAGATCGCTGCGAAACGTCTTCTCCGCAACCATCTTCGCAAGGTCGCGATTGGTTGCCGCGATCAGCCGCACGTTCACCTGGATCGGCCGCGTCCCACCCAGCCGCTCAATCTCCCGCTCCTGTAAAGCGCGCAGCAGCTTGGGTTGCAAATCGAGCGGCATTTCGCCAATCTCATCTAGAAATAGCGTCCCCTCATGCGCCAGCTCCAGTCGCCCGATCTTGCGCGCAATCGCTCCCGTAAACGCGCCCTTCTCATGCCCAAACAGCTCACTCTCAATCAGCCCGGCGGGGATCGCCGCGCAGTTCAGCTTGATAAATGTCCGCTCGTTGCGCGGGCTCAGCCGGTGAATCGCCCGCGCCAGCAGCTCCTTGCCGGTTCCCGTCTCTCCTTGAATGAGGACGGTAGCGTCAGTCGGTGCAACGGTCGCAATCTCCTTGAGCACTCGCCTCAGCCCCGTGCTCTCGCCCACGATATCGTCGAATCGCCGCTCCAGGTTGATTTCTTCTTCGAGATACTGCTTTTCCTGCCGCAACTGGTCGCGCAGCTCGGCAATGCGCTTCACTGCCATTGCGTGATCCACGGCCATCGCCACCTGGCCCGCAATCTGCGCCAGCATATCCGCCTCGTGCTGGCCAAATCTGGCCTCCACCCTGCTCACCACAGACAGCGCGCCAATCACCTCGCCGTGATGAATCAGCGGAACCCAGCAGCCCGATTGCATCCCCATGCGGCGCAGATAGTTGGTCGTATCCGGCGCGAAGCGTGCATCGTCGAGGCGTTCCAGCAGCACCGGCTCGCGCGTCTTGTACGCCATTCCCGACAGCGAGCTCTCAATCGGAACCCGCAGCTCCCTGGGAAAGACTTCCGTTCCCTCGGGTCCCAGAAACTGCACCGTCATATCGCCGACCGCGGCATCGTAGAGCACCAGGCCTGCGTTGTCGTGCGGAATCACATCGCGAATCGTAGCGGAAATGGCTCCCAGCAACTTCCCCGCGTCCATGTTGGCCAGCAGCGCCGTGCTGAGCTGAGAGATCAGCGCCTCCTCCGCACGCTTGCGGTCGGTAAAATCGCGCGTCACCTTGGAAAAGCCGGCGATTGCCCCGGTATCGTCGCGAATCGCCGTCAGCACCACATCCGCCCAGAACCGCGAGCCGTCCTTGCAGACCCGCCATGCCTCTTCTTCCACGCGGCCACGCAGCGCGGCCAGCCTCAGCAGCTCCGCCGGCCTGCCCCGCTCCACATCCTCATGCGTAAAGAATCGCGAAAAATGCTTGCCCAGAATCTCTTCCGCCTGGTATCCCTTGATCCGTTCCGCGCCGGGGTTCCAGGTCACCACGCACCCGTCGGCGTCCAGCAGATAAACGGCGTAATCCCGAATACTCTCGACAATCGACCGAAGCTGTTGATCGTTCCGCCTCAGCGCCTCAAGCGCCGCGCGCTGCTCAGTCACATCGCGCACAAAGCTCAGCACCACCGGGCCGGCCGCGGTCTCCATGGGCTTCAGCATGATGTCCACCGGAAACTCGCTTCCATCCTTCCGCAGCCCATATAAGTTCATGGCCGCGCCCATCTGCCGCGCCCGGGGATGCGCGTTATAGTTCTCTCGGTGACTGGGGTGGTTGCGCCGGAAGCGCTCCGGAACCAGGTTCTCGATCGGCATCCCAAACAGTTCCGCCTGGGTGTGACCGAATAACGCGGCAGCGCGCGGGTTTGCGCCACGGATGATCCCCTCGGGATCCGTGACAAAAATCGCATCCGGAGAAACTTCGAACAGGTTCTCCAGCGCGAGTTGCGCGAACTCGGCCTGGTAGTTCCCAGGCGCAGCCGCCGCGGCCTCTTCTGGGGAATCGGATGGGCGCATCGGTGACGTTGACCTTGAGTGGACAGTACTCGCTCAGACCCAATCTTTGCAACCGGGCCGCTCGAATGAATGCCGGGAAATGAACGGCGAAGATACAGCAAACCCTTCAGGCCCTGGTAAACACCTCCGAGCGGCGTGAATCGCGCCGTAACCGCCGCCCTACCCCCACCAACGTAGCCGGCGCCCCATACCGGTTTCGGGATGAATCCCCGCCGCCTGAGTCGTGCTAACTTTATTGCAAAGTCTCAGGAGCAAATAAGGTGTTCTCAATGATGCGTTTTCTCCGTGCTTGCGGCTCATCCCGCCTGATTGGTCTTCTTTTTCTTTCCATGGTTTCAAGATTGGCCGCTCAATCCGCGCCCCTGGCGGACCCGTTCGCCGGACCGCCCTTCGCCTTATCCGCAGCCGACTTGAAAAATGCCTCCGCTGCGATTCCAGTCACCAGGGAGTATCCCGTCGAAATCCTTCTTGAAGAAGGAACCTTTCGTATTGCGGCGGACGGAACGCTCAAGTATCAACACCGGCTCATCTACCGCGTGGACGCCGAAATCGCGGTAAAGGGATGGGCGGAGGTGTCCATAGCGTGGGATCCCTGGTATGAGAATCAAGCGCAGATTCACGCCCGGGTCCTGCAGCCAAACGGAAACTTTGTCGAGCTCGATCAAAAGACAATTACAGATGCGCCGGTCAAAGCGGAGGACAACGAGACATTTTCATCGCAGCACATGCGGCGCGCCCCTCTTCCAGGAATGGCCGTCGGATGCATCGTTGAAGAAACGGAGAACCGCGACGAAAACACCCCTTACTTTGCCGGCGGAGCCCTGCACAGGTTTATCTTTCGCGAGAATGTGCCCATCGGGCGGACGCGCCTCATTGTAGAACTCCCGTCGGCCACCCCGTACAAAGACCTGGTTCACGAGCTTCCCGCGCTTTCTGTCACCAGGACAGAAGCCAATGGAACGCGCAGGATAGTCTACGAAGCAACCGGGCTGGCAGCGTCGCACAACTCCGACGTTGATCTCGCCACCAACACGCCGGGGACGCCAATGGTCGAGTTCTCCACGGGCACATCCTGGGGCGCGATTGCCGGCGGATATTCAGCGCTTGCCGACCCTCAGACGGTGACGGCGGAGGCACAGGAAATCCTGCCCAAAGATCTTCCCTCCACGCGGATGGCGAAGATACAAGCCATCGTCAAGCAGTTACACCATGAAGTCAGATACACCGGCGTGGAGTTTGGAGCAGCGCGCCTCACTCCGCAGCGTCCCTCCGAGGTGATCAAGCGGCACTACGGAGACTGCAAGGACAAGGCGAACCTGCTGGTCGCAATGCTCCGTGCCGCCGGAATCAAGGCGAATCTCGCTTTGCTCACCACCGGCCCCGACCTCGATGTGGACCCGGCCCTGCCCGGAATCAACCGCTTTGACCACGCCATTGTCTACCTCCCCGCGGCCGCGCAAGGCGAAGCCGCCATGTGGATCGATGCCACTGCGCAATACTTTGCGGTCGGCACTCTTCCTTATATGGACCAGGGACGGAATGCGCTCATCATCTCGCCCGAGACCACCGCGTTGACCCGGACGCCGGACCCGCGGCCCGAGGATTCCGTGCTCCTCGAAACCAGAACCTTCAAGCTCGCGGAGTTTGGCCCATCGCAGGTGGAGGAGGTCTCCGACACCCATGGCTATATCGATGCGGCCTATCGTGCCGACTACGGTGGCGAAGTCACGCCCAAGATCCATGAGGACCTGGAGACCTACGTCAAGAACTCCTATCTCGCCAAGAAACTGACCAAGGTTGACCATGGGGACAGCACGGACTTCGATCACGGCTTCAATCTGACCCTCGTTGCGGATGGGGCAATGCGCGGGGACACATCTCTGGTTGATGCGGCGGTAGCCATCTTTCCGTCGTCCACGGCAAACAGCATGCCGAAATGGTTTGCAACCACGCCGCCGGTGCCCGGTCCCGACATGTCCGCGGATGCGAAACACGACTTGGAGCTTGCCGAGAAGAGCCGTCCGGCCACCTTCACATTCCACCCATACATCTTTGAGCAGCAGGCCAGGATTCTGGTTCCGGTCGGGTTCACTCTGCGCGCCTTGCCCGCCAACAAGACCACCCAGCTCGGAACGGCAACCCTGACCGAGAGCTACAGCGCGGCGGAACCGGGCGTCGTGACGGTGACATTCCGGTTCAACAGCGGCCCGGCCACGCTGACGGTCGATCAGGCGCTCGCCATGCGCACCGCGTTGCTCGAGTTGCACAAGCGCGATTTTGTCGGCATCTTTTTCGACCAGTCCGGCGCGAAGGCGCTGACCGCCGGCCATATCCGCGAGGGTCTTGAGATCGACCGCAACCTCATCGCCGCCGCGCCGTCTGAAGCCCTCCATCATCTCCATCTGGCACGCGCGCTCCTCGATGCCGGTATCGGCAACGAAGCACAGGCCGAGGCCAAACGGGCCACCGAACTCAATCCAACCCTGTCGACAGCCTTTTCCACCTATGGCTGGACGCTCGAACACAGCGCGCTCGGCGAACGCTTCGGCAAGGGCTTCGATCTGCCGGGCGCAATCTCCGCCTACATAAAAGCAATTGCCCTCGATTCAGAAGACAACGACCCTCGCTTCGACCTCGCCATTCTCTATGAATTCGACGCGCAGGGAATCCGCTATGCCGCCGATTCAGACATGGCTTCCGCCATTCAGGGGTACAAAGACCTAATTGAGTTGAACAAAAGCAAAGGCGATAACGCCATCACCCAATATCGTGAAAACCTGCTCTATGCACTGCTCTACGCCAGGCAGTTCACGGAACTGGACAAGATGCTCGCCACCCTGCCTTCCAGCAATGCTCATCGTGCCATCGCCATCGCCTCCGCCGCGGCCCAGCGGGGAGCGGCCGCGGGAATTGCCGAGGCCGATCGCGGCAATAGCGCGACTACCGACCGCAACAAGAACCTTCGCTTGGCCGGAACCCAATTGGCCAATCTCCACATGTATGACCTCGCCGCCGAAATGATCGGCGCCGGCATCCAGGGTGGCGATAACGCCGCGTCGGACGCCAGGCAAATTGAACTTTACAAGGGACTCAAGCCGGTTTCGATGGAGCCCTTACCTGCCACCAATCCGGCTGCCCCGGTGCGCCTCGCGCTGGTGGGGATGCTGGCGGGAACCATCACTCACGATCAAATGGTCAACATGACCAGCAAGCATGCCTATTCCACGCCGCAATCCATGGAGCTCGATATCCAGAAAGGGATGGCGGGAATCGGGTTCATGCGCAGGCTCGCGGAGAAGTCGGACATGACGGAGAGCGTGATGTTTGACCTGATCGCCGGGAACACCACCTTCGCTGCCAAAGGCGACGACGCGCATGGATGGGCAATCGTGGCGCAGGTTCCAGGAGGGGACCCCGATCACACCTTCGTCGTGAAAGAAGATGGCGTCTATCGCATCGTGGCTGGAGATAAGGACTCCACCGACGACAATACCGCGGCCGGGAATGAAGTGCTCTGGGCGCTGCAAAATGGGAAGCCGGAACTGGCCAGGGCGCTGCTCGACTGGAAGCGCGACCTGACGCATCGTGCGGGAGGCGACGACCCCTTTGAGGGCGCCGTGCTGCCGCGTTTCTGGACCATCGGAAGCTCAAAGCCGGGCGCCGATTCACCTGAAGCAATGCGTCTCGCGGCCATCTCCCTGTTGGCCGGTTCAATGGATGCAAAGCCCTATTTGGCGGAGATTTCCGCCGACCGCGACAAGGCCACTGGCCAGCGCCAGACTGACCTCGACCTGCTGCTCGCTTTTGCCGCAATGTCCGCGGAACAGCCGGCCATCGGCATGCCGGCCGCCAAGCGGCTGATGGATCAGGAGCCGGATTCGGCGGTCGCCCTCAACCTTGCCGCACAGGGTTATGAACTGCTCAACGATGCTCCGAGCTTGCAGGCCTTGCTGGCGCCGCGCCTCAAGAAAAAGCCGGACGACCGCGACCTGCTGTCGGTCCAGGTCCGTGCCTACGAGCTTGCGCGCGACTTCAAGGCAGCGCAGGCAACTGCGCAAAAAGTTCTCGATTCCGGGAAGGCCACAACCGGCGACTACAACAACTATGCATGGATCGGCCTATTCCACGACGACCTCGGCGACGACATCACCAAGGCCGCCCAACAGTCTGTGCAGATGGGGAAAAACTCCGGCTTTGCCGAACTCCACACCCTGGCCTGCATCTATGCCGCCCAGGGCAAGACCACCGAGGCCCGGCAAGTGCTCGATCAGGCAATGTACGCCGGCAACATGGCCGAGCCGAATTCTGAGGTTTGGTACGCGCTTGGACTCATCTATGAGCAGTACGGAGCCAAAACCGCGGCCCTTGACGCATTTCACCGTGTCCAGGCCCATGAATTCGACGATCACACCTACATCGGCACCACCTCAACGTATGTATTAGCCCAAAACCGGATTCGGGAACTGGCGAAGTAGCGCACCGGCCCCCACTATCCAACCCAACCCACGGGGATCAAACTTCGTGTGCCCCACAAATACTTCGTACCCCATTCATCGAGCGTCCTCGGGGGCCCCAGCCACAAGGCAGTGCAATCGGTTGCGAACGGTGCGTTGACTTCAATGGGGTTGTTGGTTTTGGGCATAGGCTGGACCTGCCGCAAACAGAGCCAGCCCGACGAGTGCAAGGACTCGATTCTTCATGCCATCCCTCCATGTGTCACAGTGACCGCGATTGACCGGACCCCGTCCGTTTTGCCCTGCACTCTGATGAGCGGGATGCGCCGGCAAAAGCTATAATGCCCGTCAAAACCATTTCGCTGTGCGATGGCTCAACCACGCCAGGCCTGTGGTACTTTCGCCTGTAGGTACAGTTGGAACCAAAGCCCTACGTCGATCGATGAGCGAAAGCAAGGTAGCTGAGCTGCGCTTCTTCGGCGGTTTGTGAGCGAAAGAAATAGTCCCGGTTCTGGAGGTCTCTCCGGAGACGGTGGCGCGCAACTGGTGGTTGGCAAAGGTCTGGTTGCTGCGCGAAATGAGCGGAGAAGTGCATGGAGCATGAGCGCTGGCGCAAAGTGGAGACCATCTTCAATCGGGTGATTGACGCTGACAAGAGCCACCGCGAGAGCCTGCTGAAAGAGCTTTGTTCCGGCGACGAAGACCTTTACCGCGAAGTTGAGTCACGGCTTGCGCGGGTGGCCGCGAGCGGAGGGCCGCTCGATCAGCCGACCGCCGCTTTCCCTGCCGATGCTCCAACGTTGGATCTCAGCCCGGGCGCTCTGCTGGGTCCTTATCAGATTCAATGCCTCATCGGCCAGGGGGGCATGGGCAAGGTTTATCGCGCACTTGATACCCGTCTGGGCCGTACCGTAGCCATCAAGACTTCGAGTGCTAACTTCATCCAGCGGTCCGCGCGCGAGGCCCGCGCCATTGCCGCCCTCAATCACCCCCATATCTGCCAGCTCTTCGACCTGGGTCCGGATTACCTGGTGATGGAATACATCGAAGGCACGCCGCTCAAAGGTCCTCTTCCTCTCGAACAGACATTGCAATATGCGGACCAGATCTGCGACGCCCTTGAAGCCGCACACCGGAAAGGCATCGTTCATCGCGATCTGAAGCCGGGCAATATCCTGCTCTCAAATTCCGGAATCAAGCTGCTGGATTTCGGTTTGGCGCAGATCAAGACTGGCCCCGAAGATAGAACTCTCGCGAATCTCACCATCTCCGGCGCCGTGGTGGGAACTCCGGGCTACATGGCTCCGGAACAATGGAAAGGGATACGGGCCGATGAGCGATCGGATATCTATTCATTTGGCTGCCTGCTCTACGAGCTGCTCACCGGCAGGCACGCCGGACCTCTCATGGCAATGTCCAATCTCGGCCACGAGGCATCGCCGGAGCTAAGGCGCATCCTCGTTAAATGCCTCCAGGACGACCCCGATCAGCGTTACCAACACGTTGCGGAGATCCGCGCCGATCTCCAGCGCCTGAGGCAGACTTCGGCCTCCGCGCCGGTGGGAATCCATGCGGGTTCCGGGGTGCAGGGTATCATCGCGAGACACTGGAAGCTGATCGTTCCCGCCGCGGCGCTTCTGATCGTGGCCGCGGTTGCGGGTTACTTTTCCCATCGCCTCCACGCAGCACCAAAACTGACGGCGAAAGACACAATTGTCCTCGCCGATTTCGAAAACAAGACCGGAGATCCGGTCTTCGATGGTACGTTGCGCCAGGGCTTGGCGATACAACTTGAGCAGTCGCCGTTTCTGAGAACAGTTGACGACGTGCAGTTGCAAAGGGACCTCCGACTCATGGGCGTGCCGCCCGGATCGCTCATCTCCATCCCGCTGGCCCACGACATTTGCGTGCGCGATGGAGCCGCGGCAACCATCGATCCCTCAATCGTCAGCCTGGGCAAGAGTTACGTCCTCACGCTCCAGGCAATCACTTGTCAAAATGGCGTCACCCTCGCTCGGGAACAGGTTACCGCGTACGACAAGGAACACGTGTTGAGCGCCCTTGGAAACGCCGCAACCGCCCTGCGCGGCAAGCTGGGGGAGTCGCTCTCAACAATTCAAAAACTGAATCGCCCGCTGGAGCAGGTGACCACGGGTTCGCTGGATGCTTTACAGAACTACACGGCGGCCCTGGACGAGCTGTCCCGTGGCCGGTATCTCGCAGCTATTCCCATGTTCAAGCGGGCTCTGGCCCTCGATCCCAACTTCGCAATGGCTTATTACCACCTGGGAGTAGCTTGGTACAACGCCGGCGACAGACAGCGCGGAGACGAATGCGCAAGAAAGGCCTTTTCGTTGATCGATCGCGTGTCCGACTATGAGCGGTACCTCATTTCGGACGGCTACTATCAATCGACTGGCGAGTATTACAAAGATCTTGACGTCCTTCGGTTAGGGATTGCCGACTACCCTCGCTCATGGGGATTACACAACCTGTTGAGCACCCAGCTTATGGACCTGGGACAATTCGAAGAGGCGCTAAGGGAAGGCCAGGCTGCGGCTGAGCTACAGCCCAACGTTGAGCCGCCTTATCGGCGTCTCCTCGATGCATACATGTGCCTTGATCGGCTGGATGAGGCCAAAAAGGCTGCGGGCAAAGCGCGGATGCTCGGCATCGACGGCGCGAGAATCCATCAGCGATTCCTCGAATTAGCCTACATTGACGGCGATCAGGTGGCGGCTGCCAGGGAAATTCAGTGGTTTGCGGGTAGGGCGGAGGAGTATCTCAGTTTTGGATTGCAGGCTGCGAATCTGAATCTGCTTGGCCGCCGTCGGGAGTCGAGCAAACTCTACCAGCGAGCCGCGGAGACTGCAAAGCGCCAGGGGCTCCAAAGCGTGGCTGCGGGGTTCGAGGAAGCTGATGCGCGAGCTGACGCACTGTTGGGCAATTGTCTTACCGCGCACCATCTTGAGCGTCCCGCACTGGCGCTGGCTCTGTGCGGCGAAACAGCCAAAGCGGAGAAGTTCGTCACGGAGAATTCGAAGCTCTTTCCAAACGGAACACTCTGGAATTCAGTGCAACTTCCTGAGGTTGCCGCCGCTAGCGAACTCCAACGCGGTGATCCCGCCAGGGCGGTGGAGATGCTGGCATCTGCCACGCCCTATGAGCGCGCATACCCTGAGACGGTCTACCTCAGAGGCCTGGCGTATCTGCGCCTGCAAAAGAGCAATGAGGCTGCTGTGGAATTCCGCAAGATCGTCGATCACAAGGGCGCCAGTTGGGGCAGCACGTGGGTCTCTCCAAACTGGGGACAGTATTATTCGCTGGCCTGCCTCGGCCTGGCACGCGCCACCGCCCTCACGGGCGACACGGCAAAAGCGAAGGCTGCGTACCTGGATTTCCTCACCCTCTGGAAGGACGCCGACCATGATATTTCCATCCTGAACCAGGCCAGAGCGGAGTACGCGAAACTGCGATAGCCGGGAAACTCCCCTTTACAAGCTCGATTGATCTCAGGCGGGAAATGATCTAGGGCGGGACATATCTAGGGCGGGACATATCTAGGGCGGGACATGTTACCCAATACCTTCGTTCAAGAACCATCTTCCCGTCCCCGAAAAAATTCGGGCTTGGTTTGCATATAGTTTCACGCTGTTGGCGCATAATCGTTTCAGACTCCTTCACAGCGTATGAAATAAGGAACGCAGATTCGAGCCTCTCGCGAGAGTCGGCTCCAGGCCATACCTAAGTCTTTTGTTTTCTCATGTATGCAAATAACTCCTTTGTTATGTCATGCTTACAGTGTAACCGCATGAAAACAAAGTACTTCTATCTAGGGTGGGGGGAGGGGGGTAGCAACCGGCGCAACCGGTCACCTGTCATCTGTCCTCATCCGGAGACGGGTATTCACTGTCATCTGTCACCTGTCATCTGCAATCTGTCAGCTGTCATCTGAAATCTGCAATCTGTAATCTGATAGCGCAACAAGTCCTGCACCTTCTTTGCCGTTCCGCGAATCCAAAGCAGCACAGGAGAAGCTCCCCATGTCTCAGAAGATTGCCTTCATTACCGGCGGAAATCGCGGACTAGGTTTCCAGACCGCTCTCGACCTTAAGGATGCCGGCGTAAAAGTGGTCATCGGTTCGCGCGACCTCGCCCAGGGCGAGAAAGCTGTTGAAAAGCTGCGCGCCGCCGGTGTCGATGCCGATGTAATTCAGTTCGACATCACCAAACCAGCCGACTTCCAGACCGCCTACAACTACTTCGACTCCAACTACGGCCGCATCGACATCCTGATCAACAACGCGGGCATCGCCGCCGGCAAGTTTCCCGGAACCGGCCCCGAACACTCCGCATCGCTGGTGGAGGCCGATTTGCTCCACAAGGTCTTCGAGACCAACTTCTTTGCTCCCGTCGCGCTTACCAATGCCCTGCTGCCGTTACTCAAGAAGAGCCCGGCCGGCCGCATCGTCAACCTGTCCAGCCTTCTCGGCTCGCTCAGCCTCCATGCCGATCCCAATTCGCCCATCTATCACGCCAAGTCTTTTGCCTACGATGCGTCAAAAACCGCACTCAACGCCTACACCATTCACCTTGCCTACGAGTTGCGCGACACCAATATCAAGGTCAACTCCGCGCATCCTGGCTGGGTGAAGACGGATATGGGCGGCGATCAGGCGCCCATGGAGCTGAGCGAAGGAGGCAAAACCAGCGCCGCGCTCGCGACTCTTCCTGCCGATGGCCCGTCAGGCGGATACTTCCACCAGGGCAAGCCCTTGCCCTGGTAACGCCAGGTCCGAACATCCCGGCCGTCTGACGGACCCCGTCCGTCAGGCGACCAGCACCGTGTGCGGCCCGTCGACAAGCATGCGCCGCGCCGCCGTGGTCCTCCAGGCGATGCGCATGCCCGCGATCAGTAGCAATAACCCGACAAACCCGAAGACCGGGTACTGCAGGTAGAGAACCGGCGATAAAAGCCCCCACAGCGCCATCGGCAGCAACTCACTGCCCCAATTCATGTCGCCGGCCGCCGAAAACGATGCCACGCGAATGGGCACCGCAGCCAGCGAGACCGCCAGGTATGTCAGTATCGCGGCGGCCATCTGGTACCGCGGCCCGCCCACGCCCTTCGACCCCTTCATCATCGCCTTGCCGATCAACCATCCCACCGCCACCGCAACGTAGCCCAGATAAAAATGAGTGACAATCGTGAACAACGCATAGACCGCCATCGCCACCGCTGCGGCAAACACGCCATAAGTGAGTCCGTGCACATACGAATCCGGACTGGCAAGCGCATAACCGCTCCGCGCCGCCACGCCGCACTTGGCGCAAGCCAGCTTTGAGTTCACGCGGTAAAACTCGATCAGGATGGGGCTGCCGCACAGCGCACACCGCGGCGCCTCCGACTTGATGGCGTATTCCCCATCGGCAGCTCGCGGCCTGCGCTTCTGCTCCCGCGCGGCATCCTCGAGTTCGTCGAGCCCCGTAAGTGGTTTCCAAGGTTCGGGCATGCTGGAGCCAAGCTTAGCACGAACCGCAACTCCCTTATCAAGAGGAACTTCTGCCTTATTACGAAGGAATGGGATGCTCATTACGAAAGAATCCGCTCGCGGCGACCGGTTTGTGCCTTTGGTTACGAAGCCAATCCGATCCTGCTCGCCAGACCCATTCGTGACCCGCTACCGCATTCTCGATGCAACTCTCGTCCGTCTTTATCTCTCTAACCCAGATAAGGAGGGATTATGTCCCACGTTAAAGTCCTTGCACTCTCGGTTCTCGGAATTGCCCTGCTCGGCGGCGGCGTAGCTCGCGATTCGGCCCAGGTTACCGTCGACGTTGGAGTGGCGCCGGTTTGCCCCTACGGCTACTTCGACTATGCCCCGTACGACTGCGCCCCTTACGGCTACTATGGGCCCGACTGGTTCGTCGGCGGCATCTTCATCGGAGCGGGTCCCTGGTTCCACGGCCACCCCGGCTTCTACGGCCACGTCGACAACCGTTTTGACCCCCATCACGGCTACAATGGCCCCCTGCCGGGCCGCGGATCGGAGCGCTTCAACCACTTCCAGGGCAACGAGGCGCGCGACGGTCACGGCAACGTAGGCAACGCCGGCCATGACGCCGGCCATGAACACGCCCTGCCCGGCTACCACGGCGGTGGCGGCGGACATCGCCCGCGGTAGGGCATTGAAGAAGTGAAATATTGAAGAAGTAGTGAAACAGTGAATGCGACAGGGTGCTTCGTGCGCCCTGTCGCATTTTTTATTCACGAATTCACTCCTTCACTTCTTCACTCGTTCACTGTTTCGCTTGCTACACTGTCATCCATCACTTCATGGTGATCCCGCGTCGTCTATTCACAGGAGTTCACATGATTGCGAAGCCCCGGCTTGCCATCCTGGCCGTATGCGCCGTTTGTACCTTCAGCCTGCATGCGCAACAAGCTCCGCCGCAGCCGCTTCAGGCCATGCCGTATTCCCCGTCGCTCGACGTAACCAGCCTTGACCGGTCTGTTGACCCGTGTACCGATTTCTACAAGTTCAGTTGCGGCGGCTGGGAGAAGAACAATCCCATTCCTGCAGATCAGGCGTCGTGGAGCGTCTACGCCAAGCTCGCCAATGAAAATCAGCAATTTCTCTGGGGCATTCTCGAAGACGACGCCAAGGCCACCAACCGCACGTCAATTCAGCAGAAGGTCGGCGACTACTTTTCCGCCTGCATGAACACTGCGGCGATCGACGCGTTAGGCGACAAACCCGTAGAGCCGGAACTGACAAAGATCGACGCGCTGAAGACGCGCGCTGATGTGTTGTCCGCGCTCGCTGAGCTGCACCACGAGTACCCTGGCGGCTTCTTCTTCGGCGCCGGAACAGGTCAGGATGCGGTCGACTCGTCCCTGATCATCGTCGAGTTGCAGTCGGGCGGGCTCGGACTCCCTGACCGCGACTACTACACCAAGACCGACGAGAAGAGCGTGAAGATCCGCGACCAGTACGCAGCCTACATTCAGCAACTGCTGGCCCTCGGCGGCGAAAGCGCTGACCAGGCCAAGGCCGACGCCGATGCCTCCCTACGCATCGAGACCGCGCTGGCCAAAGCCACGCTCACGCGCGTCGAGCGCCGCGATCCTCACAAGACCTATCACATGCTGACGGTGGATGAGCTCTCCAAACTGGCTCCCTCCATCGACTGGCCGCTCTACTTCAAGGTGCAGGGCGCGCCCGGCGTGGCCAAGCTCAACGTGTCGCAGCCCGAATTCATCAAGACCGTCGAAGCGGAATTGGCCACTGAAGACGTGGCCGCGCTGCGTGGCTACCTGCGCTTCCATCTGCTCACCGCTGAGGCGCCCTACCTCGCACATCCTTTTGAACAGGCCAGTTTCGACTTCTACTCGAAGACACTGCGCGGTGTACCCGCCATGCCGCCGCGCTGGAAGACCTGCACGCGCGCCGTCGATCGCAGCCTCGGTGAGGCGCTGGGCCAGGAGTTCGTGCGGCGGACATTCTCCGCGGACACCAAAGCCAAGACTCAACTCATGACCGAGCAGATTGAAACCGCCATGCAGCACGAGATCGAGGGCCTCGATTGGATGAGCCCGGCGACCAAGGCTGAAGCGCTGCGCAAGCTTCACGCCATTCGCAACAAGATCGGATATCCCGAGAAGTGGCGCGACTACTCGGCGCTTGAAGTGAAGCCCGACGATTACATCGGCAATGCCACGCGCTCTTATCGCTTTGAAAGCGCGCGCCGCTGGCACAAGCTGGGCAAGCCGGTCGACCGCGATGAGTGGGGCATGACGCCGCCCACCGTCAACGCCTACTTCAGTCCGCAGATGAACGACATCAACTTCCCTGCCGGGGTGCTGCAACCGCCGCTCTACGATCCGAAGGAAGACGACGCGCCCAACTACGGCAACACCGGCGCTACCATCGGCCACGAACTCACCCATGCCTTTGACGACGAGGGACGCCAGTTCGACGCGCAGGGCAACCTGCGCGACTGGTGGACGCCGGAAGACGCGAAGGGCTTTGAAGAGCGCATCAACTGCGGCCGCGATCAGTATGCAGGCTACGTGATCGTCGACGACATTCACATCAACTCAAAGCTGACCAGCGGCGAAGATGTCGCCGACCTGGGTGGAACGCTGCTGGCCTACATTGCATGGAAGAAACAGACAGCGGGCCGGACGCTGACGTCCGCCGATGGCTTCACGCCGGATCAGCGATTCTTTGTTGGGATGGCGCAGTGGGCCTGCGAGAACCAGCGTCCTGAAAACCTGAGGGTGAGCGCAGTGACCAATCCGCACTCGCCGGGGTTTGCGCGGATCAATGGCGTGGTATCGAACATGCCGGAGTTTCAAAAGGCCTTCAACTGCAAAGCCGGCCAGCCGATGGTCCACACGCCCAGTTGCCGCGTCTGGTAAGCACCTGCGCCACCTGCGGGGCACCTGCGGTGCGGCAGACGCTCGCGGGAGGCTCGCACAGGGATTCTTGACCTCCCCGGTCCCCGAGTGCGAGGGACCGGGGGCACCCGGCAGCGTCGGAGATGCGCCCGGTCTGTTTCTTCGGACATCCGCCCGGTCTGTACCCTGTACCCCCCCTCCCCCCCGGTCTTTTTCGTAAAATCCTTGTTTTCATTGAGTTACGGGGTGTGTATCGTCCTATATATGACATAACAAAGGAGTTATTGTCATACATAAGAAAAGAAAGGGGTTGAAGGTTGTTTTTTGTGCTTTTCCGTTGATTTCGTACCACATCACGAGACGGCATTGTGGTGCCGTCCGGATCGGGAGATGGCTTAGTTTCATTGTGCGCCTTTAGTGCGTAATTATCGGCAAACGTGTGGGGAGTTTTTCGGGTCGTTTTTGGGCTTTTGCGAAGGACTCGCGGCTGAACCCGGATATGAACGCCGACCGGGATTCAGGGGCCTGAAGGCCCCTCAGACTGCTGACAAAGTGGAGCTGGCAATTTGAAGAAGAGGCCCGCGGCTAAAGCCGGATTGAATCTATGAGCTTTATTCGGGAGGCTGAAGCCTCCCGCTCCCTCCGACGTAGAGCGTGCCGGGTTTTTCATCAAGCTGAGGGGCCTGGAAGGCCCCTGCGCCCTACGTACCACCTGCGGTGGGGCAGACAGATGCCTCAGATCGCGATGCGGGTTTCGATGGCGTCGCAGTCGGCGCGAACGCCTTTGGCGGAGGCCTCAAGCAGGCCGGCGCTGGCCAGGGCTTTCACATCGGCATGGACATTGCTGTAATCGCGGCTGAGCGCTTTGGCCAGTGCCCTCACGCTGGGGACATGGTTGCGACGGACATAGCGCAACAACTCCATACGCTTGCCGGTGAGCACGCGCGCCAGGGCATCCCAGCTTTCGAATGAGAGATGACGCTCATGGAAGGTCTCACCGCGCTCGGCGCGATGCCAGGCATCGACGAACCGCCGCGATGCATCGTCCTCCATCGCTCCACCGACTGTGAATTTGACGTTGCTCATGGTGTCCCTCGCAATCTGCGCACATCAGCCCAGAAGTCGGCGATCAGTTGCTCGACGGTGCTAAACGCGTAAGCCGTTTCGACGCCCTGAAAATGCCGATGATCGCCTTTGCCACGCTCATTGTCGTATCCAACCTCTCGAACCCCGTGCGGCCATAAAACAGTGAATACTTCAAGCCGTGGGTAGTCGGCGGAACGGGAGATGGTACGCGCCATAAAGTCATCTCCACGATTCCACCATCGTCGTAGTCGATGCGCTGGTGAAAGAGCAGATCGGCCTTCATTGCGCGACCATGATGGCATTATAGACCATATGGTGTTATTTGTCATCGGCACAAGCCGACATGAAACGCGCGGAATTAGGTATCATGTCCCCAATCAGACCCTTGAGGGGCTCCGCGAGATGCCCCTTGTTCAAAGGTGCGGGATGTGGTCTGATTATCCCAACAACATCTTGCCAATGAATCTGATATCGCCCATTGTCCGAGGCATTTCGTGGATGGTCAGCAGATCCCCAATGCTGGTGACACTCTGGAAATCGTGGCGGCAAAATTGGCAAAACGCCATCTGGTGGGCGATCTGTACGCTCGCGGGAGGCCTTATGCCCCTTTGGGCGACTCTATTCATAAGAAGAACTCTAGAGCGTCCCTTTGGGCTGGAGGACTTTGTCGTGCACGGTGACCTTGTCCTCTACGCGGCCGCGTTCCTCGCGCCAGCAATCTATCAGGTAGCCGTCCGAATGAAGAACGACACTTCGCGGCTTGGCGTTGGCGCGGTCACGACCGCTTCATTGGCGCTGGTATTTTCCGCCATCGTCTACACCGTTGTGAGCCCAGATCTCGTTCCAGGAGGCATCGCTCAGCATATCCACGACTACACGTTTCTAAATTCGGTGTCATATGGGCTGCTCCTGCTGGCCTTTTTCTTCTCGGTCTGCGTATTCCTAAATGAGCAGCAACTGGAATTCGAAGACTTGGAGGGTGCAGAGAAGATCGACCAGAAGATCCTGAGCACAAGGCTTGGGGAGCACAAGCCGGAATCCGCCAACGCAGCTTTCTTGGTTTCCCCGCCAGGAGCCGATGAGACCGAGGTCGAGGAAACGCTAGCGGAGAAGTTCACGGAGGATAATGATGGCTGAGCGCGAGGACGGATTCATCTACTTTCGATGCGTCGAAGCGATGCAGCCTCGTGGAGCGCTCTATATCGGGGCGATGCTGTACAGTCAGGTCCTCTCGATCTCCTTCGCCGACGTAAGACGCATCGAGGCGAGAGATATTGAGCGGTACATCGGGATACAGCGCACGCTCGACGACAAGCGGGTGCAAGAGCTCAAGAGCTTCGTGCGAACCGAGGATGCATCGTTCCCTACCAGCGTGATTCTCGCCCTTTCAAGTGAGGACGCCTCATACGACCCGTCGAACGGCATCATGAGGATCAGAAAGAGCCAGGACGTCGCTCGGATAATCGATGGACAACACCGTATCGCGTGCCTCGTCAATTACTCGGGACCGACCTTCCAGTTGAACGTGACAATCCTCGTCGACGTTGATATCGAGGACCAAGCCCACATGTTCGCCACGATCAACCTCCATCAAACGAAAGTGAATCGTTCACTAGCTTATGATCTCTATGAGTTCGCGACAAAGCGCAGCCCGCAGAAGACCAGCCACAATATCGCAAAGCTCTTAAACAGTCAGGAAGGTAGCCCCTTCTTTCGCCGCGTAAAGATCTTAGGAAGGGCTAGCGGAAGGGGCAGGGAGTACCTCACGCAAGCTGCGATTGTGGAACGGGTCATCGGTCACATAAGCAAGAACAATGTGCAGGCCCTTGAGGATAGAGATCTACTTCGACGGAGCAAGCGTCCAGCGAGGGCGACATTGGAGCAAGAGCGGAAGGGGCTTTTTTTCCGGAATATGTTCATTGACCAGCGGGACGACGACATATTGCTGGTCGAGTGGAACTTCTTTACTGCAGTGGCCAGCCGGTGGCCCACCGCATGGAACACCTCTCTGGAGGGCTTTGTCCTCAATCGGAGCCTTGGGTTTGCTGCGCTCAGCAGAATTTTGTCAGCTGTATATATTGACATTGGGAGATTCGGGTCTGTACCAACCGTCGATGAGTTTAAAGGCTATTTAGATATGTCCGGCTTGGAGGATAAGGATCTCACGCGAGATCGGTATATTCCAGGAAGCGGGGGAGAAGCGCTGCTATTTCGCGAGTTGCTCGAAGAGCTTGGGCTGGCTGAATGACTTCCGAAACTCAAATGAAGGCCTTGCCGTTTCTGAAGTGGCCAGGGGGCAAGCGTGAACTCGCAGCGCAAATCGCTGGCAAGCTGGGCTCCCTCAATGGACGCTACTATGAGCCATTTCTCGGTGGGGGAGCAGTCTTTTTCCACATAGCCCCTAGGCTCGGGGTTCTCGCTGACCTAAACGAGGAATTGGTCAACTGTTACACGCAGGTTCGGAACAAGCCACGTGAAGTCGCGAGCAAGCTTGCGCGAATGAAGAACTCCTCGGAGGGCTACTATCAGGTTCGAGGGACCTCGCCACGAAGCGAGGTGGGACGAGCGGCGCGCTTGATTTATCTAACGACTCTATCCTTTAATGGCATCTATCGCCAAAATCTAAAGGGCGAGTTCAACGTCCCATATGGACAAAAGACGCATTTGGAGCTTCCCGATTATGCTTTCCTTAAGCGCAGAAGCGAGCTTCTCGCGTCCGCCGAAATGCGCGCCGGCGACTTCGAAGAAACTACAGCGGATGCGACGAGGGGCGATGTGCTCTATTTCGACCCGCCCTACACCGTTGCGCACAACAACAATGGATTCGTGAAGTACAACGACAGAATATTCTCTTGGGGGGATCAGGAACGCCTCGCAGCTCTCGCGGCGAAGCTCCAACGAAGGGGATGTAGGGTCCTGGTAAGCAATGCCGAGCACCAGTCAATCAGACGTATGTACGCCTCATTCAGGGAGGTGATCATAAAAAGAAATTCTGTAATCGCGGCGTCGCCAGCGCACCGGGGCGCGATCACGGAGTCCCTCTTCGTCAGTTCCTGAGGATCTTGTCTCATCATGCCCAAGAAGAGATGCTCCGGGTATTTTTGGCACTCAGAACACACCAAAAACGACCGAAAAGAGCCCGAAATCGATCGAAATATCATCGATATTTAAAAACGCGGGGACAGACGGATGTTCTCTGCAATCTCAGGACGGGTGGCCCCGCGTCTCGACGCATGCACCTGGAAACCCATAAGCGTTTCAGTCAAGGATTACTCCTGAATAACACCGTGCGATCAGCGGAGTTAACGGCGCGACGTAGCCCCGTCGGCTCCGCTAACTCCGCTTCATCTTCGCCATTCGTTCGCTCTTCGGGTATAATCCTGCAATGGACTTTCAGCTGGTGACGACATACAAGCCGCGGGGGGATCAGCCGCGGGCCATCGAGGAGCTGATGGAGGGGCTGGCGGCCGGGGAACGGCACCAGGTGCTGCTGGGCGTGACTGGGTCGGGCAAGACGTTTACCATGGCCAAGGTCATTGAGCAGTCGCAGCGGCCGGCGCTGATATTGGCGCATAACAAGACGCTGGCGGCGCAGCTCTATCACGAGTTCAAGCAGTTCTTTCCGGGCAATGCGGTTGAGTACTTTGTGAGCTACTACGACTACTACCAGCCGGAAGCGTATATTCCGGCGGGCGACCTATATATAGAGAAGGAAGCCACCATCAACGAGGAGTTGGACAAGCTGCGGCTCTCAGCGACGCGGAGTTTGTTTGAGCGGAGAGATTCGATCATTGTCAGTTCGGTCAGTTGCATTTATGGACTGGGGTCGCCGGAGGCCTACTACGGCATGTTGCTGCTGCTGGAAAAGGGGCAGAAGATCAGCCGCAAAGACATTACGCGGCGGCTGGTCGAAATCCTCTACGAACGCAACGACACGGATTTCAGGCGCGGGACGTTCAGGGTGCGCGGCGACGTGATTGAGGTCTTCCCTACCTACGACGAGACGGCTTATCGCATTGAGCTATTTGGCGACGAGATTGAAAGTCTTTCGCAGATTGACCCGCTGTTTGGGACGGTGAAGCAGAAGTATTCGCGGCTGCCGATTTATCCCAAGAGCCACTACGTGGTGCAGCCGGAACGGAAGGCTGAGGCTATCGACTCGATTGTGAAGGAGCTGAACGAGTGGGTGCCACAGCTGGAGGCTGAGGGCCGCATGGTGGAGGCGCAGCGGGTTCACCAGCGGACGCGGTTTGACCTGGAGATGATCAAGTCGATGGGGTATTGCCACGGGATTGAGAACTACTCGCGGCACTTCTCTGGAAGACTGCCGGGTGAGCCTCCACCGACGCTGCTGGACTACTTTCCGAGGGACTTTCTGCTGTTTGTGGATGAGAGCCACGCGACGATTCCGCAAGTGCATGGCATGTGGTTTGGGGACCAGAGCAGGAAGCAGAACCTGGTGGATTATGGGTTTCGGCTGCCCTCGGCGCGCGACAACAGGCCGCTGAAGTTTGAGGAGTTTGAGAACCGGATTCACCAGACGATTTATGTGTCGGCGACGCCGGGACCGTATGAGCTGACCAAGTCGGCCGGGGTGGTGGTGGAGCAGGTGATCAGGCCGACGGGGCTGGTTGATCCCGAGGTGGAGATCAGGCCGGTGAAGGGGCAGATCGACGATCTGCTGGCGGAGATTCGCGACCGGGCGAAGCGGAATGAGCGGGTGCTGGTGACTACGCTGACCAAAAGAATGTCAGAGGACCTGGCCGGCTACTACACAGAGGTGGGGGTGAAGTGCCGGTATATGCACTCGGAGATTGAGACGCTGGAGCGGGTAAAGCTGCTGGCGGGGCTGCGCAGAGGCGAATACGACGTGCTGATCGGGATCAACCTGCTGAGGGAGGGGCTGGATCTGCCGGAAGTGAGCCTGGTGGCGATTTTGGACGCCGATAAGGAGGGATTTTTGCGGTCGGCGGGGTCGCTGATTCAGACCATGGGGCGGGCGGCGAGGCATTTGCAGGGGCGCGCGATTTTGTACGCAGATCGGATTACGGACTCGATGCGTCGGGCGATGGACGAGACGGACAGGAGAAGGACGATTCAAAGGGCGTACAACGAAGAGCACGGGATTACTCCGCAGTCGGTGATTCACGCGATGGACATGGGCCTGGCGCAGATTCTGAAGGCCGAATACGGCGACATTGAGGTGGAAGAAGCGGCTGGGCTGCCGGAGCTGAACACCCAGGCGGAACTCGATGCACATCTTGCGAAACTGGAGACGGAAATGAGGGAGGCGGCGAAGAAGTTTGAGTTTGAAAAGGCCGCAAAACTCCGCGACGCAATCAAGGAGCTGAAGGAGAAAGAATTCCTGTTTGGGTGAGGCCGGGGAGGGCCGAGGGCGGGCGCGGCGGGGAAAAAAGGCCGGCGCAAGCAACCAAAATCAAGATTCGCATCATCTTAGTTCCCAGCCAGGGAATCACGCGCGGCTGTTGCAACGAGTACGGGAGATGCGGGGAAGCAATGGCAATCATTCTGTTGGTCGACAACGATGCGCTTCAAGCTTACCAACGCAAATCCATTCTTGAGCGGCGTTTCCAGGAGGTCGAGCGAGTGGGCGATGCAGCCGAGGCGCTTTGCCTGGTGGAGCAGCCATACTTCGCGGACAGGCTGGGGCTGGTGATTTCTGGGCTAAGCATGCCGGGGATTGGCGGTCCGGAGTTTGTGGCGGAACTGCATTCGCGGCTGCCTGACGTTCCGGTGCTGGTGCTGGGCAGCGCCGACGAAGAGGCGGACGATTACGACGGCGGGTGGGTCCACTTTCTGGCGAAACCGTTTGCTATGGATGAGATGTTGGCGGCGGCATCGAGCTTGCTTGCGGAAAGCAAGGCTTCCGCGGCTTAAGCACCTGCGGTGCGGCTTTGTATTCTGTTTGCAGATGGCGCGGACGTCTTGAAGAGGTGCGGACCTAAAGGCCGATCTTTATCATGCCGAGCTTCATGGGCATGAATGCACATGCTCCCTCCGTTAACGGGTAAGATGCACATGCTCCCTCCGCACAGGGGTGAGATGCACATGCTCCCTCCGTTAACGGCTAAAGGCAGCTGCTCCCTCCGAAAAGCTACGATTCGCTTCTCGAAAAAGACGCTGTCCCATTCTCAATCGATGGTGTGAGGCATATCACAAGCCGAACGCCTATGATGGATTGAGAATGACGTTGCTGGGATCCCCACCGGCTCCCCGCTCGTAGTGGAATTGTTCTGGAGTTCGAATGGCAGCGTTCGGTAGTTTTGCACTTCTCATTGCGTTGGCCCTGGCCGCCTACAATCTTTTCGCTGGCGCGGTTGCCCTGCGGCTGATTGCGACGGGGCAGCCCGTGGCGGTTTCGCCGGAGCGGCTGGCGGATACGGCGCGGCGGGCGGGAATCGCAGGATTTGTGGCCGTGACCATGGCTGCATTCGCGCTGGTCTGGTCTGTTTTCACCAACGATTTTTCGATCACTTACATCGCGGAACACTCGAATCGCGCGCTGCCCGGAGCCTACAAATTCTCGGCTCTATGGAGCGGCCAGGAAGGCTCGTTGCTGCTTTGGGCGTGGCTGCTGGCGACTTACGGCTTTGTGCTGCGGCTGACGCATAAAACCGACGTCAAGCTTTACGCGTATGCGGGCACGATTCTGGCATCGATCCAGGTATTTTTCCTGGCCATCCTTTGTTTTGCGGCGCCGCCGTTTTCAGTGTTGCGTGGCGCGATTCCTGAAGATGGAAACGGGCTGAATCCGCTGTTGCAATACCCGGAGATGGTGATCCATCCGCCGATGCTGTATTTGGGTTATGTAGGCTTCTCGGTTCCCTTCTGTTTTGCACTGGGCGCGCTGATGATGCGCTACCCCGGCGAGAAATGGATCAAGATTACGCGGGTGTGGACCATGGTGACATGGCTGTTTCTTACTTGCGGCATTTTTCTGGGAATGCACTGGGCATACGCGGTGCTGGGCTGGGGCGGTTATTGGGGCTGGGACCCGGTGGAGAACGCCAGCTTCATGCCGTGGCTGACGGGAACGGCCTTTTTGCACTCGGTGATGATGCAGGAAAAGAAAGGCATGATGAAGAGCTGGAATGTGTGGCTGATTTTCTCCACATTCCTGCTGACGCTGCTGGGGACGCTGCTGACGCGCGCGGGGCTGGTGAGTTCAGTGCACGCTTTTGCGCAGTCGTCGATCGGCACATGGTTTGTGGTGTTCATGGGGATCGTGCTGGCGGTATGCGCGTTCACATACATTCTGCAGCGCAGCCACCTGAAGAGCGACCATCACCTGGAGTCACTGGTGAGCCGCGAATCGAGTTTTCTGTTTAACAACCTGGTGCTGCTGACGGCATGCTTTGTGATTTTGTGGGGCACGCTGTTTCCGATCCTCTCAGAATATGTGGTGGGCAACAAGGTGACGGTCGGGGCTCCGTGGTACAACCGCGTGGCCGTGCCGATTGGCATCTTCCTGCTGTTTTTGACCGGCGTGGGACCGCTGCTCCCGTGGCGTGCGACGTCGTTCAAGAGCATCCGCCGCAACTTCGTGCTGCCAACCATCGCGCTGTGGGCAACGGTGATTGTCTGCCTTGCAGTGGGCGTGCGGCCGTGGCAGGACGGCGAATTCGATAGCGGCAACTTTTATGCGCTGGTAGCCTTTGCCGTTTCGGCTGGAGTGATGACGGCGATTCTGAGCGAGTTTCTGCGCGGGGCCGGGGTGATTTCGCGGCAGACGGGCAAGAATCTGGTTGTGGCCACGTGGCTGCTGACGCGAAGGAATACACGGAGGTACGGCGGCTACCTGGTACACATCGGCGTAGTGATTGTGGTGATCGGGCTGGCTGGTTCAGCCTTCAATCGCAACGTGGAAAAGGAACTGGCGCTGCACGACAAGTTGACCATCGGGCCCTACACGCTGGAAGAGATCGGATTCACGCAGGATTCGAATCTGAACTACAACTCGGACTACGCGCTGCTTGATGTCTACAAGAATGGCACGAAGCAGTTTCAGATGAGCCCGGAGAAGCGGGTTTACCTGGCCAGCGAACAACCGCAGACGATGGTGGCGATTCACTCGACGCTGGAATGGGATCTATACGTGGTGTATGAGGGCACGAATCCCGACACTGGACAGCCGATTATCAAGGCGTTTCTGAATCCGCTGGTGAGCTGGATCTGGGCGGGGTTGGCGATATTGGTGGTTGGCACGCTGTTTGCGCTGGTGCCGAGCCTGAGCCCGGCAACCGCATCGCTGAGGGTTCCTGCTGCAAGAGCGATACCGACCGAGCCGGCGCTGAAAGGCGGCCTCTGATGACTGACAGGTCGCGTTTGGCGGTAATGGGTTGGGTCAGGGGCATGCAGGTTGCGGCACTGGCTGTGGCAGTCTGCTTTTCAATGGGCGCAACGGATGCAAGCGCCCGCTACAACGATTTGAATCACAGGATGATGTGCACCTGCGGCTGCGCGCAGATTCTGGGCGAGTGCAACCACGTGGGCTGCACCAGTTCAACCGGGGAATTGCAGGAGCTGCGGGCAGGGATAGCAGCCGGGCAAAGCGACAAGGAGATACTGGACGGGTTTGTGGCCAAATACGGAGCTGTGGTGCTGGCCGCGCCGACGACGCATGGGTTTGACCTGGTGGCGTGGATTGCTCCCTTCGCGGTGTTTGCGGCGGCGCTGCTGGGCACGATTTTGCTGGTGCGGCGCTGGTCGGTGGGCAGGACGGCGGTTGCGGCTGTCGATTCCGCAAGCCTTGATCCGGTGGAGCGGGAGCGCATGGAGAGGATTCGACGGGAAACCGGCGAAGGAGGTTATTGAGTCATGACGACCTTGCAAGGGGTTTGGGCCGGTGTATTCCTGGCTGTGGCGCTGGGGTGGTACACATTCAGGCCGGACAACATGTTTGCCAGCCAGCGCGAGAAGACGCGGCTGGACTATTTGCTGGAGCGCAAGGAGCAGCTTTATGAGAACCTGCGCGACCTGAACTTCGAATATCGTGCGGGCAAATACCCGGAAGAGGATTTTGTTTCACAGCGGACGCAACTTGAAAGCGAAGCGGCGCTGTTGATGGCTGAGATCGATCATTTGCAGCAGGCGTGAGAACTTTCCACAGGAGCTAAAGCCCTGCGTTCGTTTAGCGGGATCATCGGCACGACTGAAGTCGTGCCCTGATACAAGGCATTGAAAAAAAGAAGCGGTTCACGAGAAGAAGGACTTAATCACGACTATGAGATCCACACGACTTGCACTCTCTACTTTTGCTTTGGGCCTGCTGTTCACGGGCGCACTTGCGCAGGCCGCTACGGTTACCGGCACGGTGACCAACAAGACCACGGGCAAGCCCTCCGCGGGCGATACCGTGGAGCTTGTTGACGTGCAGGCAGGGATGAAAACAGCCGCGCATGCAACAACAGACGGCAAGGGGCATTATTCACTGAGCGAACCGGGCAGCGGGCCTTACTTGATTCGGGCGATGCACCAGGGCGCGGGCTACTTTATCGCGGCGCCGCAGGGCGCAGGGTCAGGCGACATTACTGTTTATGATTCGGCCGCCAAGGTCGATGGGGTTTCCATCGAGGACGACGTTCTGCAAATCGAATCGGAAAACGGCCAGTTGGATGTGGCCGAACAGTACGTAGTTCACAACACCAGTTCGCCGCGCGTTACGCAGTTCAGCAGCAACAGCTTTGAGTTTGTGCTGCCGGCGGGCGCGGTGCTGGATGGCGCGGAAGCGACGCGCCCAAGCGGGCTGCCCACGAACGCCATTCCGACGGCACTCGGGCAGAAGGGACACTACAGCTTCAACATTCCTATTCAGCCTGACGAAGGCGAGAATATGACTGTCTTCGTGGTGCACTATCACCTTCCGTATAGCGGCAAGTACACATTCAACGCCAAAGTATTGATGCCAGTTAGTAGCTTTGTGGTGATGCTGCCAAAGAGCATCGAGTTCACCGCTGGGTCGGGGTTGAGTTTTCAGCCGGTGACGCCACCGGATCAGAGCCCGTCGGTGCAGACACTGCTCTTGAAGAATGCGCTGCCCGGCAAGACGCTTGAGTTCAGCGTGTCGGGCAATGGATCGATGCCGCGGGAGCAGCAGGGCGCGGCAAGCGGCGGCCAGGCAGGCTCGGGGATGGGCGGACAGGATGCAGGCGCAGGCATTGGAACTCAGCCGGGCGGTGGGATCGGACAACCGATTAACACGCCTGACCCGCTGAGCAAATACAAGTGGTGGATTCTGGGCGGACTGGCGCTGCTGCTGGTGGTTGCGGCGGCATTCCTGCTGCGCAAGCCGGTAGCTGTGCCTGGGACGATCGCAGGTTCAGATGTTCCGGTTGCGTTTCATGCGGCCCCTGCGACTCCTGCGGCGAAAAACGCAGCCCTGCTCAATGTCATCAAGGAAGAGATGTTTGCCATGGAAAGCGAAAAGATCCACGGCACCATCTCCGCCGATGAGTACGCGCAGACCAAAGCGGCGCTTGAGACAGTGCTGAAGCGGGCGTTGAAGAAGAGCTAGGGGACTGAGGGGCCAGGGACTAAGGGGCTTGGGACTCGGGACTAGGGACCGAGGGACTTGGCGCAGATCGTTGGCTAATTGAACTTGAAAAAGACGGCGCGGGGGTCGATTGATTCCCGCGCTCTTTTTGTTTCGTTTTCTTCCTTCGCTGGTTCCCTGCTCTTGTATCCTTTTGCAATGAAGACTTTGCTTCGATCGCTGCTTTATTTGTCCCTTGTGGTGTGGCTGGGCGCGGAGGTGTTTTTTCCGGTTGTGGCTGCCATCACCTTCCAGACTCTGCAGCCGGATACGCATAAGGCGGGCACTATTGTTGGCGAGCTGCTGCGCATTCTGCATGGGATGGGACTGGTGTCGGGGATGGTGGCGCTGGCGCTGCTGGCATTGGCTCCGGCCTGGGCCATCTACAAGCCGCGGACGGTGCTGGCGCCGATGGCGGCGGTGGTGCTGATGATCGGCGCTACGGTTTACGCGCAGTTCGTCATTATTCCGGCGATGGATCGGGACCGCGACGCGGCCGGCGGAGCAATCAATACATTCGATACAGGCAATCCGCTGACTGTGGACTTCAACAAGCTGCACAACCGGAGCGTGGATGTGGAGGGACTGGTGTCGTTACTGGGGATTGCGACGGTGGTGCTGGTGGCGCGGGCGGAGAGCGTGAAGAACTAGTTCTCGGTTTTCACTTGTAAGTTGTCAGTTTTAAGTTTCCGTTTTGATCTACACCTGCGGCTCCTTTCACACATCGACGTTTCGGCCGACAACGCGATCGGGCTGACAACTGAAAACTGACCACTGCTCCTGTATCATCGAAGAGGCTCGGAAGCGCGTATTTCATCGTGCAGGGGCTTCAACGGGAAGTGCATGAAGACTGGGATTATTGGCCTGCCGCAGGTGGGCAAGACATCGTTATTCAAGATTCTTACCAAAGCAAAGCTCGAGGAAAAGGGCTACTCGAATCCGCGCGAGGAGCACATCGGCGTGGCGCGGGTTCCGGACGAGCGGCTGGACAAGCTGTCGGCGCTCTACTCGCCGAAGAAGACGACATACGCTTCGGTTGAGTTCGTGGACGTGGCGGCGATTGGGCAGGAGGCGCTGAAAGAAACGGCGTTCCTGACCAGCCTGCGCAATGTGGACGCGCTGATTCACGTGCTGCGCGCGTTTGAGGAAGACTCGATTCCGCACGTGGGGCCGATCGATCCGCTGCGAGACATCAAGAACGTCGAATTCGACTTGATGATCAGCGATCTGACGCAGGTGGAAAAGCGGCTGGAGCGGCTGGAAAAGGATCTGAAAAAGGGCCGGACGAGCGAGCTGGAGCGCGAGCAGGCGCTGCTGCTGAGGTCGAAAGAGGCGCTTGAGAAAGAACAGCCGCTGCGCGAATTGGAGATGACGAACGAAGAGAAGAAGCTCATCAAGGGCTTCATGTTTCTCTCGCAAAAGCCCACCTTGTATGCACTTAATATTGGCGAGAGCTCGACGCTGGGCGATGACCTTGAAGCGGCGGTCGGCAAGTACAAGCTGGAGGAAGTGGCGGGACGGCCGAACGCCGGAGCGACTGCAATCTGCGGCAAGGTTGAGGCCGAGCTGGCGGAGATGGACGATGCCGAGGCGGCGGAGTTTCTGGGCAGCTACGGGCTGCATGAGAGCGGGCTGGTGCGGCTGATTCGCAAGAGCTATGAGCTGCAGGGGCTGATCAGCTTCTTTACCGCAGGCGAGGATGAGTGCCGGGCATGGACGATTCCGCTGGGGTCGAAGGCGCCGCAGGGAGCGGGGGCGATTCACTCCGACCTGGAACATCACTTCATTCGCGCGGAGACAATACGCTGGGATGCGCTGCTGGCGGCGGGGTCTGAGGCGGCGGCGCGCAGCAAAGGTATTCTGCGGCTTGAAGGCAAGGAATACGTGGTGCAGGATGGCGATGTGATGCATATACGGCATAGCGGGTAAGCTCGAATGCTGAAGATCTCCATACTGCTGGGCGCGATTGCGGCGCTGGCCGATGTGGCTGGCGGGCTGGTGCTGGTGCGGGCGCAGGGAGTGGAGCGCTACTTGCGGTACTTTGTGGCGCTGGGCGCGGGATTCCTGATGGCTACGGCGCTGATCGAGATGGCGCCGGAGAGCCTTAAGCTGAATCCGACGCTGGGGCCGATTCTGATCATGGCCGGTTACTGCGTCGTGCACCTGCTGGAACACACTATCAGCTCCCACTTTCATTTTGGCGAAGAGACGCATCACGGCGAGTTTGTCTCGCACCGCACGGGCAACGCGGTGATGGCGGGGCTGAGCGTGCATGCGCTGTTTGACGGCGTGGCCATCGGGTCGGGCTTCGTGGTGTCGAATTGGCTGGGGTGGCTGATTTTTCTGGCGATTCTGCTGCACAAGGCGCCGGAGGGTTTCACCATGGCGAGCGTGATGCTGGCCAGTGGACGCAGCCGGACGATGGCGTTCTGGTCGGCAGTGGCGCTGGCGGCGGCTACCCTGGTGGGGGTGCTGGTGATTGAGCTGGTGCCGAGCTGGCTGCCGTATGGGCTGCCGATCTCGGCGGGCGTGGCGCTGTATGTGGCGGCCACCGATTTGGTTCCGGAAGTGAACCGCGAGCCGGGGATACGGATGGCGCTGGTGTTCTTCGCGGGCGTGGCGGCTTTTCTGATTCTCAGAATGATCTTGCCGGCGATCTAGGTTTTGCCCAGGCCGATGCGGCCGGCGTAGAGCCTCAGCAGGAGCGAACCGTAGTCCCAGGCCACTTTGAAGTTGGCTTTGCTTGCGCCGCGAAAACGCTGGCCGAATACAAACGGGACTTCTTCAACTGACCCGATGTGACCGCGCACCAGGATTTCAAGCAGGAGCTTGAAGCCCTGGGGCTGGAAGACCAGCCGATCGAGGCAATGGCGGCGCACCATGAAATAGCCGGACATGGGATCTTCTGCGCGGATATTCCGGCGCTGGAGGGGCCAGGTAACCCAGACGGCGGCGGCGGAGAAAAACTTGCGGGAGCGGCTCCATTCTCCGAGCGCGCCACCGTGGGTGTAGCGGCTTCCGATGACCAGGTCGCGCCCGGCATCGATGGCGGCGAGGAGCTGCGGGAGAAGCTCAGGGGGATGCTGGAGGTCGGCGTCCATCACGCCGAGAATGGTGGCGTCGGTGTTCTTCCAGCCATAGAGAACGGCGCCGGACAAACCGCGCTCGCCTTTGCGGACGAGGAGGCGGACGCGCGGATCTTCAAGCGCGATGGCGGAGACGATTTCTGCCGTTTTGTCGGGACTATCGTCGTCTACGACAAGAATCTCGTAGGGAATATCAAGCGGATCAAGGACCGAACGGACGTGCCGGAGCAGGCCGCCGATGTTTTCCGCCTCAGAGAGCGTGGGAATGACGAGCGCCAGTTTCTCATGGGCGGACTGTTGCCCGCACTCCATCGGGGCGACCGTCGTTGCCCCACCCACTTCGTCCATGTAGGATCGTTTTATCACTGCCGGTGAACTATTGAATCTGAAGGTAATTATACGGAGCTCCCACGGTTGAAGCGAAACAATTCCCTGTTTGATGTGGTGCTGATTCTGGTCTTCACCGTGGTGGGATTTGCGGTGATGGGCTACCACCCCGGTGTAGAGGACGACAGCGTCTATCTTACTGCGGTCAAGGCCGACTTGCAGCCTGGGCTCTATCCGCATGACTCCGATTTCTTCCGGCTTCAGCTCCAGGCCACTCAGTTTGACGGATGGATTGGGCATTTCGTTAAAGCTACGGGGATTCCGATCGCGTGGACCGGGCTTCTTTGGCAATTGCTCTCGATTTTCGTTATTTTGTGGGCTTGCCTGAGCATCGCGCGGCGGCTGTTTCCGGAGGCGAGGGCGCAGTGTGCCGGGGTGGCATTGGTGGCGGCCATGTTTACGCTGCCGGTGGCGGGGACGGCGCTGAGCCTGGTGGACCAATATCTGCATCCGCGCGGGTTGGCGACCGCGCTGATTCTGATTGCCGTGGCGCGCATCATGGCGGGCCGATACTGGCAGGCGGCGCCGCTGCTGGTGGTGTCGTTTGCGCTGCATCCGATCATGGCCGCGCTGGGCATCTCTTTCTGCTTCTTCCTGACCATGGCGATGGCGGAGCCAGTGCGCGCATGGGTGCGAGAGCTGCGGGGCGCGGGACGAAGCTCGCTTAAAGTTACGCAAGGAACAGCGGCGGCGCTGGCTGCTCCGCTGATCTGGATGTTCGATCCTCCCAACCCGATATGGCGCAAGGCGGTTGCGGCAAAGAGCTACTTCCAGTTGAGCCAGTGGGCATGGTATGAGTGGCTGGGCGCGCTGGCTCCGCTGGTGCTTTTCTGGCTGCTTTGGCGCGTGGCGCGGAAACGACACGAGGCTAAACTCGCCAGCTTTGCTCTGGCTGTTCTTGTTTACGGCGTCTTTCAGCTTATGGTTGCGCTGATCATGCTGGAGACGCCGGCGCTGATCCGGCTCACTCCGCTGCAGCCGATGCGCTTTCTTCACCTCATTTACTTCTTCATGGTGCTGATCGGCGGTTGCCTGCTGGGCAAGTACCTGTTGAAGGCCAGCGTCTGGCGCTGGGCTCTGTTCCTGGTGGTGGCGAATGGCAGCATGTACGCGGCACAGCGGCAGGTTTTCAGCGCCAGCGAGCACCTGGAACTGCCGGGGCGAGCGCCGGCGAATGACTGGCTGCAGGCTTTTGCATGGATCCGGCAGAACACACCGACGGACGCTTACTTTGCCGTTGGGGCGCGGTACATGGCGGCTCCGGGCGAGGATTTTCATAGCTTTCGAGCGCTGGCGGAGCGGAGTCAACTGGCCGATTCGCTGAAGGATACAGCTGTGGTGACGCAGGTTCCGGAGCTGGGCGCGGCGTGGGAACGGCAGACCGAGGCGCAGGCGGGTTGGGCCGATTTCAAGCTGAGAGATTTTCAGCGGCTGAAATCGGAGTTTGGCGTGGATTGGGTGCTGGTGAGTTATCCGGCGGCGGCTGGACTGGATTGCCGATGGCATGATGAGACGCTGGCGGTTTGCGCGGTGCCGTAGGCACAGTTGTCAGTGGACAAGGACAGTGAATTAGTGAAGAAGTGAAGGAGTGAAGAGGTGGGGAAGGACAGTGAACCAGTGAAGAAGTGAAGGAGTGAAGAGGTGTAGAAGGACAGTGAATTAGTGAAGAAGTGAAGGAGTGAGGATGTGCGCCGTTTGTGGCGGGTGCTGAGGCTTGGATCGTTGGTACTGTCTGCTGGGCGGAATGAGCGGCTTCCTCCTTATCTTCCTGTTCTTCTTCTTCCCCTTCTTCTTCTTCGTCGTACTCGCTGTTTTCGCAGGTGTCGCGTTCGGGGCAGGCTACGCAGTTGTCGGAGTCGCAGATGTGCGTTCTGGGGCCTAACTCTTCGCCGGTGCCGGTAAGGGTAATGGTTTC
>JBEKET010000037.1:0-54267 GCA_050013695.1 Occallatibacter sp.
TTCCCACATTTCCACCGCCGCGACGACCACGAGCAATATATGAAAACATCCCCAAAGGAGACATCTGAAGATGCCCGCATCAAACACCCCCTTCAGGCTCATTCCTGGATTGGAAAAGACTATTAGACAAAATATACATTTTCTTCAACCAGACAACCTCTCCGTCAGGCAAACGGTCACACTTTCGCCTTCGTTCTTGCCGACAAGCTTCTGCAGCTCGGCCTTCACCGGCAGCTTGTGCGTCCCGTCGCCAAGCGCCATAAAAGAGCTCTGGAAAGGATGCCCGTCCATGGTCCCGCGTACTTTCACCAGCCCCCTCGTCCCAAAATACTTTGCCGAGTCAGGCATAACGACGTACGTCCAGCCTCCCTTGGCGGGCGACTTCTGCAGCTTCGCCGTGAATTTCTTGTTCATCGTTCGCCTCCTCTTGTTTCACCGAGTCTACCGCCTGATTCCGAAGATATACGCAGTCTAATTCAGAAAAAATCAAGCACCATTCGCCCCGACTTGGCCCGTCGTATCCACAACCTGCGCCCGCGCGCGAACCCCACGCCAATTACACTGGAGAAAGGACCCTTCCCGCCGGATGCCGCCTTGCAGTCGCTCATCGAAAACCTGAATCCCGAACAGCGCGCCGCCGTTGAAGCCACTGAGGGCCCCCTGCTCATTCTGGCCGGCGCCGGCTCGGGAAAAACCCGCGTCATCACCAGCCGCATCGCGTGGCTGATCCGCGAAAAAGGTATCGCGCCCGACTCCATTCTGGCCGTCACCTTCACCAACAAGGCTGCTACTGAAATGGCCGCCCGCGTTGACCGTCTGCTAGGCCACTCATCGCTGGCCAAGCCCCTCATCGCCACATTCCACTCCATGTGCGTGCGCATGCTGAGGCGCGACATTGAATCGCTCAAGGTAAATGGCGAGGGCCTGACCCGGGCATTTGCCATTTACGACGAAAACGACCAGCAGGCCATCGTCAAGCAGGTCATGCGCCGTATGGGCCTCGACACCAAACAGCTCACCCCTCGAACAGTTCTCGGCCGCATCTCCTGGGCCAAGAACCACATGGTCGATCCACAGGAATACTACCTCGGCAGCAAGGATCCTAACAGCGAGCGCATCGCCCACATCTACCAGGGCTACAAGGCGGAACTGCGCAAGAACAACGCGCTCGACTTCGACGATCTGCTGCTTGAAGCCGTACGCCTGCTCAAGGTTTCAAGCGAAGTCCGTGAGCGCTATCAGCGCCGCTATCGCTACCTCCTCGTCGACGAGTACCAGGACACCAATCGACCCCAATACGAGATCATGAAGCTGCTCGCCGGCGAGGCAAAAAATGTCTGCGCCGTGGGCGATGAAGATCAGAGCATTTACTCCTGGCGCGGAGCCGATATTCGCAACATCCTCGAGTTTGAAAAGGATTTCCCCAACGCCAGAATCGTTCGCCTGGAACAGAACTACCGGTCCACGCAAAACATCCTTGAGGCTGCCGGCGCGGTCGTCGCAAATAACCTGAAGCGCAAAGGCAAGAAGCTTTGGACCGATCGGCAAGGTGGTTCGCTGATCGGCTACTATGAAGCCCCCGACGGTGAAAACGAAGCTCTCTTCATCGCCGACCGCATCCAGAAATTTCTCCGCGAAGCCGGTGACGCGGGGGATGAAGCCCATTGCGCCGTGCTCTACCGTACCAACTCGCAGTCGCGCCTGGTTGAGGAGGCGCTGCGCCGCTACAACATTCGCTACACCATGGTGGGCGGGTTCAGCTTTTACGAACGCGCCGAGATCAAGGACCTGCTGTGCTACCTGCGCCTGGTTCGCAACCCGCACGACTCGATGGCGCTGAACCGCGTCATCAACACGCCGGTACGTGGCATCGGCAAAACTACGCTTGAAACCCTGGAGCGGCTGGCGCTTGAAACCGGCGTCTCTACGTGGGAAGCACTGGCGGCGGCCATCAACAATCGCCTCATTTCAAACCGCGCCCTCACGGCCCTCGAGTCGTTCCGCCAGCTCATTCTTGATGCGCAAGCCATGATGGATCCCGATTTCGCCGGCAAGCTCTCCGCCGACGTAGCCGCCAGTGCGGAATCGGAAGACGCCGACACCGGCTTTGAATTTGGCGCGGCTGAATCAGCGAGCGCAGACTCCGCAACCGCCTTCGACTTTGGCGGCAACGAGGATCAGCTCACGCTCCTCAACGCCGCCGATTTCAACCCCTTCGCCGAAGCCCCCAAGCGGCCGTTCCTGAAAATGCCAAAGCAGGCCGTCGAAAATGGGGTGCCCCTGGTCCCTCGCACCCGGGGGCCTGGAAATGACGAGCCAAATGTCGAATCAAACTCTGAGACCGACTCCACCGAAAAGGCCGCCTTCCGCTCTCCCGGCGACGCCGCAACCCTGCCTGAGCTGATCCGCTTCATCATTGACCGCACCGGCTACATCAAAGCCCTCGAAACGGAAGGTTCCCCTGAAGCCTTTAGCCGCATTGAAAACCTCAAGGAGCTAGCCAACGCAGCGCACGACGCTGAAGCCCGCGGCGAGACCCTGGCTGAGTTCCTGGACCACGCGGCGCTCGCCTCTGACACCGACCAGTTCGACCCCGAAGCCCGCGTCACACTCATGACCCTCCACGCCGCCAAGGGCCTCGAGTTCCCGCTCGTCTTCCTCGCCGGCCTCGAGGAGGGCCTCTTCCCCCACTCGCGCACACTCAACAATCCCGATGAGCTCGAGGAAGAACGCCGTCTCTGCTACGTCGGCATGACCCGCGCCATGAACACGCTGATTCTCACCCGCGCGCATTATCGCCGCCGCTATGGCAACGATGCGCCGGAAGTCAGCATGCCTTCGCGTTTCCTTGAGGAGGTCCCGTCCGCGCTTGTTGAGAGCCTCGGCGGAAGACCGCAAACCACTGCCTGGGCCACGCCCGGCTATCCCAATACTTATGGGTCGCGCTTCGGAGGAATCCGCCGCCCCGCCCATTCCAGCGAGTTCGCCGACCAGCACTACAACTATGAAGACGAGAGCCAGGAGACACAGAACCTAGTCGGCGGCAACATCGGATCCGGCAGTAAGAGTTCACCATCGAAGCCCTTTGTCGCCTCGTGGATGACCGCGAAGGCCAAAGCTCCACCGTCCGGCGAAGGGGAGAGTTCAAAAAGCGCAGGCACAGAAGCGCAGAGCGGCGCCAAGCCCGACTCAATCGACAACATCGCACGCTTCTTTGGAGGAAAAGCGGGGGGAGGAAATGCCGGCCACGGCAAGCCCGGAGCCTTCGCCCGCCCGTCCATGGACATCCCCGAACCGACCGGCGCAGCCAATCTGAAAAAAGGCCAGCGCGTCCGTCACGCCAAATACGGCGAAGGCACCATCCTGATGCGCGAGGGCGACGGTGAAGACGCCAAGCTCACCGTCATGTTCACCCGTCACGGCATGAAGAAACTGATGGAAAAATTCGCCAACCTGCAGAAGATTTGACGCGAGGCTTTTGGCGCAATTGCGGCGGCCGCATGAGGCGACCGCCGGTGAGTGCATCCAGCATACTTGGCTGGTTGTGTCTTATTGCTGCTTGCAGGTGTAGCTAATGACCGCGACGTTCATGATCATTTTGCCCGACGTGTCGAAGGCAAGATAACCAGCGGGGCACACATACCTTCTTACTCCACCGGCCGCGTTGACTTCATTTGCGCTCCTGCCGGTGTTTTGATGCCCACCCGGATTGATGTCCATGCTTCCCGATATGCCGCTCGGCCGATTCGACACAAACTGTACGTGCACGGCGGTGCCACAGTTGTTTCGATACGAGAGCCAGCTATACATTGCCGGGTCGTAGAAATCCGTAACGCAGTTTTCCTGCGGTTGGGCATACTGTTGGGCGTGGGCCTTGGGGTGAGAAATCAAAACCGCAACCCCGAAGAACAGAAACGTGAGCAAAACGATTTTCGATCGATTCATAGATTCTCCTCGCAAAAGGTTGGTCTTCAAAATCGTTGTTTGGAATCGGGTCGAGTCAATCGGCAGGTCTTGCCTGACCGGGAGCCTGAAATTTCCGATTCTGACATGGGTTAGTTCGGGTCAATACAGTCGTACGATGTAGTGCCGGCGTCGACTGCTTCCCGGGTTCCGGTTTTGACAGCCTCAGTATTGGCCGGGCACGCAAACCATTTATAGTGCATGCCCGCATCCGTGACGACGGAGAGTCGCTGATTCTGAAAGAGCTGTCCATCCGCCACGCCTATGCTGTCATTGAAAACCTGGAGCAGAACCTCTTGCGAACAGGTATTTTGAAGCACCATTACGTGCTGCGTATTGGAAACCATAGTGATGCACCTTGCCAAAGTTGATTGCGCGTGAGCCTTCGGCTGCGAAACAGAAACAGCAATTCCGAAGCACAGAATCGTGATCAGAACGGACTTCGATAGATTCATGGATTCTCCTCGTAGAAGGTTGAACTTCAAAAGGGTTGTTTGGGCGCAGGCTTGCCGCCGCAGAGATCGACGGCGTGATTAAAGGCTTTGGCCACACGTTGCGCCATGTCCTGGTCGGTGAACAGAATCGGATCAACTGAATTATCGTAAGAAAGTCCTGCTATTTCCCAATAGCTCGGAGGGGGAGGCTCCGTATTTGTCGGCGTAATTGTATCGCCATTCGCCGGTTGAGCTCCTTCGATCTGCGAGGCCCATCCCACTAAATCAAAGGGAACAGCCTGAATGCTATTTGCAGTGGAAGCCGATAAGTCAATGTCGTACGACGAGGCCGGCGGGGACGGCTGATGATTGATACTATCCGGCATGAATTGTTTGTGCGCTACCAGAGTCAAATGGCAGGGAGCGGCTGTGCCGAAGTCATCACGCTCGTAAACAATTTTATGCAGCCATGGGGTATTTTGACTGTTCTGTGTCCAAACATAGCTCCACCGATAACTTAAGCTGATGTTTTGCTGGATCCATGAAATCGTATCAGCCAAGTTTGGAGAAGCCGCAGTCTGTTGAGCGCGCATCGCCATGCCGCCAACGAGAGCGATCAGGCCAACGAAAAACACAGAACGGATGTTCTTCATCTGAATCTCCTTCAGGATTGTGAATCACCTACGATCGTTCGGACGGGTAGAATGCCTCTACCCTCCTTGTCATCGTGCGCTCGCAATCGACTCACGAACCCGCGGGGGAGTGCGGTTGTTCGCCGGTTCTTCCCAAAGGCTAGTTCCCAATCTGACAAATGCCGGTGTAGTTGATGCTGCACGAGTAGTTGCCGTCCAGCGGGCCGCTGCACTGGTCGTAGATCTTTCTCGGTGAGGTGAGGGTGCCAGGACAGGCATTTTGCAGGTTTGTCTGTGCCTGGGAGTCGGCATTCTGGTGAGCAGTTGGTTGATCTGTTTCAACATCGAACCCCGCGCCGGTTACCATGAGATATTTCGGGGTGCCAAAGGCAGTTACGGCCAGCATCAAGATGCCCGCGAATACGATTGAATTCCTTCTCATTTTCAACCTCCTGGTGTGTTGCTCTGCAATTGGGTTGCGGACCTGGCTGGGTTGGGGATCCTTCGCCAGGCCATCCGTATGTGTGAAAGCGATTCGGTGAGTCTTTCCCGGCGGTGAACTCGTGCCTTATGCGCCTTGTGACCCATCGCCCGGCCCGGTCCATCTGCTGCGGGAGCTCGATGTTGGGAACTTTCTCTAATTCGGCTCCGAAGTGCAACCCCCGAAATCCTTCCCGCAACCTTCCCGTGTACGTTTTTGATTAAAATAGGCTTAGTTTATGCAATGAAATTTGGCATGTTGCTTGGATCGCAGCGTCGAGCGACGCCGGCGACAATCCCATCCGATGCAAAGACGCAATTTTCGGTCTGCGTGACAGGCGTCCCGCAGCCATTCGAGAGTGGCTACCAGTCACTCCAGGCCAATGACTAGGCGTCCTATATCCGCAGCGGGTTGACCCTCTACTCGGCCGTCTTCCCACAGCCGTTTTGCCTTCTCCTGCCCGGTCAGCACGCGAAAAACGCCCTCTGCCAGGGCCTGTAACTCATCCTCGCCGGGATAGACACGGATCGGCGCAATCCACTGCAAATACCGTTGCAAACGCTCGACCACTCTGTCCGCATACGCCATTCCGCCGGTAAGCAGCAGTGCATCCACCCGGCCCTCAAGAACAGCGGCCATAGCCCCGGCTTCCTTCGCAATCTGGTAGATCATCGCATCGAATACCTGGGCAGCCTTGGCGTCGCCCGCGTCGATCCGCCGCTCCACCTCCCGCAGGTCCCGTGTCCCCAAGTACGCGAAAAGGCCGCCGTCTCCGAAGACCATGCGGTCCATTTCTTTCTGCGCAAGCCTGCCGACGTAGCAAAGCTTGATCAATTCCCGTACCGGCAGCCCGCCTGACCGGTCGGGACCGAACGGGCCCTCCTCGATGGTGTTGCTGTCGATCGTCCGACCATCCCGGTGCGCCGAGACGGTAACTCCGCTGCCCATGTGAATCACAATCAGCCGCAGCGACTCGTAGGGGCGGCCCTGCTCCAGCGCATACCGCCGCGCCACGGCCTTGGTATTCAGCGCATGGCCGATGCAAACCCGCTCAACCAGCGGCGAACCCGTGATGCGCGCGCACGGCTGCCACTCGTCCACCGTCACCGGGTCCACAATGTAGGCGTTCACCCCCGCCGCCGTAGCAAAGCGGAGCGCCAGCAGCGCCCCCAGGTTACACGCATGTTCTCCCCGGCGAGCCAGCCGAAGCTCTTCCACCATCGCGTCATCGACAAGGTAAGTGCCACATTGCATGGGTGGGAGCAGTCCGCCGCGGCCGGCAACGGCGGCAAAGTGTTCCTCGCCGCGCCCACCCTCGTTGTAGCCGGCCGCTTCCATCGCGCTCCGGATCAGGCCCGCACGGTAATCCAGGCGCGCCACCATCGGGCGCCCTCGAAACCGCTTCAATTCCTCATCCCCGTGAGGAATCGAACTCACCCACTCGGCTCCGCGCGGGGTATAGACCCCCAGCTTTGTCGATGTCGACCCGGGATTAAGGACCAGCACCCTGCTCGATTCGTCGCTGCCTGCTTCGTTACCCAAAAATCAGCCCTCCCAGGGCCAGAAAGAGTTTATTCCTTCCGTCCTCGGACTGGAATTTCCCGGTTTACCCGCAAAAAAACTGCCTGTCCCAAAACAGGCCAACCCGCTCAAGCGCCCTGGGTGTGATCATCCCGATTCCAAGCCGATTTGCCAATCCGTGCTACACTCTATTCAATCGTAGAATTCGATCTGAAGTTCTTGCCTGTTCCGGTTACCGCCTACTCGCAAACTTCCACATTGCGTTCGGACGGTAATTCAGTAATGAGGAGCAACACAAATGGAGCAAGGCACAGTAAAGTGGTTTAACGACGCCAAGGGATTTGGATTTTTGAGCCGCGAAAACGGCGAAGACGTCTTCGTCCATCACACCGCCATTCAGTCGAACGGTTTCCGTTCGCTTCAAGAGGGCCAGCGCGTCCAGTTCAACGTCACCAAGGGCCCCAAGGGCTGGCAGGCTGAGAACGTTCAGGTAGTCTAAGCCCGGCCGCCTGAGGGTTCATTCCCTCGGCATCCAGTTTAGAAACAACAAGAGGGACGGCAAACCTGCCGTCCCTCTTCTGCGTTTAGCCGTTAGGTTCAAAACTCCGCGTCACCCGAATGCTGACGCCGCCAATCCCTGACTGATCACTGACAACTTAAAACTGGCTTCTAGGCCGCCGGCTTGAGGCTTTTTACGCTTACCTGCGGAATCGCCGGATGCAGACTATCCATCCGCGTCTCATGAGTGCCTATATACTGCAAAACATCGTTAATTGAATCTTCAAAGCGCGAACCAGTCTTGTGCGTAGCCTTCACGCCTTTAGAAACAAGCTGGCAAACTTCAAAGCGGTTCATTCCCTGCGCAAGCGCGCGGTGAATCTGGTCGGAACGCATAACGGACTCCGGTCAACGTGGTGCTGGTGATTGTCGCGTGGGGTGCGGAGCTCGTCTGAAGCGGAAGAATGGCCGGAGCCGAGCAGGCGGGGGGTCTATTTCTGGTCTATATCCATTGTACCTTGGAAACAGCTGCGATGCCGTGAATGACGGCGTCCCAGTTTACCTTGTGGGTGACCCTGTGGTTTCCGCCAATAGACATGAGCTGGTTTGCGTGTCTTTGCCGCAGAGGCAGCTTTCGCCGCGGCAAAATCCCTGTTACCATATACGTCACACAACCCGATGAACGGGAAACTTGAAGAGATTGCAACGAAAGAGGTTACACGTGGCAGACACCACCAAAGTTGAAGATAAGCTGGAACGGAAGAAGCTGAAGCGCACCGCCCGCAAAAAGGCCGCCCCCAAGGCGAAGCGGACTGGACCCCGTGGAGAAAACAAGAAGAAGCTGAAGAAATTGGCACGCGGCGTCTCCAAGCGGTAAGCTGCTCCCAAAAGAGAATAGGGTTCCGGCCATCCCCCTGACGGCCGGCCGGAACCCAAACTCTGCCGATTTGCCGGCCAGATTGCCAAGATCCGCCCTCAGAAAAGAGGAAGACTGCCCTGCCCAGCCAACTTGTTGCCCGCAAGTCGATCGATAAGCTGATCCGGGACTCGGAAGAACCCGAGCACAGGCTCAAGAAGACCCTCGGCCCGTGGTCGCTGACCGCGCTTGGCATCGGGGCCGTCATCGGCTCCGGCATCTTTACCGTCATCGGCACCGCCATCTCCGGCGAGCAGTTTGACACCTCCAGCTTCGTCAACACCCCGCTTGGCGACTACCTCATCACCCACACCGCCCTCGCCGGCCGCCCCGGCGCCGGCCCTGCTATCGCGCTGTCTCTCATCCTGGTCGCCTTCGTCTGCGCGCTCACCGGCCTCTGTTACGCCGAGCTCGCCTCCATGATCCCCATAGCCGGTTCGGCATATACCTACACCTACGCCACCATGGGCGAGCTGATCGCCTGGATCATCGGCTGGGACCTGATTCTGGAGTACGCCGGCTCCAACATGACCGTAAGTGTCGGCTTTGCCGCCCACATCGTCGATCTGCTCGACTGGTTCGGCTTTCATCCCCCCGCCACATGGATCTCGCCCGCTTATCTCCCTGAAGGTCTCCAGGACCTCGCCGGAAACTGGCTCTACCACCCAGGCTGGCACTTCGGCTTCAACATCCCCGCCTTCCTCGTCGTCCTGCTGCTTACCGTCGTCCTCGTTCGCGGCATTCGCGAGTCGGCCGAGACCAACAACATGATGGTGGGCATCAAGCTCATCGCCATCCTCATCTTCGTCTTCGCCGCCATCAGCTTCATCCACCCCGCCAACTACCATCCGTTTATCCCCAACGGATTCAACGGCATCCTCACCGGCGGCTCCATCATCTTCTTCACCTACATCGGCTTCGACTCCGTCTCCACCGCGGCGGAAGAGTGTAAAAATCCGCAGCGCGACCTGCCCATCGGCATCATTGCCACGCTGGTGGTCTGCACCGTGCTTTACGTCGCGGTCGCCGTCTGTCTGACAGGCCTGGTCCCCTGGCAATCCATGGTGGGCGACGCCGCACCGGTGGTCAACGCCCTCAAGAAGCTCTCCCTGCTCCCTGGCGGACACTCACTTCATTGGGTCAGGCTCGTCGTTCTCTTCGGCGCGCTCATGGGCATGCTCTCCAGCCTGCTCGTCTACCAGCTTGGCCAGTCCCGCGTCTGGTTCTCCATGTCTCGCGACGGCCTCCTTCCCAAGATCTTTTCCAGCGTCCATCCGCGCTTCCGCACGCCCGCCTTCTCCACCTGGGTTGCTGGATTCCTGGTCGCCATCCCCTCCGGCCTATTCGACATCGGCACCCTCGCCAATCTTTCCAATATCGGAACCCTCTTCGCCTTCATCCTGGTTTCAATCGGCGTCATCGTGCTCCGCTATCGCGAGCCGGAGCGCAAACGCGGCTTCCGCGTTCCCTTCGGCCCCATCATTCCAGCGCTCAGCGTAGTTTTCTGCTTCCTGCTCATGGCCGGCCTCGACATCCTTACCTGGATCCGCTTCTTCGGCTGGCTCGCCATCGGCCTGGTGATCTACTACTTCTACAGCCGCCACCGGTCCGAGTTCGCAAAGCCAAAATAGAATCCGATTGTTCGACTAATGGGGGAATATACTCGTACCAAGGAACTTAAAATGGCAACCAAATCCAACAAAAACAGTAACGGCAAGGAAACCGGATCCCGTTATTGGGTCTCATTCGATTTCGGACTAGGTGCCAACTATCGGGAGTTCTATGAATGGCTCGACGCGAAGGATGCGAGCGAGTGCGGCATCGGCGTCGCGACGCTCACAAGCCCTCTCACGCGCGACCAAATCGCCGCTGAGATCAAGCAAGCCCTGCGCCATCAGGTCAGGCCGCGCGTTTATCTAATATCAATGAAGCATGGCGGCAGATTCATCATGGGAAGCCGCAAAGCCTCTCCTTGGACGGGGTTCGCAGTCCGCCACGCGAGCGCGGTTGATGAAAGCTAATGGCCACGATCTGTGTGGATGCAGGATTTCTCATCGCCCTTTACGACCGACGCGACTCGCACCATGAACGCGCATCTGAACAATTCAAGTTGTTCTTTGCACCTGAGTCACGCCGTAATGTCCTGCTTGCTCCCTGGCCAATCCTATATGAATCGCTGAACACAAGGCAGGCCCGCAGCCATGCAGCAGTACAACAGCTCGCTGCAGATTGGAACATCCTCGGACAGCGGGAACAGTTGACCCTGTTAGACGATACAGCCTACAGAGATCAGGCAGTCAGCGATTACCTTGAGGTATTCGGGGCAGGTCAGCGAGTCTTCAGCCTGGCAGACAGGGTGATTCGGGCAGTTCTATGCGACGCGGGGAACAGGATTGATGCCCTTCTGACTTACAATGGGCGGGACTTTTCGGACGTCTGCGCAACCAATCGGATTCAGCTCATTGATCAGCACTTTGATCCCACACAACCGACGGGAGCATGAGCCCGAGCAGCCCCCGTCGCCGACATTCCCTAACGCAAAAACCGGCTTGGAGACTGGTCTGGACCCAATCGGAATTCAAACTCGCTGACTCAGATTGTCACGGCCTGGATCACAACCAGCCCGGCGGATCGCCCCAAGTCGCACCCCGCCCTACTTGCACTTCGAATGCGGATTCTTGTATGTCACCTCGAGCGGCAGCCAGTCTGAGAGGCGCTTATTGTCCGCCTCGGCCACCGTCGCGGTCGGGATCAGTGACGATTGGGCCAGTGCCACCGACACGTCAAACTTACCCTTCATGCAGTGCATGTCGAAATACTGCGCCAAAGCCTTCCCTGCCCTGTCTGTGTAATCCGCGGGAAGCGCACCGTCAGACCCCTTGATATCCACCGCATTCCCCACCAACACATGCCCATCCGGTTCTTTGTCCGGCGCTTCTGATGGAATTACCTTCAGAACAAGAAGCGCCCTGGTCACCAGCGCGTCAGGGTTCGCAGAGTATTTGAAAGGCGGAATGCTGATACCATTCGGACTCGGCTTGGCTGCCTTAGTGTCAAAAGACGCCCTATATGGCACCCCTTTCCATTTCGGCCCAACCGGAATGCCGGGTTCAGGTTTTCCGCACCCAACCAGAAGCACGAATGCTCCAATTGCCACAATGATGCTTTTTTTCACGTCACCCTCCAAGTTCCATTCCAAAGAACGCGGAATCATACCACCACATTTCCTCCCTGGGAAGTGATCGCCAACATTGATCTTTGAGTCGTCGGCCAACCCCGCCGAGCCCCCTCCATACGATTTTTCTTGTCGCCTGGGCGAAGACCCAACAAAGCCAGTGCGAGCGGATAGCGAGCGTTTGGCCCCACCGCAGGCGGTTTGGCCCCACCGCAGGTGGTTTGGCCCCAACGCAGGGGGCTGTCACGCGCTATGATGCCTTCAAACCCGTTCCGCAGGAGGCCTTCCGTTGACCAGTCGCACAAAGCTCTCTTTTTCCGCAATTGTTGCCTGCGCAGCCTTGCTCGCCGCACCCTCCCTCCGGGCGCAGACAGATTCCGCCGATGAGTTGTTTGCACACGCGCAAGCAGAAGCCAGGCAGCAGCACAAGAACGTTCTGCTGGTGTTCTCCGCCTCCTGGTGCGGCCCCTGCAAGCTCTACGAGCGCTTCCTCCGCGATCCCCAGATGGAGTCGATCACCGAGAAGGCGTTCGTGGTTCAACGCATCGATGTGGGTGAGTTTGGGAGCGACCCCAAACATGTAGATACTCCGGGCGGGGTAAAACTACGCACGGCTCTAGGCGCCGCCGGAGAGCCGGGCTTCCCGTTCATCGTCATCACCGACGAAAACGGGCAGCCGATCGTCAACTCATACCGGAATGGGAAAACGGACGGTAACGTCGGCTATCCGGCTGTGCCAAAGGAATTCGATTGGTACATCGAAATGCTGAAGCGAGGCGCGCCTTCCCTGTCCCCGGCAGACCTGGCCGAGACCCGCACCTGGCTTGAGAAGCACTCGCCGCATTGAGGCGCTGGAGAAGTCCGGCTCCCCAATATCCGCGGCCGGACCGGCTAGACTTTAATCATGGATGACATCCGCGACTTCATCCGGCGCCTGCCCAAGGCCGAGTTGCATCTGCATCTCGAAGGCACCATCACGCCCGCAACGCTGGCCGATCTCAGCGCCCGCCACGACTCGCAACCCATCCCGCTTGCCGAAGCTGAAGCGCTCTACCAGTTCACCGATTTCACCGGCTTCATTGAAGCATTCAAGGCCGTCACGCGCCGCCTGATTTCGCCGGAGGACTACGAACTCGCCGCCTGGCGCATGATCCAACGACTGGCCGAGCAGGGCGTGGTCCACGCCGAGGTCTACATTTCGGTCGGCGTCATCTATATGTGGCGCAACCACGATCCAAACGCCTTTGAACCCATTTTCGCCGGCCTGGAGCGCGCCCGTGAACGCGGCCAGCGCGAACTCGGCGTCTCCGTTTACTGGATCTTCGACGCCGTCCGCCATTTCACGGTCGAAGAGGCCGGCGTCGTCTTCCGCAAGGCCGCCGAGATGCGCCGCCGGTTCCCTTCCATCATCGGCATCGGCCTCGGCGGCGACGAGCGCCGGCGCGGCTCCGAGCCGTTCGCCAATTTTTATGCAAAGGCCCGCGCGGCCGGCCTGCGCCTCACCAACCATGCCGGTGAAACCACGGGGCCCGAGGCCATTTGGGAAGCTCTTTCCATCGGCTCCGAACGCATCGGCCACGCGCTCTCCGCCATTCAGGACCAGGCGCTGCTCGAGGAGCTGAAAGCCCGCGGCACTGCCCTCGAGCTCAACCCCACCTCCAACGTCCGCACCGGTGTCTGCCCCTCGTTTGCCGAGCATCCGCTGCGCCGCTACTTCGATGCCGGCCTGCTGGTTACGCTCAACTCCGACGACCCCGCCTTCTTCGGCTCCGACGTGGCCAACGAGTATCTCCTGGCCTCAACCGAGCAGGGATTTACCCGCGAAGAACTGCGCCGGCTCGCCGCCAACTCCATTCGTGCCAGCTTTCTTCCCGATTCGGCCAAGGAAACCTTTCTCTCCCAAATTGAATCTACCTAGCCAACGAAGTGTGCAGCTAACCAAGCCCGTTCCCTGCCAGTCAAACCAGAACTGCGGTATTATGCCAGCAGGAGGTACCAGTCTCATGTCCACCGAACCCGAAGAAATCACGCCCGCAGATGGGGCTCACGAATCCCAGACCTTGCGGGTAATCGGCTGGTTCTCCATCGGAATGGCTGTAGCTGCGGTCAGCATCTACTTTGGAGCCGAGTTGCGCAAGCGCTACAAGTTCAATCGCCGCACTCCCTACGACTTCTACTCAAACGCCGACGAGCAGCACGCCAGCGAATTCGGCATGGGTATCTAACCCCCCCGCCACTCTTCGCAAACGGAAAATGCCGCCTGATTGGCGGCATTTTCCGTTTTGCACCGGCTATTCGTCATTCTTCGCGCAGCAGAATCTGCGGATCAACCTCCAGAGCGCGTTGCGCCGGAATCCATGTAGCCAGCAGTCCCAGCAGCAACATCACCAGCACAACCCCGCCCAATACCAGCGGATCGCGTGGCGTTGCCGTGTACACGATATATGCCAGCACCCTGGCTGCCAGCAGCCCCAGCGCCAGTCCCGCCGTCGAACCAAGAACCAGCAACTTCAATGGACGTCCCAGCGCGGCCTGCAACACCTCTTTGCGCCGTGCGCCGAGCGCGATGCGAATGCCCAACTCGCGCAGCCGCTTGCTCACCGAGTAAGCCGCCATTCCAAAGATCCCGGTGATGGCCAGCATTGCGCCCATCCCGCCCAGCACGCCCAGTGCCACCGTTGCCACAAGCGGAGCGAACAGCGCGATGTCCAGCCCTTGAGTCCACGTTTGAATGTTGACCGGCAAGCCTGGATCAAGGTTCTGCATGGCTTTCCGTATTGCGCCGGAGAGTTGCACAGGATCGCGATTGGAGCGCACCACCAGGCATGTCAGGTTGGAAGACTTTTGAAGGAACGGCAGAAACACCGCCGCCTTTGGATCTTCGGTGAGCTGATAATACTTTCCGTTGGGAGTGACGCCGACCACCTGGACGCGGGTCCCGTCCTCCATCTTGAAAACTCTGCCGATGGCGTTGTCCACAGAGCCGAAAATCCTGCGCGCAAGCAGTTCGTTCACCACTACCACGCGTGGCGCATCCTTGCCGTCATCCCACGTGAATGCTCTGCCCTTGAGCAACGGTGTACCAGCCGTATGGAAGTATTCGGGAGATACCTCGAACCTGGCCACATTGGCCGTGGCATTCGCCGTTTTCAGGTCTGTCGTCTGGTCGGTGAAAACATCTTCGGTAGACCCGCCGCCTCCCAGTGGGATCTGGCTGATCATTCCCACAGACTCCACGCCGGGAATCGTCTTCGCCGCATCGATCATGCGCCGTTGCATCGCGGGCACCTGGTCGCCGCTGTAGCCGGCCATGCTCAGACCTGTATCCATCAGCATGGCGTTTCGCGTTTCAAATCCGAAATTCGCGTGCATTGAGCGCACCAGCCCCCGCACTGCGACCAGCGAAGAAGTTACCAGCACGGCGCAGATGGCAATTTGCAACACCAGCAAAACGTCCCGAAGCGTAATGCGCCTCCCGGTATTCCCCGCAATAATGCCGGTTGTCCCGGCCTTGACCACCTCATAGGGATTGGTGCGCAGGATTTGTCTCACCGGGACAGCGCCAAACAGGAATCCACTGGCCAATGCCAAAAGCAAAGCAACGAAGTAAACAAGTGCGTCCGGGTTCACAGGCAGAAAGAGGGGATATTCGGGAATCGGCTGCCACACGCTCAGCTGGCGCAAGAGCCCTATGCTGCCCAGCAACCCCAGCGCGCCTCCAACCAGTGAAATCAGAATGGCCTCGGTAAAGACTCCGCGCAGAATGCGCCTGCGGCTCGATCCAAGCGCCAGCCGCAAAGCGATTTCGCGGGAGCGGTCAGCGGCGCGCGCGGCAAACAGGCCGCCCAGGTTGGCGCACGCGGCCAGCAGAATCAGCCCCGCCAGCAGCATCATCCCCGTCATGAATCCCTTCACCCCCGGGCCAAGCATGTCGCCGGCCAGGCTCGGACGAGCCAGGGAAAAGTCCATGTAGGCATCGGTCTTGGGGTAGGTTCTTTCCAGGTAAGCTCCCACAGAGTTCAGGTCCGCGATGGCCTGCGCCTGGGTGACGCCCGGCTTCACATGCCCCAGCACCATGTACATGTTGCGTTGTCCGCGAAGGTCCAGAATCTTCATCCCCTGCACCTGTTCCTGGTCGATCATCGGCACCCACAGATCGGGCGAGAAGAACAGTAAGGTCCCGCGAAACTCGGGCGGAGCCACGCCAAGAATAGTGAACGGATGCTTGTTCACCTGCACCACGCGGCCCACCACGCCGCGATCATCCTGAAAGTGGCTGTGCCAATAGGCGTAACTAATCACCAGGTAGGGCGCGCTGTTCGGCCCATGCTCATCGGCCAGGTGAAAGAAGCGGCCCAGATAGGGCTGAACCATCATCGCGTCAAAGTAGTTTCCCGTGACTTCATAGCCCCATGCCTGGGTTGGATTTCTGCCCGTATCCAATCCCACAGGCGCCAGGATGTACCCAGCCAGACCATCGAACGTGCGATTGCGATCGCGCAGATCGAGATAGTCGGGATATGAAAAATCCTGCTCCTTGTATCCTCCGTGCTCGATTGTGTAGAGGCTGTCCGCCCTCGGCACATTCAGAGGGCGCAGAATCAGCGCATTCAACACCGCAAATACAACGGAGTTCGCGCCGATAGCCAGTGCCAGGGTCAACACGGCGGCAATCGTGAATCCCGGGGCCTTGCGCAACACGCGAACGCAGTACCGCAAATCCTGCAGCACGGAGCCGATGAAATTGCCGCCGGCCGCCTCGTGGATTTCTTCTTTGTACTTCTCGCGCCCGCCAAACTCAATGCGCGCGCGCCGCTCCGCCTCAGCGCGAGCGAGACCGGAACGCTCCAGATCGTCGGCGCGATGCTCGATGTGCGAGCGCAGCTCTTCTTCCATTTCGGCGTACACATGGTCCCGCCGAAAGAGAGCGGGCGTGCAAGAGCGGACCCAGTCGAGGATTTTCATGCTTCCTCCGGTTGGTGGGAAAGTGCGGCTGCAATGGCGCCTGCCAGCCGGTTCCAACTTGCGGTCTCTTCGCGCAGACGCTTGCGCCCAGTCGCTGTGAGCTCATAAAACTTGGCGCGCCGATTGTTGTCCGATGTGCCCCAACTCGCCTTCAGCAGCCCCTGCCGCACCAATCGGAACAGCCCCGGATACAGTGCGCCCTGTTCAATCAACAGCGCATTGTCTGATATCTGCCCAATTCGCAACAGAATTCCATATCCATGCAGCGGGCCCAGCGAAACCGCGCGCAGGATAAGCAGATCGAGAGTTCCGGGAAGCAGTTGCGCCTGGTCGGTCATTCATCACTCCTAAGGTAATTAGGAGACTAGCCCGACTCTCCTAAGCTGTCAAGGAGAAAAATGAGCCGGCAATAAAATTTTGAGTTTCTCATCCGATTGCGATCCGTCACGCATCGATTGATCACCCTGGTTTACTCCCCTGATTTACTCTAGGGACTTATGGGCCGCATCCGCATTCTTCCAGACCAGGTTGCCAACCAGATCGCCGCCGGCGAGGTAGTGGACCGGCCGGCCTCCGTGGTCAAGGAACTGCTGGAAAACGCTCTTGATGCCGGCGCCAACCGCATCCGCGTTGAAGTCGAAGCCGGCGGCCGCCGCCTCATCCGCATCAGCGATGACGGCCAGGGCATGAGCCGCGACGACGCCCTGCTGGCCTTTGAGCGTCATGCTACCTCCAAGCTGCGCACTGCCGACGACCTGCTCTCCATTGCCACTCTCGGTTTCCGCGGTGAAGCGCTTCCGTCCATCGCCTCCGTAGCCCGTGTGACCCTTGAAACGGCTACCGGCGAGGAGGCAACAGGAACACGAATGGAAATCGCCGGCGGCAAGATCCATCACGTTGACGACGCCGCATTGCCCCGCGGAACCACCATCGCCGTAGCCGACCTGTTCTTCAATACACCCGCCCGCCGCAAATTCCTTCGTGCCGAATCGACCGAGCTGGCCCACGTCACCGCGCTGGTCACCCACTATGCCCTGGCCCACCCGGAAAAGCACTTTGAACTGCTTTCGGCTTCGCATACCCTGGTCTCCGCTCCGCCCGTCACGCGCACCGCCGAGCGCATCTATCAGATCTTCGGCAAGGACACGCTGGCCCAGTTGCTCCCCGTCGCCGCTGAAACGCCGCTTGAGCGCGCCGGCCTGCCCGAGCCGCCTCCGTGGAAAAAAGACCCCAATGAACCGGTTCGCAATCCGGGCTCTTTGCGACTGACCGGCTTTTACTCCAAGCCTGAACTCCAGAAGCTGAATCGCAATTCCATCTATATCTTTGTCAACAAACGGATTATCCGCGACCGCCTGCTGATGCATGCCATCACCGAGGCATACCGCAATGTAATTCCACCCACCAGCTTTCCGGTGGTGCTGCTGTTTCTTGAAATGCCGCCAGAAGAGGTGGACGTCAACGTTCACCCCGCGAAAACCGAAGTCCGGTTCCGCCAGCAGAGCCATATCCATGATTTTGTGCGCGACAGCATTCGGTCAGCCCTGATCAACGCCCGGCCCTCCGCTGCGTTTTTAGCGGCCCTTGACTCGGCGCCCATTGCCAGCCCCTCGCTGATGCCGACGGCCATCTCACCGCTGCCCGGCGCCCCCGGCTCCGGAGTCATCCCAGTTCCGGACGATTCCGATGCAGCGTTCCAGTCCATCGGCTCACAAGCCCAGTCTTTTCAACTGACTCCGCGCATTCCGCCGCCCGTTCCCGGCAAGCTGCCGTTCGATGCCCGGTCATTTAATCCCGCCGAGCCCTTTGATCCCGGCCAATTTGCCATGCAGGCATGGGGTGAGGCAGCGGCGGCTCTTTTTCAGCCCAGCGTGGCTCCGGCTGCAGACGGATGCTCATCAAGCCCTTTTGAATCAGGGCCTAACGGCTCCAGCCAGTCCACCGATACAGCATTAGCCACCGCGCAGGTCGAGGCCGAGCAGGCCGCAGCCAATCTCAATCATCTTGGTTCGCTCCGGCCGCTGGCGCAGTTGCGCGAGTCGTTCATCCTGGCTTCCGGCGACGATGGCTTGTGGATCATTGACCAGCATGTGGCACACGAAAGAATTCTTTTTGAAAAAATTCTTCGCGACCGCCAGGTGGAAAAAGTCCAGCGACAACGTTTGCTCATGCCCATGCTGGTGGAATTGAAGCCCTGGCAGATGGTGGTCTTCGCGCGCATCGCCGAGGAGCTGGACCGCAATGGGTTTGAGGTAGAACCCTTTGGCCCACATACACTTGCGGTGAAAGCAGCTCCGGTCGGGCTGGAGGGGGCGGGTTTGGAGAAGATGCTCGCCGAGGTCATCGAGCAATCCACCGCCGACTCCGAAGAACCTGAGCAGAATCAGAATCTTACAGCCCTTCGCACGCGCATCGCGGCCTCCATAGCCTGCCACTCGGCCATCAAAGTCAATACCGCCCTCGATCCCCGCCGCATGGAGTGGCTGCTGCTGGAACTGGCCAAAACCGAGCACCCAACCAGTTGCCCGCACGGGCGCCCCATCGCTTTGCTCTATTCATGGAAGGACATCCAGCGTGCCTTCCATCGCATTTAATTCGAATCTGGAATATATTTGAAAGGTGGTTAGCTCGCCTCCCAGGAGTGAGGGCTAATCCGGCGCCGTAAGTCAAACCCAGGGACAATGCATCCCGAAGCCGCAGCAGTTCAAGCGGAGTGACGCAACGGACGCGACTACATTTTTGATCTGGCCAAAACAGGACGCAGCATCTCTTGGTATTGCGGCAACCGCCAGCCTGGAAGTGAGGTTTTTCTTTGACAGCAGAGCAATTGGAAGCATCGCGCGCCGAAAGGATGCGCCAGAACGGACACGGGGCTCTCACACTGGAAGATGCCCGCACGTGGATTGAAGAGACTGGATTGTGTCTTTTTCTGCCCAGACGGCAGTTTTCGTCTTCCATCGCACCCTCGTTTGTCGAGGCCATAGCCGGGAAACGGGATGCTACTCCCGACCCACAATACATTGCCATTGCCGATGAGTTGCTGGTGCGCCTTGAGCTTGACGGCGTAGCCGTGCGCTTGAATCTGCTGGGTCAGCCCGGCGAACAGCCGGATTTTGTTGTCGCAAGCTGGGTATTGCCCTACGTCTATGCCCTTCGCGGCGATCGCGACTGGCGGCGCAGCCCGCAACTGACCGGTTCGCGCCAGGTTTCGCAACTGGCCGTCCAGGCCTACAAGCAGTTGGAGTTGGGCGACACCACTCTCGGTAAACTGACGCATGCGCTGGGCCGGGAAGTGACCGAGGCCGCCGTGCTCCGCGCCATTACCGAGCTCTGGCAACAGCTTCGCATCATTCCCACCATCGCGGCCGTCGGCCAGCCTGCCCAGTGGCAACTGCTCCGCCATCGCTACCAAAAGGCGATTGCCGAAGGCGCCTCCACGTCGCAGGTAACGGCGATTTCCGTCCTGGCCTCCATTTATTTGCAGGCGGTTATCGCTGCCAGCATGGAGGACGTTGAACTGTTCCTCGCGCCGCTCACCGCGCGCAGCAAGGTCCGCGAAGTGCTTCGCGGCCTGGTTGCCACGCGCCAGGTGCATACCATCTCGATGGGCCACGCACCGCACTTTTATGTTGCCGGCACGTTGCCGGAGTTCGCGGCTCCGCCCACTCTTTACACCAGTTCGTCCATGCCGGCTTCCGCCTACTTTATGAACTCGCGGGACCACGAGGACGACCTCCAGGAGTACGAAGCGCCGAAGGCTGCCGCACCTGTTTCGATTCCGGCGCCGATTCAAGCAGACGCCCGCAAGTCTCCGGAAACTCATGCTCCCCGTACCGCAGTGGTGCGCAAGCCTGCTTCAGACACCAAGTCCGCGGCGGCGCGGCCCCACTTCAGCCGTCCAGCCGTGCACTCCCGCGACCGGAAACCCGCGCAATCCTCCACCGGCAACCGCGCCGGCGCACGTTCGGTCCGGCGCCCAAGCTCCGATTCGGCAGCACGATCCGCAAACGGAAACGGCGCACGCTGGAGCCCGAAGGCGCCCGCAACCGCCAACGGCAAGCACAACGGGAACGGCGCACATACGAATGGCGCAAGCAACGGCACACGCTCAAACGGAACCTCGTCGCGTCCGGCAAACGGCGCCAATGGCTCTCGGACAACGAAGGCTGCACCCCCCGCGTGGGGCCAGCGTAACGGCCATACCAACGGCTCCAAGCCCGCAGGCAAAACCCCTGTCAGACCCGGCAGCGTTTCAAGGCCTACTGGCATTTCAAGGAAAGACGCGCGCCCTGAGACTCGACCGGCCACACGACCTGCCGCACGGCCTGCCTCGCGCAGCACACGCACACCCGCGTTGACGGCGGGCACCAGGGCGGGCAACAGCAAGCGGTTCGGCTTCACCGCCCGGCCCAAGCCCAAGCAGGAGACTAAAAAGCGCGGATGAGTCTGGAAGAAAGCTCGTTGCGCAGCCTCAGCCGGAAAATCATCGTTGCCATCGACGGGCCGGCTGGGGCGGGCAAAAGCACCATCGCACGCCACCTGGCCGGGCATTTTGGCCTTCTGAATCTGGAGACCGGCGCCATGTACCGCGCTTTCGCCCTGAAGGCGATGCGGTTAGGCCTGGCGCTGGACGACAGCAAAAGCCTCGAAGCCCTCACTACCCAAACCACCATCCGTCTTGAGCCCGGCGCGGAACACAATCGTGTTCTGCTCGACGGCCAGGATGTGACCGGCCTAATCCGCAATCAAACCGTCACTGAAGCAGCCTCGAAGGTAAGCGTCTTTCCCGCTGTTCGTGCGTGGATGGTCCGCCTGCAGCAGGAGGTTGGCGCTCAAGGCGGAGTGGTGATGGAGGGCCGCGACATCGGCACCGTGGTTTTCCCTCATGCTGAGGTAAAAATCTTCCTCGACGCGGCTCCCGAAGTCCGTGGCCTGCGACGCTACGATCAGCAGGGCCAACTCGGCGTCGCACCGGCCGTACAACCGGAAGAAGTAATTCGCGACCTGCGCGCCCGCGATGAGCGGGACCGCAACCGAGCCGACTCGCCCCTCAAGCCGGCGTCCGACGCCATTCTGCTCGACTCGACCAATATGACACTGGAAGAAGCCGTCGAGGCAGCGGAAGCCATCGTGTCGGCGAAGCTGCACCAGATCGAATCCGGCGCCTGAGTTAGAGTTGCGTGGAAGTTACAATTACGTAAATCAAGGCCGAGCCACGGGTAACTTGAGAGTTAAAGTTTTTCTCTCTGAGAAAACTCGGCGATCTCAGTCGCATAACTGGTTGAGATAAGTCTTTCTGCCTGTTTCTTGCATCAAAGCTGGTGTGAGTCAAATAGCGAAATCGCAACAATCTGTTGCGCGATGTTTCGCTCTTGCTGTCCGCATGCGCTGTAACTCGAGCAATTACGCGTGAGTTGCGAAGCTGGGTGATTGCGGATACAGTACAAGCACCCATAGTTTCATCCATAGTTTGCCTTGCCCATCAGTTGCCTTACCTTGATCGGGGACTCAAGTGCCGAGTCTTTAAGATTTGGAGCTTTCCATGCCATTGCGTTGTCCATTTTGCGGATCACTGGACCTTCGCAACGCCCATATTCGAAGGGTCGACTACCCGCGCTTACTGCTCCTCCAGCGTCCCGTGCGTTGCCGCAATTGCCGCGAAAGATTCTTCGCTTTTATGCTGCGCATGATCGGAATGAAAAGCACGGCCGACCCGGGCAAAACCTAGGCCATGCCTAACCGCGTCGCCGGCGGCCAGCCCGATGCGATAGGCTCATAGATGTATGGAAACTACCTGCACCCGCTGCCACCAGACCGTCCAGGCCGACAATGCCTATTGCCCTGCCTGCGGTTTGCCGCAATTGGTGTACTCCGCCGAGGCCGTACCGGGTCAGGCCCCACCCGAGCGCTTTACCGATCCGCCGCGGGATGCAAGCACCGTGGAGTGGAAGCCGGCCCTTCGCCTGGCACTGATGCTCGCGGTTCCGGCGGGATTGCTTTCCAGCGGCCCATCGCCGCTTAACCTGCTCGGCCTGTTTTGGATGGCCGCCGCCGCATCCTGGGCGGTTGTGCTCTACATGCGCAGCCAGCGGCCGGCATGGATCACCATCGGCGCCGGCGCCCGCATCGGGCTGGTTACCGGCCTGTTGGGTGCATGGTTCGCGTTTGCCGCCGGCGGCGGTTACCTGTTTGTACAGCGGTACTTCCTGCATCAATCGGGCCAGATGGATGCCTTCTACAAGGCCTCGTTCCTGGATCCGTTCCAGGCAAGGATGCAGCAATCAATTGCGGATATGGGGCAGGCGGACGCCGCTCAAATGCAGGCATCCATGGCGCCGATGCTTGCCTGGATGCGATCACCAATTGGCCATGCCGGTGTCCTGGCCTCTGGTCTTGCCCTCTATTCTGCCATCCTGTTGATGTTTGCCATCGTCGGCGGCGCGCTCGGCGCGCGTCTGCTCGCCCCCACCCGGACACCGAGCGTCTAAACTCACCCTCGTTTCCGCGATTCCTTCAGCCAGGCGATAGCCGCGATCTCGCTGATTGCCTCAAGATTCCGCCCCATTTCTCCACAACTTGCTCCCAAGCGGTTAGCCCTCGTATCATCCCCACCAGAGACAAGCAGTGGAATACATGCAGCGAGAAAAAGCCCAATGAGCGATGCTAAATGCAATACCAACCTGCGCATCAAGGGAAGGCTGATGTCTTCCTCGGAAATTGAGCGCACCCTGGTGCGCCTGGCTCACGAGATTGTTGAGAAAAGCAATGGCAGCGAGGGCCTGGCGCTGGTCGGCATCAAGCGCCGCGGCATTCCGCTGGCCGAGCGCCTCGGCAAGCTGATCTCCGGGATCGAGAAGCACCCCGTGGACACCGGCGTGCTCGACATCCAGTTCTATCGCGACGATCTCTCCACCGCCGGCGTGCGCCCGGTCGTTACTGAAGGAGCCATCGGCATCGATATCGAGGGCCGCGATGTGATCCTCTGCGACGATGTGCTCTATACCGGCCGCACCATTCGCGCCGCACTCGATGCGCTCTTTGACCATGGCCGCCCCCGTCGCGTGCAGCTCGCCGTGCTCATTGACCGCGGCCATCGCGAACTGCCCATCGAGGCCACCTACGTCGGCAAACATGTTCCCACCAGCAGCCGCGAAATCATTGAAGTGAAGTTCCGCGAAGTCGACAACGACGAGCAGGTGCTTCTGGTCGAGCGCGTGGACTAAGAAAAACAGCCGTTAGCTTTTAGCTAGAAGCTGGAAGCTGGCGGCTAGAAGCTGAGAAAGTATGAACCTCGCCGCACCACCGATTCGCCGCCAGCTTCATCCGCCGCCACCACCCGCCTCACCGTTTCCCTACCATCCCGGATCGCTGCTCTCGGCCTCCGATCTCACTCTCGAAGGCGTAAGCCACATTCTCGCTCGCGCCACGGCACTCGAGAATCAGGACCCGTTGACCCGCGATCGCATTCTCTTGAAGCGGCGCATCGCGCTGCTCTTCTACGAGTCGTCCACGCGCACCCGCACCAGCTTTGAGCTGGCCGCCAAAAGCCTGGGCGCAGACACCGCCCTGATCTCCAGCCTTTCCTCGAGTATTGAAAAAGGCGAGTCGCTGAAAGATACCGGCCTGACCCTGCGCGCGCTGGGTGCGGAAGCCATCATTCTCCGCCACAACTCCTCCGGCGCGCCGTGGCTCCTTGAGGCTGAAACCCGCCTGCCCGTTCTCAACGCCGGCGACGGCATGCACGAGCATCCCACCCAGGCGCTGCTCGACCTGCGCACCATCCTCGCGCACCTCAAGCCGGGCACGCATGCCGTCACAGCGGAAACGCTTGCGGGCGTCACCGTCATGATCGTCGGCGACATTCTGCACAGCCGCGTAGCCCGCTCCAACATGCTGTTGCTGCCGCGACTGGGTGCGCGTGTATTACTCTGCGGTCCCAAAGAACTTCTGCCGGAATTGGCCGCCCACGCCGGCCCAGGAATCGAAATCGAGCGCGACTTCGACGCTGCGCTTCGACAGTCGCAAGCCGTCATGATGCTGCGAATTCAAGCCGAACGGCTGGCCGGCCTGCAACTCGATCTCGAACAATACAAAGCGAGCTATCAGCTCACCGGCCCGCGCCTCGCAGCCCACGCGCCCACTGCGGTGGTGCTCCATCCCGGCCCCATCATTCGCGGTCTCGAGCTCACAGCCGGCGTAGCCGACGGGCCGCAGTCCGCAATTCTCGAACAAGTCACCAATGGCGTCTCCATTCGTATGGCCGTGGTGGAACGCGCGTTAACGGCAACGCTCCACGGAGGCCGCGCATGACGGCTCTACTCATTCGCGGCGGGCACCTGATCGATCCCGCAGCCGGCATCGACGCACTCAAAGACATTCTGCTCAAGGACGGCCGCGTGGCTGAAATTGCCGCGCCCGGCAAGCTCAAGTCCGCCAATGGTGCGGAAGTCCTCAACGCAAACGGCCTCACCGTCGCACCCGGCCTGGTTGACATCCACGTCCATCTGCGCGAACCCGGCCAGGGCTACAAGGAGACCATCGCCACCGGCACAGCGTCTGCCGCAGCAGGTGGTTTCACTGCCGTTGCGGCCATGCCGAACACCCGCCCCGTGAACGACTCGCCCGAAATCACGCGCTGGATGCAGGCGCCCGAACGCGGGGCTGTGGTCCGCGTCTTCCCCATCGCAGCTGCTACGCGCGGTTCAAAAGGCGAGGCGCTCAACGACTTCGCCGCTCTCAAATCCGCGGGCGCCGTAGCCGTTACAGACGATGGCTACCCCATCCTCAAAGACAACATCATGCGCGAAACTTTGGCCGCAGCGGCCCGCGTGGGGCTCAGCGTCATTCAGCATGCTGAAGACACGCGGCTCACGCAAGGCGCAAGCATGAACCTGGGGCCAATGTCGTTCAAGCTTGGCCTGCGCGGTATGCCCGCCGAAGCCGAGTCCGGCATGGTCGAACGCGACATCCGCCTGGTCACTGAACTGCGCGACGCCCGCGCCCATCTGCATGTGGCCCACACGTCTACCGCCGCCGCACTGGCCGCCGTGCGCCAGGCCCGCCGCAGCGGTTTGCGCGTGACCTGCGAAGTGGCGCCGCACCACTTCCTGCTCACCGAGGAGCATGTCGGTTTCTATAACACCCACGCCAAGATGAACCCGCCGTTGCGCTCCGCGGCCGACCGCGACGCCATGATCGAGGCCATCCTCGACGGCGTTGTCGATGCCATCGCCACCGACCACGCGCCCCACGCAGCCCATGAGAAGGAAGTCGAGTTTGAGAATGCGCCCAACGGCATCACCGGCCTTGAAACCGCTCTCGGCCTTTCGCTGCGCTGGCTGCACAAGGAGTGGAAGATGCCCCTGGGCCGCGTGCTGAGCCTGCTCAGCGCGCAGCCGGCTGCGCTACTCGGCCTCAAAGGTCGCGGCACGCTCAGCGTGGGCAGCTTTGCCGACGTGGTGGTCTTCGATCCCAAAGCCGAGTGGACCTACCATGCACGTGAGACCAAATCAAAATCGCGCAATACGCCGTTCGACGGCTGGACCATGCAAGGCAAAGTTCGCTGGACCATCAGCGAAGGCCGCATCGCATACTCGAGTGAGTGAATCTGTTTTGATTGTTCGCGGATCGGAGCGAGATCAATGGATAAACGAGAATTCCTGAAAGCATCCAGCGCGATTGTGGCCGGAAGTTTGTTGCCGCATGGAGCTGCCGGTCAGGAGCCAACAGGCCGCCGCGAAAACTGGGCCGGCAATCTCACCTACAGCACCGATCACCTGCTCACCCCTGGCTCCATCGACGAAGTGCGGCAGGTGGTGAAGAGCTGCGCAAAGCTTCGCGTCCTGGGCACCAAACACTCGTTCAACACCATCGCCGACAGCCGCGACAACCAGGTCTCGCTCAAGCGCCTCGACCAGATCACGATCGACGAAAAGGCACGCACCGTGACCGTCGGCCCGGGCGTGACTTACGGCAAACTCGCCCCCGTCATCGACGCGCGCGGCTACGCGCTCCACAACCTGGCTTCGCTGCCGCACATCTCTGTGGCCGGCGCCATCGCCACCGCGACCCATGGCTCAGGCCTGCACAACGGCAACCTGGCAACAGCCGTTGCAGCGCTTGAAATCGTCACCGCCAATGGCGAGACACTGGTCCTCTCGCGTGAAAAGGATGGCGACAAATTTCTTGGCGCGGTTGTCGGCCTCGGCAGCCTGGGTGTTGTCACCGCCGTCACGCTCAACCTGCTGCCGACGTTTCAAGTTGCGCAGTCGGTTTACGAGCATCTGTCTTTCGAACATCTCGCGCACCACTTCGACGAAATCTTCTCCGCCGGCTACAGCGTGAGTCTGTTCACCGATTGGCAAAATCACCAGGCCGCGCAGGTCTGGATCAAGCGCCGCCTCGCGCCCGGCGACAAGAACCTGTGGCAGCCTGAGTTCTACGGGGCCAAACTCGCCAACGCGAAGCTGCACCCCGTTCCCGGCCACGACGCCGAGCCATGCACCGAGCAGCAAGGCATTCCCGGCCCCTGGTACGAGCGCCTGCCTCACTTCCGCATGAACTTCGTCCCATCCAGCGGACGCGAGTTGCAGACCGAGTACTTTGTTCCCCGCGAGCGCGGTTTCCAGGCCATCCTCGCCGTTGAAAAGCTGCGCGACCAGATCACGCCCCACCTGTTCATCACCGAGTTGCGCACCATCGCCGCCGACAACCTGTGGATGAGCACCGCATACCAGCGCGACTCGCTCGCCATCCACTTCACCTGGAAACCCGAGTGGCCCGAAGTCAGCAAAATCCTGCCCCAGATCGAAAAGCAATTGGAGCCGTTCGCCCCGCGCCCTCACTGGGCCAAGCTCTTCACCATCCCGCCGTCGCGTTTACAGGCGCAATACGCCCGCCTCGCCGATTTCAAGGAGTTTGTCGGCCACTACGATCCGCAAGGCAAATTCAGAAACGAGTTCATTGCCACGAATCTCTATTCGAGTTGAGAGGCATATTGAGAAGCACAAACATCTTTGTGCATAAATTCCCGTCGCTCACTTCTCAATAATGTCTTCCGGCAATGGCCACCCCTTCGTCCGCTCCGGCTTCAGTCTGAGAAAAATACCCCAGGCGCATCGAGCAAAATTGGGTCGACGAACGCCAGCCAAAATCACGCGCAAAAATTCCTCTTGACATCCGAGAAGCATCCATCCATACTCCCTACATATTCCTCAAAGAATACCAAAGGATCATCCCCGTATGCCAGACATTGAAAAAATCTCCTTCAACGTGAGTGTTGTCGACCTTGGACAAGTGGATCTGCTCATCGAGCAGGGCTTCTATTCCAGCCGCACGGACTTCATGGTCGCCTCCGTTCGCAACCTGCTGCAAAGCCATGCCACCACGGTGCGCCAGAGTGTTGAGAGCCGATTCATGACCCTCGGCGTAGCCATTTTCAGCCGCGACGATCTTGAGAAGCGCGTCGCCGCCCGTAACCCCGTGGATATTCGCGTAGTCGGCGTCCTCAAGATCGCGGACGATGTCACGCCGGAACTGGCGCAGGCCGCCATTCGCTCGGTGTCTGTCTTCGGCAAAATCAAGGCCCGTCCGGAAGTGGTTGCAGCGCTGCTGTTTCGCAACCACGGCAAATAGCCGCGGCAAATAACGTAAATCGAATCGAGACTGGAGGTTCGCGATGAAAAACATTTCCGAGATCATCAATGCCGCGCTGTTTGCGGTTCTGTTGATTGTTCCCCTGGTGGAAGCGCGCTGGAGTTGGCCGGGCTACCTGAAAAAACTGGCGGCGAACCTGCCTGGCGCGCGGATGCGCCATTTTCGCAACCTCGTCGTCTGGGAGTGGGCCTTCACGCTGGCGTTTCTCTTGAACTGGGCGTTGAGCGGCAGGCCGTGGGCCAGCCTGCTGCTAAACCATGTCGGCCCCATCCAGTCGTGGCTATTTCTGATTTACCCCGTGCTGATGGTGCTGGTTTTCTGGCGTCAGCGCCGCGCCATTCTCGCCCGTCCGGCCACCGTGGAGCGGCTCCGCAAACGCCTAGAATTCGCAGGGCCCCTGCTGCCGCATACGCTCGCCGAGCGCAGGCTCTTCTGGGCGGTCTCCGCAACCGCCGGCATCTGCGAGGAGACGCTCTATCGCGGCTTTCTCACCTGGTACATCGCACGCTGGATGGAGCCCTTGGCCAGCAATCCAACCGGATACTTCTCCGGGCCGTTGGTCGTGCCCTGGATCGCCATCCTCCTCAGTTCCCTGATCTTCGGCCTCGGCCACATCTATCTTGGCGTTAAGCAGGTGCCCAGGACAGCAGTCGTCGGCCTGGTTCTCGCGGGGTTGGCCTGGCTGTCCGGATCGCTCTGGCCGTCGATCATCCTCCACGCCGCCATTGATTGGAACTCCGGCGAGCTTGGCTTCGCCATTTTGAACAGCCCAAGTAGCGCGGCAGTGGAAGCAGACAGCCCGATCAAATCTGCTCAACCCGGACCTGCCTGACCCGAATTGCCGAATGCGCGTTAATCCAGCGGGAGCTACAGCGGCCTCACGACTTTCCCGCGTGGTCTCCGTATTCCCAGTCGTACGGCACGCCGGTGTCGCCGAGGATGAATTTTACCAGTTCCGCGAACCCCGCCTCGGAGCGCACGTCGTTGGAGAGGATCAGCACGCAGTTCTGACTTGTCTCGACGCAAACCATGGTATTCGCCGTCTGGCCGTCGTGACCGCCTTTATAGAAACCGTGCCCCTGCGGTCCGTCAAAAACAACAACCCCCAGCCCGGCGGCCAGGTCTTTGCGCTGCGCGTTCAGCGGCAGATCGGGCAAGAAGAGCGGAAACTGCCCGGCGACAGTAATATGCAGGCTTGGCTTCGTCATCTCGGCGCGGGAGGCGGCGCTCAGGCCATCACCGCGCACCAGGGCAGCGGTAAACTTGCCAAGGTCCGAGATGGTTGTGTTCATTGAGCCGGATGCCCTCACTTTGCTGCGCTTTTCATGCGGCCCGGGCTGCCCCTGATCGTTCCATCCGTCGGCCACATTGGGGTCCTGGCCGTTATGCCACACCAGGCTGGTGCGGGTCATGCCCAGGCGATCGAAATTGGCCTTGGCCAGATCGCCGAGATCGAGCCCCAGCCCCTGCGCCTTGCGGCCGTGTTCAATGACGAATTGCAGCAGGACAAGACCTTCGCCTGAGTAGCTGAAATGCGTGCCGGGATCAAAATGAATATGCAGCTTCTGGTCCGGCTCAATGAACCAGAAGTTGCTGAAGCCTGTGGAATGAGTCAGGCACATGCGCGGCGTGATTTTTTGCCAGCGCGGATCGTCGGCCAGGTCTTTGTACGGCCCATATTTATCAGGGAAAACCGGATCGGGACCATAGCTCGGCAGCGGATTGTCGAGATCGTCCATGAGCGGCGTGTCCAGTTTCAGCTTGCCCTGGTCCACCAGTTGCATCACCGTATAGGCAAATACCGTCTTGGTGATTGACGCTCCGTACATCACCGTGTCCGTGGTTAACGGATCTCCCTTGGCGTCGCGGATTCCGTAGGCATGCACGAAATCGACAGCGCCGTGATGGATGACCGAAACAGCCATTCCGTTCGAGTGGGTGCGAGCCATAATCCTGCCCACTTCGGCGTCAATTGCCGCACCATTGGGCAGGCCTTGCGAAGCACACACGAGGGGAACAGAAATGACGGTGGAAAGCAAAGCAAACAGCGAAAGAGCATCTCTCCGCACATTCATGGTGGGAAGTCCTTTCAGAGCGCAAAACCGGCGGTTGAACGTTTTACGCAGCCATACACTCGTGGGCTGGTTGGTGTTATCTGTCCGCCTGGGGGGAAGCGCCGCGGTCACTCCATGGCTCGTGACGCGCACAGGTTCTTAAGCAGGATGCGGTGTGGTCAAACTGAAAGCTGTTCTCTTTCGCTCACCCTTTGCGGCGGTAGAGCACCTGGAACTCATATCCCGGGTTGGTCGGAAACAGGCCGGCGACATGGCGCAGGCGCTCAGCTAATGCCGGGGCGGCCAGCAGCGGGTATTCGCGCTCACGCAAGTCGTGGTAGTCGAAGTCGACCGCCAGCGAAAGCATATACACGGCCAGCGCATCGGAAAACGCCGCCTCGTAATAATTGGTGCGGGACCGCTCGTCGATATGTTTCTGCCCGGCCAGGCTGTCTTGTGCGCGGCGGCGACTCTCCCACGCGTCCTGACTGGTTTCGCCACGAACCTGCGCTTCGGCCTGCGACCAGATCAGCGAGGAAAAACTCTCCGGCACGCCCGCTGCCTCGACAAAGTTGTGGGAAACGTTGATGAAAAACTCAAAGGCCAAGCCAAAACGGTCTTCAACCAGCCGCGTGGAAAGAAAAACCGCTTCCGTAGTCCCAAAGGTCGCGTTGCGATGGCAGATGGCCCGGTCGCCAAGATCGACGGTGTAGGCCGGCGCGATCATCGTCTCGCCGGTATCGGCAATCGCCAGAGGCACAAAGTAGTAGTTGCGCAGCTCAAGAGCGGCAGACATGGTGGCCGGGACAGCGCCCACCAGCCGCTCCAGGTCAGTGTCGGGGACGCGCGTCTCACCCCATGCGGCGTAGTGGATGCCGTTGGCAGCCGTCGCCACGGTGACCTGCGTTGCCACCTTCTCCGCATGCCAAAGATCGATTTGTGCGCCTGTGGTCACTGAACTTGTATTCTAGATGATGAAGGCGCTCGAAAGGATGGAAGACACCACCATGCCCCAATCCGTAACCCGATCTGGCAGCTCGCAGCGCCCCACCGGCGGCACCTTCCTCGGCTTCCCGCTGGCAGGCTTCAGCTTCTTCCAGAGCCTGCTGCTGGCCCTCGCCTCAGCCTTTTTCACCTTCTTCGCCACCACCTGCATCGCCATCTTCTCGCTGCTGGCGTGGAACCTCATTGGCGGGCACACGGTCAACTACGCGGACAGCTATCTCTACGTTGGATTTCCCGCAGGCGTGCTGGTGCTGGTGATCGCATTGCCGCTGTTCGGCACGCTGTGGGTGAGGGCCAAGGTGCGCAGCTAAATTTCTTATCGCACGGAATCAAATTCAAATCGCAAAAAACAAGCGGCCGATCCCATGCCGGGATGGCCGCTTTGTTTTGTCTTGAATCGCTCTCCAGCCTCGCGGCCGGAAACTCCCTTACATCCCTGCCGGCTTCGGATTGGCGCGATCGTACTTGGCCAGCTTGATCCGCGTGGCCAGGCCCAGCTTCGAGAGCAGCCAGATGCCGTAGTAGTTTGGATCGACCTCATACCAGCGCAGGCCGTGGCGCGCGGAGACGGGATGCGCGTGGTGATTGTTGTGCCAGCCTTCACCGCCGCTGACCAGGGCTACCCACCAGTTGTTGCGCGAGTCGTCGCGAGTCTCAAAGCGCCGGCTACCCCACAGGTGCGTCGCCGAGTTTACAAACCATGTAGCGTGCAGGCCTAGCGTTACGCGCATGAAAGCTCCCCAGAGAAGCATTCCCACCGCATTCTTCCAGCCGCCGGTCATCCAGCCCAGGCCAAACAGCAGCACGCCGCTTGCGGTCAGAGGAATCCAGTGATACTTGCTCAACCAGCAGAGGAAGCGATCGCGCGACAGATCGGGAACGTAGCGCTCCAGCACTTCAGTCTGCGCATGCAGTGCGTTGCCCCAGAGCAGCCATCCCGTGTGCGCCCAGAATCCACCTTCGCGCGGCGTATGCGGGTCGCCCTCGTGATCGCTGTGCTGATGATGAACGCGATGTGTAGCCACCCAGAAGATCGGGCCGCCCTCAAGTGAAAGTGTGGCGCAGACGGCCATCACATACTCCAGCCACTTGGGAACATGGTAGCCGCGATGCGTCAACAGGCGGTGATAGCACATCCCGATGCCGACATTGATGGCCAACACGTAAAGCACCAGCATCACCACCAGCCGCTGCCAACTGAAAAAGAACAGCGCGGCAATTGCGCCGATATGGAAGGCAACGATCACGCCGAACGTCAGCCAGTTAATGCCCTCGCCGATGGATGCGGCGCGGCCCATGCGAATCTCCTCCCGGGCGGGCACGGTATGAACTGCCGTGGAGGCGGAGGTCCCTGCAATTGCCGGGACTGAAGCGGTCAGGTTTGCGGGGGTGGTTTCAGCGGGAAGCGCGGTGACGACTGATGCCATATTTGATAGAGATCCTTGTGGAGTGGCGATATGCCCACTCTATTCTCATTGTATAGGAGGGTTGGCTCAAGTCCGGCGCGGCAACGCTTTAGTTGCACGTGAAATAGCAAAAACAGGGCATAAGTGAGCAGTGTTGCTCACATCCATCCACGCATTGCACCGCAACGGCCTTGCCCAGCCGCGTTCTCAGGCGTTTGCTATTCGCTGCTCTCCATGCTGAACTCGCCGCCGCCGCTCACAAAAAGCTTTTCCGCCTGCCCGCGCAGCACGCGATAAAGCGCAAACTGGCGCTGCGTTGCGCCGCGTAGTTCAAATAACAGCTCGCCGCGATTATCGGCCAAGGCGTCCACAGCATCCACAAGGCGCATGCGCGGAGTGTCGTCAAGGTGTGCGCCATCGGTCACGCTCTTGAGCAGCACCAGCAAATTGCCGTAGAGGTCCGGCTGGGCCACCAGCGTGACAAATTTCTCCTGCGCGAGCGGGCCGGCGGTGTGCGCCGTCAACACCAGCGTAGCGCCCGCGCCATACGACAATTCAAAGACACGAAACTTCTCATCCAATAGCGGCGCGGGCTCGGGAGGCGCGGGCGGTGCAGCCGGTTTGGCCGTTTTCCGTGTTGTTGTCCTCGCTGTCGCGGTCTTCTTCGGTGCTGCCGGCGCCGGAGGCGGATTCAACCCCAGTGCGGTGCGGGCCATATCTTCCAGAGCGGACTTCATTTTCCCTTCATCGTCGGGATTGGCCCACGAGTAGTCCCACGAATGCTCGGGGTGTGTCCTGGCGTCAGAGACGGCCACGGCCTGCTCCATATCGGGCGGCAGACCCATCAGGCTGGCGCTTACCTGCAGATTATCGGCGTTGGACCGGCCGCGCTTCAGCCGCGGGCGATCCGGGTCCGCGTTGTCCGGTAGCGAATCGACACGCCCCACATCCGGCGGCGGCTTCTTGTTGCTTCTCTTCATCACGGGCCGGTCTGGATCGTCCGGCGCCGTGGTGCTGCTCGCGCCCGATCCGCTGCTGCCCGATCCACTGCTTGCCGAAGTGCTTCCCGTTCCGCTGCTGTCGTCGGAATCCTTGCGGTGCAGAGTAGGTTCGCTGGACGAAGAAGTTGAGCCTGTGCCTGTCGTGCTTGCCGTTGTCGTACCGGCCTGAGTCGTGCTTGCCTGGGTCGTGTTTGTCCCACTCGTATCGCTCGTGCCGCTGGAAGGCGCGCGATGCAGCTTAGGACGGTCCGGATCGCTGTCCGCCGCGGGTGCCGACGAAGCCGACCCTGAGCTACCCCCGCTCGTGCCTCCTCCCGAGGGCGCATCGTCGGCATGATGCTTGCGGTGCAGCACGGGCACATCGCTTTGTGCATCGTCGTCGAATTTGGCCATGTCCAGCTTAGGCTGTTTGGGCCGTTCCATCGGCATCGGCTTCCACCAGCCGTAGCCCACCCACGAGCCCTGCTCCTGCCCGGTATTCTTGATGTCGAAAAGGCCCACCGGCTTGCCGTCCTGATCCAGCTCGTACTCCACTTCACCAGCCAGTGCCAGCGGCTCAGGCCGGGCCAGGTAGATGCCTCCGTCCTGCAGTGTTCCACCGTCCAGTACCGCAACGGGAACCAGGCGGCTGGCCTTGGGCTTGCCCAAGTCGCCCGTCCACTCCAGCACGGCGATGGACCGCAGCTCCGGCGAATCCTTGCTGCTCTTGGCAACCTGCCCAGGGTATTGCGAGATTGCCGGCAGCGCGGTTAGGACGCCCAGCGCAACCGTGACCGTTCGCGATATCAACAACACCCACACCCTGTGCAATGACATTTGCCGCCCACCTCGGGAATAATCAGAAGGAATCGCCAATCCGGGTTCTTTATCTACCATACGAGGAAAATCCCCATGGAACTGAATCAGAAAGTCGCCGACTTCACCCTGCAAACCGACGAGAACAAAACCACAAGCCTGTCGGATTATGCCGGTAAGCCTGTTGTACTCTTCTTTTACCCCAGGGCCGACACTCCTGGCTGTACCATCGAGGCCTGCGGCTTCCGCGATGTCTTCAAAAAGCTCCTGGCCGCCGGCGCCGTGGTGCTCGGCATCTCCCGCGACACGCCCAAAGCCCAGGCCAAATTCCGGGCAAAATACGACCTGCCGTACACACTCCTTGCTGATGTAGACGAGAAAGTGTGCAATCAGTTTGGCGTGATGAAGGAAAAGAACATGTACGGGAAGAAGGTGTGGGGGATTGAGCGGACCACGTTTGTCATCGGCCCCGACCAGACCCTGCTCCACATCTTCCCCAAGGTCACCCCGGAAGGTCACGCCGAAGAAGTCCTGGCCCTGATCAAGGAATGGAAAAAGGCACAAAAGTAATCGGTAAAACGATGGGTGCCCCCGAGCTCGATTCTGAGACCGGGGATCCGGATACACTCCTGCGAGCGGATGGCGACCGTCTGCCCCACCGCAGGTGGTTTGAGGCGCCGACGGAGCTGGTGGCCCCGCGCCTGCTCGGCAAAATCCTCGTCCACCGAACCCGCAACGGGATCCTGGCGGGCCGTATAGTCGAAACCGAAGCCTATCTCGGCCCGCACAACGATCCGCCCGACCCGGCCGCCCACACCTATCGCGGCCCCACGCCGCGCAACCGCGTCATCTTCGGCCCTGCCGGCCACGCCTATGTTTATGCCATCTACGGCCGCTATTTTTGCATGAATATTACCTGCGAGCCGGATGGCATTGCCGGCTGTGTCCTGGTGCGCGCCCTTGAGCCTCTGTCCGGACTGGAGCAGATGGCCCGCAATCGCGATCTCCCACCCGGCGCTCCTCCCAGCCAACTCACGTCAGGTCCCAGCCGCCTCTGCCAGGCGCTAGGCCTCACGCGCTCTGCCCATAATGGCCTCAATCTGCTCGATCCCGCATCCCCGCTCCAGGTTCGCGACGACGGCTATCCTGTCTCTGAAGTACTGGTCACCGCCCGCATCGGCATCCGGCATGCCGTAGATTGGCCGATGCGTTTCGCCCTGCCAGAACACAAATGCGTTTCCGGGCCGAAGCGTTTGACCGGCAGTCGCGTCCTTCTCCCGTAAAACTCCGTCAAACGAGTGAAACCTAATCCAACCCGCGAGGAAGTTTCCCGCTTGAAGCCATCATCCGTTTCCCTCCCCGTCGCCGTTACCGCCTTACTGACCGCCGCAATCTTCGCCGTAACCACCGTTGCCCAGACTCCGCAAGTTCCAGCCACTCCAACTCCCGCTACATCGGCCCCCGCGACACCAGCACCCGCGGCTGCCAGGCCCGCTGAACACCATGACCATCCGCGCACCCCACCCACCAACCTGCAGGTGCTGCCCAAAAACCTCACCGGCGACCAGGTGCACGAGATCATGGAAACCTGGGAAGCCTACCTGGGCGTGCATTGCAGCACCTGCCACGCCGCCGACCCCAAAAACATCGGCCCCAACGGCCGTCCCCGGCTCAACTACGCCGACGACTCCAAGCCGGAGAAGGCGACCGCCCGCTTGATGTACAAAATGACCGAAGACATCAACGTGAACTACGTGTCCAAAGTCCCCAGTTCCGAAGTGCCGGTCACCTGTGGGACCTGCCATCGCGGTCACTTTGGCCCTGAGCCGTTCGTCATTCCGCCGGATGACGATCACGGCCCGCGCCCGCAGCAAGCCCAGCCGCCCTCCGGCACAACCACGCCACACACGAATTAGGGTTTCCAGATAAACGTGGCCACCGCTCCTGCCGGCAGCGTCGTGACCACCTTCTTGCCATGGAAGGCGATGCGGAATACCTCACTGGTGGTTGCGGTATTCACCGTGTAGAGCACAATGACGCCGTTAGGATTCTGGAAGGCAACGTCCTTCAGCGGCGACCCGGCCGGCTCGTCCGAGCCAATGCGCACCGCGCCGGGGAGCAGGAATTTGCTGGCCTGGCCGAGCACGTAGTAGTCCAGTTCCGGCTTCACTCGTGGATGATCCGGGTCAGTCAGGTCAATGGTCACCAACCCACGGCACTTGTCGCAACCACCCACAAACGGGCCGTGGTTCTGGTCGGTGGCCAGCGCCCAAAGCACGTAGCCGCGCGACCAGTTGCGGGTCACAGCGACCAGCTCAGCAGCCTCCTCCGCGAAGACGTTGCCCTTTTGCCATGCGCCCCCGCTCGACTCGGTGACCCACTGGTCTTTCTGCGGAAACTCCTCATGATTCTTCGTCATGACCGCGGGATTGCCGCCGTAGTGGTGCCATGCGGTGCCTGCGGCCAACGCGCCTGCCTTCGGGTCTTTCAGCACGGTTTCGGGATAATCCGGCCGGTCCCAGTTGTGGTCATACGCCATCACCTTAGGGGTGAGGTGCGCAGCAGCCAGCGCCGGCCCCAACGCCTCGCCGAAGAACTTCGCCTGCTCCTCTGCGTCCATGTGCATGCCGCTGTAGCTGGGCGGTGCGTAGAGCGGCTCATTTTCCACGCTCAGGGCCCACACCGGCACGCCCGCCGCCTGGTAGCCCTGGATGATCTTCACCAGGTAACTCGCAAACGCCGGATAGAACTCCGGCTTCAACGTCGATTGCGTTTTGGTTGCCGCATCCGACCCCAGCATGGTCCCTGAAGATTTCATCCATCCCGGCGGGCTCCACGGTGTCAGCATCACGTGGACGCCGGGGTTGATGGCCAAAATTTTCTTCAGTTCCGGCAGGATGTATTCTTCGTCGTGCTTGAGCGAGTAGTGATCGAGGTTGGGGTCGGTCACACCGGCGGGTGTAGTGCAGGCCGTTGCCGTCTGCTCGCACAGGTCGTCATAGGAGTAGAACGTCACTGCCAGATCGGACGATCCGATGGGCTGGCGCAGCATGCTCAGCGCGATTCCGTCTTTGCGCGCAAAGAGCATTTTGAAAGCAGCGTCGGTCTGCTGCGGCGTTAGCTTCTTGGCGAAAAGCCACGCCGCCGCGTCGGTGAGCGATGCACCAAAGCCGTCGATCTCCTGAAAGCGCTGCGTCTCATCAACGGTGATGATCGGCGTCGTTTCAGACAATGCCTCTTTGGTTGAGAAGCGCAGTGTTGAGCGCTGCGACAGAACCTCAAGCAGGTCCGGCGTGGTCTGGTACACATCGATGGACTGTGCGCATGCAACGCCGGCGGCGAGCGATGCGAGAGCAAGAGAAGCAGCGAAAAGCGTAGGCCGCGGCATAGGGCCTCCTTGTGGTGGAAAGAGAATCGTAGTTCATTCGAAGCGAGTTGCGAAAGCTCATCGAAGTGGATCAGGCGCGTCCGCCGTCACGCTCGAAATCCCCGCTCTTCCCGCCTGTCTTCGCTTCGAGCTGCACGTTTCGAATCACGATCGATTTATCCAGCGCCTTGGTCATGTCGTACACCGTCAGCGCAGCCACCGATGCAGCCGTCAGCGCTTCCATCTCCACGCCCGTCGGCCCCACCGTTGCCACAGTCGCCGTGATGCGCACGCCTCCCTCCACAATCTCCGCTTGCACGTCCACATGCGTCAGCGCCAGTGGATGGCACATGGGAATCAGATCGGCGGTGCGCTTGGCGGCCTGGATGCCGGCGAAGCGCGCCACCTCCAGCGGATTGCCCTTGGGATTAGCCGGCAGCGCGGCAAGCACGGCCGCCGACAGTTCGACAAACGCCGAAGCCGTTGCAGTGCGCCGCGAAGCCTGCTTGGCGCTCACATCCACCATGGAGGCCTGGCCCGATTCATCGAAGTGCGACAATTGCGAAAGCTCAGACATGCGAATCCTCAGCAGACTAGCAGAATGCGGACGATTGCGCCCGCCTCAAGACGATGAGCCTCATCCGGCACAACCAGGAAGCAGTTGGAGCGCGCCAGCGCCGCCAGGTCGCCCGATCCCTGCCACGCAATCAACTCAACCTCTGGAACCGCGCCAGCAAAGTCACAATGCGCCGGCAAAAATCTCGTCAGCCCCGGCTTGCCGTGCTTGTCTGAAGCGGTCTTCAGTCGCGCCAGGGCAAATCGCGTGCCGGGTTCCGTCGAGCCCGCGAGCGCAGCCAGCACGGGCGCAGCAAACAGCAAAAACGTTACCGCCGACGAAACCGGATTCCCCGGCAGTCCGAAAAACGGCACGGCGCGAGTCTTTTTCTTCGAAGTGCCACGCTTCTTTGGCAACTCTCCAAACACCAGCGGCTTGCCCGGCTGAATCCTTACTCCGGTGAAATGGAATCGCGCGCCTATGCGCGCCAGTGCCGGCTCAACCAGGTCGAATTTGCCCGCCGAAACTCCTCCTGAAATAACCAGCAAGTCCGCCTGCGCAGCCCGCGCAAGCGCCGCATCGAGCGCCTCGGCATTGTCCGCCGCTCGCGGCAGAATCCAAGGCTCACCGCCGGCCGCCGTCACCATCGCGGCCAGCATGGGTGCGTTCGAGTTGCGAATCTGTCCGCCTGCCGGCTCGGCCTCCACCGGCACAAGCTCATCACCCGTAGCCAGAATCGCCACCCGCGGCCGCACATAGACGTCAAGCATCGCGCAGCCGCAAGTTGCCGCAAGCGCAATGTGCTGGGGATGGATCACGCTCCCGGCCGCAAGCAGTTCATCCCCAGTCCGCGCCTGTGCTCCCTGGAGCACAATATTCTCGCCTGTCTCCAACGTGCGCGGCGGGAGCAGGCGGACTTTTCCGCCGGCAATCTCAACATGCTCAATCATTGCCACGGCATCCGCGCCTGCGGGTACCGGTGCGCCCGTCATGATTTCCCACCCAGCGCCTTTGGGCAGAGGCCCGGCAGGCGCGCTACCCGCGCGCGATGCTCCGGCCAGCTTAAGAAATCTGTGTCGAGAGGCCTCCGCGGCGCGGCATGCGAATCCGTCGCGCGTAGAGCGGGTAAAAGGAGGCTGATCCCGGTCGGCGCAAATGTTCCTCGCCAGCACCCGGCCCAATGCGCTTGCCAGGTCCACTCGCTCGATCTTGCGCTCTATGCCGCGCTCGATTCCGCGCAGGCCGGCTGCGTATGCGGAGACCTGCGCCGCAGCTTCCTCGTAGGCCGGCAAATCCGGGCCACGCTTCGCGGCGATCGTCGGCGGAGACTTCATGGAATGGATTGTAGAAGGTTGCGCAGAGACCATTCCCACTCAACAGCGCGAAGGGCGTTCCCGGAGACCGGAAACGCCCTTCATCGCACAGCAGAAGACTTGTTTACTTCTTCGTTGCTTTATAGGTGGAGGCGATCTTCTGGCCGGCCTGTTCCAGGATTCCCTTGACGTCATTGGCAAACTGACCGGTGGGGGCCAACTCAAGATACTTTTGGTAGGCCTCGGCGCATCCAGGGGGCAGAATGATCATGTTCGTCTTGGCGTCGAAGGTTGCTTTCTGGATCAGTCCCTGGCCCTTGAGGTAATAGGGGAGCGGATCGGTGGGAGCCACCTTGATAGCCTCGTCCGCAGCGGCCGCCTGGGCATCCGAATTGCCCGTCTGAGAGAAGATCACTGCCTCGTTCTTCAGGTAAATACCGGCCTCGGTCGGGTCCAGCTTGGCCGCCGCGTCATAAGCTGCATTTGCCTCGGGAACCTTTCCCGCGCGCGCATAAATCTCACCCAGGCCGGCGTTGGCCGAGCCTTGCACCGGAATATTCGGCTTCTTCGACGCGGCGTCCACTTCCAGGGCCTTCTTCATGGACGCTTCTCCCGCGTCGTACTTCTTGAGGCCGATCTGCGCCTTTCCCAGCTCCGCCCACAGAACAGAAGCGTCGGGCTTAGCCCCCGTGTCCTTGGTCATAAGGGTTTCGACGTCGGTATACTTCGCCGTCTTGATCTCTTCGATCTTGGCATCTAAATCGGCCTTGCTCGCCGATGCGCCCAGTGCCTGGGCAGCGGCTGTCGACGCATGATCCGCGTCGTTGAAGTCCTGGATAACGGTCCTCAGGTCGGCATTGAGCCCCTTGATGATCTCGTTGGTCTTCAACGCTTCAGCGTTGTGTTTCTTGAGATCCTCCAACTGTTTCTTCTGGTCCGGAGAGAGCTTGTCGATAAATGCCTGGCGGGTCATATCGAAATCCTGCAGCACATCCTGGCCGGCCACAATCTTCACGTTGTCAAACGAATCGACCATCTTGTCTGGAGGCGTATCGGGCATGCGGAACACCACCGTGTAGGTTCCCGGCGTCGCTTCGCCTTTGTAGTCGCCGTTGGCGTCCACCTGGAACGTGAACTTTGAGCTTTTGCCGCCGTCGGTTGAGAGGCCCACCGAACCGGTGGGTGACGATGCCCCGGTGGGATTGGTCACGTGGCCGTGAATTTTTCCGGTGGGCGCCTGCGCAAGCGCGGGCATGAGTGCGAATGCCAGCAGGCCCAGCCAAAGTGAAAGATTGCGTTTCATGTTCTTCTCCTTGGGAGCGGCGCGAACAATGCTGCTCGCGGGCTCGAAAACGTTTCATTTTGCTGCTCACGCGCTGTGCGCCCCTTGCGGCCGCATTTACAGATCGTGTCCCCTCGTGGCCGGGTACAGGAGGTGCTGCTGTGACGCATGCAGCCTGTACGCTCCGCCGGCCGGTTCAACCTTGAACGAACAGTCGCCGCGCCATAACACGCCTGCGATCTGTTCCGGTTTGCAGGACTCAAGTTAAATCCAATGGACTGCCCAGCACAAGAGCGCATGTCAGTATGTGCGAGGAAACACGTCTTCCTCCTGCAATAGCGCCCGATTGAAGAAGTCAAATTGAAAGGCCAAATCCCAAAAGACGCCCCAGCCCCTCCACAAGTTGCACCTGCCTGGCGGCCCGGACTCCGCGCCGGTTTTCGCGGTCAGGATACTCTTTTATCGTAGCGTGGTCTGGGGCCGCCGTGTGTGGCCTCGGTCACACTCTAAAATAAGAAAATGGCAACCACAATTCGCCCCGCCACCACTGCGGATGTGCCCCTGATTCTTACTTTCATTCGCGCCCTGGCCACCTACGAGCGCGCGCCAGAGGCCGTTATTGCCACTGAAGCGGACCTGCTCCGCGACGGCTTTGGGCCTAACCCATTCTATTTCTGCCTTATAGCCGAACATGAAGGCCAGCCCGCCGGTTTTGCCTTCTACTTCTTCGACTACTCCACATGGCTTGGCCGCGCCGGAATCTATCTCGAAGACATCTTCGTGCATCCCGAGTTTCGTGGCCTGGGGATCGGCAAGGCGCTGCTCAAACAGGTGGCCCAGATCGCCCAGGAAAAAGGCTGCGCGCGACTGAAGTGGGCGGTGCTCGACTGGAACACCCCGGCCATCGACTTTTATCGCGCCATGGGTGCCGAGTTTATGGACGAGTGGCGCACCGTACGCGTCTCCGGCGAGGCGCTCGACCGTCTGGCCAAGGCCCCAGCCGAGCCCGGAAAGCAATCAGAAAAGGCCGCGCAGTGAGGATACGCGTCATAGGCGGCGGACTCGCCGGCCCTGAAGCCGCTCTGACCGCCGCGCGCTTCGGCTGTCGCGTGGACCTCTACGAGATGCGCGCAATGGTCGACGGCAAGCCGCGCCTGACTCCCGCCCACCAGACCACCGAGTTCGGCGAACTGGTCTGCTCCAACTCGCTCAAGAGTGAATCGCCCAACACCGCGCCCTGGCTCCTCAAACAGGAGATGCGCCGCGCCGGTTCAGCCCTGCTGCGTATCGCCGACCAGACCGCCGTCCCCGCCGGCCACGCCCTCGCCGTCGATCGCGTCGAGTTCTCCCGCCGCATCGCCGAGGCCATCGCCGCCGAGCCGCTGATCAAGGTTATTCGCGAGGAAGTCACGCAGCTCGACCCAGCCGACGGACTCACCATCCTCGCCACCGGCCCGCTCACTTCCGACGCGCTCAGCGCGGAGATTGAGCGCATCACCGGCTCCGGCCGCCTGGCCTTTTACGACTCCATCTCCCCCATAGTCGATGCCGAATCCATCGACATGAACCGCGTCTACATGGCCGCCCGCTGGGACAAAGGCACGGCCGACTACATCAACTGCCCCATGAACCGCGAGGAGTACGAGCGCTTCATTGATGCACTGCTGGCCGCCGAAGCCGCCGAAGCCAAAGAATGGGAGAAGCTTGACTATTTCGAAGGCTGCCTGCCTATCGAAATCCTCGCCAGTCGCGGCCGCGATACGCTCCGCTTCGGCCCCATGAAGCCGGTGGGCCTGCGCGATCCGCGCACCGGCTTGAGGCCATGGGCTGTCGTCCAATTGCGCAAGGAAAACGTTCGCGCCGACAGCTACAACCTGGTGGGCTTTCAAAATCATTTGAAGTTCGGCGAACAGGCGCGCGTGCTGCGACTGATCCCCGGCCTCGAAAACGCACGTTTCCTCCGCTACGGACAGATCCATCGCAACACCTACATCCAGGCGCCTCTGCTGCTGGACGAAACGCTGCGGTTGAAGAGTGCGCCGACCATCGTCTTCGCCGGCCAACTCTCCGGCGTCGAAGGCTATACGGAATCCATCGCCACCGGCCTGCTTGCCGGCCTCTACGCCGCCGCGCTTGCCCGTGGTGAACAACCGGTCCCAGCCCCACGCGCCTGCGCACTCGGCTCGCTGGTTCACTACATCACCCACGCCGACCCACAAGACTTTCAGCCGGCCAACATCACCTTCGATCTGCTCGAGCCGTTGGAAGAAGAGCTGCGCAAAAAGATTCGCGATAAGAAAGAGCGGCATCGGCTGGTTTGCGATCGCGCACTGGCCGCCTTCGATGCCTGGTGGAGCGCGATACCTCACGCAGTTGCGAAACTTAAAGCGTAAAATCTGCGTAGTTAAAGTACGTTGAGCGTTTCAAGAAAAGGCCTGATATGCGCGCCATCTCCGCTGCCGATGCTGTTTCCCCCGCCATTCTACGCACCAGGGATTTTCTGTTTCGGCCGTTCCGCTGGGGAACTTTTCTGAAGCTCGGACTGGTCGCGATCCTCACCGAAGGCCTCGGAAGCAGATTCCATTCCTTCTCCAATTCCTCCTCAAGCGGCGACCATCCCTCAGGCCACGGGCCCGATTTCTCTTCGCCGTTCCACTTCAGGCCGGAATGGATCGTGATAGCCGTCGCGGTCATGCTGTTCGCGATGATGATCGCGCTCGTTGTGTCCTACCTCATCACGCGCCTGCGCTTCGCTTACTTCCACTGCCTGGTCACCAACACCACGGAGATTCGCCCCGGATGGTGGCTCTATCGCGAACAGGCGATGCGCTTTTTCTGGCTCAACATCGCGGTGGGCCTCTGCTTCCTGATCGTGGTCGTCGCCATCGCTCTTCCGTTCATCTCCGGGTTTGTGCGGCTGGTCCATGAGCATCAACAAGGCGGTCCGCTCGATTGGGGCTTGCTGCTTTCGCTGCTTCTGCCCATCATTCCAATCATCTTTCTCCTCGCTCTCGCTGGAGTAGTGACCGATCTTATTCTGCGCGATTGCATGCTGCCGCATTACGCCCTTGAAGACGCGAGCGCTGGCGAAGCGTGGTCTGAGGTATGGCGCAACATCATGGCCGAAAAGAAGCAATTTTTTGTCTATGCACTACTGCGCATCGTTCTGCCGTTTATTGCCTCGGTCTGCGTGTTCATGATCCTTGCCATTCCGGGGATCGCGCTGGTGGGCGCGGGCGCGGCGCTTGGCATCGGCCTCCACGCTGCCTTCGCCGATGCCACCGGCGCAGCCGCGGTTGTGGGCATTCTCGTTCAGGTCTTCTTCGGCCTGGTCGGTTTCGCCCTCGCCGTGCTGTTCAGCATCTGCCTCGGCGGACCACTGAGCACCGGCGTGCGGGAGTATGCGATCCTTTTCTACGGTGGCCGGTACCCCGCACTCGGCAACATGCTGTATCCGCCGCCAGTTCCGCCAGTGTTTAGAGGCACGCCGGGAGTTGCATAACCTCGGCGGCTGTCGCTGCGAAAACCTTCGATTTACCGAAACTGCTCGCGCAACTCTGTGGTACGCTTGCCGAATCCGGAGCAAGTCCGATGAGAGCCTATTCTGCCCCGCAGGCGGTTTCACCCGCGATTGATCGCACCAGACGCTACCTCTTTCACCCGTTCGAGATGACCACCTATCTCAAACTGGCGACGGTCGCCTGCGTCAGTGAAGGCTTCGCCGCCAACTTCAGCTTCGCCACCGGCCACCGTCTTGCAACCGAAGCCAGCGACTACGGGTTCTTCCATCCATCGGACGAAAAGATTGCGATCCTCGTCCTTGTCATTCTGGCGGGCCTCATCTGCGGCGTCATCGCCTTCTATCTGGTAGCGTGCTTTCGCTTTGCCTTTTTTCACTGCCTGGTTCATCAGACAAAAGAGATTCGGCCGGCATGGAACCGCTATCGTTTCCAGGCGATTCGCTTCTTCAACTCCGGCCTCATCGTTTGGATCATCTTCGCAATCATCTCCACGGCCATTGTCTTTCCATTCGCCTTCAACCTCTACAAGCTATTTCACTCCAGCCGAATGGGCGTCCATTATGGTTTTCAAAGTTTGTTTCTGCTGTTCGTGCCTCTTTTCGTCATCGTCCCTATCATTGCGCTGATCGCCTTCGTCGTGGATGTGGTCCTGCACGATTTCATCCTCCCCCACATGGCGCTGGAAAATGCCTCCTTCGGCGCAGCATGGCGAGCCGCGCGCACCCACATTGCGGCGCAAAAGGGATCTTTCGTCCTCTACTGTTTTCTGCGAGCCGCGTTGCCCGTCGTCGCTCTGATCGCTCTGTTAATCGTCGTGGGAATTCCATTGGTGATCATCTTTGGCGTTCTGGCCACATCCGCAAGCGGCTTTCTTGACCTGCTTGAGGACACAACTCCCCTCGGAGCGGTCTTCCACGTGATCTTTCAAATCCTGTTCGGCGTGCTTGCCCTCGGCGTTGGCGTGCTTGTGGAGTTTGGCCTCGGAGGCCCAATAGCCACCTGGGTCCGCAACTATGCCCTGCTCTACTACGGCGGCCGCTACAAAGCCCTCGGCGATGTGCTTTCGCCGCCTGCGTAAAAATGGCGCGGCCCTTATGCCCCGGAGGAGGCAGGGGGGCAACCCCCTGAAAGAGCGAAATACAGCGCGGCCTTTAGGCCCGGGCATTTGCCGGACTTCATGCCGAGGCAATAGTCTCGACCGCTCAAATCCACTTCAGGCAACAGAGCAAAAATGCTCCTTAGGAACCTTTCCGCCCCCTCCAGTGTCCAAGAGAACAGGGGCATTGCCGTCCAGGACAGCAGGTGAGCCGTGTACCCTGAGTAAGGGAGCATTCCTGAATGCGTTGGTTTTCCACTTTTGTTTGTTCGGCTGCACTGCTCGGTTCGGCGGGCACAATCTCTGCCCAGGCGCATCCGGCCCCAGCCAAAGCCCCCGCTCCCAAATCCGCAACGCACATCATGCTTCCGCCGGTCCCCAAGCCCCTGCTGACGGACTCTTTCGCGGGATGGGTCGCGACCGGTCCCCTCAAAAAGATCACTGACCCCGCCGAAGCCGACCCCGCCAACACGGCGGCCCTCAAGGAATACGACTTTACCGACGGCGTGCTTGCCAACTACAAGCGCGGCAGCGAGACGCTGTGCGTTCATGCACTTCGCTTCCACGACGCCAGCGGAGCCTACGGCGCCTACTCCTTCTACCGCCAATCCGGCTGGCCCAAAGAAGAGATCGGCTCCGGCGCAACTTCAAACCACAATCGCGTTTTGTTCTGGCTGGGGAACACTGTAATCGACGCCACCTTCTCCCACATCGGCCCCATGTCCGGCGCTGAACTCCGCGAACTCGCCGGCCAACTGCCCGTTCCCGATGGAACTGCGGCCTTGGCGCCTCCCATTCTTTCCGATCTGCCCCACGATTCCCTCGACGGCCAGACCACGCACTATGCCGTCGGGCCAATGGGCTACGCCGGCGCAGGCGGAGTGTTGCCGCCGGAGATTGTCGGCTTCGATCGCGGCGCGGAGGCGGTCACGGCCAACTACACGCTGCGCTCCGGCCCTGCCACGCTCACCATCGTCGATTACCCTACGCCGCAGATCGCCATGGCCCAGGAAACCAGAATCCGCGCCTACGTCAAAGCCGGCAGCCAGGCCCAGCCAGCATGGCCCAAGCCTCTCGTCGATTCCGATCTGGCATCGCTTGAAGTGCGCCGCAGCGGTCCGCTCGTCGCCCTCGTCAGCGGTGACGCCATTCCCGAAGAGAGCCACAAGCTGCTGGCCACGGTCCACTACGACGCCAATCTGATGTCCGTCCCCCAGCCCACCGAGTCGGAGATCAGCAAGACCAGCAAGCTTCTGATCGGCATCGCGACGCTGTGCGTCATTGGCGCAGGAACCGCAATCCTGCTGGGACTCTTTCTCGGTGGCGGCAGGGCGCTCTACCGCCTGGCGCGCGGCAAGCCAATTTCTTCCATGTACGAAGCAGAGTTCACCAGCCTCCACCTGCGCGATTGATGGGTTCCAACCTCTTCATGCAATCCAGAGCCCGCATCTGAAGCGTTACCCCTGTCTAAAACCTGTGGAAAACAGGGCACAAACCCCAGGAAACACCCTTAAAAGACGGGAGCAATCGGGAATAAAAAGGCGAAGACACATCGAAGAGGCAGGCCGCGCCTACTCTGGATAATCATTTCTAAACCATTGAATATAAAAGATTTATTTCGCCCCGGATTTCCCCTTGACACTCCCCTTCCCCGCCCCTACTATGCAGCCAGAAAGTTCTGATGGTTTTGCCTCCGTTGGAACTATTCTCCCTGAGGATAGAGCTGCCCTGTTGCCGGGCGGCTCTTTCCGTTTCTAAAGGGCTTACGGGCCATTCCCGTTCCAGACCCATTCCTGCCGTTCACTGAGGGTCGGCAGCCGGCTCGGTCCACTCCTTGCCGCACGCTTCGCACAGCCACGAATTCACTGGATCGGCGCTCTCCAAAACAGATTCCTCCGCGCCGCATTGTGGGCATTTCGGCGCGACAAACTCCGGCGCCTCCTCGTTGTATTCGTCGATGACCTCCTTCGGAATCGGCTTGGAAGCAATCTCCTGCGCCTCCTCCAATTGATCCGCCGCCACCACGACCCGAGGACAACTCACCCGATCCCTTCCCGGCATCTCGACCCAGTTATCAATTCCCGCCGTGGAAAGCGCCTTGTGAATCTCCCAGGCCTCGGCCTCCGAGTCGCATTCGCAGAGCAGTGTCTTCCATGTGAACTCACGCTCGCCATCCGGCTCTTCGGCAGCGTTCGGCTCTCTCTGCCCGCCCGTGTCAGGGTCCACATCGCTCACAAAGCGCGAGGGCTCAACCGGCTTCGGCGCCGCCCGCACCGCCCTCTTCGCCGGCGCCGCCGGATCACCCAGCCCGCGATTCCGCATCTCGTTGCGCAGAACCTCCTGCGCCGTCGGTGTCAGATCTTTGAAATCCGCCGCAATCTCCTCCAGCTCTCCGTCAAACATCTCGCGATAGTGCTCCGTGAGCTGTTGCCATTGTTCCGATGGATTTTCAAACATGGCCAGCAGTATAGCCCCGCCAAGTCCCAGGCAGTATCGACGAATCCACATTCCCTGCAATACAATCGTTACAGCGTTTAGCCGAAGTAGCTCAGTTGGTAGAGCAGCTGATTCGTAATCAGCAGGTCATCGGTTCAAGTCCGATCTTCGGCTCCATTTCCCTCCAGTCTCGCCGCCCGAATATGAAACCCAGGTAACCGGTTTTCATGGGGTTCTTCGCCCCGTTTCATCCCTGTCCGGTCCGATTTCCACAGCCCATCCCCCCTTTCCCGGCCATTTGAACCAAGTCAGGTACCTCTTATCCACGTATTTTTTTGTTGCCGTGGTAGTTCTGGTCTGCTTATCCACGCATACTCTTGTCATAATCTGAGCAAGAGCGGTTCCTCCGTAACTGTTCCAGAACTCCATGGACCCGGTTTCAAACCAGTGACCAGGCCCAGAATTCAGAACACGAGTTCAACCCGAGGCCTTGGGAGCACTCAAGAGTGACCAGCTATAGCCGTCAGGACGTGTTGCGTATCTTCCAGATCAGTACTCACCAGTTGCAGGGGTGGGTGCGAGCAGGGCTCATTCCGCAGCAGCAGACCTACACCTTCCAGGAACTTGGCCAACTCAGAACCCTGCGCGCCCTCCGCGAAGAAGACGTTCCCGCCTCATCCATCCGCGACTCGATCGTAGCCATGAAAGCCGTCTCGGGCATGACGAATCCATTGCTTGAGGCCTGCCTGGTGCGCACCGGCACGCGTCTCGCCTTCCGCCACATGGGTCTTATGGTCGATCCCATCCGCCGCCAGTTCCTTTTCGACTTCGAGCGGTTTGAACACCCGGACCGCCCTTTCGCAGTCGCCGAGCCGGCCTCGCTTCGCCAACCCGGCTCTGCCAATCCCAGCAGCGTGCAAGCCCGTTTTCTCGCCGCCGTCCAGGCGGAAGAAGCCGGCGAAAAGAATCGCGCCATCGCCCTCTACGAGGAAATCCTGAAGCTCGATCCGCAATATGCTGCAGCCTACATCAACCTGGGAACCATCAATTTTCATCTCCGCCAGTTCGGCCGCGCCGAGGAGCTCTACCGCCGCGCCACCGAGGCCGATCCCGCTTACGTGCTGGCCTTCTTCGACCTCGGCAACGTGCTTGACGAGCTCCAGCGGCTCGACGAATCGATCGCCGCCTATCGCCGTGCGGTCGCGCTGGCGCCCCGCTATGCCGATGCCCACTACAACCTGGCCCTGGCCTACGAGCGCACCGGCGAACACCGCCATGCACTCCGCCACTGGCAGGCCTACGTCCGCCTCGACAACACCGGCCCCTGGGCCGACCACGCCCATGGACAAATCCGCAAGCTCCTCAGCCGCGAAAAACTCTCCATCGCCTGGCGCGCAAAAGACTTCATTCCGCGCCGCAAAGGATTGGCGGAGCTGAAACTGGTGAACGCCCCTTCTTCCTGATTCGCCCGCCTTCCCTTCCCGTCTCCCCCATCCTGCCTCCACCACCGTCAGCGGCGCACCAGCCCTTCAGCGCCGGGCCTCGCCCCAAACACAACTTCTTTCGCATTCCGGTGTCTAACCAACTGGAGAATTCCGTGCGGTGTACCGGGAACCACCCTGGACACAATGGCGAGAACGCACTGGTGTCGGATCTCCTGTAACCCTTCCTGTCGCTCTCTGCAACAGGCGCATGCGCCCTTGGCCATCGATGTATCAAAGAAGGCATACAAGGCTGTTGGTGTGTCTGCAATCTCAACGTGTGAATCCCCCCGAGGATGGCGAAGATGATAAACCTTGAAATTTCGCGCCGCATGCAGCAAAAAGTCTGCGGCGTGGCCGCAGCTTGCATCATGATTGCTGCTTCTCTTGGCGCTCAGAAAGTGAATCCCCGCATCGCGACCGAAATCGGCAATGCGGACCACGCAACCATTGCCGGCTCCCTTTCCCCATTTGCGCAACCGCAGTTCGATATCGGCCGGCTGCCTTCCGGCACCCGCATCAACGGAATCACCATCGTCTTCAACCGCACCGCCGCGCAGGAGGCCGATCTGAAGGCGTTGATCGCCGCCCAGCAGGACCCCGCTTCGCCGCTCTATCACCAGTGGCTCAACCCCGACCAGTTTGCCGCGCGCTTCGGCATGGCCGAGTCCGATCTGAACGTCGTGGAAAGCTGGCTCCAGCAGCAGGGCTTTTCCATCGATTCCGTGGCCCGCAGCCAGAACGCAATCCACTTCTCCGGCTCTGCAGGCCAGGTGGAACAGGCCTTCCAGACCGAGATGCACAGCTATAACGTCAACGGCGTGCGCCATTTTGCGCCATCCACGGCGCTGAGCCTGCCCGCGGCCATTGCGCCCGCCGTCCTGGGCATCAGGAACCTCGACGACTTCCGGCCCAAGTCCCATATCGTCATTAATAAGAATTCGCGCGCGCGGAAATCCTTCACCGGCGCCGGCAGCACCAATGCCAACAACGAAAACATCTTCTTCGCTCCCGGCGATATCGTCACCACCTACGACATTCAACCCACGTACAGCTCCGGATACACCGGCGTCGGGCAGTCCATTACCCTGGTCGGCCAGTCGTCGATTTTGTTGAGCGACATCACCAATTTCCAAAACGCGGCCGGCCTCGCACTGAAAGCTCCTTCCCAGTTCCTGGTCCCCAACTCAGGCACCGCCGCCATCTCCGACGGCGATGAATCTGAGTCCGATCTCGATATCGAATGGTCGGGCGCCATCGCCCCCGGCGCCTCCATCAACTTCGTCTACGTGGGCAACAACCCAAACTACGGCGCGTTCGATTCAATTAACTACGCCATCGACCAAAACATCGGCACCATCATCAGTTCCAGCTACGGCACCTGCGAAGCGGCGCTCGGCGGATCAACGCTGGAATCGAGCTTTGAGCAGGCCACCGCGCAGGGCCAAACCGTGCTCGCAGCCCAGGGCGACGACGGCTCCACCGACTGCTCCGGCATCGGCGGCCTCACCAATGCGCAACAGATCGCGCTCGCCGTCGATTATCCGGGCAGCAGCCAATATGTAACCAGCATGGGCGGCACCAGCATCTCAACCACCGCCGATAACGGGGACTACCTCACCGTCGGCGACGGCTACTGGGAAGCCGACTCCGGCACCAGCGACATCGTGACTTCTGTGCTGAAATATATCCCTGAGATCGCCTGGAACGACAGCGCCATCGACGAGCAAATGGGCGGCGGCCTGGCGGCCACGGGCGGCGGAAAAAGCTCGCTCTTCACCAAGCCCAGTTGGCAAACCGGCGTGCCCAACATTCCCTCGGACGGCCAGCGCGATGTGCCGGATTTGGCGCTCTATGCCTCGCCCTTCTACCCCGGCTACTTGTACTGCAGCAGCGATAGTGGGCCAAACGGTCCCTGGAGTGAAGGCCAGCAGAGCAGTTGCACCGCTGGCTTTGAAGATTCCTCAACCGGCGACTTCACCGCTGCCGGAGGCACCAGCTTCGATGCGCCCATCTTCGCCGGCATGCTGGCGTTGATCAGCCAGAAGGCAGGGTATGCCGCTGAGCAGGGCGAGGGTCAGATCAACCCCACGCTTTACAAACTGGCTTCCAACGCCACAACCTATGCATCGGCGTTCCACGACATCACGTCCGGCAACAACTATTGCGTGGGCGCGGGCGATTGTACAGGCAGCGATGAGGGATACGTGGCTGGCTCCGGCTATGACCAGGTGAGCGGCATCGGCTCGGTCGATCTCACCAACCTGGCCGACGCGTGGCCGGCCAACTCCACAACGCCCCCAACATTGATTGCCACCACCACCAGCGTCACCGCGGCCAACTCCTCTCCGCTGGTCAATGTCGCTGACAGCTTCACCATCTCGGTAACAGCCGCCTCGGGCACGCCCACAGGCAATGTGTCCATCACTGTCGATGCCAACCCGGCCACCACTGCGACCCTCACGGCAAACGGCACTTATGTATACAACGCCACCTTCACCACCGCGGGAGCTCACACCGTGCTGGCCACCTACGCGGGCAACTCCACCTATGCCACTTCCACCGCAAGCGCGTCCGTTACCGTCGGCGTGAGCAGCTCGGGTAAAGGATCTATCGCTCTTGCATCCTCGCCGTCCACGCTCACCGTGTCTCAGGGCAGCCAGGGCACCGAAACCATCACAGTAACCCCGTCCGGCGGCTACACCGGCACCGTCGACTTGACCATCGACGCAGGCACATCGGGCGACAACGCGCTTCAAAACCTGTGCTATGAATTCACTACCCAGAACAGCTCATTCGTCGGTACTGTAAGCATCTCTGGGACCGGAGCCGGGTCAAACCAGCTGATTCTTGACACCAACGCCGCCGACTGCGAATCCGATGCGGCCGTACGCAAAACCGGCATGCACTCCATGCGGACTTTGCTCCACGGCGCAACCGCCAAAAACACCGGCGAAAACCCAACCCCGTCGCGTGCCCCGTTCCCACTTCGTGCCCCGTTCACGGTCGCCTTTGCTGGATTGCTGCTGACGGGCTTCCTTGGCCGCCATTCCCGCAAACTGCGCGGCCTGGCTGCTTTGATCGTGCTTGCGGCCATGGGATTGGCGCTCACCGCGTGCGGCAGTACCAACAATGGCACCATCACTGCCACCGATCCCCCCAAGGGAACCTACACCATCACGGTGACCGGTCAGGACGAGGCAACAGCAACTATCCAAGCAACCTCCTCCTTCACTTTTGTCATCAATTAACCAGCCTCCCTAAGGGGCAGACTCCCCCAAGGAGCCTGCCCCTCTTTTCTGCCCGCCATCACCGCGAGTGCCCCCGGCGGCTGACCCCGGTCCCTTGCATTTGGGGACCGGGAGGTAGTGAAACCAGTACGAACCTCCCGCAACCGTCTGCCGCACCGCAGATTCTCCCGTAGGGAGCGGAGGATAATAGCCCCGGATGGAGTCCGCCACAGCGGACACAATCCGGGAAAGGCCCCACCCAGCCGCCCGCGCCCCGTAGGGCCGCGATGAACCGCCGCACCAACCCAACCTTGCCCTCAAATCAAAAAGCCTCAACGAGGCCTCCGGCTGACGAAAAACCAACGGTTTTGAAAGGGCACGGATTCATCCGTGCCACAAGTCCCGCAATATCAAGACGGCTTTAGCCGCTGAGGGATGGTTTTCAACCCTTGAATCGAAAACCAAAAGGCCTCAACGAGGCCTGGCGGAAGGAGCGGAGGCCTTCAAGGCCTCCGAAATCATCGCGAAGGGAGAGACCGGCTTCAGCCGCGGGCCTTTCATCGAATTGGCGGGTGGTCCCGTTCTCTAACCACAAGGAGGGTGCCCCCGAACCAGCCCTGAGCTTGTCGAAGGGTCCCTCGCCTTTGGGGACCGGGTTTGGTGGTACTGCCGGATTCGAACCTGCGACTTCCCTCGCAGAAGAAGCGGAAATCATCACTGTTTAGTTTGATCAATAATGTTTAGTTGTGGGAAATCGGCCTTAATCTGTCTGACGAAATTCGAGCCCGGGTCGGCTCCAGGGAGTAGGACCAGGCTTGACTCCACTACTGTATTGGACCTGTCAAACATCGAACGAGGTGATCCGCTGTAGGTGAATCTAACGTGGGAGAAGTCGGAGCGGAAAAAGAAGATGTTGTCCAAAGGTTGGTCGGTACCGTTTCTGTCGTGGCCGTTTGTGACAAATGCGATGGATCCCGGAGCGATCCTCAACAATCCGTTTCCGCTATCGCTGGACACGTTGTCGAACTCATCGAGGCTGTATCCCTGGAGAGGTGAATCATTTGAAAGCGGCTGATGGAATTCTGATACATGGCCGTCGCTCAGGACGGCAGTCTGAATCTTCCCGCCGACGAAACCGGGAAACTGTTGGGCAGTCTGCAGAGCGATCTCTCTTGCGAAAATCTCCAGTTGCGGAATTGACAACGACTGTCCTTCGTGTCTGTCGATGCTATCTCGGAAGTACCCAAGATAAGGGTAGGTTTCTTTTTCGTACATTTTGGGATACGAACCGTCAAAGATCGCTTTAGCGATCGAATCGATGCCTCTGAAAACCGAAAAGAAGCTGTCTGTTTGATCCAAGGAGAAGTCTTTTCCAATCCAGGAATGAGCCTGAAGGGGGTGTTTGATGCGGGCATCTTCAGATGTCTCCTTTGGGGATGTTTTCATATATTGCTCGTGGTCGTCGCGGCGGTGGAAATGTGGGA
>JBEKET010000038.1:0-53697 GCA_050013695.1 Occallatibacter sp.
GAGCTTCCACATCTACCACCTTCCAAGCCATCCAACACCCCCAATGCAGCCTAAAAACTGTAAAGGATGTGTGGAGACAACTTGTAAAGGATGTCATGGAACTGAACAACTTTAGTCGTGCCGAAAGCAGCCAGCAACGACATAGGGTTTTAACCTCTGCAACTCACTCCCTGTCGCAACGGCGGCAAGCAACCAAGCCCATGCGAGCGTCTCCCCACCGCAGGTGGCTACCGCCGAAAACGCGAAAACAGAAAGAACAAAACAGACAACAAAACGCTGATCAGGATCGAAGTCCCAAGCGGAAAATACACGGAGAAGTGTTTCCCCTTATAAGCCATATCGCCCGGCAAGCGGCCCAGCGGCAGCCCGGTACGGCCCGCAATCATCAGCACCGCACCCAGCGCGGCCAGCACCAACCCTAACCCAAGAATCGCTTTGCCAACTTCGTTCATAGCCGGGTGCCCCCGGTCCCTCGCTTTTGGGAACCGGGGATTACGATGAACCCCATGCGGGCCTCCCGAGAGCAATTGGCCCCACCGCAGGCGGCCTTCTGCCTTACGATACATTGAACGGACGAAGCGCTCAAAGGGGGAGCATCGATGGCAGTTTTCACTTTAATCCTCGGCATTGCCTGCCTCTTTGCCGTGCTGCTCGATGCCTTCCAGACCATCATTCTGCCGCGCCGCGCAACCGGCCGTTTTCGCCTGACCCGCATTTTCTACCGCCTCTCCTGGGCGCCCTGGGTGTTCGTCACCACGCGCCTCCACGATCCGCGCAAACGCGAAACATCCTTCAGTTACTACGGCCCCATGTCCCTGATTTTCCTGCTCATCGTCTGGGCCGCCGTCATGGTTGTCGGCTTTGCACTCATCTATTACGCGTTGGGTAGCCCCTTCGTTGACAGCGCGCAAGGTCCAGGATTTCGCTCCGATCTTTATGTCAGCGGAACCACCATCTTCACCCTCGGCCTCGGAGACGTCACCCCGCGCAGTCCCTGGGCCCGCGAACTCATCATCCTTGAGGCTGGCACCGGCTTCGGCTTTCTCGCCGTCGTAATGGGCTATTTCCCGGTGCTCTATGGCGCGTTTTCCCGCCGCGAAGTCAGTATCTCTCTCCTCGACGCGCGAGCCGGTTCGCCTCCCACCGCAGCCGAGCTTCTCCGTCGCCATTCCTATCAGGGCGGAGAAAGCGCTCTCTCGTTGCTTCTTGTTGAGTGGGAACGCTGGTCGGCCGAACTGCTTGAGAGCCACATCTCCTATCCGCTGCTCTGCTACTTCCGCTCCCAGCACAACAACCAGAGCTGGATCAGCGCGCTGACATCCGTCCTCGACACCTCGGCTCTGCTCATTGCCGGCGTACAGGGTCATGAAGCCCGTCAGGCCCAACTCACTTTCGCCATGGCCCGTCACGCCCTGGTCGACTTGGCGCAGATTTTCTCGCTGACTCCCGTCAATCCCAATCCCGACCGTCTTCCCCCCGAGCGCTACGAGCAGCTTTACTCCACGCTCTGCCAGAGCGGCGTAAGCGTCTGTCGCGACGGCCACTCCATCGACCGCCTGCGCGAAATGCGCGTGCTCTACGAAGGCTATGCCCAGGCGCTCAGCGACTACCTCTGCATGCCGCTCCCGCCCTGGATCGCCGACCGGCCGCACAAAGACAACTGGCTGGCCGTCGCCAAACTCCGTGCGCAAACCGAAGCCGCCAACTCACCATCCGCCACGCCAGCGCAAGTCGAGCAGCCCACGCAAACCATCGCCACGCTAGTAGACGACCACCACGATTTCTAAGATAGGAAAAAAGAAGCACCGTGCCCCATTCTTGCGGCTTTTTTCTGCCGCAAGGGTGGGTGGCAATGCACTCCATGCGAGCCTCTCGCGCGCGTCTGCCCGCACCGCTGGTCCTCATTCGCTCCGAAACCGGTTCGCCCGCTCAAACTCATCCCGCAGCTCCGGCGTGCGCAGATTCTCCCGCAAGTGCGCCAGCCTCTGTTCCAGCGCCTGCAACGCCGCATCCACAGCCGCGGTATTTGTATACGCAATGTCGCGCCACATTGAATAAGGGCTGGCGCCCAGCCGCGTCATCTCCCGCAGTCCGCGCCCACCCACGTCCTTCAACTCCGGCGCATCGCCAACTTCGTCTTCGAGCAGCGCACTCAGCGCCGTTGCGACAAATTGCGGCAGATGGCTGACCCACGCAACCAGCTCGTCGTGCCGCGCCGGCTCAAGGTCGATGGTCTTCGATCCCATCGCCACCACCCACTCCCGCCAATCCTTCACCAGCGCCGCCGAATGAGCCGACCGCTCCGCCGCCGGATCATCCGTAAACAGCCAAACCGCTCCGCGAAACAGCTCCGCATCTCCCAGCGCCGCACCACCGCGTTCTTTCCCTGCCATCGGATGCCCAGGCAAAAATGCCGCGCGATCCCGCCGGTTATAAAGCCGCCCCGCAGCCTCTGAAATCATTCGCTTAGTACTACCCACATCCGTCACCATGTGATCGGAACCAAGCACGCAAGCCAGCTTCTCCATGAAATCGAGCGTCGCGTAAATCGGCACCGCCAGCACCGTAACCTGGGCTTCCCGCGCCGCCTGCAACGGGTCCGCCGCAATCGAATCAATCGCGCCTGCATCGAGCGCAACCTGCGCTCCCTCAGCGCCTCTGTTCCAGCCCACAATCGATCCGCGAAACCCCGCCGCGCGCAACGCCAGCCCCGCCGAAGTCCCCAGCAGGCCCGTCCCCAAAATAGCAATGCGCTCGATCATTGTTCTTTCGTCACTCCAAATGTAGTTGAAAGAGCGGAGTTAGCGGTGTTAGCGGAGCTAAGTGCAATTCGGGGCGAGCCTTTGCAAACTCCGCCAACCCCGCTAACAACGCTAACTCCGCCAGCTTCTGCTAACTCCGCTACAAGCTTCTCCCCACTGCCGTGGCAATCACCCTGAGCTCCCCCATCAGCGCCTCAAACTGCTCCAGGTAAAGCGTCTGCGCCGCATCACTGGCCGCCTTATCCGCATTCGGATGCACCTCAACAATAATTGCGTCCGCCCCCGCGGCCACTGCGGCCCTAGCCATCGGCCCCACCATGTCGCGCCGTCCAGTGCCATGCGAAGGATCGCCCACAATCGGAAGATGCGACAGCTTGTGCACCACCGGAATCGCCGAAATATCCATCGTATTCCGCGTCGCCGTTTCGTAAGTCCTGATCCCGCGCTCGCACAAAATCACGTCGTAGTTCCCGCCCGACATGATGTACTCGCTCGACAGCAGTAGCTCCTCAATTGTTGCCGCAATCCCGCGCTTCAGCAGAATCGGCTTGCGTACCTGCCCCAGCTCGCGCAGCAGGTTGAAGTTCTGCATATTCCGCGCGCCCACTTGAAACAGGTCGGTATATGGCAGCATCGCTTCGATCCGCGAAATCTCCATCACCTCGGTCACCGTCAGCAGCCCATGCGCATCCGCCGCCTCGCGCATCAGCTCCAGCCCCGGAATCCCCATCCCCTGAAACGCGTACGGTGAACTGCGCGGCTTGAACGCACCTCCGCGCAAAAAGCTGGCGCCCGCAGCCTTTACACGCGCCGCAGTCTCAAACATCTGTTCATGATTCTCAATCGAACACGGCCCGGCCATCACGGCAACTTTTTCGCCGCCCACGGTTACGCCGTTTCGAAACTCCACCACCGTGCCTTCGGGACGAAATGCGCGCCCGGCCAGCTTGTAAGGCGAACTGATCCTGTGCACATACAGCACGCCCGGCAGCAGCTCAAACTTGCGTAAGTCCACGTTCGCCGTAGGCCCCACGCCTGCCAGAATCGATTGCGTTGCTCCCGTAGTTCGATGAACGTTGACTCCCACTTCCACCATGGCCGCAATCACTGCGTCGATCTGATCTTCGGTGGCCTTCTCCTGCATCGCTACAATCATTGCTTCGTCCCTGTCTCGGGCGTCGTTGCGCCTGTGCCTTGGCCAGGCGTTTGGTGTGCCTGGGCATTCCTCTCCGAAGCCAACTCATCCTGCTGCAGGGCCCGCATCACGTCGATGATGCGCTCATAGATATGCGTCAGTTCGATATCCGGCAAAGGACCCTTGTTGGCCGCGCGCACATTGGCATAGATCACCTTCTCGCGCCCCGGCTCATACACCGGCAGCGATGTGGCGGCCTTCAGGTGACCGATCCGCTGCGCGGCGCGTGCCCGCTCACTCAGCAACTCAACCAGTTGCCGGTCCAGTACATCAATCTGATTCCGCAATTCTTCCAGCGTCATTCCATCCTCGTGTTGAGAAGCCAGCTGTTAGCTTCTAGCTACTAGCTTCTAGCTTCGTTATGCTTAGCAAGCGTTACCGTACGATCTCTCGAGCGGGAAAGCTAGAAGCTAAAGGCTAGAAGCTGACGGCTGTTTTTACCGGGCCAGCGCCGCCTCACGCAGCTGCAGGCCCTTTATAAATCGAGCCACAGCCGCAGGCGCTGCCTCGGGACCAATCTCGGAAGTTGCCTTTTCAATCAACTCCACAATCGCGCTGCCGATCACCGCCGCATCCGCGAACTCCGCCACCTTCGCAACGTGTTGCGCATTGCTGATGCCAAACCCCACGGCCACCGGCAGCGCACTCCATCGCCGTACGCGGGCAACGAGAGAGGCCGCGTCGGCAGTCAGGTCCTGTTGCGTGCCAGTAATGCCCACGCGCGATATCGCGTAGATGAATCCCTTCGAATGAGCCGCGATCGCCTCCAGCCGCTCATCGGGACTGGTCGGCGCCGCCAGAAAAATCGGAGCAAGCTTGACCCGCTCCATTTCAGCAAGGTACTCGCCGGCTTCTTCGACAATCAGGTCGATTACCAGCACCCCATCCGCGCCCGCCGCCGCTGCCTCATCCGCAAACCGGCTCAGCCCATAACGCAAAACAGGATTGAGATATGTGAAAATAATCAGCCCTGCCTTCGGCCGCGCCGCGCAAATCTCCGCAGCCAGCCCCAGCACATCCTTCAGCCGCGTTCCCCGGGCAACCGCCCGTTCGCTTGCTCGTTGAATCACCGGCCCGTCCGCCAACGGATCACTGAACGGCACGCCCAGTTCAATCACATCCGCACCCGCATCAATCGCTTCAATCGCAATCGCGCGCGTAGCAGCGAGCGTCGGGTCTCCCGCCGTCAGGTAAACCACCAGCCCCGGTTTGTGATCAAACTGAATCATCGGAAATCCACTCACACCAGGCGCTTTGAAAGGGCACGACTTCAGTCGTGCCGCAGACAACGCAAAAAAGAATGTGGGCTTTAGCCCCTGCGGGGACCCTTCTCATTCGATCTCACAAACTCTTCGTCACCGCTCAAACTCACAGCTTCAATTCCCGCGCAATAATCCCCATATCCTTATCGCCGCGTCCTGAAAGATTCACCACCAGTATGTCATGTGCCGCCATCGTGGGAGCAACCTTGAGCGCCTCCGCAACCGCATGCGCGCTCTCGAGCGCCGGCAAGATTCCCTCCGTCCGCGCCAGCCTCACCACCGCATCCAACGCTGCCGCATCGTCCTGCGACGTATACTCCGCCCGCCCCGAATCGTGCAACGCCGCATGCTCCGGCCCAATCGACGCGTAGTCCAACCCCGCGCTCACTGAGTGCGTCAGCGCAATCTGCCCGTCCTCATCTTGCAGCACATACGAATACGTCCCCTGCAACACCCCCGGCGACCCGCCGCCAAACCGCACCGCATGATCGCCCAGCGCCGGCCCGCGCCCGCCCGCTTCCACGCCAATCAGCCTCACTTGCCGGTCGGGAATGAACTCATAGAACGCCCCAATCGCATTCGATCCTCCGCCCACGCACGCAATGATTGCGGTCGGCAGCCGGCCCTCTTTTTCCAGGATCTGCTCCTTCATCTCAATGCTGATGCAGCGATGGAAATCCCGCACCATGGTCGGATAGGGATGCGCCCCCAGCGCCGAACCCAGCAGGTAATACGTTGTCCTCACGTTGGTGACCCAATCCCGCATCGCCTCGCTTATCGCGTCCTTCAGCGTCTTCGATCCAGATGAAACCCCGCGCACTTCCGCCCCAAGCAGCCGCATGCGAAGCACGTTCAGTTCCTGCCGCTCCATGTCCACATCGCCCATGTAGATCACGCACTCCAGCCCCAGCAGCGCGCACACCGTTGCGGTGGCCACTCCATGCTGCCCCGCGCCGGTCTCGGCAATAATGCGCTTCTTGCCCATCCGCTTCGCCAGCAACCCCTGGCCCAGTGCGTTATTGATCTTGTGCGCCCCGGTGTGCAGCAGGTCTTCGCGCTTCAAATAAATCTTCGCCCCGCCCAGTTGCTCGGTGAGCCGCTTGGCAAAGTAGAGCGGTGTAGGCCTGCCGGCAAAATCCTTCAACAAGTCGGCCAGCTCCGCCTGAAACGCCGCATCCGCCTTGGCCCGGTCGTACTCATGTTCCAATTCAACAAGCGCCGCCATCAGCGTCTCGGGGACGTATCGTCCCCCATAAACGCCAAACCGCCCCGCCCGCGACTCGGATGGAACTGAAGGAAGAATGATTGAAGCCATAAGGAAATCTCCTGCGCTCACCCAAAGGAAAAAGGGGAACTTTCCAGTGTACAAGGGGTTGCTGCGGAGTCATCCCGTCGAATGTTCACGGATCAATGCAACAAATCCGGGGCAATCCTGTTGTGTATAGTTAGCAGCCGTTCCAGCCCGCCGTGTCTTGTGGCCTGCTCATGCAGCTTTTGACTTCCCACTTCCGGTGCAAGGTGGTACTGATGAACCAGAAACTCATCGGGGCTTTGCGCCACCACATCCCAGGGCGATAGGGCATCTTCCGGGAAGTGTTTCAGATTGAGCGTCACAATGGTCTGAGCGCCGCAGCGTACTGCGGCCGCAAGAACATGGCGGTCTTGGGGATGATTCGCCATGATTGGGATGAATGGCTCGTACCCCTCTACCCAGGCATCCTCGAAATGCTTTCTCAGTTCCCCAACCAGGTGCGCGGTCTGTTCCCGTGTCACGCCTAGTTTGGTTTCGAGCGCCCGCGTGGTCTCAACCACAATGTCTTCGGACCATCGCGGCAGGTAAAGACGAGGCGGCTCCGCGATGCGCAGCAGCGTATCACGGAGTGCGGCATTGACAAGAACACAAGCGTCCAGAATGACTTGATAGCCAGGCATCACCCGTCCGGGAGTAGCAATTTATCGTACAGCCCGGCATCCTCTTCAAACTGAGCAATCCGATTGATAGCCTCAATCTTTTCCCGGTCCCGATGCTGCCTGAAATCCATCAGGTCTTTCAGATAGACCCGCCGATGCGTTCCCGTCATGTGGTAGTGCACTTTGCCCGTCTCCAGCAGCTTGACGAAGAAGGGCCGGGAAACGCCAAGAAAGTTGGCCGCCTCCTAAGTGGTCAGATCCTGCATCATAGGAACGATGGAGATGGCTTTGCCCTCCTGCATCCCCTCAAGAATCCGCAGCAGGAGCGAATAAACAACGTCCGGCAGCTCCAACGCCGGCTCACCACCCTTGCCAACCAAAGAGGCCTTTCCCTCTCTCTGCATCAATTTCTGGAGTTCCCTGACCTGTTCCCGCTGAGACATTGGCATAGAAATCGGATCGAGGATGGATGTTGTCATAAGACCTCCAGAAGCAGGCAGCCAGCTGCTGAGAGCTCAATTTTTTGCGCATTTAAACGAAATAAACAAAACAAACGAAATAATTGCAGCGCGGGTCTTCCGGCCAGTGGTCCCTGCGGACAGGTCTTCGTCTGTGGGGTGGAAGACCCACCTTGCTGCGGACGTCCAAGTCCGCATCTCACCCCGGTCGTCGTTGATCGGAGCGTTTCATCGAGGCGGCACGCGCTATATTGGCTCCAGCAATCAATCGCTATTGAAAGCACCTGCTTGCGTTCAATTGCCAGGAGAGATCACAAATGCTTCATCGTGCCGGAATCGCGCCGATCGCATTGTTCTGTGGCATTTGGTCTGTCAGCTTGACTCTCGGCGAACCTATGATCGCACAAAGCATCCCGACCCTACCGGCCGGCGAAGACCTGACGGTTCTTCTCCAGCGGATGCACACCAACTTGGTGGCGAATGAGAAGGTCTCTCAGCACTACGCCTGCGACGACTGGATGCATACTGTGGCTGTAACTAAGAGTGGAAAGAAGATTCGCGACTACACCGAGAAATTCGAATCCGTGATGATCAATGGGTCGTGGTACAACCGTCAGGTCGAAAGAAACGGCGTGCCCCTGAACGCCAGGAAAATGGCATCCACGCAGAAACACTTGGACGCCGTACATGAAATTGGACGAGGCAGGGACTACATATTCGACATCAGAGACATCAACCCGCAGGACTCGTTTTATAGCTCATTGCCGTTCTGTTGCCTCGCCACCCTCTTTGAAAACCGCGCGCTACGCCATGAACAAATCAATGGACGCGACAACCTCGTCGTCGAGTCGATCCCCAAGGCAAACCCAGGAATCGTCTCCGACGACGAAAGGACGGCTCTTGATTGGAAGGAAACAACGTGGATCGATATGGCCGATTTGATTCCGACCCGCTATGAAGCGGAGCTGCTGAATGACAAGCATTTTCTGCTGAAAGGTACGACCCAACGCCGCGACTATTTCCGGTTCGAATGGCCTCAAGAAGGTGACCCAAAAGAGACGGTCTGGCTCGAGAATCGTATGGATGGTCACCTCAATATCAAATTCGGGCGGCAACTTCAATTCCAAACATCCGAGGCCACCTCGTACAACTACAAGAGATTCAAAGTCGATATGCGCGTATTACCCGACTCCGTCCGGGAAAGCCAGGGCCAAGACACGAACCGGAAGCCCTAGCGCAATTTGGTTGAAGATTGAAGTTGCAATCCTCTCGTCAGGCCTTTTTCGCGCCGCGCGTTGCCCTCTCCGCAGGCTGCGAAGCCACAAGCACCACCGGCTCCTGATCGGGAAAGGTCGCGATCAGGGTCAACTGTCCGTAAATCGCTGCCACAGTGCGCTGCATCGTCGACAGACGCGGGTCCTTCCGCTTCTCAAGCCGCGAAATCTGCATCTGGCCGATTCCCAGCGCCTCCGCCACGGTAGCCTGGGTGATCTTGCGCCCTTTGCGCAACTCGGCCAGCGTCATGCGCCGCCGCACCTTCGCCACCAACTCCGCGCCTCTCTTCGCAATCGCCTCTTGACGCTTCTTCGGCATAGCGGCAATCACTTCTTCAACTGGAATGGGTCTATACATCGCAGCTACTCCTTAGCTACAAAGCTTTCCAAATGTTCCTTGAAGCGTTTGTCAGCCTTGTCTTTCAGCCGTTTATAAAACTTGGGCTCGCTCACACCTGATTTTGCCACGCGCGCGGAACGGATTGCCGTCCCGGAGGGACGTGGTGATAATAGCCACGGGTGGAGCGAAGCGCAACCCGTGGAAAGCCCCAAGTCGAGTCCGCGCGTCCTGTCGGGACGCGGTGAATCCTTTATAAGCCCGAATCCCGCGACCTGAGATCTGCGACCCAATCTCTCCGACCATCCGACCTCTACCTTGCAGCCTTCCCCCGCCGCATCGCCGCCCGCTGCCCGGCAAGGTACTCCTGAACCTCGTCGTGAGGAACCCCAGGCCGCATATCGTCCAGCGCCTCCTGCACCCTCGCCCGGAACCACGCGTCCTGTTCGGCGGGAGTCCGCGACTGCGAGAGCGGAAGCACGCCCTCATTGGCCGTCCGCGTCAGCAGCATTCGCACCGCGTCCGAAACCGTCATCCCCAGCCCAGCCAGAACCACCGCCGCCCGTTCCTTCACAGCGGGATCAATCCGCGTCTGCACCAACGCATTTGCTGGCATGGGTAGATATCCTTCGGCCGATTGTAATTCAATTGCATTACAAATCCGACCAGCCCAGCACAGCAGTGCCCCAGTTCTCCTCTCTTGAGGCGGATTGGACACCAGGCCAGTACGAGCGACGAGTGAGTGTCTGCAGCACCGCGGCTGCCGGTCGCCACACGCAGGGGACTGCCCCCCGGCTTTAGCTGCGTGTCCTTCGCAAAAAAACCAAAACCACCCGAAAAACTCCCCGCGCTTTTGCCGATAATTACCTTCATTCGGCGCACAATGGATTCATGGAGCTTCGAATGCGTGCAAAGAACCACCCCCATGCGAGCCTCCCGCACCGCAGGTTCCAGTAACTCCTTTATTTTCCCATATCTGCAAATAACCCCTTTATTATGTAATATTTGCAGAAAAGCCCTCCGAAAACACCGGAAACTCGTCCATAAGTTGTTTGTTTTCTTATAGCTACGAATAACTCATTTGTTATGTCATGCTTACAGTGTAACCGAATGAAAACAAAACACTTTCTTTTAAGGGGGGAGGGGGGGGTACAGACCGGGAACATCAGCGCACCCCCAGCCAGGGCTCAAAGCCATGCTTGCAGGTTCAAATCATTGAGACGGCCTTCAAGACAGCCATGGCGGCATTGCGGCCGTTGATGCCGATGACGGAGCCGCCAGGATGGGTGGCCGCTCCGCAGAGATAGACGCCGGGCATGGGCGTGCGCGGCGTGAGACGGTTGGACCACATGTAGGCAGGCAGACATTCACCCTGAAAGATGTGTCCGCCGGTGAGTCCGACTTTCTGCTCAATGTCCGGGGGCCCAAGAACCTGCGCGTCGATGACGGCGGTGTCGATGTTCGAGCAAAAGCGGCTGAGGGATTTGAGGGCGAGTGCGCGGACTTCGTCGCGGCGGCTGTCCCATGTGCCGCGGGCGAATTTGTAGGGGACGTACTGCGCGAAGACACTCATGGTGTGCTGGCCGGGCGGGACTACCGAGGGATCGTGGACGCTCTGGAAATAGAGCTCGCACCATAGGTATTCAGGCAGTTCGCCGCGACGCGCGGCCGCGAAGCCTGATGTCCATTCTTCCTTAGTGAGCGGGGCGTTGATCTGTCCGTAGTGGTGAGGCTCCAGCGTGCCAGGCCGGGCAATGAAGTTGGGCAGCTCGCGTAAATGAACGTTGAGTTTGACCGTGCAGCCCTCGATGGGAACGCGCTCAACTTGCGCGCGCCAGGATGGGTCGGCATGGGAGCCGAGAAGGCGAAGCGTCTGGCGGGGGTCCGCGTTGGAGACGACGGTGCGGGCGTAGATGCGTTCGCCGCCTTCGAGGAGGACGCCTTCGCCGGGGATGATTTCAGCCACGGGAACACCGGAGACGACGGTAGCACCGGCTTCGCGGGCCGCGTCGCAAAAGTAGAACGAGACCATGCCCATGCCGCCGCGTACGTAGCCCCACATGCCAGGCTGGCCGCCGAGGCGTCCGCTGGAGTGATGGAAACGAATGGAAGCAGTGCCGGGGTCGAATGGGCTGGCGTTGGTGCCGATGACGCCCTGGCCAAGCATTGCAATTTGCAGGCGCTCATCTGTGAGATATTTCTCGACAAACTCGGCTATGGACCAGTCGAAAAGAACGGAGCGAGCTTCGGGATCGTCGGCGAGGCGATCTTCAAGCTGCTCGTGCGTTGGAGCTTCACCGAGCCAAAGGTCACTGGCCCATGCGGCCGCGCCTTTGAGATGGGCGTGGGGCGCAGGGCGGAGTGCGTTGCGCAGACGGCGGATCACATCGCTCATGGCGCGCCAACCTTCAACGTCACCGGGAGCGAGGGCGCGGACCTCGGCGGCGCACTCTTCGTCGTCGTCCCAGAGTTGAATGCTGCTGCCGTCGAGAAAAGGTACGAAGAGGCCGTTGACGGCGGGGGTCCAGGTATAGCCGCGTCGCGGTAGGTCGAGCTCCTCGACGACCAGGGGGTGAAGCAGGCCGGCAAGATAGGCGCAGGGAGACATTTTGACGCCGGGGAATGCTTCTTCAATGGTGCAGGCGCCACCAACACGGGCGCGGCTTTCGATGACCAGCACGCGCTGGCCGGCCCGCGCGAGGTAAGCGGCGCAGGCGAGGCCGTTGTGGCCAGCGCCGATGATAATCGTGTCCCAGGATTTGGCGGCGAGGGCGGCAATCGGCTCGGTGAGCCCGATTTCGCCGAGCACAGCGGCGGTGGGAGAACTCATGCGTTCCACGCTAACATTTTGGGGGCCGGGTGTGCAGGGAGCAAGTGAACAAGTGATGAAGCGAAAAAGTGAAGGAGTGAAGCGATGAGCTATCCGTTGGAACACGGCTCTTCGAAGTTCGAGCATCTTTGCCAGGCTTCCGTGAATCAGACAAGGGCAGTCAGAATATACCTCGAGGAGCTTTTACGATGACGTTGTCTGCAGCCGAAGTAAACAAAGTGAAACAAGCGCCGGTCGCGGACGGCGTGCTGCCGATATTCCACCAGCGCTGGAGCCCGCGCTCGTTTGCCGACCGCGACGTTGCTACGGCGGATCTGCACAAAGTGTTTGAGGCGGCTCGTTGGGCCGCTTCCTCCTTCAATGAGCAGCCGTGGCGGTTTCTGGTGGGGACGCGTGGTTCAGAGGCTTACACAAAGATTTTCAACTCACTCGTTGAATTCAACCAGGCGTGGGCAAAGTCGGCTCCGGTGCTTATTCTGGGCGCGGCCAAGACTCGATTCAGCCACAACGACACCCCGAACCGGGTTGCGTTCTACGACCTTGGCGCGGCTGCATCGTACCTGACTTTGCAGGCTGCAGCGCTCGGAATTTCCACCCATCAGATGGCTGGTTTCGATCCTGATGCTGCGCGGAAGGCTTTTGGAATCCCGGAAGTTTACGAACTTGGCGCGGTGATTGCCCTCGGCTACCTGGGTGAACCGGCGGCGCTGCCGAATGAGCAGATGAAGACACAGGAGACGGCACCGCGGACGCGCAAGCCTCTGAAGGAATTTGTCTTCTCCGCCTGGGATACCGCGGCCGACCTGGGCTGATTCGTCCAGGTTGCCTTTCGCCCCATCTCCGGCCTTCACGATAGAGTGGAGGCTGGAGGGATTCCACTGGCTACAAAGCCCCCAACCCGCGCAATCCGCCGGCACACTCCTCCGCGGAGGCCGCGTCACGTTGCTACCCGCACTCGATCGCGCACCTGGCTGTGGCGCGGGGGGATCGCGGCGGTCCTGCTGGCGGTGGCGTTGTTCGCGTGGGCGGCGGTTGCCCGCAACCTGGCGCCGACCTCAAACACGGCGCTCACGCGGTTTGACGCCATCATTGTGCTTGGCTACCCAGCCGATGGAGATGGAAACCCGTCCCCCATCCAATTGGCTCGCGTAACCGAAGCCGTGCACGAGTACGAACGAGGCGTGGCGCCGCGGCTCATCGTCACTGGTGGGGCGGCCTCCAATCAATATGTTGAGGCCGAGGTGATGGCCAGGACCGCGCACGCACAAGGGGTGCCGGATTCGGCGATCTTCGTCGAGCCGGAGGCGCGGGACACGATCCAGAACGCGTGCTATGCCGGACGGATCATGAAAGCGCACAACTGGCACTCCGCGGAGATCGTGTCGAGCGCAGGCCACCTTCAGCGCGCGGCGTTGATCTTCAACCGGCTTTCGCTGGAATGGCGGACGCATGCGGCTCCATCTCTTTCGGCGGAGGAGGACGCTCACGGAAGCATCGCGAGCTTCGTCGAAACGGAGAAGACTCTTCGATACCTGATATGGGCCCGCTGGACCGAACGCTGCGAGCCATAACCGAAGCAAATGTAGCCCGGTCTGCGTTGTCCCTACTCGGCGTGGTCCTGTAAGCTGGATGATGATGCGTCTCTCAGTAAGATTTTCCGCTTCTTTCGTTGCCTTTGCCGCAGTGGCTCTCTGTGGGGGCAACTGCGCTCAAGCCCAGAGCACGGCCTCACCAACCGCCGGGAACGGCACGTATACCCCTGGTGATCCGCTGGCCGGAGTTCGCTATGACAACAAGTTCGACGTGTCGCTGGGCGCGGCATACGGACACATCAAGACCGGGCCGCCTCCGTTGCATGAAGGCGCCAACCTGGGCGGGCTCGACCTGACCGCTTCGTATTGGTTCGCGAAGCGCTGGGCCGTCGAGGGGACCGGGCGCGCATACCTGGGTACCAGCGGCGCGGGGGTGAACGACGAGCACATCAACGGGCCGTTTGTGAGCCAGTACATGTTTGCCGCCGGGCCGGAGTGGCTTGGACCGCACAACAAGCATGCGGCGCTGAGTGCTCATGCGCTGTTTGGCGGCTCCTACGGCAACTTCACGCAGGACCTGCGCGGCAACTCTCCCTCGGTGGTCAGCTTCTTTCCCAACCAGATGGCACCGGCGGCGATCATCGGGGGGCATATCGACCTGAACCGTTCAGCACACTGGGTTTTCCGGATCACGCCGGATGCGCTTTATACGCGCTACGGGATCAACTACGGGAACATGGCCACATATCCTTACTGGAACTTCGGCATCTCAGTTGGGGCGGAGTACAAGTTCAAGGGCAAGCGTCGATAAGGGTTTTAGCCGATTCGTTTTCGCTGAGTGAACGTCACAACTCAAGCCGTGCTCTGACACTGACCCTTCGCGAATCCTGCTGGAGTGAGCTCTTCGCAGGCGGTAGTCCGCCTGGGTTTGAGCATCTCACTTGAAGGCGGCAATCCCGAATTAAATGAATGGGCTGCCAAGTTCATCTGCGTGTGGTATTCTCCACCGTTCGGAGACGCAGGCTGATCCGTGTCGCCGGAAAATATGCCGTACCGGATAGCGGCACTCCCTTGGTTGTGTTGGGAGTTCCTGAGGACTAAGGGAACAAAGGCAGGGTAAACGGCTATGAGAGACACACTTGGAGTACTGCTTGCAGGCGGGCAGGGTGAACGCCTTTTTCCGCTGACCCGCGATCGCGCCAAGCCGGCAGTGCCCTTTGGCGGACACTACCGCATCATTGACATCACGCTCTCCAACTGCATCAACTCCGGTCTGCGCAGGGTCTACGTGATGACCCAGTACAAGGCGCTTTCACTCAACCGGCACATCCGCGAGGGCTGGACCGGCATAGTCGCGACTGAATTGGGCGAGTTCTTTGAGATTTTGCCGCCCATGAAGCGCACTGGTTCCGACTGGTATATGGGCACGGCGGACGCTGTCTACCAGAACATTTACTCCATCGGAAGCGAGCAGCCGGAGTACGTCATCATTCTCTCGGGCGACCACATCTACAAGATGGACTACAGCCGCATGCTGGCGTATCACAAGGAGGCGAAGGCCGAGGTTACGCTGGCGACGCTGCCGATTTCGCCGGATGAGGTAAGACAGTTTGGCGTGGTTGAAGTGGGCATGACGGGCGAGGTACTTGGATTTCAAGAGAAGCCGGTCTCCACCAGTTTCCGTTCTCCAGTGAATCCCAACGCGGTGGATGCCTCGATGGGCATCTACATCTTCAATACCGAGATTCTGCTGAAGGCGCTTATCGCGGACGCCGAAGATCCCAATTCCAAACACGACTTCGGCCACAACATTCTTCCCAAGATGCTAGGCAACAAGAAGGTGGTGGCCTACAGCTTTGTGGACGAGAACAAGCAGCAAGCGCTCTATTGGCGCGACGTGGGCACCCTGGACGCCTATTACGACGCCAACATGGACCTCTGCTCGGTTTCGCCGACGTTCAACCTGTATGACAAGAACTGGCCTATGCGGACGCGGGTGCGGCAATATCCGCCGGCGAAGTTTGTGTTCGGCGAGCCGGGACGCACCGGGTCTGCCATCAACTCGGTAATTACGGCCGGCGTGATTATTTCAGGCGCCACGGTGGCCAACTCTGTTGTGTCGCAGGATGTGCGCGTGAACTCCTATTCGGACGTGGACGCGAGCATCATTTTCTCTCACGTGAATATCGGCCGGCATTGCCGCATACGGCGGGCGATTATCGACCGCGATGTGCATATTCCCGAGGGAACTGTGATTGGGTATGACCCGGTGGAAGACAAGCGACGGTATTTCGTTACGCCGTCCGGGCTGACGATTGTGACTCGCGACGCTTCGCTGTTTGAGAATCCGGTTGATCCGGAGTTCTTGCAGAGATACTGAAGAGGTAGTTGTAAGGTGCCAGTTGCCAGCGTCCGAGTTCTGAAGAGCTGGACCGGGTCTCCGATTCAATCTGTCAGGGGTGTGCCCGGTCTGTACCCCCTCCGTACCCCCCTCCCCCCCTTAAATGAAAGTGTTTTGTTTTCATGCGGTTACACTGTAAGCATGACAAAACAAAGGAGTTATTTTCATGCATAAGAAAGCAAAGGGGTTACAGCGCCCATCAAGCTCTTTACGTCTCCGGCACGTTTGCGGGGATTGTTGTTGAGCTCATTAGATTGATTGTGCGCCAAAGGGTGGAAATTATCGGCAAAACGGGACCGAGTCTAGCAATTTTATTTCAGGCTATTCGGACGATGTGCCAAAAAATGGTCAGCCCCGGCTGGGATTTTCCCGGCCGGGGCTGTCGTTTGTTTCCCCGCCGGCATCTATCTGCCACCGGGGCTCAAAGCAATTCGGCAAAAGGACCTGTAAGCCGAATTCTGTCGTGTGCGGTCATTCCTCTAGGCGCCGCGTTGCCGCGGACACTCATCAGCGACCTACCCGGAGGTTTCGGCAATAGCTCGAGCCGCCTGGGCGCATCGGGCCGATGCGCAACGTCCACTGGCTCTTAAAGGACGCTTCCCTCCCTATTTGGTCTTGCTCCGTGTGGGGTTTACCCTGCCCCGGCTTTTACAAGCCGGGCGGTGCGCTCTTACCGCACCATTTCACCCTTACCCCGGCGCTGGAGTTGCCGCAACGGCGAGCGGACCCGGCAAGCCGGGCCAACTCGGGTATTGCGTTTCCAGGGTGGCCCTCGACCGGGTCCGTGAAACGGGCGCGAAAGAGGGGTAGCCGAGGCGGTATCTTTTCTGTGGCACTGGCCGTCTGCTGGCCTTAAAGCCAACATCCCGGACGTTATCCGGCACACTGCCCTGCGGAGTTCGGACTTTCCTCCCCCGATGGACTCGGCGCAAGCGCAAAGCCACCGGCAGCGACCGCCCGGTCCTCCTGCCAGTCTCTAGTTTACCGCGAATTGGGCTTGCTATTCTTCCCGTTTTGGATGGCTCCGCACCGATTTCTCAATCGCCTTCCACTTCGCCCGGTTGTCTTTCGCCAATCGCGGATCGGTTTTCAGCTCCAGGTGCGCCAGTTCCTTCTGCATCTTGAGGTAATTTGCCAGTCGCCCCGGGTCGATCTCAGCCGCGGTCACCGCGCAGCCCGGCTCTGCGGTATGCGTACAGTCGCGAAACCGGCAACCCTCCGCCAGCGCCTGAATATCGTCGAAGCTGGCCTCCAATCTGCTCGACGTCCCGGTAGCCTCCGCCCACAGCTGCACCTCGCGCAGCCCCGGCAAGTCCATCAGCAACCACCCTCCTGGCATTTGAAACAGTTGCCGAGTCGTCGTCGTGTGCCGCCCCCGGCTATCGCTCGCCCGCACCGCCGTCGTCCGCTGCTGCTCCGTCCCGTGCAGCCGGTTGAGAATCGTCGACTTGCCCACCCCGCTCGATCCAATCAGCGCCGCCGTCTCACCCGGCGCCAACTCGCCCGGCAAAGCGTCCAGCCCGTGGTCCGTCAACGCGCTGATCGGGATCACTGTCAACCCAGCGCTCATTTGCCGCGTCCGCGCCACAATTTCGTCCAGGTCCAGCCCCAGTTCCTCTGCCAGGTCCGCCTTGTTCAGCAGCACGACCGGCCGTGCGCCACTCTCGTTGGCCATCACCAGAAACCGCTCAATCCGCCGCGGGTTATAGTCGCGATCAAGCCCGCTCACAATAAACAACACATCGATGTTGGCCGCCAGCACCTGTTCGCGCACCTCGCGCTCCGGCTGCTTTCGCGATAGTTTTGTCCTGCGTTCAAGCACCCGGTCAATCACCGGCCCGTCCGGCTTGAGCACCACCCAGTCGCCCACTGCCGGCCACAGCGCGCCCGATTTGCGCAGCACGCCAGTCACGCTGGCATCCACTTCACCATCTGTCGTCCAAACCAGAAAACGCCCATGATTCGCCGAAGCCACGCGCCCCGGCCTGCCGCCTTGCGTCATCTGGCTCTCAAAAAAATCTGCCCAGCCCAGGCTCTCCTGGCTGTTTTCCTCAATTTTCGAAACTTTGGGTTCCACGGAAACTATCCTCTCTTTTGCGAAGCAAAAAGGCACACCTCAGCACGCCCGCGGCGGTGAGGCAAAGTGTGAGAGGACGAATTAGACAAGGTCGGTCAGTGGCACTCCGTGTACCGACACTGTACCAAATTTGTGGTGCATCCGGCGCGCCGGGAGCAGATTGAGAATGGTTTGAATCGGCAGCCGGTCGAGCGCCATCTGCTTGTATCAGAGGAAGTTCGCCCCACCCTCAACGGTGCATTCTGTCACTCAGCGGCATTCGATCAAAACCAATTTCCTATCGAAGGAGAAGTCGGATGAAGATTGTTACAGCCATCGCGCGCTACCTGCTGGCCCTGATGTTTCTCGTCTTCGGCTCCAACATGTTCTTCCAATTCATCCCCATAGGCGCCCCGCCACCGGGGTTGGCCGGTCAGTTTGCGACCGTGCTTTTTCAGTCGCATTACTTCTACGTCGTGGGCGCAATCATGGTGATCGCCGGTTTTCTATTCCTGATCAACCGGTATGTCGGACTCGGCCTCACGCTGCTCGGTCCCGTGCTCTTCAACATCCTTACATTCCACCTCCTGATGAATCCCAGCGGAATTGGAATGGGTGCGTTCGCTTTCCTGCTTTGGCTCCTCGTTGCCTGGCAGCACCGCGTCGTATTTGCCAGGCTCTTTGCCGCCCGTCTCGAAGAATAGCCGTATATTGTCGAAGAATTGCGGCCTGATGAGCATGCCAGCCGCTGACTACAATGAAGGGGACGATGATTCAGTACCTCTATCTCGGCCGCGTCCCCTATGACGAAGCGCTGCGCCTGCAGGCGGAGATCGCCGCGCTCCGCCTCGCGGGCAGCATCCCCAACGTCCTGCTCCTCCTTGAACATCCGCCCGTCCTCACCCTGGGCCGCAACGCGCACCGCAGCAATGTGCTGGCCTCCGATGCGCTGCTGGCCGCGCGCGGCGTGACCATCCACGAGATCAATCGCGGCGGCGATGTCACCTATCACGGCCCGGGCCAACTGGTGGGCTATCCCATCTTCGACCTGCGCAGCCTCCGTGGTCCCGGCGGCAACCGCCTCGGTCCAGTCGACTTCGTTCGCGGCATGGAAGAGGCGCTCATCCGCCTCTGCGCCGGGTTTGGCGTGGAGGCCGGCCGCATCAAAGGCCTCACCGGCGTCTGGTGCGGAGGAAGTGCAGGGAACAGGGATCAGGGAACAGGAAACAGGGATCAGGGAACAGGAAACAGTCGCCCAACCGGCCTGCCGCCTGCCGCCAGCTTCGCCTCATGTCCCGCGCGCAAAATCGCCGCTATCGGCATTCACGTCTCCCGCGGCATCACCTCTCACGGGTTCGCCTTCAACCTCACCACCAACCTCCGCGACTTCGATCTCATCGTTCCCTGCGGCATTCGCGATCACGCCGTCACGAGCCTCGAAAATGAACTCCCACCGAACGTCACCCCGCCCACCCTCGAAGCATTGGCGCATCTGGCCGCGCAGCAATTCGGCGCAGTTTTCAACGAGCCGATCGCAGTTGTGCCGAGCCTCAGCGCTCTACGCGCCGAAGCCGGGCCTGCATCTCCGCCGCAGTTCCCGGCAGAGGATACACCCGTCCAGATCCCTCCTGAATTGGAGCGCCTCCACTCGCACGCCGAGCGCCCTGTCCGGGCATGAAGCCAACCGCGCTCCACCACCGCACGTGCTGCGATTTATAATCCCCGCTGGAGCCGGGTGCGCAGTTCTGTCCCGAATCGTGGAGAAAGAGAGCCATGCCAACCGACGTCATCATGCCCCAGATGGGCGAGTCGATCTTTGAGGGCACCATTACCAAGTGGCTCAAGAAGACCGGCGACCAGGTACAGAAGGACGAGCCCCTCTTTGAAATCTCCACCGACAAGGTCGACGCGGAGATACCCTCTCCCATAGCAGGCATCCTCGGCGAGATTAGGGCTCCTGAAGGCGCCACCGTCGAAATCAACACAGTAGTCGCCGTGATCACCGAAGCTGGCGAAGCTGGTTCAACGGCAGAAGCTGTTGTGCCGAATCCGATCGCAAGTCCGGCACCGCATCAAGTGCCGCCCGAGGCGGCGTCTGCCCCATCGCAGGCGCCAAATCCACTGTCTATGCAGGACGGAACAGAAGTTGTCATGCCGCAGATGGGCGAGTCCATCTTTGAAGGCACCATCACCAAATGGCTAAAAAAGACTGGCGACCTGGTCCAGAAAGACGAGCCGCTCTTTGAAATCTCCACCGACAAAGTTGACGCCGAAATTCCCTCGCCCTCGACCGGCGTCCTGCTCGAAATCAAGGCACTTGAAGGCGAGACTGTTGCAATCAACACCGTCGTCGCCGTCATCGGCGCACCCGGCAGCGCTCCCGCGGCGCCCACACCAGCCGCTCCTGCCAAGCCGATAGCACCCGTTGCAGCAAAGCCCCCCGCTCCAGCAGAGCCGCCCGCACCCCAGGCCAGCGCCGGCAAAATCCGCTCCTCGCCCCTGGTGCGCCGCATCGCCAAAGACAATGGCGTCGATCTCAGCCGCATCGCCGGCAGCGGCTCTGAAGGCCGCATCACCAAGGATGACATTCTCCGCCACCTCAGCGAGCATGGCCCCGGCAGTGCGCCTGTTTCATCGCCCGCCGCCCCACCGCCAGCCCTCAGCGGCGATTTGGTGCCGATGACCAAAATGCGCGCCATCATTGCTCAGCGCATGGTCGAGAGCCTGGTCATCAGCCCCCACGTCCACTCGGTTTTCAAAGTGGATATGACCCGGATCGTCAAGCTCAGGGAACGCGAAAAAACCGCCTTTGAGCAGCGTCACGGCGTCAAACTTACCTACATGCCGTTCATCGCCGCCGCGGTAATTGAGACGCTGCGCAAATTCCCCATCGTCAACGCGTCGCTCGAGAACGGCTCCATCCGCTATCACGACCATATCCATCTCGGCATTGCCGTCGCCCTTGAGTGGGGCCTCATTGTGCCGGTAGTCAAGCAGGCCGAAACGCAGAGCTTTGTCGATCTCGCCCGCGCCATCAACGATCTCGCCGCCCGCGCTCGCACCAAAAAGCTCAAGCCCGATGAGGCCAGCGGATCCACCTTCACCCTCACCAACTCCGGCATCTTCGGCGAGGAGTTCGGCACCCCCATCATCAACCAGCCCGAATCAGCGATTCTCGCCATCGGCGGCCTGAAGAAGGAAGCCGTAGTTCTGACCGATGCCGAAGGCGACGATACGATTGCGATTCGATCAATGCAGCACATCTGCCTCGGCTTCGACCACCGCACCATCGACGGCGCCGACGCCGGCAAATTCATGGGCGAGCTGAAAAAGACTCTGGAGAATTGGAACAAGGCAATCAGCTAAAAAAGCTGCTTCACTCTGCTTCAACCGGCGCCATGCAACTCCCGCACAGTTTCGCCCTGGGAGTTCTGAGCGGTTTCTGGCACCGCTTGCACGGCGGACCATACAGCGAAATGCGGTGATGCATGATCGCGTTCTCGTGGACTTCCTTCGCTCCAGTTATGCGCTCATACGCGTCCCGCACCGGTCGAAATCTCTCCTCGGTCAAGGCGTCCTTGAGCGGGACACCCCAGCGCTCGCGATACTCCTTGGTCGCTCGAATACCCTCTCTATAAAGCTTCGCCACCTCGGCGTATTCCACCTCATCCAGCATCGGCATTTCGCATTTGCGCCGCCAACACCAAAGAAGCTTCATCGCAACGCCTCGGTTCGCGCCGGTTCCCAACCCTGACCAATCAGCCCCTAAACTACACATCCCATCGCCACTCGAACTAGCCCCGACAGCCGGCAAATCTGCGTGTTCGTCAGTGGGCGATGCCCGGGCACCGGCTCATCCAACTGCGTTCTTCGGACTACACAGATGTTGTCGGATTGAGCAACGCTATCTTCTCGTAGTCCTGTTTCTCCTGACCTCAAAAGCAGGTCAGCCGGGCGAGACTTATAAATGGACGTTGAAAGTGGAATCACCAGCACCGTGTTCGATCTTGGATGGCAATTGCGGCCGTCGGGCGACACCACGATGACCGGACGCCGCCCCTTGTCAGGAGGATCTGTCGGAAAATGTGTCCACCAAATCTCACCCCGAAGGGGATAACGCACACCTTGCGGGTTCAAAGCCCGGCCTCGGGTGACTCAAGATCAATTAGTATGTTCGGCCCTACCAAATCCGCCCAATCCCGCTCTGCTGCAAGGTCTTCATCCGACGCCGTATCGTAATACTCTTTGTAAGCATCATCGATCTCCCGTCGGCGAGCCTCAAGCATCGCTTCGCGTAACAGTAAATCCAGCGCCTCCGAGTCCGATCCGGCCCCACGCTTTTGCCGCATCTCCCCCACAAACGCCACCACATCCGGCGTCAGCGTAAAACTCCGCTTCATCTTCCGACTTGTCGTCTGAACCGTCATACTTATTATCTTACCACTAGTCCTACCTGCTATACTCAATCTAATCCAGCATCAGCTCCATGAACACATCCGCCCGTGCATAAGGCGAAGGCTTAATCCGGCTCGGGTCAATCCGCTTGAACCCCTGCGACGCATACAGCCGCTGGGCCGCGTCAAGCGCGTGATTCGTTTCCAAATACAGCCTTGTCGCACCCAGCGCGCGCCCACTCTCTACCGCGGCGCGCAGCAGCAGACGTCCAGCGCCCATTCCCTGACAGGCAGCGGTCACGCCCATCTTGGATATTTCAAACTCCGTGTCACCCATGCGCACGAGCGCGCAGCAACCCACGCATCGCCCATCCACCACGGCAAAGAAAATCTTCCCGCCGGGTTCAAGGATCGCCTCCTGAAGGTGGTCGAACAGGTAGTAGTCACTCTCTTCCAGCCGAAAATGCCGTGTGATCCACTCCTCGTTCAGCTTCCTGAAAGTCTCCTCGTCACCCGGTTGAAACTCGCGAATCGTCACGGCCGAATTCGTGCCCTGACTCACCCCGGATTCACCAGCAGGCATTGCCATCCGTGCCTCTCACTGCGAATATTTCATTTGATCCGATACAGGCAAATGCGACTCACTGCCCCGCCCAGGCAATCCCATCCGAATTCCTGCCCATCACAATCTTCCGTCCAATCGTCCACGTCCCGAGGTCCAACTCGGCCACCGTATGCGGCAGCACACAAGACACCCAAACCGTCTTCCCGCCCGGCTGCGCCAGCAACTCCTCCGGATCAGCCGGCGTCTCCACCGTCCGCACCACCTGCATCGTGGTCAGGTCAACCACAGCAACCTTGCTCTTGGTCGGAATCGTCACCAGCAGCCATCGCCCATCCAGCGTCACCGCCGTGCCGTAGCCAATCCCATCCAGCGGAATCCACCGGCTCACCTCGCCCTTCCGCGTGTCGATGACCGCCAGTTGCGGCTTTTCCTGGTCCGCCGTAAATACCCACCGGTCGTCCTTTGAAATGGAAATACGCTGTGTATTTGAAGAGACCGGAATGATCTTCAACAGCTTCCGCCCCGGAATGTCGAGCACCGAGACCGTCCCCGGCGCCACGTTGGCCGTGTAGCCGCGCGTCCCGTCATGCGAGAGAGCCAGCATGTGGCTCTCCGGCTGCCCCGTCGGAATCGACCCTACAATCTGCAGTGTCTTTGGATCGACAATTGTGATCGAGCGATCAAGCTCCGTGGTCACATACAGCAGCCCGTCCTTGGGCCCAAAAATCGGCATGTGCGGACGCACGCCGCTGCCGAAGTCCACATGCCCCACCACTTTTTGCGCGGCAATGTCGATGACCACCAGGTTGCTGCCATCCGTTCCCTTCAGTCCCACGCCCGAATTCCCGTAGATCGGCACGTACGCCAGTTTTCCGTCCGGCGACGCTATCACCTCGTGACCCGTCGTGCCGCCCTCTGCCACCGATGCAATCACAGTTCCCGCCACAGGATCGACAATCCCCAGGCTATCCTCGCCCTTCTGCGCCACCAGCAACCGTGCCTGCGCATGAATCGACGCGACGACACACGAACACACCAGGACCAAACCAGCAAAACGAATCGATCGCACAATAACCCTCCGGGAACTCAAAAACAATATACCCGGTCCAGCCCATATCCACGCACGGTCCGTTTATCATCTCCATCACAGGCGCATCATGCCCATCGAAACCGTCACCCAATCCGCAATCGCATCAGCGCTGGCCGACCTGCACTCCCTTCTCGGCGATCGCGTGTCCTCCGCCGATGCCGTCCGCGAACATCACAGCCACGGCGAAAGCACCCACCCGCCCGCGCGGCCTGACCTGGTCTGCTTTCCGCAAAGCACAGAGGAAGTCAGCGCCATCATGAAAGTCAGCGCGCACCATCAGCTTCCCGTCGTCCCCTTCGGCGCGGGCACCTCGCTCGAGGGCCACGTCCATGCTTTGCGCGGCGGCATCTCCATCGACATGCGGCAGATGAACCGCGTCCTCCGCGTCAGCGTGGACGACCTCGACGCCACCGTCGAAGCCGGCATCGGCCGCCTCGCTTTGCAGAAGGCCCTCGAAAACACCGGCCTCACCTTTTTCATCGATCCAGGCGCCGACGCCACAATCGGCGGCATGGCCTCCACGCGCGCCTCCGGTACCACTGCGGTCCGTTATGGCACCATGCGCGAAAACGTGCTCGCCCTCACCGTCGTTCTCGCTGACGGCAGCATCATTCATACCGGCACGCGCGCCCGCAAATCCAGCGCCGGATACGACCTCACCCGTCTCTTCGTCGGCGCCGAGGGCACCCTCGGCGTCATCACTGAAGTCACGCTGCGTCTGCACCCGCTGCCTGAAGCCGTCGGCGTCGCCACATGTAACTTCGCCACCGTCGATGGCGCAGTGCAAACGGTGATTGAAGCCATTCAGCTCGGGCTCAACGTCGCCCGCATCGAATTCATGGACGCGCCCCAGGTCGATGCCATCAACCGCTACTCGCATCTTGACCTTCCCCTGAAGCCGACCCTGCTTTTTGAATTCCACGGCCTCAGCCAGGCCAGCGTGGAAGAGACCGCGCGCCTGGCAGAATCACTTGCCACTGAGCATGGCGGCCTCGGCTTCGACTGGCAGACCACCCCCGCCGGTCGCGAACGCCTGTGGAAGGCTCGCCACGACACCTACTACGCCACGCGCGCACTCAGACCCGGCTCGGAAGTGCTGATCACCGATGTCTGCGTGCCCATCTCGCGCCTCGCCGAATGCATCGTCGCCACCCGCGCCGATCTCGACACGCTCAGCTTTCCCGGCGTCATGGTCGGACACGTCGGCGACGGCAACTTCCATGTGCAATGCCTGCTCGGCCCCGATCAGGCCGACGAAGCGGAGGCATTCGCGTCTCGCTTAGTCCAGCGCGCCCAGGCCATCGGAGGAACCTGCACCGGCGAGCACGGCGTTGGCACAGGCAAGAAGAAATATCTGAAAGCGGAGCACGGCGAAGGGTTGGAAGTGATGCGCACAATCAAGCGCGCCCTCGACCCCGACAACCGGATGAACCCCGGCAAGGTTCTGGATTTGGACTAGAGCAGTCTTCGAAACTCATCCAGGCTCAACCCCGCATCTCTCACGATGCCTCCCATCGTGAACGCATTGACTGGATTGTGACGGGGAATCGTCAGGATTCGGGATCCATCGGTCATCACGATATGTGCGCCCTGCCGAAGGATGCGAAAGCCGGCTTTTTCAAGTGCGGCAACAGCTCTCAGATGGTTGATCCCCGGCAGCTTCGACACGTCTTACCTGATTTCGCGCGATGGGCAAATATTCTTAGGCAACTTCCACAATCCGGCTCTCCGCATCGCGCGCCAACTCTTCCGCGGCATCCACATATTCGCGAATCGCAATTTGGATGTTAGCCAGCGCCTCTTCCTCGGTTGCGCCCTGCGACCAGCAGCCGGGCAGCCCTGGGCACGAGACACTATAACCTTCCTCCGAGCGGCGAATTGCGACGCGATACGATGCCATGGAAGTTATCCTACACCTCTCCTGATTGCGAAGTCGCGCGCTCAAGCGCCCTATTCCGCCTTAATCCAAGGATCGTAAGTCCCCACGCTCCACGAGTAACCCTCAGGGTCTTTCACGCCAAACTCGCGGCTCCCATAAGGCGTGTCCTGCAGCGGCCGGACGATCCTCCCTCCGGCAGCCACCGCCCGCGCGAACACCGCCTCCGCGTCCAGCACAACAATGTACACGCTACGCGTCTCTATCCCGCCCAGCTCATCCGGCCCTTTAAAGCCTCGCCCGTACTCATCGTCCTTACCCGATCCGAGCATGATCATGCCGCCGCCCAGCGTCAGCTCCGCGTGACCGATGGTTCCGTTCGGACCCTCGTACACCGCGTGGCGCTCAAAACCAAACACCCTGCAAAGCCATTCAATCGCCGCAGGCGCGTCTCTATAGCGATGGCCTGTAATGATCGTGGAATGACCGTGTTTCTCTGGATTTGTCATAAAAAACCTCCTTCACCGGGGAACAACAAAATCAGCATGACAGGGCAGCACGGCCAGCATCTTGGAAAAATCGGAAATGTCAGAGATTAATTCGCCGGAATCTGATTCGCCCAAACACTCCGCACCGCGCAATAGGAGGTAGCGTCGATTCCCGAAAACGCTTTGAACTCGTTGGCAAAATGCGATTGATCGTAGTAGCCGCAATCCAGCGCCATCTCCGCCCACGCCAAATCCCCGCCCGTGTGCAACTGCCGCAAGGCCCTCTGAAAGCGCTGAATCCTGCTCCACACCTTCGGCGAAAACCCCACTTCTTCGCGAAACACCTGCGAAAACCGCCGCTCGCTCCATCCGGTACTTCGCGCCAGCTCCCGCACCGTCGCCGCCGACGGCGCCTGCCCTATTGCCTTCACGGCGTACTCAACCGTGTTCATCCGCGCGGTCTTCGGGCGCAAAAGGGAATCGGAAAATCGGAGCCGCAGAAATTCTTCGAGTGCCGCGATCTTTCCCTGAGCAGAAGCCACTTCCCGCAGTTGATCACGCAGTCCGCGTGCTGCCGTGCCCCACACATCTTCCAGGCAAACGCTTTGGTTACTGAATAAATCGACCGCGTCCCCAACGAATGGAGCAAACCCGCCCGGCTCAAACACCACCCCGATCAGGCTAGCCATGTCGGCCGTGTTGATGATCTCGTAGATGGACCGCGCCCCAATCACCAGTGCCGGCGGCATCCTCCGCTCGGTTCCGCCCTCAGGGCAATCGTGCAGAAAGTCCCGCTCGAGATTCAGAATGATCTGCACGCATCCGCTGGGCAGAATCCGTTCGCGCGCGTGCCCAAGCTGCGGCACCGCCGCATACCACAGCGTTCGAATCGCGCGGTTCAGCGGCGCAGCCGGCTTGTGATCCAGGTAGAACACAGCACCTCGTGCACCTATAGTACGACCATCTCACCGAACCCATCCGGTATCCTTGGCCTCATGGGCATGCCCGCGCAGGATTCCCAACTCGTGCAGATTGTCGACGCAGCCCTCGCCGACGCAGCCCGTCGCGCCGGCCCCTGGCTCGTCTGCCGTCTCGGCTGCACCCAGTGCTGCCACGGCGCCTTCGCCATCAATGCGCTCGACATCCTGCGTCTCCAGGAAGGCGTGAAGTCCCTGCGCGTCATCGACCCCGCTCTCGCCACCGAAATCGACCGCCGCGCCCACGCATGGATTGCCGAATTCAGCACAGATTTCCCCGGCAACCCCGAAACTGGCGTCCTCGGCCAAACCGAAGCCGAACAGCAGCAATTCGAAGACTTCGCCAATGAAGCCCCTTGTCCCGCCCTCGACCCCGCCACCGGCCGCTGCGATGTCTACGAATGGCGTCCCATGACCTGCCGCGTCTTCGGTCCGCCCGTCCGCATCGAAAACGACGCCCCAGCCCTCGGCCACTGCGAGCTTTGTTTCATCGGCGCAACCGAAGGCGAAGTAGCCGCCTGCGAGATGCCCATCCCCCACCAGTTGGAAGAACAAATCATGAATGAAATCCCCGCGCAGGGCGACACGGTTGTAGCCTACGCGCTCCTGCGCTGAACGTTTTGAATCCACCGGGATAGACTGGTTCTTGGACACCCCGATGCCAACGCGCCCCTGCTGGGTTGAGATTCGCACCCGCTCTCTCGAAGACAACTACCGATTTCTCCAGACCCTCGCCGCACCCCACACAGAGCTGCTCGCTGTGGTTAAAGCCGATGCATACGGCCAATCGCTCGCCCTCTGCGCTCCGGCCCTGGTTCGCGCCGGCGCCCAGTGGCTCGGCGTTACGTCCGTCGAAGAGGGAATAGCCGTCCGCGCGCTCTGCCCCAACACGCGCATTCTCGTTATGGGCGGCATCTTTCCCGGACAGGGCGCGGAAGTCATCCGTCACTCCCTCTCCGCCTCCGCCTGGGAGCCCTGGCAGCTCGACGAATTGGAGCAAGCCGCAAAGGCCGCCGCCGCGCCACCAGCCTCCGTCCCCATCCATCTCGAAATCGACACCGGCATGAGCCGCCAGGGCGTCAACATCGACGATCTGGCCGCCATTCTGCCCCGCTTCCACGCCCAATCGGCTTTACGCCTTGACGGCGTTATGACCCACCTCTTCGCGGCCGACGAGGCCGACGGCCAGGCAACCGACCAGCAGTTTGCCCAACTCGACCGAGCCCTTGAAAGAGTCAAAGCCGCCGCTCTCCGTCCCGAATGGCTAAACGTCGGCCAATCCGCCGCCCTGCTGGCCGGCCGCACCGGCCAGATCGCCAACCTGGCCAGCCGCTTCGCCATGAAGCCCTTGCTGCGTCCCGGCCTTGCCCTCTACGGCCTTGCACCCCAGTTCGATCCGCCTTTCGACGAACCTCCGCAGGCCGTAATCGCAGCTCGCCATCGCCTTCAGCCCGTCCTCAGTTGGAAAACATCCGTCACCAGCGTCCGCAGCATTCAAACTGGCGCAGTCGTCGGCTACAACGGAACCTTTGTTGCCACCGAACCCATGCGCCTCGCCCTGCTACCCGCCGGCTATGCCGACGGCCTCGACCGCCATCTCGGCGACCGCTTCAGCCTGCTCGTCCGCGGCCAGCGCGCCCCGCTCATCGGCCGCATCAGCATGGATCAATCTGTCATCGACGTAACCGAGATCCCCGGCGTCCAGCCCGGCGACGAAGTCGTGATCCTGGGAACGCAAGGCGAAGAAACCATCACCGCCTTCGACCACGCCGAAGCCACCGGCACCATTCCGTGGGAAGTCTTCACCCGCATCGCCGCCCGCGTGCGGCGGGTTCCTGTTTAGGGCCCGGAATCGATCCGTTGATTCTCGACGTGAGGATGATGGCGGAAAAAACCGGCGCGATCCGCGGCGAAAAGAATCGCCGTGAGGCAGACGAAAGCTACTGAATTACGAGCCATTCGGATGAGTTCCGGACCCTCTACGGTTCCTGACCATAGAGCGGCGTAGAGAATGCACAAAGAGATTGCGGTGAAACCCATCATGTATGCAGAGCCAATTAATGTTTCTTGAAAGAGTGCTTCGCAATCAGGGAAAATAAACATCAAAAGGCAAAAAACAAGCAGCGCATATGCTCCCAAACCTAAGGCGCCTTTTCACATCCAAGTCGGGCTGCGCCTAATTTCTTGCACCCATTTTAATGAGTTCCTTAAGAACGCAAATACCGGAAACACAGCGATAAATGCTCCGACCAGGACGATCTTCCCGAAATGCCGATTCAGTTCTTCGGCGCCGGTAAGTTCGCTGACGTGCAGCAGTAAACACAAGATGAGGAACAAGGTATTGAGCCCAAAAAGGAGCAGAGCATAGGCGTATGCCACCCGGCCCATTACGGATTTAGTCATAAGAGAGGTCCGAAGTATTGAGCAATCCTACCAGATCGTCAAACCCGTCCCGGCCTCAGCAAGCCAATTCCCGCTTAAGCCCCTTGCTCCGCCGGCTCCGGGCACACAAACAGCCCGCCCGCCCCCTGCACCGCCTCAATCATCGCCTCGGTCCCAATCGCCGAGTTCAGCAGCATGTGGTAAAGCCCCCGCGAACACCACTCCTGCTGGTACGCCTTCCTGATCACCGCCGCGCGCCGCTTATCAAACCCCGCCAGCAGTTGGTCCGCCTGCTGCGCCTGCTTGGGAAACGCGTGCATGAACCACTCGCGCTTGGCCGTTGCCGTGGCATACACAAATACGTGAAAGCATCCCGGCTGCCCAGCCAGCGCACAAGCCGCCCCTCGTCCCACCAGCACGCAGTTACCCTGCTTCGCGGCGTTCAATATCTCTTTCTTAATCAGCGCCAGCATGCGGTCAGAGTCAAAAACCTGGTCCTCCGAGAGACCGGCCATCGAGTAACCCGAGTCGTGCCAGAAGACTTTGCCATAGCGGTAGTACCAAGGGTCGAGCCGCTCGTCGTACTTCGCCGCCAACTCCTGCGGCACGCCCGCCGCACGCGCCGCCGCGCAGGGCAGCTCCGCGTCCAGCAGCCGCCAGCCAAGCCGCTTGGCCAGGTCATGGGCAAATTCTCCGCCCCGCGAGCCATACTCGCGTTCCACGGTAATCACACGGATGGGTGTAGTTGTCATGGGAAAGAAACCCCCGCGACTGGAGAATACAACGGATTCCTCGTTTGGCGGAATAGGGAAAACTGATCAGGACCTCCGACGACGGTTCCCGAGGGCACTCCTCACCCGATGAAAGAAACTTCCCACGTCATAGGTTGCCACCCTCGAAAAGGGCTATCATTGCAGCCAATCCACCCAATTGGAAAGGACTGTCGCGATGAACCTGGAACTCAAGGTTGCGCCTCGCCTGCTGTTTATTCTGGCCTTGTCCATCGCAGTCATCTTTCTTCCAGCGGGGTCATGGCGGTTTTGGCAGGGATGGGCAACTCTCGCGGCGTTTTATCTCCCCGCGCTCCTGGCATTTTTATACTTACTCCGCCATGACAGGGCGCTCGTAGAACGCAGGATGCGGTCCAGGGAGCCACTGAAAGCACAAAAACTTCTCATTCGCCTCACCTTATTGGTTTTTCTCGGCGCGGCTCTTCTGCCTGGCTTCGACCGCCGCTTCGGCTGGTCGCACAGGCTATTCGGCGACGTTCCCGCCTGGGTGACCCTGATCTCTCTCGCGCTCGTGGTTGCCAGTTATCTGTTCGTCTTCTGGGTGCTCAGAGTCAACAGCTTCGCCGGGCGCACCATCACCGTCGATGCCGGCCAAATGGTCGTCTCCACCGGACCATATGCATGGGTGCGCCACCCCATGTACCTCGGCTCCGTGGTCTTGTGGATCTTCATGTCCCTGGCACTAGGCTCCTGGGTCTCATTGCCCGCCTTCGCTCTGATCATTCCGTTCTTCGCCATCCGCCTGCTCAACGAAGAGAAATTCCTGCGCGGCAACCTGCCCGGCTACACCGACTACTGCGCCCGCACCCGCTACCATCTCATTCCTTTCATCTGGTAAGCCTTTCCGTCACTTCAAAATAAGTTTTCCACGACACCTTGACGGTCTACACTACTTTGTTGTAGATAATCTAGGTATGGGCAAACCAAACGATCTCGTACAAGGCACCCTCGACCTCCTGATCCTCAAGACATTGCGGCTCGAACCCATGCACGGCTGGGCTATCGGCAAGCGCATTCAACAGGTCTCTGGCGAAGTGCTCCAGGTGCAGCAGGGCTCGCTTTATCCCGCCCTCCACCGTCTTGAGCAGCAGGGCTGGATCAGGGCGAAATGGGCCGAAAGCGAAACCGGCCGCCAGGCCAAGTTCTACTCGCTCACCGCTGCCGGACGTAAGCAGCTTGAATCGGAAGCTGCCAACTGGGCGCGGCTCTCAGCGGCCATCGATTTGATCGTTGACGAAGCCTGATCCCATTCGAAAGGACGACACCATGCGTCTACTGACAAAACTGCAAATGCGAATTGCCATGCTCTTTAATCGCGGACAGGCCGCAACCCGCCTCGACGACGAGCTTCGCTTCCACCTCGACCGCCAGATTGCCGAGAATGTCGCCGCCGGCATGAGCGCTGAGGAAGCGCGCTGCGCCGCCCTCAAGTCCTTCGGCAATCCCGCCCTCCTCCGCGAGCAGGCTCGCGCCACCTGGAGCTGGACCTGGCTCGAGCTCCTTCTCCGCGATGTCCGCTACGCCGTGCGCACGCTCCTGCGCACGCCGGGCTTCGCAATCATCGCCATTCTGGTCATGGCTCTCGGCATCGGCGCCAACATCGCCATGTTCACCATCGTTCGCGCCGTTCTGCTAGAGCCGCTGCCGTTCAAAGATCCTGAAAATCTCGTTCGCTTGTATGAGCAGAGTTCCGACGGCAAATTCCAGTTCAATGACAGCACCGGCGGCGTTTTCGCCGAGTGGAAGCAGCAGAACAAGAGCTTCAGCGATTTGGCCCTTGCCGGATATGCGGGCTACAACCTTTCCGGAACGGGCAATCAGTTGCCCGAAGGCGTGCGTGCGGGTGTCTTCTCGGCAAATTTTCTACCCTTGCTTGGTGTGCAGCCTGCCCTGGGCCGCAGCTTTACCGAGGACGAAGACAAGCCCTCCGCGAATCCCACTGTCCTGTTGAGCTGGGGATTGTGGAAGCGCCGTTTCGGCGGCAATCCCGCCATTCTCAATCAAACCATCCTGCTCAACGCCAAGCCTTACACGGTAGTTGGCGTCTTGCCCGCGTGGTTCGCTTATCCCAATGCGGCTGTCCAGCTTTGGACACCGATCTACCAGAACGAACCAAACGATGAAATCACCGCGATCGATTCTCACGATTTTCTCGCCATTGGACGACTGAAACCGGGCGTTACTCCGGCGCAAGCGGTGGCCGATCTGTCAGTGATTACGCGACGACTGCACAACCAGCATCTTGACGACCCGTTTGTCAGCATCTCAGCCACCAGTCGCCCGCTGCTCGATTCCCTGGTGGGCAACATCGAGACGCCTCTCTACGTCTTACTCGCCGCAACCGGATGCGTTTTGCTGATTGCGTGCCTCAATGTAGCCAACCTGCTGGTGGCGCGCGCTGCCGCACGGAAAAAGGAACACGCAATCCGTACCGCCATGGGCGGAGGACGGTTGAGACTGCTGCGCCAGCAACTCATGGAGAGCCTGGTGCTTTCCTCCGCTGGAGGAGCGGTCGGCCTCCTTCTCGCCACCGGAGTCATTCGATGGTTTGTGAGCACGCGGCCGGAAATGGTTCGCGTCGAATCCATCCACATGGATGCTGTCGTAGCCGTCTTTGCCGCGGCTCTGATTGTGCTCTGCGCCATCTTTGCCGGGTTGATCTCTGCATTCTCAAACAAGGGCGGCCAGATCCTGGCAACCTTGCAGGAGTCCTCCCGCGCCAACAGTGCTGGGCAGGGCCGCACCAGGCTCCGTGCAGCGCTCCTGTCGCTTGAAGTGGGACTGACCGTGATGCTGCTCATCGGCGCAGGCCTGCTGATGAAAAGCTACGCCAGGCTCCGCTCGTCCGACCTCGGATGCACTACGCATAATGTCCTCAAGATGGATCTCACGCTGCCTCTGGCCCGCTATAGCCAACAGGCGCAGCGGAGCAATTTCTTTGACACGCTCCTCGGAAAAGTGCGGAGCAGTCCCGGAGTTGAGGCCGCCGGTTTTATTTTTCCAGTTGTTCCGGGTGACGGTTATGGAGGTGATAACGGATTCACGATTGTAGGTCGACCACCACTTCCGCAGGGCAAACAGCAATACGCCATGCACCGCTGGGCCGATTCGGGATACTTTGGAGCGATCGGCATCCCGATTCTGCGCGGCCACACGTTTGACGACAATCAGAAACCGGGCCACGCAACTGAGGCCATCATCTCTCAGGAATTTGCGCGACAGAGTTTTCCCGGCGAAGACCCCATCGGCAAACAACTGATGACACTGGGTGAGAAACCATTCACAATCGTGGGAGTGGTGGGCGATACGCGCTACGAGGCCAGTGAGCCGCCGCGTCCCATGATGTATTTCCCGCGTGACGCCATGGACGACATGAACGGCGCTGTGCTGGTAGTGCGCTCCGGGCGCGATGTTACCCAGCTTGCCATGCCCATCCAGAGCATGGTTGCGGCGATGGACCGCGATCTGCCCGTCTCCGGCGTCCTCACCATGGACCAGGTGATCGGCAAAAACACCATGGACGCCAGCTTCGATGCAACGCTGCTCCTGGTCTTCGCGGCATTGTCTCTGCTGCTCGCCGCTGTCGGCCTGTTCGGCGTGCTGTCCTACATCGTCGCCCAGCGCACCAGCGAGATCGGCATCCGCATCGCCCTCGGCGCACGGCGCGAACAGGTGCTGCGCAAACTGCTGCTCGATGGCCTGCGCCCCGCTTTGTTTGGATTGGTGCTCGGCCTGGCCGCCAGCGTCGGCGCAGCGCGCCTCATCCAGTCCATGCTCTACGCAACCCAGCCGCTGGACCCCGCGGTCTTTGCCGCCGTCAGCGCAATGCTGTTGTTGGTTGCCGCGTTGGCCTGCCTGGTCCCCGCGTGGCGCGCCTCACGCCTTGATCCTATGCAGGCCTTGAGAACGGAATGAGCACAGACAGAATAGGCGCAGAAGGAATCTCCCTCTGCGCCTATTCTTCCTGCTTAAAACTGTTTTGCTTTTCTACTGCGTAACCGGTTGTGCAGGAAGTGCCTTCGGAGCCTTCAGATGCGGCGCATTCGGCGCTTTGGGTGGCTTCGGAGTCTCGTCCAAATCGCTTGTCGAAGACGTCGTCGAGAAGCCCGAGCCTTTCTTGATCCGCACATCCCCGTTCTCCGCGCTCAAGGTTACCTTCATCCCACCCGATCCAATCAGGAACGTGGCAACCTTGTTCTCGCCATCGCCCAGGCTGGGCATTGAATAGTCTGAGACGATGTCGCCGTTCCGAGTCTTCGCGCTAACTGATGCAGACGCGTTAGGCGGCAGTGTCAATTCAACATCGCCTTTGCCGTTCTTTGCGTCAATCGTGTAGTTACCTGCCGGTTCCACCGAGATGCGCCCGTCGCGGTCTTCCACGTGGACATCGCCAGAAATCTGGCTCAGATCCACATCCTTTGAGTGCGTAGTCACATGCACCGGGCCCTTCGCTTCCGTCACCCGCAAGTCATCCGAGTTCAGCGTCAGATCGCCGGTCAGCGCCGCCAGCTGCAGGTCAGTCACTGAAGTATGCATGTCAACCGGGCCCCCGATACTTTCCAGGTGAACCTCTCCGAATATCTCTCCGTTGATCGTGATCCTGCCTTTTGTATCTGAGATCGTCAGATCATTGCAATTGCCGTCCGCGGTAATGTCGCCTGTGACCTGGTGCGCTGAGAAGTCGTGCTTGTCGTTGGCCAGATGCACCTGTACCGAGCCTGAAATCTCGCTCAGATGCACGTCTCCGTGCGGCGAGCTGACATTGATGCCCCCACCCAGGCCCGCCGCGGTCACATCGCCTCGGCCCGAGTTCACCGTCACATGGGCCGAGTGCGGCACCGTGATGGTCAGGTTGAGCCGTCCGCTGTTGTTGCTTTCTGACTTCACCAACACCGCGCTTCCGGTGACGGTTACGTGCGGCGTTTCAGCGTCGAATACTTTTTTTGCTTCCGTATCCGAGCTGGCAAAGGCCACTTGATGCGCTTCCACCTTGATTGAAGATGTCTCCGCGGAAACAATGCTGATGTCGCCCCGCGGATTGTCGACTTCGATAGTTGCGTTCGCGGGAATCTGCTGGTTGATCGCCTGCGCGTCGTTGTCGTGTTCCGGTAGTCCGAACGCGTTGAAGAAATCGTCGCCGTTATCGCCGAACTCGGCGCGGAACGGCCCCCACCAGTTGCTCCAACCGGAAGCGCCCAGCCCGACAATTGCTACAAGAATCAGGATGCCGATAAAGCTGCCGCCACGCCGCACCGGCGTTTCGCGGCGCAGGTCCAGCGCCCACTCGCCCAGCAGCGCCAGCCCCGCAAGGATCAGCAACAGCGGCCACCAATGGGCATACCAGCTCCAGAAATCGACCGCCGCAATGTGTCCTGTGGCCACCAGCAATGCAATCACGCCGATGCCCACCAGGATGATCGGTCCAACAATCGAGGGAACCCGCGGGCCGTATTGGCCCACGTAGCCGGCCTTCCATGCGTAGCGCTGCGCCTTCCACGCGTCGCGCTGCGCTCGCCAGGCTGCCTTTTGCTGCTCGCGGTAGACACGCCACTGCGTTCTCGGATCGTAGGGCGGAGCTCCGCCCGGAGGCATGTTGGGAGGTACGCTGCTCATGACTGACCTCCTTCAGGTCCTTTGTCAAAATCGTGCACGGCAGGAACAATCGCACCTGACGTGGGTTGCGCATACGCCTGCGAAACGGGCTGTCCCTGGGGCATCGGCTGTCCAGGATAAGGAGGTACGCCCGTCCCAGACGGTGAATCATACGGAAACGGCGGATAACCCCCGTCGGCGGCCAGCACCGCGCGCTCAGCCAACAGCAACGAACCCCAAAGGATCAGCATCAGCGGCCAGAAAAAACGCCAGAAGTGAATCCAGTGCCACTCGTGGAGCAGCGCCAGGACCCCGATCAAAAGAAGAAATGCAGGGCCGCGCAGGCGGCGAATCAGGATATAGCGGCTCATTTTGAAACTCCCTTCGAATCGCTGATACGGCGAACAATCAGCCAGGCGCCCAGCGCAATCAGCCCCAGTGGCCAGATGTACTCAAAAATGCGGCTCGAGAACCAATCCAGTTGTCCCAGCAGGAAAAGCACGCCCAACCCAATCAGGACAATTGCGCCGATTGGCTCCTTGCGTCTCCAATAAACCGGCGGCACTGGAGGCACGGGCGGAATAGCCGGGTCGACATAGCTCGCCGCCGGCGCGTAAGGCGCCTGCTGGTACTGGGTCTGCTGCCCGGCATACGGATTTTGCCAGCCACCAGTTCCCTGATTCGGTGCACTCTGCGCCGCCTGCCCCGCCGCGTATGACCCCTGCGAATACGATCCAGTCCCAGCCGTTCCCGAATACGGCGAACCAAATTGTCCCGGCTGTCCCGTGCCCGGCTGTCCCATCCCTGGCTGTCCGGGAGTGCGCGGCCGACCACCCAGGTTCAGCCAGTTGCCCACTTCGTTCAGTCCCAGCGGATCGGGCAGCGGCTGTCCTTCACGAATCGCCTTTGCGGTGTGGAACGCTTCGAATGACTGGTAAAGAATCCACGCCGCAATGAAGATCCCGAAGATCGGGTAATGATCCGTAATGCTGATCAGCACCACAAAGATCGCCACGTGAATGAAGCCCTTGAAAAACTGGCCATTGTACATCGCGCCCACGCCGGGAATCAGTCCCAGCACCGCGGCCGCCGTCGGATGCGGTCCGCTCGAGGGCGCGGTAAATGGCTGTTGAAATGTGTGCCAGGCCGTCCAGCATGGCTCGCACAGAATCTGTCCTCCGGCCGCATTTCGAACGCAGCCCGCGCATAGTGCCTTGCCGCAACTCTGGCAATAGGCAGTTGCGCTTACACCAGTGTGGTTTACGCAGTCCATAATGTGCTCCTTTCCCGTAGTGCTGATGCGGAGCCGCCGGAACGCGCGGACCGAACCCTGGGCTTCAGGGAATCTAACGTCAGTGAAGTCTGAATTGCATCGATTGAATCGTCATTCGCCGGGTTCACCGACTGCTGTGGAGGATCCACGCGGGAGCCACCATCCTTGCGGTTCGGGTTCTGTTTCGACTCACCCGGCGCTGTATCCTTTTGTTTCTGCTGGTTGTCGCCGCTCTGGCCCTCACCCTCGCTGGTGCGCCGCAGCTCCCGCATTCTCGATTCAACTTCGGAAACAAACCGCAAGTGATCGTAGTAGCGAATGATCGGCGTCGAAGCCATCGTCAGCCGCCGCTCCATGAACGACCGCACCGCCGTCGGCCGCAGATCGGCAAGTCGCACGCTGCTCAGCCTGAACCCTGTCAAATAGAGCGTCAGTGAAATCGAGAAGAAAGCCATCGCCGCCGTCATGAGTAACCGCGGCTCCGCGAACCGGCGCACGGTGCCCACAAAACCAGGCCGCTGCCACGCCGGAATCGGCCGCATCGGCACTACATTGCTGCCGGTTGATATCAGCCCGTAGCCCTCAACCTGTCCCGGACCCGTCTGCGCCAGAATCTTGTCCAGCAGTCCTAGGGGTACCTCCGGTTCGGGCGAAAGAAACTCCAGCCACTCGCGGCCCTTCCGCGATTCGTCAAACAGCGCCGTGCAGGCCGGGCAGACAGCCATGTGCGCGGTAAAGGTCGCTTCGTCTTCGGGCTGCAACAGCCCGTCCAGCGCGTCCGCTAAAAGTGTCTCCCACTGCCCGCAGGCCGGAGAACTCGGAATGTTTGTGCGCTCTGCCATTTACATCACCTCCCGTTTATTACGTTCCAGCAGCCTCGCCAGTTCCGCGCGGCCTCTGCTGATGCGGGACTTTACCGTCCCCTCGGGTATGCTCAGCACCTGGGCAATCTCTTTGTAATCCATATCTTGCAGGTCCCTCAGGATGACCGCTTCGCGCAGCTCCACCGAAACCTTTGCCAGTGCGTTCTGCACCATCTTCGCCAGCTCTTTCTGGGCCGCCGACTCATGCGGCGAAGGTCCGCTGGCCGTCAGCCGATCAATCGGCCGCAGCTCCTCGGTCGTTTCCCACCCATCATCCAATGATGAAGTCGCCCGCAGGTTTCGTGTCCGCCTGAAGTTGTCCACCAGCAGGTTGCGGGTCATGGTCGTGATCCACACCTGCAGGCTGCCGCGCCCCGTATCGAAGCTGGCAAGATTGGAATAAATCTTCAGGAATACGTCCTGGGTCAGATCCTCGGCGTCCGCCGGGTTCCCCGTAAACCTGTAGCAAAGCCCATACACACGCCTATGATGCGTGCGGACAAGTTCAGCCCACGCTCCGGAATCCCCGTTCATGCACAGGCGTACGGTTTGAGACCAGTCGATCTCCAGCGGGTTTCCCTCCACGCGCTCCCGGCGGACGGCAGGCGGTACTACCATTCCACCCTGCACTCCACCCTGAAGGCGGCCCGTAGCCGGCGGCTTTATACCGCCCGTCTTGGTACCCTCCAGAGTACGCCGCGATGGCCTGGCTGGCGATGCCAACCCGACCTCGCTCCAGCTTAATGTACCCACGCATTGCATAATTTGCTAATACGCGGGATTTGCACTGTTAGTTCCCCTGCCCCATCAACGGCCACACCCCGTTTCAACCTCTTACCCAAACTTGCACAAATATCAGTGCAAACTATAACCTGCTCCCTGCAATCTCCAATCTGTGACCTCTATTCTGCCATCTGTAACCTGCCATCTGTCTCAAGCATCCCAAGTATGCTTGTCACGGGAGTACTTATGTCTAGACTCTGCACCGCACTCTTCACTGTCACCCTCGCCGCAACGCTCGTAGCCGGCTGCCGTGCCGCTACCAGAGCGCCCATCCCCCCCGCAACCGACGACGCACCGCTCTCGTCAAAGCCCGGCAAAGCCACTGCGATCTTCGCGGGCGGCTGTTTCTGGGGCACCCAGTCAGTCTTTGAGCGTGTAAAAGGCGTGCTCTCAACCACGGTAGGTTATTCCGGCGGCTCGGCCTTCACCGCCACCTACGACCAGGTCACCACTGAAACCACCGGCCACGCCGAATCCGTCAAGGTCGTCTACGATCCATCGAAGATCACCTATGGCCAGCTCCTGCGCATCTTCTTTTCCGTTGCCCACGATCCCACCCAGCTCAACCGCCAGGGCCCTGACCGAGGCACCTCCTACCGCTCCGCAATCTTCTACTCCAACGACGATCAGCGCCGCCTCGCCCAGGCCTACATTGCCCAGCTCGACGCCGCCCACGTCTTCCCCGCCAAAATTGTCACTGAAGTCACCCCGCTCAAAGGCTTCTACGACGCCGAGGACTACCACCAGCACTTCGCCGACAATAACCCCAACAACTCCTACATCCAGGTCTGTGACCGCCCCAAGATTGAAGCCCTGAAAGTGCAGTTCCCCGAGCTCTTTCAGGAATATAAAGCCCGGTAAGACCGCTATTGCGGGAGGGTTGCGCAGCGCAGATCGTCTGCGATTGGTATATTGCTTGAACCAGGCTCTACTGTTTGCATTCAACCTGAGTTCAGCCCTGAAAGGGCCAAGCCAATGCGCATCAAGTCTTCTCTCGCCGTTGCCGTCCCTGTTCTCACAGCCTGCCTCGCTCCTTGCGCCATTCACGCTCTGCCAAAGCCCTGCGATCTGCTCACCGCTCAGGGCGCCTCCGCGATCCTTGGATCGCCGGTGAAGCCCTTGATGCAAATGGACGTATACTGCGGCTACCAATCCACTTCGGAAAATGTGAACGTGGCGGTGTCTCTGTCCAGCGCCGCGGGAGCTACTGCGGCAACCCTGAAGGCGCTGGCGTCTCCCGGGGATACCTCGGAGGCCATTCCAGGACTTGGCGACTCAAACCTGCTCATTGCCAGAGGTGGCGACTCGTACACTCTGGCGGTCATCTACCACGGACAATTGGTGTCGATTTCAGTGGTCAAGCGCCATAGCCCCGCTTTGAAGGCTGCGATCGTCCAGGCAGTGAAGCAGATGCTGACTAAGCTCTAAGCGAGCTTGACGAAGCGCCATTTGCCCCATCCATCGAGCGTCTTTTTGCTCGATGGGTGGGAGAGCACAGAGGCCGACGATTGGCCATCGAGTCTTTCCACCTGTGATGCGTGCACCCTGCCAGGCCGAGGCAACAGTCTTATCCCTTCCTTATAGTTTTCGGAGTCTACTTGACCAAGACGTGAGGACTTTACCCGGCTGATACAACGTGGCAACACTCGATCCAAATCTGTGGAAAGCTATTTCCAGCCCAAGCCTTCGGGGAGCATCATGTGCCGTCGCCAACCCGGAGGATGGCGGCTCTGGCGCGTCGAAATGCCGGGTTCGGGCCTCAAGTCCCGCGGACATGCCCTATGTCACTGCGATCTATGGGAACTTCGTCGCAACCAGCACAGCGACGTTCGAATCCATCGCGCCCGATGAGGCTGAGATGAAGCGCCGCCGTCAGGCCGTTCTCCATCGCGGTTTGCCCTGTCTGGTCGCGGAGCTCGAGGGCTATATTGTCGGCTTTTGTTACGCTTCGCAATTCCGCCCCCGCGATGGATATCGCTTCACGGTCGAGGACTCCATCTACGTGCGCCCCGATTGCACCGGCCACCGTGTCGGCTCCATGCTCCTGGGTCAACTGATCCTCGACTGCACCCTGGAGGGCTGTCACTCCATGGTCGCGTGCATCTGTGGAGAGAATGTTCCCTCCGTCGCTCTGCATACGTCGCTCGGGTTCAAGCAAGTCGGCTTGCTCCCTGAAGCGGGCAGCAAATTCGGCCAATGGCTGCGCCTCTTGATCATGCAGCGTCCCCTGCGATGATTGAGCTTACGGGAAAATCAAAGTTTCTGCCCCATGCGCGCGAGACGTGGCACGGCAATCAGCGTGATCGCAAACAAGAAGATAGACCCCGCGATAAACTCGAATTTCCCGTGGCGTAGGTCTTCAAAAACCAGCTTTGCAGCAACAAACGCCAGGGCGGCGAATGCGATATTTGTCAGCTCCCTGCGGCCCCAGCGAGATCCGGCAAGGGCAAGAGATAGAGCCACCGCGCAGCAGGTGAGGGTGCGGATGAAGGCAACGTGATAAATGTCGGGAGTTATGCGCAGCGTCAAAACAAACAGCAGCCCCTGGACGAAGAAGGCCGCCAGTGCGCAAACCACCAAAGCAGCGGGAACAATGCGGAGGGATCGCTGCACCCATGTTTCCTCAACCGCAGGTTTGCCGGCCCCATATAAAGCGAGCGCGGAGAACCAGGCGACGCAAATACTCGCGGTGAGTGTTATTGGCAGCGTTCCAGCCAAAGTGTGGAAGGCATAATCGAAGAGGCCGGAAGCAATAGTCGCCGACAAAAGCAGCACCAGGCCGTGGACCTGCAAGGTGACGCGGTGCAGGCGAATTCCGAGAAGCGTGGCCGCGATGGCTGAGAGGCCGAGACAAATCGTGATTCCCAAAGTTGGAAGGCACAGGAAACTTCCTGCGAGAAGCAGGCCCGTACCCCAGGCAAGAAAGATCTGATAATTGCGCGTTGCGACGAGTTTGCCAAAGGCGGCAAGCGCCAGCGCATAGCAGGCACCCGCAAGCAGCAGGCAAGCCACGCCAAGGTACATCGGGCCGACTTGCGGCACAAAGAAGAGTGCGCTGGAACCGGCCAGCAAGAAAGCGATTATCGACTGAACCGTCTCAAAGACCGTGATGCTTTTTCCATGCAGAACAGTACCGGCGCCGACGCCGACGGCATAAATGAGGAACAGCAGGCAACCAGGAACCAGCAGCGCTGCCGTGCCCAGCACAGGGTAATCAACGCGCGCATCCTGCGGTCCGGCGTAGATGAAGATCAGTGCCCAGATGGCTAGGTCGGCTGCAACGGCAACCAGCGGGCGTACGGACGAGCCATGATTGAGTTTCGCCGCGAACTCGCAAAGGACCACCATGAACAACAGCGAAGCGATGAACGGAATGAGTTCGCGGGAGGCGACGGCGAGGGCCAGGGCCGCAGCCGCAGCCGCGCTATTCACCATCCAAAGGACGGGGGTGAGATTGCGCTTCCACGCCAGGGCGGACGCGATAAATACGAAGACCGCAAGAATTGCCGCGGAGGCTGACGCCGGCAGCACCTTGAAGCTCAACGTGAGTTCCCAAAGCATGGGAGCAAGAATTACAACAGAGGTACCGGCATAGATGGCGCTGGGGACCCAGTTTGCAGCCTTGACGCGGACCGACCAGACAAGCCACAAAATGGCGTAGGCAATCGCAATCGCCGCAACCGCGAGTTTCGGGAGCGGCGTGGACTCCGCGACCGCACGCAGCACAAACGCACCTGCAATGCCGAGCATGGCCCTTCCGACGATAGAGAAGAGTCCACCGGCCTGCGCCAGGGGACGATCCTCAACAGTCTCGTACCGCAGGGAGGGGTTGGCTTCCAATTTCGTCGAGACATCGGAAGGATGCTCAAGGACGTAGACACGCTCTTCAAGACTTTCAAGGCGTGCCGAGAGATGATCGAGAGTGCTCGGAAGATCGTTCATTCTTCCCACCCGATGAAAACAGAACCACGCCTGGCTTAATCTCCTGCTTCTGCAGCGTGGGCCGCATCTTCAGACCACGGAGGAAGCAGCTTGACCAGCACCCACAAAAAGGCCAGTGGGAGCAGGGTCAGGAAGATCGCCACCAGCAGGCCCTCGCGCGTGATCAGCGTCATCTTGTAGGTGGTGTAGCCAAGAAAGCTTTTCGAGAACAACTGACCGCCGATGACGACGTTCCAGCGCATGGCGAAGATGCCGATCAGGGCCAGGCTTCCGGAGACCACGTACATGCGCTTGCGCACAATTTCAGGCAGCTTCACGACCTGGGTAATAAACAGCAGGATGAGCGGCGTCAGAGTGCCGAGGCAAATCTGAATCACGATGTGAGGAATGTACAGCTGCGTGTGGACCAGGAAGTTCAAGCTGCGGAACGACTCGTCTGCTTCGTAAATGCGGTGCACCAGGTCCAGCATCTCCAGGCTGAAGTCAATGATGAAGATGTAGAACAGATACATGGCGATCGAGTCGACACAATGCACATCGATTGTCAGCTTGCGCAGCTTGGTCACGGCCATGTAAAGCAGCATGACCGCGGCAATTCCCGAAACCATTGCGGAGAAAATAAAGACGACCGGCATGAGCGGCGAAGACCACCAGGGATTGGCCTTGATGGAACCGAAAATAAAACCGACGTAGCCATGAAGCAAAAAAGCGGAAGGAATGCCAATGAGGGTGACGATCCAGCCAACGCGATTATCGATGGCCAGCGAGCGTGGGCTGATGTTGTTGGAGCCTAGAGTCATGATGCGATAGGCAAGGCGCAGCAGTCCTTTGCTCGATTGCGACAGCAGCACGATTTCGCGGCGGTAATCGAGCCAGATTTCGAGCACCAGCACGGCCATCAGATACCAGAGGTAGATATAGCCGAACATGGCCATGGCCGAGGTGTTATGTGGGGTGAAGTACATCTCCGGCGAGCGTTCCGGATGGCCCAGGTGCAACTGCAGCGGCAACGGCGCAACCAGCAGGAACGAGAGAGCGGTGAGCAGCGCCAGCCGGTAAGTGGGCTCAATGGCTTTAACGCGAAAGATTCGCACCAGCGACGCAAGAATGAATGCGCCTGCAACCAGTCCGGTGATGAACGGATAGAGAACGATCAGCACGCTCCACTGGAGCCCGTATTCGTTTGGATACATGAAGCCTTCAACACCGTTCATAAGCCCTCACTTCAATCAGCTGCAAGCTGTTCTTACCGCACCGATCCGTCCAGGTTGTTGTAGAAAACCTTAGCGCCGGTGGCCATCTGTGGCTTAAGCACCTGCACACTGTGGGTCTTCAGGAATTCGTGGATGGGGTCCTTCGGGTTCTTCAGGTCAATCAACTGGCGAGCGCCGGTGGGGCAGGCTTCGCAGCAGGCGGTCGTCAGCCCCTTGGTAATGCGGTGGTAGCAGAGCGTGCACTTATCCGCGACCTTCTTCTCGGGATGAATGTAGCGGCATCCGTAAGGGCATGCCTGCACGCAGTAAGCGCAACCAAGACAATACTTCTGGTCCACCAGGACCACCCCGTCCGGAGCCACAAAGGTTGCTCCTACCGGGCACACCTGGGTGCAGGGGGAATCCACGCAGTGATTGCACATCTTGGGAACAAAGAAGTACTTTCCGCTGGTGTCGGTGGCTACTGGAAACCCTTCCTTGCCGCCGTCGGGAGAGATCACCTCGGGGTCGGTCATCGGATTGGTCATGATGTTCTGGGGGTTCTTCATCTCCCAGTCGCTGACGTGGTAGCGCTCGACCCAGGTGCGGAAGTTTCCGTCAGGCACGTCGTTTTCGGTCTGGCAGGCGCGCACGCAATTGCCGCAGCCAATGCACTTGGGGATATCGATCAACATGCCCCACCAGTGGTCGGACATTTTGTAGTTGGGGGAGGCTTCCGGAGTTCCAGCGAGCACGGATTTCCATGCGATGGCCGCGGCGGGCAACAGGATCAGCATCTGTCGGCGGTTCATGTTCATTTCGCACCTCCTGGGGCTTTTGCCGGCGCATCGGCGGGCGGTGCATCCATTCCCGGATTATGTGGCTGATGGCAGGTGTTGCATGGCATCCCGTTGGAGTGGTCCGCGGGAACAACCTGCGGAAAGCCCTTAGGTTTGGCGGCGCTGGCCGTGTGGCAGCGGACGCACAGAACGGATGTGTCAGGCAAAACCGGTTTGACTGTGGACGGGTCGTCGGCGCTCGCGTGCTGGGCCTGCGCGCCGTGGCAGGCTTCGCAGTTCACGTGCGCGTGCTTGCCCTTGCTCTTCTTGTCCGCGACATCGGAGTGACAGGCCTCGCAGGTATCGTGTCCCGCAAACTTCACCGGATGAGCTGCGATTTCCCCGATGGCTGCGCCGCGATAGTGGCCATACTGCCCAAAGCTCTTCGGCACTACGAAATGGCGCACCACAAGGAATACCACGAAAGCGAAGACAAAGAGCCCCGCAAATCTGATCAAATGTCCAGCATCTTTGAAGACACTCATCAAGCCCTCTCCACAACAACCTCGACCAGAGGTTTTGCTGGGCCCTTCCATGCCATCCGGAGTATCGCCCGCATGAGCGACCGTATGGATTCTGTTGGAGGTCTGTATGTGAGACAACTCACAAACGCATGTGACGCAGGCCACAATAGGGCCACAACACGTGGGGCAAATCACAAACCGCGTTCTCTATGGCGCAAAATGGTGGCTCAAATCACAAAGCAATCGGTTGTCGATAGCCTCAGGTCTCGTTCTTGAGACCTGGAAGAGTAAGCCTCTGAAAGCCAGGAGCATAAAGTGCGCTTGGTTTGCACATAATTTCCACCCTTTGGCGCACAATGAAACTAGTTGATCCCTGAGCTGCGCATTGCTGAAACATCATCTTGCAATGTGAGACATTGAACTCAAAGTTCGACCATAACATCTGTGTTTTCTTATGTATGCCAATAACCCCTTTGTTATGTCATGCTTACAGTGTAACCGCATGAAAACAAGGTACTTTCTTTTAAGGGGGGGAGGGGGGTACGGATTCGGGACATAAACGGGCAGCCTTACCGCCGCCACCCTAGTCACCTGAACCTGGTTGAAGCTGCGCGTTTCCCGTCGAGGCCGGCCCTGTCGACTTGCGAACGATCAGGCTGGGGTAGACGGTGATGACGGGCGGCTGGGGGTGGGGCATTGAGCCGTTGATGAGTCCCAGCAGCGTGGTTGCCGCTGCTTTTCCCATGTCAGTCAATGGCTGATGGATGGTTGTGAGCGGCGGATCGTTTGTGGTGGCGATCAGGACGTCATCAAATCCCAGCACCGAGACGTCATGCGGAACGGAGAGGCTGGCTTCGCGAAGGGCCAGGATGGCGCCAATCGCGGTTACGTCGTTGAACGCGAAGATCGCGGTGAAGGGTACCTTGGTATCAAGCAACTCGCGCGTGACCTCGATGCCCGGCCCCGGCCCCGGTTCCGGCCCCTTCAACTGGACGACAAGTTCCGGGTCCAGGGCGAGTTGAAGATTCTTTGCTTCCTCCTGGATCGCATGCCAGCGTTGATTGGTGTCCGAGCTGAATGCCTGGCCCTTGATGACGGCAATTCGTTGGTGTCCGAGAGTCTTTAGATGCGAGAGTGCGAGGTGAGCGGCAGTTTTGTGGTCCAGTTCAATATTGATGACCCCCTTGTGGCGCATGTGTCCGGAGACAGCCACGACGGGGACGGGCAGATCCTCTTCAATGGCCGTGTCCACCGCGATGATTCCCTCGACGGCGCGAGCAAGCATCATGCGCGGATAAGCTTCAAGCAGATCGGCGCGATGGCGGTGACTCACGACAAAATAGAAATAGCCTTCCTTGAGGAGTTCGTCCTCAATGCCGCTGAGGACCGCCGTCGAGTAGCCCTCGCTGATCTCCGGAACAATCACGCCAATGGTGAGCGATTTCTTTTTTCGCAAGCTTCTGGCCACGGTGTTCGCGGAATAGTTGTGGAGCGCTGCGGCCTGGAGGACACGCTCTTCCGTCTCTCTGGCAATGCGATGCGCGACCGCCGCGCCGTTGACACAGCGGGAAACCGTGGACTCAGAGAGATCGAGGATTGCCGCAAGCTCTTTGAGTGTGATCGGCTTCCTCGGGACCTTGGTCACTTGGGCTCTCCAATCAAAGCCTGGCGCTTTGAGCGTTGGCGAACAATCCGCGCACGCAGCATGGGAGAGGCGCGGAATCAGTTTCGATGCCGGTCATCACGAAGGGTTGTTCCCGTGAAATCCGGCACGCACCATTGCGGTCGTGCATTCGGGATTACGCATGAATGTACTCCACACCAGGCCGGAGCGCAGATTCTCAGCCATCAGCACCGAGATCCCCTGATCGATCCCCAGGACATCCGGGTCATACCAGTTGGCAGCGGGATGGAAGGCGTCGACAAAGCCATAGCGTCCCCAGGCGCGTTTTCCCCATTTTGATCGCATGGCTCGCAGGACTGAGAGGCAATCCGTGGGCAGGAAGGCAAGCGACCCAGCAGCTGCGGACGGCACAACAGTTCCATCGAGGGGGCCCTGAGGGGGCGGTCCGCCCCATGCGGTATAGCCGCCTTGATAATCCGAAGCTGTGACGCCCCAGTAGTCCTCGTTGTACCACTTGGGATAAGAGAGGCAAAAAGCTTTGTGGGCGCGGGTGGCGGTTATCGAGTTCCCGAAATAGTCGGCGTAGCTGTCGCGCTTATAGCGAAAGTCAAACCAGGCCTGCGAATACTGATGGGTGAAGATGGGGTCGTTGCCGCTGATGTAGTCGAAGCCCTGGTAGTGGATGACAGGGCGGGTAAAGCTATTCCAGCATTCTGGAGGAACTGGATGTGTGGGAGAGCCGATGGCCAGCAGGTAAATCATCATCAGCTCGCAATAGTGTTCCCAACGGGCTTTGAGAAACCCCGACTCGGGATGCCAGCCCATCGAGAATGTTTTTCCGCCGTTGAGCATCCACGGCCAATCGACGCGCGCGTAGATTTGCTGGGCGAGAGAATGGATTTTTTCATCCTGAAAATACGCTCCCGCGGTCAGGATGCCGCACAGGAGCAGCGCCGTGTCGATCGAAGACAGCTCCACGCCTTTCAGGCGCTCTCCGGTCTCGATGTCGGTGAAATGATAGAAGAAGCCATGCACTTCCGGCATGCGGTTCAGGTGCCAGTCCAGCGTCGTCTTTACGCGTTCGACCACCTGGGCATGGGGCAGATAGCCGCGCCGATCGGCAATACACAGCGCGGTCAATCCGAACCCTGTGGAGGCTATGCTGGCCATGGTTCGTGGATCGCGGCTGCCAGTTAAGTCATTGCGCGCACGATCGAGAATCTGCCCTGTTTTGGGGCTGGCTTGCTCCCAGAAAAAGAGGCAGCCTTGCCGCTCCAGATCGTCGAGGAATGCGTCATCTTCGTGGTTGGCTTTCCATGGCTCACCGGCAAATGCCATGCTGCCGGTCGCAAGGGCACAGCCGGCTGCGGCGGCCAGCGCTGCGAGCATCTCGCGCCGGTTTATCCCGTTTTTCCTATTTCTACTGGTCATCGAAAGCTTTTTAAGTTCCTGCCTGCGGATGTGGAGGCGTGGAGACCTTCCACTGGATTACCGGCTCATGATCGCTCACGGGAATGATTCGCGCCAGCAAATTGCAGAAGTTTTCCGCCATGAGAACTTAGATGCCAAAATCGATGCCCAGGCAACCGGTGTTTTTACGAGTTGGCCAATGGATGGAAGGCGTTGAAGGGGTCAAGGTGCGCTAGAGGTGAATCCAACCGGCGCGGATCAGGGCCAGCGACCCCACCGCGACGATAATCCACAGGGTAATTCCCTGAATGAGCGGGCGAGCGCCGACCTGGCGGAGGGTCTTCATCGAGAGGCCTGTTCCAATCAGGAAGAGCGTTACGGTGAGGCCGATGATGCCGAGATGTTTCAAGACCGGATAGACGGATTGGAAGTAGGGAACATAGGTGTTGGCAACCGCAGCAAGACAGAAAAGGAGAATGAACCAGGGCCATTGAATGCGGTTTTTGCTTTTCCTGGCCATGGCGGTTCCTACCGAAAGAGGGACGATCCACAGCGCGCGGGCCAGCTTGACCGTTGTGCCCACGGCCAGCGCCACAGCGCCGAACTTGGCTGACGCGCCCACAACGGAGCTTGTGTCGTGAATGGCCAATGCCGCCCAGAGGCCAAACTGGGTTTGGGTCATGTGGAGCGCGACGCCAATGGGCGGGAACGCGAGCAAGGCAACCGAGTTGAGCACGAAGACGGTTCCAAGAGAGACGGCGATCTCTTCCTCGTTGGCGTTGGTGATGGGGGCAATCGCCGCAATGGCGCTGCCGCCGCAGATCGCGGTGCCGGTGGAGATGAGAAAGGAGATTCTCTGCTTTACTTTCAGGAGTCTTCCCAGCCCCCAACCGAGAAGCAAGGCAAAGCTGATGCTGGCAGCGGTGTAGATAAAGCCGGAGCGGCCGGCTTGAAGCACCTGGTGCAAATCCATGCCAAAGCCGAGGCCAACTACGGATGCCTGGAGGAGAAATTTTGAAAGCTGTTTTGCCTCAACGTGAAAAGGATGGACGAATGAGAATCCATAGATAAGGCCGAGGACGAGAGCTATCGGTGGTGATATAAGGCCGGTGGCAGCATCGATAATTCCGATGAAGAAAACGTTCTTAGACACATAAGAAGTGTCTCGGAGCGTGGGTCCCCACGTCCAAGCAGAAGTATTGATGCCTTATTGGTTTATCTTATGGATGCTTTTCTTCAACGATGTTCTTTGCGCGCCGGCGCGGGCGCTGAGAAACCGGCGGAACTCGATGGCCAAACCCAGCGACCCGTGTCCGGTCGCATAGGCAACCAGGAACTCGCGTTTGATTTGCAACCCTTCGACGGCGATAATTCTGAAACTGTTGTTGAGCCGCAGGTCTTTGGCAATGGCCCAGCGCGAGACGAATCCTATGCCGAGCCCGGCTTCGACGGCGGATTTAATGGCCTCGGTTGAATCCAGTTCCATGACGATGTGCAACGAGTTGCGCCTGACGCCCAGGCGTTCAAGCGCAAGTTCGATCACATGGCGTGTTCCCGATCCGCGCTCGCGCATCAGCAAAGGACCTGAGGCTAATTCAGAGCAGGATACAGAATTGCGTTCGGCCCACTCGTGAGCGGTGGATGCGATCAACACCAGCTCGTCTTCAAGGAACGGCTCTGTCTTGACGTCGCGGCTTCGGGCAGGCCCTTCGATGAATCCCAACTCGATCTTCTGCTGCTTCACTGCATCGACGATGTGTTCGGTATTGCCGCTGATGAGGGTTGGGTAAACGCGGGGATGCTCGCGCCGAAACTCGCCCAGCAGGCGGGGCAATACATATTGCGCGATGGTGGTGGAAGCGCCCAGGGCAAGCTGCCCGGCATGCTCTCCGCTGAGTGCCGCAATGTCTTGCTCGGCTTGAAGAAGAAGTGCGTTGACCTGTGCTGAGCAGTCAAGCAGGATTTTGCCGGCAGCGGTCAACTCTATGTGCGATCCGGTGCGATCGAAGAGTTGAACACCGAGATCTTCCTCCAGTGCCTTGATCTGGAGACTCACGGCAGGCTGCGTGAGGTAGAGCTCTTCCGCGGCTTTACGAAAGCTGAGTTGTTCCGCAACCGCCCGGAAGACTACGACACGGAAGTTCTCAAGGCTTGCCATTTGATTAGTAGAACATTTTCGGTCTAACTGTTTACGATGCGCCTGAACATCTGTGCTATCCCATCCATTCCGCGGAAAAACGCGGAATGGATGGGCCACGGTGGATTCGGTTCACATGGTAGCTCGCAAGCGGAAGACGGTCGCATGCGGCGATGTGTCAAATTCGACAGATGAGGAGTTCGCGCTCGTAGATCATCTCCGGCGGCAGGTGGTCATGCAGGTCGAGGAAGAGTTCTTCGTGGCCAATGAGTTCAGTGCGCCATGCGGAGCGGTTGACTTCCTGCAGTTGCGCCCACTTTTCGCGCGAAACATCCAGGCCCGTCCACTCCATGCTTTCATAGTGCGGGGTCCAGCCGATGGGCGTCTCCTTGCCTTGTGCGCGCCCGCGAACTCGATCGACGATCCACTTGAGCACGCGCATGTTTTCACTGAAGCCGGGCCACAGAAATTTTCCGTCTTCATCCTTGCGAAACCAGTTCACATGAAAGATGCGCGGGGTGGAGGTGAGCGTGCGCTGCATCTTGATCCAGTGACGGAAATAATCGCCCATGTGGTAGCCGCAGAAGGGCAGCATGGCCATGGGGTCGCGACGAACCTTGCCAATTGCGCCAGCGGCCGCCGCTGTGGTCTCAGAACCCATGGTGGCTCCGATGTAAACGCCGGCGCTCCAGTTGAAGGCCTGGTAGACAAGCGGAATTGTAGAAGAACGGCGGCCACCGAAGATGAAGGCGCTGATGGGCACGCCGTTGGGATCTTCCCAGTTGGGGTCGATCACCGGGCATTGCGATGCGGGCGCGGTGAATCGACCGTTGGGATGGGCCGCGGGTTTGCCGGTAGCCTTGCCGATCTCCGGAGTCCAGCGCTCGCCGCGCCAGTCGAGCAGTTCTGCGGGAGGCTCGTCGGTCATGCCCTCCCACCAGACACCGCCGTCGGGAGTGAGCGCGACGTTGGTGAAGATTGTGTTTTTGCGCAGCGTTGCAACTGCATTGGGATTGGTTTTCGGACTGGTGCCGGGCGCGACGCCGAAGAAGCCCGCTTCAGGATTGATGGCGCGCAGCGTACCGTTCGCATCGGGCTTAATCCACGCAATGTCGTCGCCGACGGTCCATACCTTCCATCCATCGAAGGCGGGTGGCGGCACCATCATGGCGAGATTGGTCTTGCCGCATGCGGAAGGAAACGCTGCTGCCATGTAGGTCTTTTCGCCGGTTGGCGATTCGAGGCCGAGAATGAGCATGTGCTCGGCCATCCATCCCTCGTCGCGGGCAATGTTCGAGGCAATGCGGAGAGCGAAGCATTTCTTGCCGAGCAACGCGTTCCCGCCGTAGCCAGAGCCATAGCTCCAAATCTCGCGCGTCTCGGGAAAATGCACGATGTACTTTTCGTCGTTGCAGGGCCAGGGCACATCCTTTTGACCGGGCTCGAGCGGTGCGCCGAGGGAGTGCATGCAGGGCACCACGCGTTTTACGTCCTTGTCGATCTCGGCAAGAACGGGCAGCCCGATGCGCGCCATGATGCGCATATTGACGACGACGTAAGGCGAATCGGTAAGCTGGACGCCAATCTGCGACATGGGCGAGCCGATGGGGCCCATGCTGAAAGCCAGCACATACATGGTGCGGCCGCGCATGGAACCGGAAAACAGGCTTTTGAGGCGGCGGCGCATGACGTAGGGGTCTTCCCAGTTGTTGGTTGGCCCGGCACTGTCTTTTGCGAGCGAACAGATAAACGTCCGCTCTTCGACACGGGCTACATCCCTGGCATCGGATCGCGCGTAGAAGCATCCTGGCCACTCGTCTTCATTCAGCTTGATGAAGGTGCCCGACGCGACCATTTCGCCGCAGAGCCATTTGTTTTCCTGCTCACTGCCATCGACCCAGTGAATCGAGTCAGGCGTGGTGAGCGCAGCCATCTTTTCGACCCAGCGGATGAGGTGCTTGTTTTTGGTTAATGGCTTGGCATGGGACGCGGTCGTGGTTCTCATAAGACAGGCGCCAATCCTTTCGTGGAAAAGGTCGTGGATGCGGCCGGAGAGGCCTGATGCGAGGGGACTTCTTCAAGCATCATCCGCAAACCATTCGATGCTTTCACAGCATGCCTTGCCTCGTCGAGGCGGGTCAATGGGCGAACTGCCCAGCCAGTGTCTATCAGGGGTTCGCCATGGCAGGCAAGCGTGGGATACCGTGGTGTGGCAGGCAGAGCTCAGGCCTGGATGAAGCGCAAGCAATTGTGGTCGGCATCCTTGACGTACATTTCGCGGCTGCCCCAGGTCTGATTGACGGGTGCGGTGTCGATGGCGACGCCTTTGGCGACGAACTCGGCATGGAGGGCGTCGATGTGGTCGACGAGGATGTTGGCTACGCCTCCGGGAACGCCATCTCCCGGATACGAGGAGACGACGAGCCAGATCCGATCGCGGCTAAGGCCCATGTAGCAGGGTTCGGGGTGCCCGTCGTCGACGCGATGGGCAAAGTCCTTTTGGAAGCCGAGCTGTTTGCAGTAGAAGTTCTCGGCTGCGGCGGAATTTGTGACATGCAGAAGCGGAACTGCCACTTTGAACATAAAAGTCCTTTTGAATCCTGCGCAGATAGTAACGGACAAGGGGGGCGATGGGGAATCGGTTTTTTTGTGGCGATTTGTTGTGACCCAACGAGAGCACGGGTTCAAGCGAGGAGATGCGGGCGGGAAGGAGCGCCGACCTGGCCTCAACAAACCGGCTAATCGCTTCCAAACTCAACTTCTCTGCTTCGTGCACGCTGATGTTCACTTCCCAGCATGCCTAATCCTTCAGGCTCATCTTGCGTTGGAATCAACTTCCTCGCTCAGGCTCATCTTGCGTTGGACAAGAGTGAGAGAGTCTTTTCCAATCCAGGAATGAGCCTGAAGGGGGTGTTTGATGCGGGCATCTTCAGATGTCTCCTTTGGGGATGTTTTCATATATTGCTCGTGGTCGTCGCGGCGGTGGAAATGTGGGA
>JBEKET010000039.1:0-53005 GCA_050013695.1 Occallatibacter sp.
AATAGTGTTCCCTGACTGCGCCCATCCCCTCGGATATATCCCATAAACGAAGATGCCCTCGCTCTCGCAAGGGCATCTTCTCATCTATTCAAGCAAACCGGAAGAGTTTCGTAACAGACTCCATGCGCCGGCCTTTTCCGTTGGATCTCAGTAAAATGTAGCCTAAGTCGTCGACCGCGGCTTGACCGCAATGTAAGTGGCCGGAACCACGGTTCCGCTTCCCGTATAGATGCAACCGAGATCGTTCCCGCCCGCGGAAACAGGCGTGCATGCAGGCAGGTTGGGAGCAATCTGCTGCGAGTCAACCGGCGGATTAGCGAGTGAAGGATTGGTTGGAATCGTGATGTAGTGAATCAGATTGTCGCCCGCCGTAGACACAAAGAAGTAAGAACTGTCCGGGCTGAACGCTCCGAAGATCGGAGCCGTCGGTACCGTGCCGCCGCTCGCGGTCAGCGGCACTGCGCCCACAGTGCCTGCCGCGCCGCCAGTGCCTGGAAGATAGTAGGGCAGCGAAGCGGCGGCTGTTGAGCCTGTCGCGGGATTGTAAGTTACGAATGCCAGATTCGATCCAGGTGAAGGCACCACCTGGTTGACAGCCGAAGCGGCAGCAGAAATCTGCTGTTGGTTCACCGTCGTTCCAAGCACCAGCGGCGAGAGCGTAGCACCGTTGGGGAGAGAAGCATCGCTGACATTCGCCGGCAGGCAGTTCAGCGACGGGATTGTCACCCCGATGTCTGAAAGGGAAATATCGCCGCCTGAATACGATGCGCCGAGGATGTGGTCCCCATCGGTGGTCGCGGCCAGAACATCGGTGTCCACGGCGACCGTATTGTCCGGCGTCGGCCCCTGCGGATAGAAGAGCATGTTGCCTTCGTTTCCAACCGTGCCCGAAGGGCACCACGTGTGCGCTACAGTCGGATTGCCGCTCAGAAACGCGCCCACGCTTGGAATCGTAATTGCCAGGTTCTGCGCTCCCGGATTGGTTGCGCTGGAAGCCGCCAGCGGGATGGAAGTAAATCCCGTATTCGCGTTGAAGACGTAAAGCGTATCGGTGTGGCCGGTGATCCCTGCGGCTGGATTGTTCGCCGTCGAACTATCCGTGATGTACAAAGTCTGCGAGTCGGGAGTCCACGCCGCGGAGGTGCCCATCCCGCCATACGTGCCGCTGACGCTGCCGCTTACATTGTAGAGGTAGAAAAGCTGCCGCTCCTGGTCGTTGATTAGCAGCGTCGTGTCGTTCGGCGATACCGCAAGCACTACGCCAGGAGCAGATGTGTCTGTCTTGGAAACGGTGTTGTTGTTCGCTGTGTAGATCATCAACTCGTGTGAAGAGCCGAAAAAGAGATTGATGCCAAGCCGGTCTTGCACCATCGAATTCGGCACATAAGGCAGCCGTACCGTGGAACCAACCGTCCCGCTGAGCAATTCGACAGGAACGAAGTACTGTGACAGGCCCGGAGCGCCAAACCACAGGTAGTCGCTGGCCGTGCCCGGGGTGGTGATTTTCACCGGGTTCGATGAAATGGAAAGCCCGGTGCCATACAACCCGTTTTCGTTGATCGGCGCCGGATTACAGCTGCTCGGCTCGCAGACCGCATAGACCGAAGCGACTCCGGGGAAGTTGGTAGTGATGGCGCCGCCGCTGCCCGCCGTGATATCGATCGGGTCAGTCGACTGATAAGTGAGGTTGATACCTGAGATCGGGTTGCCCGCCGTATCAATAACCGACGTGGTCAGGTTCTGTGTCACACCCTGCGTGACCGTTCCACTCGTCGTGCCGTTCGCCAGTGTCACACTGATCGACTTGGGTGGGCAGGTGGAGAAATAGCCTGCCGATGAACCCGAGCCGGCAACGGATGCAGTAATGACCGTGGTGCCGGGCTGTTCAGCGGTAATGTTCACCGCGTTGGTGGTGGTGTTGGTGGAGATGGTTCCAATGCTCCCATTTCCGGAGGTGTAGGTGAGCGTGCCAATAGACGCCGTGCAGTCTGGAATCGAATTCGCGGCCACGCCGGGAGGAGGTCCGCCCTGGCAGGCAAATATGCCGCTGGCCACCACCGATGGCGGTGCGCACAATTCATACTGCGTGCCATTGCTGACAAAGCACGCTTCCGAGTCGAGCGTGGCCTGGGTGCCCTGAGAAAAACACTGATTCCCACTGCCCGATAACGGAGTTGTAACCAGGCTCACCGAGGTCACCGGGGCATGCACGTAAACCTGCACCGGGTTCGATGTCACCGAGTTTGCTGAGGCCGTCACATAGGCAATGGCATAAGGCAGCCCGTTGGTCGTGGGCAGCGGATCCGGCTTGTTGCAGATCGTGTAGTTGGCGATGCCACCACCCGTATTACGGTTCCAGGTGCCGGCGCACATCGTGCCCGACGGCGATATATCCACCAGCTGGTTGTTTGAGGTGCCATATGTGTAGACTGCAACACTGGCCGCCGTGCCCTTGCAGGTCTTTGCCTGGGGCGAGGCGATCTGTTGTGTCTGTCCAAAGGCAATGGAGACACCCGCGACCACCGGAGTCAGCGTGATGTAATCCACATCCGTAATCTTCAACCCGTAGCCTTCGCCATTGCAGTATTTCGCATCCGGGTTACGAGTACAGCCCGAGATCGATACCCCAGCAGGAATGGCCACGCACAACAAACTGACAAGCGTCAAAAACCGCCGCATGAATCCTCCCCGCCCCGCCGCTTGAATCCGCGGAACGGTCTATCCAATTCTGTAAAAGAAAAATGGGTTAAAAGCGATCCGTCAACATGCCCCATGGTTGGCCCGTCGCCGGTGAATTCCGCTCAAGTGACCGGCTCCCGGCTGTACGCTCTTCCATGCAGCCGGTCAGCGCAACTCGCTCACAAATCTCCAAAGAAAAGTGTATCAGGACGGGGTGACCCCCGGCACAAACCCGCTCGGACTCATCCCCACCCAGTTTTTCGCTCTCCTCCAATAGACTCCCCCGGCCCTTGTTTGGAGAGCAGCCTTCAAAACCACGCCGGGACCTCAAATCAATTCTGCTTACCAGGCCCTTTGGCGCTGAAATGGAAGCACCGTGCCCCCACCCTTGCGCCTTGCTCCTGGCGCAAGCGCAACAAAGCCTGTGCGAGCGAAGAGCGAGCTTTTGGCCCCACCGCAGGTGGTTATTGCCCCGCCGGCATGTAGTGCTCAAACCACTCCACCGCCCGCTCCATCACATCGCGCCGATGCGCCGGATCAACAAACCCGTGCCCCTCATTCGGATATACCACCAGCTGCGTCGTCACGTGCTCATCGCGCAGCGCATGCCAGAACTCGTACGACTGAGGCGCCGGACATTCGCCATCCCGATCGCCCACCACCACCAGCGTCGGCGTGTGCGCCTGCTTGATGAAGTTGATCGCCGAGCTCTTCGCATACACCGCCGGATCGTCGTAAACCGATGCCCCAAAGTATGGAATCATCCACTGATCAATCGAGTTCTCGCCATAGTAGCTCTGCCAGTTCGATAGCCCCGCGCCCGAAACAGCAGCCTTGAATCGCCCTGTCTGCGTAACCGCAAACATGGTCATGAACCCGCCGTAGCTCCATCCCGTAATCCCAACCCTGTTCGGGTCCACCGGATACTTGGCCACCACCGCATCCACTCCGGCCACAATGTCCCGCAGGTCGCCGTAGCCAAAATCCTTGCGGTTGGCCTTGGTAAACTCCTCACCCTGTCCGTAGCTGCCTCGCGGATTGGGCTGCAACACAAAATACCCCAGCGCCGAGAATGCCGTCGCGCTCAGCCCGCCGCCCCCGCCCCAGCGCGCCTCCGCCGCCGCCGCCGGCCCCCCGTGTACCTCCACAATCATCGGGTACTTCTTCGCCGGATCGTAGTCCTTCGGCAGCAACAGCCATCCCTGCACGTTGAACTGGTCGCTCTTCCACTCCAGCGATTCCGACTTGCCCCACGCCGGCTCGACGCCGTCGTTGAAATGCGAGAGCTGCGTTACGCCATCCGAGCCTTTGGCTGTCGTCTCGCCCGCCCTTGCCTCGTAAATCTCCGTGGCGTGATCGAAGCTGCTGGCGTGAAACACAAAGATCGAATGATCCGCCGAAGATGAGACACTCAACGCCATCCGCCCATCTCCGACGCTACCCGGAATGCTGTAGACCGACTTCCCAAAACTGGCCTTCTGGCCTTCGTGGCCCGCGCCGTCCTCGATCCCAAGCAGCACCAGTTGCGCGTTCCCTCCCGCCAGCTCGCTCACATAAATGCGTTCGTTCCCGTCCCACTCGATCCACGCCGGCGAAGTGGGCCGATTCACCGTCAAATCAACCGGCTCACCTCCCGTCGCTGAAATCATCCACACGTCGCCGCCCGTCGACCCCTGGTCGCTCATCAGTCCGCCGATAAACGCAATCGCCTTCCCATCCGGCGACCAGCGCGGCACCGCAATCTGCAATCCATGCAACGCTCCGGCGACTTCCGCCGGCGCCAGTATCGCCGTCGGCGCACCATCCAGCGGCTGCGTATAAAGCTTCGCGACCCACCAGTTATTCTCCCCTGGGGGATTGGCAGCTACATACGCCAGCCCCTTCGAATCCGGCGACCAATCGAACTCGTAAACATGCAGATTCGCCGGTGTAGGCTGCACCGGCGCAACCGGCTTGGCCACATCTACGTCCGCAACGCCAACCCGCTGAATCTCGACCCCGTCCTCGCCAATAACGCCCGATGGCGGCTTCATTGCCGCCAGCGCTCCGGCAGGCCGGGTCGCGCCCTCCACATAGAGGAACGCCAGCTTCGACCCATCCGGTGAGAAAGCCAGCTCGTGCGCCAGCCCCTTCAACTCCGTCACCCGCCGCGCCGCGCCGCCATCAAGCGGAGCAACATATAGGTCTGTCTGCTCACCCAATTTGGCGCAATCCGAAAAAAATGCCAGCGCCTTTCCGTCCGGAGACCAGGCAACATCGTTCTCGTGGCAGTGCTGCTCCGGCTTTGCGGCAGCGGTGATGCGCTCGCTCTTGTTCAGATCGTCCAGCGGAGCCACGCGAATCTCGGCTCCCTCTCTTCCCATCTGGATCCAAGCCAACCGCTTCCCATCTGGCGACACCGCAACCTGTCCCACCGGCCGTCCCCGGTTCAGTCCCCTGAGGACGTCCTCCATGTGCGCGCGATCCGGCGCACTCGCCGCGTGCGTTTCCTGCGCCAGTGCGTTCGAAGGGGTTATGCCGGCCATCAAAACCAGAAAAACACCGGCAATCAGGGAAGCGTGAAAGGAAATCCGTCGAGAAGAGGGAAACATAGAGAAATGCTATCAGGCTGAATTCGGAAGCTGCTTCTTCATGCCCGCCACTCGCCATCGACAATATAAACAAAAATGTTTATACTCGGTCAGTCAAGAGCTCCGAGTTCAAGCGATGGCTGGCGGCCCAGGGAGCGACCTTCAAACCCGCCAAAGGCTCCCATCTAAAAGTCGAGTTAAACGGAAGAGTGTCGTACCTGCCCATGCACTCGAAGGAGCTCAAGACTGGCATGGCTGAAGGCATCAAGAAACAGCTCGGTCTCAAGGGATAAAGAGTAGGAGGATTCAAATGCGCTATCCGGCGAACTTCAAGGCGGCTGAAGAAGGCGGGTTTATTGTCACGTTTCCCGACTTTCCCGAAGCAATCACGCAGGGCGAGAATGTGGAGGATGCCCTGATCCATGCCGGGGATGTTCTGGAATCGGCCCTGGATTACTACATCGAAGACGGTCTTCCCATCCCCGTCCCTTCCAAACCCAAGCGCGGCCAACACCTGGTTGCCCTACCGGCCAGTTACACTGCCAAGATCCTGCTCCTGCAAGAGATGGCGGCGCAAAAAGTGCGCCCGGCTGAACTCGCACGGCGGTTAGACGTCACTCCCCAGGAAGTAAATCGACTGATCGACCCACGCCACACCACCAAGATCGACCGCATCGCCGGGGCGTTGAAAGCGCTCGGAAAAACCTTGGAAATCCGCGCCGTCTGAAGCCACCGCGAGTTCCCAAACCCGCTGACTCGCTGTCTCGCTGACTCGCAGACTTGCTGACCCGCTGACCCGCTGACTTGCTGACTTGCTGACTTGCTGACCCGCTGACTAGCTGACTAGCTAGTTAGCAACCCCGCCGCCTCATGAATCGCCAGCAGCCTCTCCAGCAGCGGCTTCAGCAGCTTCAAATCCAGCGCATTCGCCCCATCCGACTTGGCGTTCGCCGGATCGTCGTGCACCTCAAGAAACAGCCCATCCACCCCAGCCGCCACCGCCGCCCGCGCCAGCAGCGGAATGAACTCCGGCTGCCCCCCGCTCACGCCGTTCGCCGCCGAAGGCTGCTGCACTGAATGTGTCCCGTCAAACACCACCGGCGCCAGCCGCCGCATCACCGGCAGCGATCGGTAATCCACCACCAGCGTGTTGTATCCAAAGCTGGCCCCGCGTTCGGTCAGAAACACGCGCTCATTGCCCGTCGAGCGCACTTTCTCCACCGGATGATTCATATCCCACGGCGCAACAAACTGCCCTTTCTTGATGTTCACCGCGCGCCCGGTCTTTCCAGCAGCCACCAGCAGGTCTGTCTGCCTGCAAAGAAACGCCGGAATCTGCAGCACATCCACGGCCTCGGCCGCAATCTCGCAGTGCCCCGGCTCATGCACATCGGTCAGAACCGGCAGCCCTGTATCCTTCGCCAGCCTGCCCAGAATGCGCGTCCCCTCAATCAGCCCCGGCCCGCGATAACTCTTCACGCTGGTCCGGTTCGCCTTGTCGTAGCTGGCTTTGAAAATGTAAGGAATTCCCAGGTCCGCCGTAATGCGCTGGATCGCGTCCGCCATCCTGCGGACATGCGCCTCGCTCTCAATTACGCAAGGCCCGGCAATCAGAAAGAGCCGGCCCCCGCCAACGTGCACCGGCCCGATTTCAAAGGAGTTGCTCACGAATCCAATTCTACCGCGCCGCCAAATGCGCAACGAAAGGTGAATCCGGAACCTCGTCCCCCTCCGCGTGGCTCCTCGACCACTCCCAAAGCGCCCGCTCCAACGCGTGCAGTGGCGTCGGGCCCGGCAGATTGCCTTGAGCCTTCACAATGCCGCAGTCCGCCAGATGCTTGCAAAAGGCAACGTACTCCACATAAAACTCGACGTTATGCCGCGCGTGCCCCAGCGCCTCAAGCGCACGGAAATCCAGCACCGTGTACCGCTCCGGCGCAATTGCCGCCAAAATTGCGGATGCTATGGGAAGGTCAATCCCGCGCAGCCCCGTCAGTGCATTGATCGCGTCCCGGGTCGAAGTCTCCGGCGAAGCCGCCACCCCCAGCACCTTCCTGATCAGCGCTTCGCTGTTCCCAATCAGGTAGTGCACTACTCGTTCCGATTTCCAGCGAACGATGGTCTCAAGGTTAGCCAGCGAATACTCGCCGCTGCGAATGGCCGCTCCTGCCTCAAATGCCGCCTTTTCAAGCTGCTGTTCTTTTTCTCCGGATTTCTCCCAATACTGCTCAGCCAATTGCTGAAGGTCCAATTCCGCGGGTTGAAGTTCAAAGTACGCCATGACGTTCAGTGCTCCGTTCACAAAACAGAGGGAAAGATAGGCCCGCCAAATGCCTTTGTCAAGGAGGGAACGCACGTCCAAATCAGCCGGGTAATCGATCGGGAAACGCCGCTCGATGCGACAGAATACCATTTCAAATGGTAAAATGGCATCATGAATACCATTGTCGAAATCGACAAAGCCGGCCGCATCGTCGTCCCCAAAAAACTCCGGGATGAACTGCACCTCACCCCCGGCACACGCCTCAAAGTCGAGCGTTCCGGAGATACGCTTGTGTTTGAGCAGGACCTTCCCGAGCCCAGGCTGGAAATGGTCGATGGATTATGGGTCATGACCGGTGGGCCAGGTCGCAACGAGAATGATGTCAACGCAATCATCGACGAACAGAGGGAGCGGCGCTTACGCTACGTCGCCGGGCTCTCTGAAGAGCCATGATCGGCCCCATCCAGTTCTTCTTCGATACAACTGTACTGGTAACCGCCAGCGACGCAACCGATCCCCGCCACCCACAGAGCCGCGCTCTTCTTTCCAGTGCTTCCCCGTCGACTTCGGCCTGTGGTGCGCACACACTTGCCGAGGTCTACGCCGTTCTCTCGCGCTACCCAGGTGGGAAAAAAGTCCGCCCCCAATTTGCCGGCGTCATTGTCGAACAGATTGCCGCCAGACTGACTGTCGTCCCACTAGGCGCGGATGAGTATGCAGCCATTGTTCGTTCCGTAGCTCGAATGGGGCTCGCAGGTGGCATCGTATTCGATGCTGTCTTGCTTGCCTGCGCCCGAAAAGTCGACGCCCAGCGCATCTACACCTGGAACGAAAAGCACTTCCACCTCGTCGCCCCCGACCTTTCCGACAGAATCACGACACCCTAAGCCTCTTCGTCCATCTGCCGATAAGGTGCATAGATCCCCATGCAAGGCCCACCCAACACCTCGGATCAGTTCAACGCTCGATTGAAAGCACTCGCCCAGGCACAGGGCACAACCGTGCAGGCAATTCTCCGCCAAGCCATCCAGAACTTGATCCAACCAGACAAAACCAAGCCAACCGAGCAGGGATCCGCCCGCGATTGAAACGCAATCCCTCCTGGCTGAGTTTCCTGGGAATGCATAAAGATGTTTCACAAAGGCATAAATATGCTAAACTCCAAGTATGCGTACCACCATCGACATCCCGGAAGAGACCTACCGGACCATCAAGGTACTCGCCGCGCAACGCGGTGACACCTTCAAAGAATTGGTGCTCGAAGGTCTTGAGATGGTAAAACGAGCGAGCCAGACGACTTCAAAGCGCTTTGAACTTCCTGTGATCCGCTCCTCTCGCCCCGGCTCGCTTGCGCTTGACAACGAGACCATCTATGACCTCCTTGATCTTCCCTGATATCAACGTCTGGGTCGCCCTTCATCACGAAATCCACGTGCATCACTCAGCTGCGACGCGATGGTTCGCGTCCCAGGATCAAGCCGCAACCTTCGTCTTTTGTCGCCAGACACAAATGGGATTCTTCCGCCTGATGACGACCGAAGCCATCCTCGGCGTGGATATCATTACGCAACGGCAATGCTGGTCAATTTATGATCGCTGGACTCTGGGAGGAAAGGCTGTCTTGGCCGGCGAGCCTAAAGGAATGGAGGCCGCTCTAAGGCTCCGCACATCTGCGGATTCCCCGTCGCCCAAAACCTGGATGGACGCCTACTTAGCCGCCTTCGCTGAGACCGCCAACCTGACACTCGCCACCTTCGACCGCTCGTTGTCCGGCAAAGTCGAAGGATCGATTCTATTGGGTTGAAGCTTCCACATGCTCATCTGTTTTTGCAGGCTTTGCCAGCCAGCTCTGCTCAATCCACCAGATCGCGACCAGCCCAAGTCCCCCAAAAACAAGGTATGGGGTGACTCCTCGATAGTGGTCCTCAAACATCCAATCCGGTAGCCGCGGTTTCGAGATTTTCAAGATCCAGATCCAGAGAACCACCGCAAGAAGAAACGCCGCATGGCCCCGCATCAGGTCCTGTGCCGTCCGCTTATTGACCTCGATATATCTCTTCCATTTCCCGTCGCTCCAGAGCATTCCGAACACGAGCATTGTGTAACCGCTGCAAAGAGCCGCATAGACCGACCATGGCTCATCCATGAATGGCAGATAGATCGCAAGAATCGAAATCAGGACGCCAATACTGACAATCTCCCGCTTCAATCGCCTTGAAGGTTAACGAATCACTTACTCCCCCGGCTTCATATCAAAGCACAAACCATCAAAACTAGCCTACTGAATAACCTGCTCCCCAACCTTCGTCTCCGCGTGCAATCTCCCCATCCGGCTCTTGTAACTAGCCGTAATAAACTCCCTGAACAGCGGATGCGGCTCCAGCGGCTTCGACTTGAACTCCGGATGGAACTGGCATCCGAGGAAATAAGGATGTCCCGGCAGCTCCACGATCTCCACATAAGTCTGATCGGGAGTAGTCCCACTCAACCGCAGCCCGCCGCCCGAGAGCAGCGCTTCATACTCGCGGTTAAATTCATACCGGTGCCGGTGCCGCTCGCTGATCTCGGTTGCTCCGCCGTACGCCTTCGCAGCCAGCGAACCCTCCTGCAAAATGCATGTCCAAGCCCCCAGCCGCATGGTCCCGCCCATCTCTTCCACGCCCAGCAGTTCGCGCAGCTTGTAGATAATGCGGTGCTGGCTCGCCGGATCAAACTCGCTCGAGTTCGCATCCTTCAATCCGCAAACATTTCGCGCAAATTCAATGCACGCCGTCTGCATCCCCAGGCAAATGCCAAAATAAGGCACCTGGTGCTCCCGCGCATACCGAATCGCGTTCAGCATGCCCTCAATCCCGCGCTTGCCAAACCCGCCCGGCACAAGAATCCCATCAAATCCAGCCAACTGCGCTTCATAGTCGCGGTCCTCGGGCGTTTTCGACTCCAGCCCCTCCGCCTCAATCCACGTCACATCCAGTTTCAAATTCTGTGAAACCGCCCCGTGCGTCAGCGCTTCCTTCAGCGACTTATAGCTGTCTTCGTACTCAACATACTTGCCGACAATCGCGATCGACACATGATCCTTGGGGTGATAGCAGCGGTCGACCAAATCCTTCCAGCCGCTCAGGTCGGCCTCCGGCGCTTCCTTGTGCAGATACTTCAGAATCAGCGCATCCACACCCTCCTCGGCAAATCGCAGCGGCACCTCATAGATCGACGGCACCGTCGTAGCCCCAATCACCGCGCGCTCCTCCACGTTGCAGAACGCCGCAATCTTCTGCTTCATCTCCCTCCCCAGGTTGCGGTCCGAGCGGCACAGCAGCACATCCGCCTGTATCCCGATCGACAGCAGCTCCTTCACCGAGTGCTGCGTCGGCTTGGTCTTCAGTTCCTGCGCCGCCGCAATCCACGGCACCAGCGTCAGGTGCACGAAAACAGTATTCTCGCGCCCCAATTCCTGCCGCATCTGCCTGATCGCCTCAAGAAACGGCAGCGACTCAATATCGCCGACCGTCCCGCCAATCTCCACAATCGTCACGTCCGCGCCATTCGCCGAAACCTTGCGCATCGCGTTCTTGATCTCGTTGGTCACGTGCGGAATCACCTGCACAGTCTTGCCCAGGTAGTCGCCCCGCCGCTCCTTCAAAATGATCTGCTCATAAATGCGACCGGTCGTCAGGTTGTTATCCCTCGACAGCGGCGCATGCGTAAATCGCTCGTAGTGACCCAGGTCGAGGTCGGTCTCCGCCCCGTCGTCGGTCACAAACACCTCGCCATGCTGAAACGGCGACATCGTCCCCGGATCGACGTTGAGGTAAGGATCGAACTTCATCAGGTTCACGCGCAGGCCGCGGCTCTCAAGCAGACACCCGATGGAAGCGGCCGCAAGGCCCTTTCCTAAACTGGACACGACTCCGCCCGTCACAAAGACATACTTTGCCGACATCGATGCAACCTCTTGATGGGAATGTTGGGATTGGACGTACCTGGTGGGCACAATCAAGTATGGCAGAGATGCGACTTCAAAGGAAATCCCAAATCAAAGAAACCTGATGAAAACCCGGCTCTAATCTCTAATAAATCCAGTTGATCCATTCACTTGCAATTGTTACCAAAGGGTGCCAAAGTCGCCACTATCCCCGCGCGCCCATCCATCGCCCAACGCACCGCTGACTCGCTGAAATTCTCCGCCAACTTGCTGAACCAATTGCATCGTGCCCCCATCCATCGAGCCCCCTGTGCTCGATGGGTTGTTATAAATCGAAGAATTCGGAAGGACCAGGGAACACCCCCGGAAGGAATTCGGAGGGAGCAGGGGACTTCAACCCCCTGGAATGGAGCCAAATCAACACGGCCTTCAGGCCCGGGCCCTCCGATTCTTCCGCCGTTTGAAAGAAACACACCTGTGAGCCTACGATGCACGCAGAGAGGATTTTCTCCAATGACCACTGCCACCAAACCAGCCCGCAAATTAGGCGCAACCGGCCCGGAAGTTTTTCCCATCGCCCTCGGCTGCATGGGCATGAGCGGCATGTACGGCGCCACCGACGACGCCGAGTCCATTGCCACCATCCACGCCGCCATCGACGCCGGCGTAAACCTGCTCGACACCGGCGACTTCTACGGCATGGGCCACAATGAAATGCTCATCGGCCGCGCCCTCCATTTCAATCGCGATGAAGTGCTGCTCTCCGTCAAATTCGGCGCCCAGCGCGGCCCCAATGGCGCCTGGCTCGGCCATGACAGCCGTCCCGCCGCGGTAAAAACCGCGCTCGCCTATTCGCTCCAGCGCCTCGGCGTCGAGTACATTGACATCTACCGCCCCGCGCGCCTCGATCCCAACGTCCCCATTGAAGAAACCATCGGCGCCATCGCCGAGATGGTTCAGGCCGGCTACGTCCGCCACATCGGCCTTTCCGAGGTCGGCCCCGACACCATCCGCCGCGCCGCCGCCGTCCATCCCATCGTCGATCTCCAAATTGAGTATTCGCTGGTAAGCCGCAGCCCTGAGGCGAAGATACTCCCCATCCTCGATGAACTGAACATCGCGGCCACCACCTACGGCGCCCTTTCCCGTGGCCTGCTTTCCGGCTCCCAGCTTGCAGCGTCGGGAGATTATCGCGTTCACATGCCTCGCTTCAAAGGCGACAACCACACCACCAACCAGAAACTAGCAGCCCGCCTCAAAGAAATCGCAGCAGCAAAGGGCATCACCCCAGTCCAATTAGCCATCGCCTGGGTACTGGCCAAGGGTCCGTCGTTTATCCCCGTGATTGGCTCCCGCACCCGCGCCCAAATCACCGAAAGTCTCGGAGCGCTCAACGTAAGACTCAGCCCGGAAGAAATCGCAGAGTTGGAAGCCGCCGTCCCCGCCGAAGCCGTCGCCGGCACCAGATACGACCCCATGCAGATGAAGATCCTCGACAGCGAAAAGTAGCACACAATGCACGACCGAATCGAAATCCTCAAAGCCGACATCACCACCCTCGCCGTCGACGCCATCGTCAACGCCGCCAACACTTCCCTGCTAGGCGGCGGAGGCGTCGATGGCGCAATTCATCGCGCTGCCGGCCCCGATCTTCTCCACGAATGTCGCTTGTTAGGCGGCTGCGAGACCGGCCAAACCAAAATCACCAAAGGCTATCAACTCCCAGCCAAGTACGTTCTTCATACCGTGGGGCCGATCTGGTATGGCGGCAACCAAAACGAACCGGAGTTACTCGCCAGTTGCTATCGCACCTGTTTCGCGCTGGCTCTCCAGCACAAACTACACACACTCGCCTTCCCCGCCATCAGCTGTGGCGCGTACCGCTTCCCCGTCCAACAGGCCGTTGAAATCGCCCTCCTCGAAACCGTCAAAGCGCTGCAAGAGAATCGCTCCATCGAGAAAGTGATATTTGCCTGCTTCGGCAACGATGTCTACGCGGCCTATCAGAACGAAATCAGAAATCCTCGAAATCGCCCCGTGAAGCCACTTGAGAGATTTTCAGCTACCGTTTCCATATTGTTTGATTATCTTCACGCCTACTGGAAAAAGCGTCGCGCCAAAACGGCCTGAAAGAGACATGCTTCGCGCCACACTAAGCGCAACAACGACAAATCCGGAGCCACCGTACCCAGAAACAGGCACAGCAACTCCGGATTTGCCGGGAACTCACTCGTCCACTTCTTCACTATTTCACTCGTTCACTTCTCTCAGAAGTTCAACGTAATCTTCCCCGTCAGCGCCCGCGGCGTCACATAGTGCGTGCCGCTGAACGTCGACAGGAAGTTGTACAGCGCATACTTGTTGGTAACGTTGATCGCCGTCAGATCCAGGTTCGTCTTCCAGTGGTCCCGGTGAAAGATGTTGTCCTTGCCCACCGTCACGTCGAACAGGTCGCGATGCTGTATGCGCGGCGGGTCATGATCGTTGTCGCCTGCGCCCGGCGCGGGAATATCGATCAGCTTTGAGGTGAGCTCGTTCGCCGGGCAACTGGCAAAGTAAGTCGCCGGATTATGAATGTTCGCCGTGATGCCGTTGCAGGCAAATCCCCCTTGAAACTCCTCATCCAGCGTCAAGGGCAGATAAGCAGGGTTTCCGGTCACTGGATTCATCGTAGGAGGAATGTTATTGTCCACCATCGCCACTGTCGGCACTCCGCCTGGCGCCGTTGAACTATTCAAGCACGAAGTGTTCGGATCGGTCGGGCTGTAGCACGGTGTCGATCCGGCAACAAGCCCGCTGTCAAACCGCCAGTTGAAGCCGGCCCAAAGCCCATTCAAAAACTTGCCGCGCGACAGCGTGTATTGAATGTGGCTGGTCTGGTTGAACTTCTCATCGTGGTCGATGCGGAACGGCAGCCCGGTCGCTCCCACCGTCGCTCCGGCTCCCGCAACCTGCGGCGGAAAGAACCGCGCCGCCACTGAAGACGTAATGAAGTACGCAGTGAAGTGATGGTATTCAGGAACCTCGATGTTCGCCGCATACCCCGGGATCTTCGAGTTATGCCAGTCGATCGGGAATGTGATCGGCGTATTGCCCAGCACGCTGAAGTCAAATGCGTTGTGCGTGTACTTCCAGATGTACTCGCCGCTGATCACAACACGCTTGCCAATCCCCTGCTGAAATCCCGCATGAAACTCGTTGCGGAACCCCGGGTGCATAATCGCCGCAACGCCCGCAGTGCAAGCCAGCAGCGGAGCCAGTACCGCGTTGGCGCAACCCTCGCTCGAAAGAATCAGGTTCTCGTTAAACGGCGTCTCCAGCGTACGCGCATAAGAGAGCCGCAGCACAGTGGCAGACGGCTTGATGTTGTAAGCAATGCCCACGCGCGGCTGCGTCTGGTTCGCATCTGTAAGTCCGTTGTAAACGTCCTCGCGCAGCCCAAGATTGAACAGCCAGTTCCCGGCCTTGATCTGGTCCTCTGCATAGAGGCCCAGTTCCTTGATGTCCGTGTGCCCGGCATAGCTGTAAGAGTTGCCGCCGCGCGTCAGATCGTACGGCGCAAGCACCGGAAGATAATTCGCATTCGCAATCACCGCGTTGCCGCTGGAATCAACACCGCTGCAATTCCCTGTGGAGTTGTATCCCGGCAGTGAAATTCCGGTTACCGCGTCCACGCAAGGCGCATCATAGATCGCCTCGACGATTCCCAGCGTGTCATTCTCGTTCAAGAAAGTCTGCCCATATTGCGCACCAATCTTGATGTTGTTGATCCCCTTGGAATACGAAAAATCCGAGTGGACAGCACTGTTCGTAAGCGTGCGGTACTGCGAGATCGACGCCGTCTGCAAATTCGCCGGTCCCAGGTCAGCCAGCGGATTGCCGCTCGGATAGTAGTTATATTCGTCCCTGCGCACAAACGCGCCAAGGTTGAAAACCGAGTTATCGCCAATCACCCTCGTATACGTCGGCGAAATATTGATGGTCCCGATTTTTGAGTGCTGATCGGTGTTGCCGACATTTCCAAAAGTAGGGCTGGCACTGCCGCCGTCGTTCGTCACATTCAACACGTTCAGATTATCGAACGAGTTCGGCGTCTGAAACCACGAACGGCTGTAGTTCATATCCAGGTGAACCGAGTCCGTCGAAGAGAACATGTAGTCCACACGATCAAAAATGTTCTGCTCGTTGCCCTTGTCGTGAAATACCTGGAACTCAGGTGGATCGAGGAAGCGTCCGGAGTTCGTTCCATCGGTCTCGATGAAGTTGCCCCACTTCTTGCCGCCGTATGCAACGTCGAATCCGCCCGATGCCGATCCAAATGAGCCATACGAGCCGGTAATGCTCCCCGTCGGCTTGGTCACGCCCTGCCCTGACCGCGTCGTCGCCACAATCACCAGGCTGGTTTTTCCGCCATACTCCGCCGGCGGCGCGCCGCTGATCACCTGGATCGATTGAATCGAGTCCGCAGGAATCTGGTTAGAAAAAACCTTGCTCTGCTGATCGGTAATCGACTGTCCGTCCACCGAGAATGAATTCGATGCGTGATCACCCAGCCCGTGAAACAGACCGTTCGAGTCCGATGCCACGCCTGGTGTAGTCTCAGTCACCAGCGAGCTCAGTGTCGAAGACTCGCTCTCCATAGGCACCTTGATAAACAGGTCGCGGTCCACGTCAGTGTGGAAGGTTGGATCGTTCTCGACCAGGTCGCCACTGCCGCCTTCCACCGTAACGGTCTGGCTCGCTCCTGCAATCTGCATGACCAGCTTCACGTTGACGCCCACCACCGACTCAATCTGAAGCGTCTTGCGCAGCGGCCCAAATCCGTTGGCTGTAACGTCGACCTGGTAGTTATTGAAAGTGACGTTGGTAAACACAAACTGCCCGGTTCCGTCGCTGATCACGCTTCGGTCCACGCCGCTTGCCGGGTTGGTCAAATGCACAGTAGCGCCCGGAATCACCGCGCCGGATGGGTCGGTAACCGTGCCTCGAACAGCCCCGGCATTACCGCCTTGCGCCGGCGCTGCAAGCGTCGCGCAAATCATAACGAGAATCGAAAGTATGCGAAAAATCGTGCCGCGATCGAGCGACATAAAAAGCCTCCAAAGAATGGGCTAAATGCTGCGGAATATCAGCCGCGAAGGGAATACGCGGCGAACTCGTGTGCATTGGGGGCTTATTTGCTTCGCCTTTTCTCTTCGCTGGGTCAGCTTGCAAGTATGCGTTCTAACTCGACCTTGCACGAGTAAGTTAAGCAACCGATATCAGGCTGAATTGCGAATCTAGGCGAACAAGCCCTGGCAGGCCATCGGTGGAGGGCGTGTGAAAAGCTGGGGATGCCAATAGCGCGTGACCGTATGCGTCTCTAATACCGGCGCGCGGGTCTCAATCTGAACCAGGACAATAATGGCAGCGGTAATTGCCACCGGCGCTGCCGCATGCATCACGATGCACAGCGGGCAATGGTCGGAGTCGGTGTCGAGCGGATGAACGTGCGCCACCTGAACTACAGTCAGCAGCGCCAGCAGGATCAGGCACACTACGGTGACAACCGGCCAGGCACGATGCCCGGCGCGACGATCCCCACATAATGTGCTCAAAAATCCTGTCAAATGTCGACCCCTTCTTTAAGAATACACAAAATTGGATGCAAACGAATCTTTTACGTTTACTGAACCGCGCCAGTTCCTGGACGAAACCAGCCGGCCAACGTCAGTCCGCCCCCTTCGTCTAAACTGGTGCGAATGATTCACCCACCCCACTTCCGGCGCATATCGAGCGTGTGCCTCGCCATCCTGGTGATCACAGCGGCGGCTCTGGTAGCCAGCGCCCAGACCCCGCTCCCCCTCAAGCCCGACGTGCCCGGCATGGCCACCAACCATCGCCTCATCCTCAAAGACGGCACCTACCAGTTGGTTCGCAAGTATGAAGTTGTCGGCGATCGGGTCCGCTACATCTCCCTCGAGCGCGGTGGCGACTGGGAAGAATTGCCCGTGGACCTGGTCGACTGGGATGCAACCCGCAAATTTGAAAAAGACCATGCAGCATCGCAGGAAGAAGCCTCGCCGGCCATGAAAGAAGCCGCGGATATCGACAAGGAAGAAGCCGCCGAGCGCGAAGAACAAAAGTCGCGCATGCCCGAAGTTGCCAAGGGTCTTGAGCTGCCCGACGAAGACGGCGTCTTTGTGCTCGACACGTTTGAAGGCACGCCCGAACTGGTTGAACTCTTGCCCACGGAGCTGAACGCGGAAACGAAAACCAAGCACGGCCTCAGCACGCTCAATCCCCTGGCCGGCTCCAAGGCCAGCCTGGAACTTGAAGGCGCGCACGCCAAAATCCACCTCCATGTGAACGATCCGGCCATCTATCTCTCGCTCAATACTCCCAACAAGGCCGAACAGGTCGTCTCCCACGCCATGACCGTGAACACCAATGGCGCAAAAGAAGCCACCGGCGGCAAGCATGGCGCGCACTCCGCAACGTCCGGCTTCGCCATCGTTCGCGTCGATGAGCGCCGCGCCTTGCGCATCGTCGGCGCCATCCACATGAGCCCCGGCGGCGCCGTCACCCAGGACGAAAACGTGATTCCCGCCAGAGTCGAAGTCCTGCCCGGCAAGCACTGGATGAAGATTTCACCGCTGAAACCCCTCGATATCGGCGAGTACGCCCTGGTCGAGATTCTCTCCGCTTCCGACATCAATCAGTCGGTCTGGGACTTTCGCATCGACCCCCAGCTAGGCGACAACCCCGGCTCCATCGGCCCAATCTTCAAGCAGTAAAGCGCCTCACGCGTCCGGCGATTTCGCCTTCGCAAACTTCTGGCGCCGCACTTCCCACTCATCCGAATTGAAGAACCTCGGCCCCACCTCGATCAGCCGCGGAATCATGTTGAAGACCGCAATCCGGCTCCAGGGCCTTCCGTCGCGCTGACGAAAGCCCTTCTCATTCAGGTCGCTGACGATGCTCGAATACCCGAAGTCCTGCACCAGCAACTCCATCATCAGCATCAGCGCCTTGTGCTCGGTTGGTTCAACTTCCAGCCGTTTGCAGTCGTCTGAAACCCGCAGCCCAAATGGAATGTCCTCGTTGAAAACGCCTTCACTAGGCGCCTCCGCGTCGGGCAGCTCGCGCCGCCACTCGATCGACACCATCTGCCATCCCGACTTCGTCCGTTGTTGAATCACGTCCGGGCTGAATGGCCCCGAAACCACATCGCGAACCCGTTCAAAGTAAGCCACTGGCGCCTCCAAGACAACTCAATAACTGAAAAACCAGCAATTTACGGGCCATTCAAAAGCTGGTTAGCCGGTCAGCAAGTCCGCGAGCCAGAATCAGTTAAGTGCCGGCGTCTCGCGATTGCTGTCAAATCGAGTGTCCGCTTTTGCAATCCCATGTCCACTTCCGTACACAGCTTGTCATCGGGAGGAGGCTAGCGCCGAGCTGCAGTTCCCTTTGAGTCCATGACCGCAATGAGTCCGTTGAGCATGCGTGCTACCTCTTCACATTGCTCCATCAGTCCAACGGCTCTTGCTTCATTCAGAAGACTCAGTCCGGAAGCGAGTTCGAGTTGTGTTTCCAATTCAAAGACTGACCCGCGCGAAGTAGCGAGAAACTGGCGGAAATGCCCATCGTCAAGCCTCCCATGCCCTTCGGCGATGTTGCTTGGAACAGAAACCGCGGCGCGGCGCATCTGAGACTGAAGCCCATATTTCTCATTATTTGGAAGGGCCTCAGTCTCGTGGTAAACACTCTTCGTCAAACTCATTGCCTTCTGCCACACCACAAGATCCCGATAATGTCGCGTCCTTCCGCCGCCCGTCAATCCATCTTTCATCATCATGCTTTCATCTCACTTGCTTTCTTGCCGACCCGCTGACTGGCCGACTCGCTGACCCGCTGACTTGCTAACTCGCTGACTCGCTGACTCGCTGACTTGCTAACTCGCTGACTCGCTGACTCGCTACTCCCGCACGCTAATCCCCAGCGCCTTCATCTTCCGGTAAAGATGGCTCCGTTCCAGCCCCAGCAGCTCCGCCGCATGGCTGATATTGTTCCGCGCCTCATCAATCTTCTTCAGAATGTACTCCCGCTCGTAAGCGTCCCGCGCCTGTTGCAGCGACGAAAACTCTTCCGTCGATCGTGTCCCCGCCTTGTGCGTCAGCGGCGGCAGATGCTTGCGCTCGATGCGCAGCACGCGCGGATTGAGAATCAGCACCCGCTCAATCACGTTCTTCAACTCGCGCACGTTGCCCGGCCAGTGATACTGCGACAGCGTGGCCAGCGCCTCCTCCCCAATCTCCATGCGTGGCCGTCCGTATTGCCGTCCAAACTCCGTAAGAAACTCACGCGACAGCAGCGGAATATCCTGCTTCCGCTCCCGCAGCGGCGGCACAGCAAACGGAACCACATTGAGCCGGTAAAAAAGATCCTCGCGAAAATTCCCCTTCGCAATTTCCTCTTCCAGATCTTTGTTTGTCGATGCAATCAGGCGCACATCCACCCGCAGCGGCTGCGTCCCGCCCACCGGCGTAAAAAGCTGGTCGTCGAGCGCGGACAGCACCTTGGCCTGCGTCTTCAGGCTCATATCGCCTACTTCGTCCAGAAACAGCGTGCCCCCGTCCGCGCGCTCCAGCGTGCCGCGCTGCTCTGCGGGCCGGCCCGGCTGCGCGCTGTGCCGATAGCCAAAAAGCTCAGCCTCAATGTGCGCCTCGGGAATCGCCGCGCAATTCAACTCCACAAACACGCGATCGCGGCGCAAGCTCTCCGCGTGAATCGCCCGCGCGATCAGTTCCTTCCCTGTGCCCGACTCGCCGTAGATCAGCACGCGCCCATTCGTCGGCGCCATCAGCCGTATCTGCTGCCGCAGCGCCTTGGCCGGTACGCTTTCGCCGGTCAGCACCGACCCCACGCTGAACTGCCGTTTGAATTCGGAGTTCTCCGTGCGCAGACGCCGTGCCTCCACTGCGTTCTTCAGTACAATCAGCGTGCGATCCAATGACAGCGGCTTTTCCAGAAAGTCGTATGCACCGAGTTTGGTAGCCTTCACCGCGGTCTCAATCGTCCCATGTCCGCTGATGATCACCACTTCCGGCCGCATCTCCACGGCCAGTTGGTGCATGTCGGCCAGCACGTCCAGCCCATCGCGGTCAGGCAGCCAGATGTCCAGCAGCACCACATCGTACGGCGCGTCCTGCAGCAGCACCATGGCCTCGGCGGCGCTCGCGGCGCTCGCCACGCCATAACCCTCTTCGCGCAGAATATCTTCCAGCGAAGTCCGAATCTCCGTCTCGTCGTCCACCACCAGGATGTGGTTCATGAGTGCAATTCCTTACTCGCAATGGCCGCAACGCCAGAAACAGCAGGAGCAACACGGTTGCCCTCCAGCATGGTCGGGGCTACAAGCACGCCTGCAGGATCCATCAGCGGCAACCGCAACAGGAAACGCGCGCCCTTCGGAGTGTTCGCCTCCGCGCGCAGCGACCCGCCATGTTCCTGCGCAATCTTGGCCGCAATCGATAACCCCAGCCCGGTGCCGCGATGCTTGGTCGAATAGAAAGGAAGAAACAGCCGCTCGCGAATCTCATCCGTCAGCCCATGGCCGGTGTCTGACACCGAAACCTCCACCGCCGCTCCATCTTCGCTCAGCGAACTGTGAACGCCGAGGATGCGCAGCAGGCTGCCCTGCATAGCCTCGGCTGCATTGTCGATCAGGTTGGCCAGTGCGCGCCGGATCGCTTCGGGATCGGCCAGCACTGTCGGCAATCCCGGCTCAAGATCCCGCTGCACGGTGATTCCGTCAAGCCTGCCCGCAAACAGCGCCAGCGCCTCTTCCGCAACTTTGTTCATGTCGCAGGCGCGTGGTTGCGGTGCTGGAAACTGCGCCAATGCCGAGAACTGGTCGACCAATGTGCGCAATGTTCCCACGCAGCCCAGAATCACTTCCGCGCATTTGCGAATCACGCTGGGCGAGTCCACCTGGCCTCGGTCGAGGTGCTTGCCAATCCGTTCCGCGGACAGCGCAATCGGCGTGAGCGGATTCTTGATCTCGTGCGCCACTCGCTGCGCCACCTCCTTCCACGCCAGTTGACGCTGCGCGCGCAGCAACTCGGTGGTGTCTTCCACCACCAGCACCGTTCCCGGCACGCCATGGCCCAGCTCAAGCCGCGCGCTGGTGATGGCCAGGTGCATGGTGCGGCCCCGCGCGTGAAACTCAATCTCGGTTGAAGCTGCACCCATGCGAAGCCCGCGGCGAATCACGCCTGCCAGGTCCTCGGCACAATCGGCGGGCAGCAGGTTCTCAATTCTCTCTCCACCCAGGCCCACATCCTCGCGCCGACCCATCAGCACGGCAAAGGCCCGGTTGGATTGCAACACCACGCCCGCACCGTTCAGCGTCACAACCCCCGACGGAATCGTCTCGACAATCGTCTCCAGCTCGCGGCGGCGCTCCTCAATTGCAAGATTGGCCGCCGTCAGTTGCGCGGAAGAGCTTTCCGCCAATTGACGACTGGCCTCAAGGTCCGCCGCCATGTGGTTGAAGGCTCGCACCAGTTCGCCCATCTCGCCCGTGGCAATCACCGCCACGCGATGGTCGTACTGGCCGGCCGCGATCTCGTCCATCGCATTACCCAGCGCCTCGACAGGCCGTGTAATCTGCTTTGAGAGAAAAAGCGCCAGCCACACGCTGGAGAAAAAAACCACCACGGTAATCACCAGCAGCAGCAGAAAGAACATCGTGCGGATCTGATGGCGCGCGCGGAAAAGCTCCCAATAATCGGCTGCGCCCGATCGAATGCGCACCACCGTCTGGTTGAGCCCCTGCGGCATCGGCAGCGCCACCACTACCACCTTGCCCGACCCGGTTGCCGACACTCCCAGCGCGTATTCCTGCCCCGACACATCGATCATTGGTTCGTCCCTGCGTTGCGATAGGGTCAGCAAATTGGCCGAGAGCGGCCCGGAGAGTGGAACCGCGGTTCCCTCTTCGCCCTGGTCAAGCCAGGGAAGCAGAACGGCCCGGCTCGATTCCGCCGGAGCCTGAAAACCTGCCAGCAGCTTCGAATCCCTGCCATACACCATCGTGAATCCGCCTGCCAAAGTGATGCGGTGAGACTGAAGCAGATCCTCAAGCTGCGCCTGATCCTGATCGACAGTTCCTGATGCCGCAATGGACTCCGCTTCGACGCGCGCATTGTTCGTCACATAATGCGCCAATTCCAGCACCACGCGGTTTGAGTCCTCGCGAATCTCCGATATGGGTTGCGAAAACCATCGGTCGATGGAGCGGTTCATCAATCCAAAACTGAACAGGAACATGAATATTGCTGGAATGAGCGCAATCAGCGCCGCGCCAAGCACCATCCGCGTTCGCAACCGCGCGCCCAGTGCGCTGCTGCTCTGGTCCGCAAAGAGCTTGAGGATAGTCCTCAAGAGCAGCATCATGAACACCAACAGCAGCAGAAAAACCAGTACGATCAGCCCCGTAAAGGCCAGCGTCTCTCCAGACGTTTCAGGATTCAGAAACCGGACACCGGGAATATTGAAGGCCTGCAGCACGCCGAACAACGCGACAAGCAGCAGGAATCCGCCCGCAAGCAATGCAGCCGGCCGCCGCCGTGGATCGCCGAGAAACGACATGCGGCGATTATAGAACTGCCGGCGATGAGCGAATAGGAATTAGAAGACGTGAGTGCCACTCGGTCATCTCAAAACAAGCTTCTGCACCCAGCCTCCCCAAATGTCGGCCCACGTGTGAACCACTATGTTTGCCCGCAGATTTCTGCGCCATGCGGCCAGCATCCCAAACAGAATCCCAAGCACGCAGATCACGACTACGTTCTTCCAACCCTGGTACGCATGCGCCAAACCGAAGACCAGTCCTTGCCCAATTACCCCAACAGCTGCCCCGCCCAACGCATCCAATTGTCGCTGCAGATAACCGCGAAACGCCAACTCCTCGCAAATGCCCGCGGTGATTGAAACACCAATCCACACCAGAATTTCAATCAGGCTCTGCGGCAAAAGGCTATCGACTGTCTTTGCATTGCTCGTTCCCAGCAGCCAATGGACACCAAACGCCGCGCCCTCCCACACAATCCAGAACGGCAGCGCGATGCCCATGTCAACGGCCACGCTTTTCCATGTAGTCCAGCGCCCACCCGACAGCGTCTCAAGATTACCGCCCGCGCGATGCACGCCGACCCAGCAGTAATAGAGCAACGCCCAATCCATAAAAGCCGCGACCAGGTAGATTGGAATTGCGCTCCCATGACTCGCCAACTGCCCACTGGACGCTGCACCGCTCCCGCTTCCGGCGTGTTGAGCCGCAAAGCCCAGCACTACCGTCCCTGCGATAATCGCCAGAAACCCCGCCAGGTGTCCCCATGATGCGATGTTCTCCGAAGTTTTAAAAGCCGGCGGATTTGCTGCCGCGAGTTCGTTGTGTGCCTGCATGTTTTTTCTCCTGTGGGCTCCCTGAGCCGCTCTGCTGCTTCCGCGCGATCTTATTCAATTCGGCTACTGTCTCTTCTGCCCAGTGAACATGTGCCTCCAATTCAAAACGCCCGAAGTGTGCCGCCATCTTCCAGTAAGGAGCGTCGGGATATCGCTGGTTCTGGGCAATTTCGTGCTCCAGGCGGCTCAATTCCTTCAGCACCGCGCTCTCGCTCACCACCATGCGCTCCAGATAGCCGATGAGCACCTGCGGCGTAGTCTGTGCGCCAAAGAACAATTTGAGCAGCAATTCGTTGCGCGGAATCTCCGGCTGCGGATCGACCGCGAGCCACTTTACCAAATGCTCGCGTCCCTTTTTCGTAATGGAGTAAATGTGCCGGTCCGGCTTGCCCTTCTGCCGCTCTGTCTTCGAAGTAACCAATCCGTCGCCGGCCATTTTTTTCAGATTTGGATAGATCTGACCGTAGCTCTCGTTCCAGAAGCGGCCCACGGATTCGCGAATCGTCTGCCCCAGGTCATAGCCCGACATTGGTGAGATGGTCAATAGCCCCAGAAGCACTTCCATACTCGAACTTGAGCGCTTCGCCATAGTTCTATCAGATATATGCCTGTTAGATATTACTGTCAACAGAATTGTTTTGCCTGCCTGCAGAGCCCACTCCGTTTAACCCATGGTCCTTCTAAAATCGGATGGCTCTACTGAAGCGACCGCGCCACCGCCGCAAACAAATCCGCATCGTCCACCGGGCTATGGTCGGCATCCGGCTTGGGCCGCGCGCTCAGCACCACGATCACCAGCTTTTCTTTAGGGTTGATATAGAGATGCTGCCCAAAAATTCCCACCGCTTCAAATGCTCCTTCGTGAATGGGATCGCCGGCCTCCATCGGCCACCAAAGGTAACCGTAGTCGACCTTCTTTCCGCCAATCGTGTGCGCCTTGCCGGCCTCCGCAAACCACCCCTCCGGCACTACGCGCTCCGCCTTCCCATCTTGCTCGTTCACGCCGTCGTTCAACACAAACTCGCCGAACCGCGCGTAGTCCCGCAATGTCGCACCCAACCCGCTACCAGCCAATCCCATGCCGCCCGCCGACTCCAGCCACCATGTCGCATCCTCTTCCATCCCCAGCTTTGACCACAGCGTCTCCGAAAGATACGCCGCCAGCGGCTTGTGCGTCGCGCCTTCAATCAATGCGCCCACCAGGAACGACTCCCCGGTGCTGTAGTTCCAGATCGTCCCCGCCACACCGGCCCTCGGCAGCGCTTTCATATACGCCACAATCGACCCGGGCTTCCCCGTCAATTGCAATTCAAGCAGCTTCCTGCGATCAGAGCGCGGGTCTGTATAGGTCTCATCCCATTTCACGCCCGACGCCATCTGCAGCAGGTTGCGGACCGACACATCGTCGTAAACACCGCCTTTCAGCCCCGGCACGTAATTCGTCACCGGGTCGTCGATGCTGGCGATAAGCCCCTGCTTCAGCGCCGCTCCCACCAGCGTCGAAGAAACCGACTTGGCCATTGAAAACGAAATCCAGCGCGTCTCCGGCCCAGCGCCTAGTTCGTAATCTTCCATCACAACCTTGCCGTCTTTCAGAACCATCAGCCCAGCCACGCGATCAAACGCAAGGTAGTCATACAGATCGCGCGTCTGTCCCTGCGAATGAAAGTGAATCGCCTTCATCTTCGATCTCAGCGCTTGACTTGCCTGTACAAACGGCCGCGTCGCACCGCCGCGTTTCACAATGTTTACCGGGAATAGCTTATCGCTGTGCGAAAACGTGTTCACTTCAACATCCGGCAGCATGGTTCCGTCGAACACCTGCCGCGCTCCCGCAATCGCCTGCGTCGCGTCCGCTTGTTGTGCCATTGCAGGCAAACATGCAGGCAACAACAGAACTGCCGCGAGCGAAATCGAGGGAAGAGTTGAATTCCTGTTGCTATGCTGGTTATGCAAAGTCATGAGTCCGAATCTAGGCTATCCGGACACGCAGGAGCAATAAAGAAAATCAGACCAAACTCTGATTTCACCCGCGCAAGACAAAACTCCGCCCGCACAGGCCGCGCAATTCCTCAAATCTGCGAACAGCCCAGCGGGCTCAACATCAGGTTATCGATATTCGTCACAAGTTGGTCGTAACTGAATCGCGGGTTGGCAGAGAGCTTCTTCCATTCCGCATTGTTCCTGAACAACTCCCACTTCGCCTCCATCTCCGCCGTGTCCCCAAAGCTCAGCATGTACGTCAGGTTCGGCGTGCGCGAGCCGATCAGCGTGTCGGCAAAGAAGACAGGATGAAAACCGCAGCTGAGAAAAATCTCGAATTCCCCGGAGTGGAACATCTCCACCTTGCGAACGTGCGCGCCGTTGCTCGGGCTCTCATAAGTGCGTAGTTCAAAGATACGCTTGCCCTTATTTGCGGCGGAGGCCGGCGGCGTAATCTTCGGCCAGCCTGAAAACGCGGAAAGCAGCGAGCTCTCGACGCGCTCAAATGCCGGAGCTGCCGCCGTTGCATTCCAGAACGGCTCGGCAGCTTTGAGGAACTCCGCGTCCTGCCCGAGATGCAGATCGAGCCCAGCGAGCGTATCGGCCGAAGGTCCCGGAATGAGCAGATAAAACGTCGGCGTCTGCGGACCAATGTCCACGCGGAAGGCGCCGACAGGGCCCAGCCCCAGCCGTGCAAGCGCCGGGATCAGCGTATCGCCGAAAAAGCCTTCCGTGAGTTTTGTTTGCGGCCCGTTTTCGAGCGCGTAGCGGCGTTGTAGGTAGAACTCGCCGGCGCGGGGCAAAGAAGTTTCAGCGGCAGCGTCGCCCGCGACGGCAATGGCTGAGGCGGCAATCGAAGCAGCGAGGAATTGGCGGCGCACCATGGGGTCCTCCAGACGAAAGACCATTCTACGGCAGCAGAATCAGGAACAACCTTGAGCGCGAATGCCGCAGCCTACTTCGTAACGCCTGCATCTCACCCGTTTCATCGCAGAGGTATACCATCAGGACCGTTGGAGGACGCAATGAAGAATGTCATCCTTGCAATGTTGCTCTTAGCGCCCGCGCTGGTTTCCGCGGACAAGCCAAAGCCCAACGCGGTCGACTACACCATAGCCGTCCATGTGCAATCGTCTCGCATCATCAATATCTGCAGCGACGTCACCGGCGGATCAAGTGTGTGCGGCTTGGAACAGCAACTCACTGTCACCATCGACGGCAAGAAATACGTACTTCAATCAGGATGGGTAAAGGACCTGCTTCGCGTTGGCGACTACAAAGCCAAAATTGTAAAAGATGAATCCCAGCACCCCTACGAATACACGCGAGTGTACGAGTTCCTCTTCCCCGACAACCAAACCCGCCAATACACCGTCACAGGCGAATCAGAATAGCCGCAGCCAGCCTGTTCCCTGTTCCCTGCTCCTCACGCCATCACGCTAGCCGCCGAAGTCCACGGCCGGTGCTGGCTCTCCGCCACGCCTCGATGCGTCAGCGTCCCCAGCCAGGTGTTCAGCCCATCTGCCAGCCCCGCATCCTGCTTCAGCGCCTCTCGCGCACCCAGGTTGGCCAGGCGTAACAGATACGGGAAGGTCGCATTCGTCAGCGCCAGCGTGGATGTGTGCGGCACCGCGCCGGGCATATTCGTCACGCAATAGTGCACCACGCCATCCACCGTGTAGCTGGGATTTGAATGCGAAGTCGGCCGTGCCGTCTCCACGCACCCGCCCTGGTCGATCGCTACATCCACAATCACTGCGCCCTTCTTCATTTGGGAAACCATCTCGCGCGTCACAATCTTGGGCGCCGTCGCCCCGGGAATCAGCACGCCGCCAATCACCAGGTCCGCCTCCCGCGTTGCCTGGGCCACGTTGTAGCTGTTCGAAGCCAGCGTATAAAGCCGGCCGCCAAAGATGTCTTCCAGTTCGCGCAGACGGTTCAGGTTCAAGTCAATGAGCGTCGTCTTTGCGCCGAAGCCGAGCGCGATCCGCGCCGCATTCGTGCCCACAATCCCTCCGCCCAGAATGCACACATGCGCCGGTGGCACTCCGGGAACGCCACCCAGCAGAATCCCCCGCCCGCCCCGCTCGCGCTCAAGATAACTCGCGCCCACCTGCACGCTCATCCTGCCCGCCACTTCGCTCATCGGCGTCAGCAGCGGCAGCGTGCCCTGCCGGTCGCGAACCGTTTCATACGCAATCCCAATGACCTTCGATTCCAGCAGTTTGTCCGTCAGATCGCGAATCGGAGCCAGGTGCAGATAGGTGAACAGCACCAACCCCTCGCGGAAAAAGACATACTCCTTCTCAATCGGCTCCTTGACCTTGACCACCATCTCCGACTTGCCCCAGACATATCCAGGCTCACCCACAATCTCTGCGCCCGCGTTCTGGTACTCCGAGTCAGGAAATCCCGATTGCGCCCCTGCCTCTGTCTCTACGAGAACTTTGTGGCCCGCCTCGGTAAGTGCCTTTACGCCCGCGGGTGTGATTCCCACACGAGCTTCCTGATCTTTAATCTCTCTCGGAACGCCAATGATCATGGGATTTGTCTCCTGATTTGTTTGGATGCACGCTGGGGAGGGCTTGCTTGAGCGGCTGCCGCGGCGCCGGCTTGCTGATTGGGAGGGCTGCTCCGGCGCCGAACCGGTCACTCAAAACTCATCCTACGGCGCAAACAACTTCCAATGTGTGCAAAGTTCGTGATAAAAGGTCTCAATGGGAACGAAACGTGAAAAAAATGGCCATACGACGCAAGAATCAGCCATCAACCAACCGGGAGACCGGGCGGAATACGCGGCCGCCGCACTCGACGAACTCGACGCGGCCATCCTCCGCCACCTCGAGCGTCACGGGCGAGCCACCAATTACGAGGTCGGCGAAGCGGTAGGGCTCTCAGCTTCCGCAGCTTCGCGCCGCATCCTCGCGCTTGAGAAAGCCGGCGCCATCCGCGGCTACCGCGCCCAGGTCGACGACCGCCTCCTCGGCAAGCGCATGACCGTCTTCATCCGCGTCACCCTGGAGCGCCAATCGGCGCCGGTGCTGGCCGCGTTCGAGACCGCCATCCGCCGTTCCAAGGCGATCGTGAGCTGCCACCTGATGGCCGGCCAATACGACTACATGCTGGTGGCGCGGGTCACGGATGTGGACGACTATGGCCGTTTGCACCAGAACGAGCTCTCCCGACTGCCCGGGGTCACACGGCTCGAGACAAGCTTTGCGCTGAGAGATGTGCTCGAAGGGAAATAGGCGCTCCGTCGTGAATTAGCGGCCGCGCCCCTCTGCCGCTCCCAGGCCGTTCCAGGCCAACCGCCGCGCTCCCATGAGTGATCGAAGAAGTTCCGTTGGAAAATTCTCGTGCACCCACCCGGCGATATGTGATCGAATTGCATCAACGACAAGAACCCAATTCCGGAGCAACCGGGAAAGGACGCTTCCGATGACGGATGCGGACCACCAGAAACCCAGCGGCGAAGATACGACCGCAAACCAGCCACCTCCGCCCGTTGAACCTCCCAGGCCAGTTGCAAACCAGACTGTTCTTTATGCCGCCGTTGTCGCCGTCATCGGAATCCTGGCTGGAGTTGTCATCGCAACCGTCTCGCTGCGGCAAATCAGGACAACTCCACCGCCGATTGCGGCCCCGCAGTTCGTCGTATCCAAAGAACTGAAAGATTTAGGGCTGGCCGAAGCGAGCGACTTCGGCATCAAGGGTAATCTCACAACTCAATGGGTTAACCGGCCGACATACCACCTTACGATCGAACCCGGCGATGCAACGCTGGCCGCAGGATTTGCGCTCGCTGTAAGCGACCCGCCGCGCCCGTTCTCCATGAATATTGAATTAAAAGATCGCCTTGGCTATGTGATGTGCAGTCGAACAATTCTCCTCAGATATGAAATCAAAAGACCGGCTGACCTTGAACAGGCGGACTCGAATCGGCCCTCCGGCAACAAGCCTGCGCTGAAGAGAGCCAGCGCCAAAGATGCCGAGCGCAAAAAAGCGGAACAAGCCAACTTCGATCGGCTGGAGACTCAGGAGGAGCAGCGCGAAAAAAACAATGACATCTTCCAAAATCAAATCGGTGCCAACGGACAGGTAGCATCCATCAGCGCTCAAGGCGATATTCCATGCGCGGCGGAACCGTATGAGCGGGTGGCCACATGGGGGTTTGTGCCGAACTTTCCCACCCTGGACGAACAGGCCGACCTGCTCAGCCTTCATCCCGGCTCCAAGGAAGCCTCCGTCCGCGCCGCTTCTCGCAAGACCCGCCAAAGAGCAGCGTACAAGTCGCCCTCCAAAGCGTTTTCCTTCTCCCTGGAAGGAGACGACGCAGTGGTCGACTATGACGTTGCCGGAGGTATCTTTGAAACCCGCGCGGGAAAGACCTTTGTGATAGACAAGGCCGCCGGAGAAGGCAACACAACCTCGTGGCAGGAGTATCCCGCCTACTTCCATTACCGCTGCGAGCAGACGACATCATCCTGCACCCTGGCCCGCACCGGCGTGAGCGTGATGCACGCAAAATTGAAGAGGTAAAATCAGCGACCTGACTCGTTTCGAGTCTAGCTGCAATCGAGTCCGGCCGTATTCGGCCGCCAATGTTTCGCCGTGCATCGTTCCTGGGGCAAGAGACATCGCCGTCAGACAAATCGATTCACTCCATGCTGGCGGTGCGGGCGGCTATTGTTGTATAGCTGACTTACGAATGATTTAATAGAGCCACATTTCCAAAGTTGGAACTTAGTGGCCGGAACAGGACGCGCCGAGAATGTGGGATTGGGAACCGCAAGAAGAACCGGAAGAAGAATGGCACAGTAAGATCTCGCATGAAGATCAGTCTGAATTCATTTTTCCGGAGCCCAAACCCGAACCGGTACCCGAACCTCCGGCCCCCACCGAACCAGCCCCCGGCAGCGACGCAAACCATCCCTTCGGCGTGGATCCCCATGCCGGCCAGGACCCGCTCGATTCCCCCGAGCCATCCTTGATTGGCGAGTGGCTTCCGCGTATTCAGAAGTTTCTTTCTGTTCCCTTAAACTTTTACGCCACCATAGGCGTTGGACTTGGCATCCTGTGTGGAATCATCGTCGCGGCAGTTTCCTGGCATATAACCAACCCAACCGGGCCGTATGATCTCGGCTCGGTTACTTCCACTGCGGTTGGATTGAAGGGCCGCCTGTTCACCAAGTGGGATAAGAAGCTGCAATATCGCCTCACGTTCGAGCCCGGCATTCCGGAACAGATCGCTGGGTTTTCCGCCGCGGTCGAGTCTTCGCCGCGCCCTCTTTCCATCGGCATCCAGTTGACCGATCCGCAGGGTTTTGTCTTGTGCTCCAAGAACATCCTCATCAAATATGATTCTCGGAATGCCGAGCCGCCAGAGGACCAGGCAGGAGCAAGCGCTGTGGCAAGCGACCCGCAGGTGCGCAGCAGCGAAGCAACCCTCGCCGACGCTGAGGAAGGTGTGCGCGAACAAAGCAAGGACGTCTTCGCAAATCAGTTCGGATCGGACGGAAAAGTCGCGTCGATCACCGCTCAAGGCGATCTTTCATGCTCCGCCAGTGCCTATGAAAATGCGGTTGCCTGGAGTTTTTCTCCAGACTTCCCATCCGTCGCCGAACAGGACGCCCTGCTCAATCACCTTGCGGAAAAGGCGGCGAACGCCTCGCTCAACTCTCCTCAGGCCATTGCTGCACGCAGGCGCGCGGCCGCAAAAGTTGCCGCCAACCCTCCGCCCAAGTTTTTCATTGAAGGTGAGGACGCAATCGTCGACTATGACGCTTCCGCCGGAATCATTGCAACCAGGGGCGGCAAGACGTTTACCATCGACCGCGCAGGCACTGAAGCCGCTTCCCTAAAAGGTCGCGACTTCCCCCTCCCGATCCATTACCGCTGCGACCAGTTTGGCAACTGCACCCTGATTAGCGCCGGCGCCGGCGTCCAACACACCCGCCTGAGAAAATAGTCATTCATCATTCTTCGGCTCACAACCAGGCATGAAAGTAGCGCCGGTCTCCAGACCGGCTGTACCGCGGACGTCCACGTCCGCCCTCGCATTTACTTGCACGACCGCATTGTCGAAGGAACCCGCGGGCAAGCGTAGGGTTTTCTGGGTCACTTACCAAGCTTGGCACGAAGAGCCGCTTCCACTTCTTCCCATGAGTAAGTAACGGCAGTCCCAGCCTTGATTTCAGCCACTCGTCGACCGATCTCCGCGTCCCATGAAGCGTCAACTTCAGCTTCGGATATATCGGCCCCGTCGGCCTCGACACTCTCCCAGAGTGAGGTCGCAAGTAGAGCACGCTCATCCTCCGGTAATTCATGGGCGATTTGTCGGACTTGCTCGTAGGAATGCGGCATAAAGAGATTGTAGCCCGAAACAGAAAACGGAGTGCCTCACTCCGCGTTATCAATCTGTGCCCTCTGCAGCTTGTCCGAATAATCGATGTACACCGACTTCCACGTCGTATAAAAATCAATCGCCCCATTGCCCTCACGGTGCCCGTTCCCCGTCTGCTTCACTCCGCCAAACGGCAAATGCACCTCCGCCCCAATCGTCGGCGCATTGATATACGTAATCCCCGCCTCCAGATCGCGAATCGCCGTAAACGCCCGATTCACATCCTTTGTATAAATCGAGGTCGACAATCCGTAATCGATCGAATTCGCAATCTCGATCGCGTCTTCAAACGTGTCAAACTCGATCAGGCTCACCACTGGACCAAACACCTCTTCACGTGCAATGCGCATCGCAGGCGTCACGCCGCCAAAGATGGTCGGCGCAAAAAACGTTCCCTCGGCATAAATCCCCTCGGTCAAAGCACTGCCGCCGGTCAGCAACTTAGCGCCCTCCGCCACGGCAATCTCGCAATACTTCTTTGAAGTCTCAATTTGGCTCGCGTTCACCTGCGGCCCAACCTCTACCCCGTCATTCAGTCCATTGCCAACGGTAAGTTTCTGCGCGCGCGCCACAAACGCAGCGGTGAACTTCGCCGCAATTCCCTTCTGCAAAAGAATCCGGCTGGTAGCCGTGCAGCGCTGCCCCGTAGTGCCAAATCCGCCCCACAAAGCCCCTTCCAGCGCCAGTTCCAGGTTGGCGTCGTCCAGCACAATCTGCGCATTCTTCCCGCCCATCTCCAGTGAAACCGGCTTGAACGTCGCCGCTGCCCGTTGCGCCACAATCGACCCCACTTCGCTCGACCCTGTAAAGCTGATCGCCCGCACGTCTGGGTGCTCCACCAGCGGCGCGCCTGCGTCTGGCCCAAATCCGCAAACAATGTTCACCACGCCCGGCGGCAATCCAGCGTCCATCAGCGTCTGCACCAGGTTGTACGTCGACAACGGCGTATCTTCCGCCGGCTTGATCACGCACGTGTTGCCTGAAACCAGCGCCGGAAACAGCTTCCATGAAGGAATCGCCATGGGAAAATTCCACGGCGTAATCATCCCCACCACCCCCAGCGGCATGCGCACGCTCATCGCAAACTTGTTTTGTAACTCGCTCGGCGTTGTCTGCCCAAACAAGCGCCGTCCCTCCCCGGCCACATAAAACGCCTCGTCGATCGCCTCCTGCACATCGCCCCGCGTCTCCGCCAGCACTTTCCCCATCTCGCGCGTCATCTCCTGCGCATACTGCTCCTTGCGAACCGACAGCAAATATCCGGCGCGTTGCAGAATCTCAGCCCTCTTGGGCGCGGGAACCAGTCGCCAGGTCACAAATGCCTTTTTCGCGGCAGCTACCGCCAGGTCCACGTCCTCCGCGCTCGATGCCGGAAACGAGCCCACCACGTCCGTGCGATCCGCCGGGTTCAGATTGAAAAACGTTTTGCCGCTCTTGGCTGGCAACCATTCGCCGCCAATCAGATTGTTAAAGACCTGGTAACTCATGGGGAACCTCAAAAAATGGGAATCGGGGGCAGGGATCAGGAGTCACTTGTCAGCGAATCTCCGGCCCTGAAGACACTTGAGTTTACCGCATTGGCGCAGGGTTTTACCGCGCTTTATACGACCACCGCCCAATGGCCGTACAATAAGCCTTGAGGTAATACCAGTTTCCCAATGTCATTGAACGGCTATCCTTCGCGCTCATCGCGCTCACACGGCCTGCGCTCGCTCTTCAGCATGTTCTCCAGCGACCTGGCCATCGATCTCGGCACCGCAAATACCCTGGTCTTCGCGGCCGGCAAGGGCATCGTTGTCAACGAACCCTCCATTGTGGCCATCAACAAAAACACCGGTGAAGTCGAAGCCGTGGGCAAAGAGGCCAAAGAGATGCTTGGCCGCACCCCCGGCAACATCGTGGCCATCAAGCCCATGAAAGACGGCGTCATAGCCGACTTCAAAGTCACCGAAAAAATGCTCAACTACTTCATCCAGAAGGCTCACAACCGCAAGATGCTGGTCCATCCCCGCATCGTCATCGGCGTGCCCTCTGAGATTACCCAGGTTGAAAAGCGCGCGGTCGAAGATTCGGCCTATCGAGCCAAAGCCAGCGAAGTCTACCTCGTTGAACAGGCCATGGTCGCCGCCATCGGCGCCGGCCTGCCCATCACCGACCCCTGCGGTAACATGGTTGTCGACATCGGAGGCGGCACCACCGACATCGCCGTCATCTCCCTCTCCGGCATCGTCTACTCCCGTTCCGTCCGCATGGCCGGCAACCAGATGGACGAGGCCATTACCAACTACCTCAAGCGCAAGTACAACCTCCTCATTGGTGAACGCACCGCCGAAGCCATCAAGATCGAGATTGGGTCCGCCTATCCTCTTGAGAGGCCGCTCACCATGGAGATCAAGGGACGCAATCTGATTGAGGGCGTGCCCAAAACCATCACCATCGACGACAGCGAAGTCCGCGAGGCCCTCGGCGAATGCATCGCCGTCATCATGAATGCCATCCGCGTCGCCCTGGAACGCACCCCGCCTGAGCTATCGGCCGACATCAGCGACCGCGGCATCGTGCTCACCGGTGGAGGCGCGCTCATCAAGAATCTCGACAAGCGCATCCGCGAAGAAACAGGACTGCCCGTCTCCGTGGCCGACGATCCGCTCGCCTCCGTCGTCCTCGGCACCGGCAAAATGCTCTCCGACTTCCGCCTCCTGCGCAAAATCAAAATCGACTAACAAAGGCAGCGACTAGGGACTAAGGGACCAGGGACAAACAAAATGCGGATCGCTGATGATGGCGGGCAATCCATGCAACCGGTTAAGCAGTTCGATCTCCTAACTTCGGCAGCGCACGAGTCCTTAGTCCCTTAGTCCCTGGTCCCTTAGTCCCTGTTCTTCGAGCTCATGGATTCATTTCTACTCCGCTATCGGAATCTTCTCGTCCTGCTGGCCATTCTGGTGGCGCAGATCGTGGGTCTGGCCGTCCAGGTGCGCCACACCGATTCCGGCCGCAACACCCTCGACCCGCAGGACGGCCCCGGCGTGCGTCTCATCCGCATGTGGGCCAATGAAGCTGTGTCCCCTCCAGAGCGCCTCATTCATTCCTCCCGCCTCGGCACAACCTGGCTCTGGCAAAACTACATCGACCTCCGCCACACCCAGCAACAGAATCAAGAACTCCAGAAGACCGTTGACCGCCTGCGCCTTGAGCAGGCCGCGCTGCTTGAAGACGCCAAGCAGGGCGAACGCCTCCAGGCCCTCCTCGACTTCCAGCAGAAATACATCTACCAGACCGTCGCCGCGCAGGCCATCGGCTCCAGCGGCAGCGATCAGTCGCGCCTCTTCTACATTGACAAAGGCGCAGACTACAAGCTCGAACGCGATATGGCGGTCATCACCCCCGACGGCATCGTGGGCAAAGTCCGCGAAGTCTTTCCCCACTCCGCCCAGGTGCTTGAAATCAACGATCAGACCAGCGGCGCCGGCGTCATCCTCGCCTCCACACGCATTCGCGGCACTCTCCGCGGCAACGCCATCGGCCAGCCGCAGATTGTAGGCATCGTCGCCGATACGCGTATCCAGAACGGCGAAATCGTGCTCACCGCCGGCGGAGACATGATCTTTCCCCGCGGCCTGCCCGTCGGCACAGTCGCCAAGATTGTCCACGACCCCGATCGCGACGGTTTCCTCGATGTAATCGTCAGTCCTGCCGCCCATCTTGACCGCCTCGACGAGGTGCTGGTAATCACTTCGACCGCCCCCCGCTTCTCACCGCAGCAGCAGCAGGACCTGGCCACCAGCGAAGCCCTCAAAGGACCCGAAGCAGCAGCCATCCTCGAAAAGAAGAAAGCTTCCGAAATCATGGCCGAGCGCTTGCCCGGCCTCACCGATCCCAATGCCCCGGCGCCCACTCCCGCCCAGCCCGGCCAGCCACAGACCGCTCCCGTCATGCCCCCAGCGCCCAAGCTGCTCCACCCCGCTCACCCTGACCGCTTCTCACCAGGATCAGCGCCTGAAGACACCCCTGATCAACCTGTCCAGGGCCAACCCGCCCCAGCCAAGCCCAAATCCGAAGCCCCCGCAAAACCAGCCCCAAAAACCTCCCCGCAGAGGAACCCATAGTCATGCCAACCATGGGTTTGGAGTCCCGTCGTGACATGGAGATGCGCCGCTATCCGGTGCTTGTCTACGCACTTGTGCCCCTTGCAGCGCTAGTCTTGCAGGCATGGCTTCCGCGCGCGCTTCGTGGCTATGCATGGTTCGACCTGCCACTGGTGGTCACCATCTACTTCGCGCTGGGCCGTCGCAGCCCCATCCAGGGAACTCTGATGGGCGCGGTCATGGGCCTCTTTGAAGATGCGCTCACCCAGCACGCCATCGGCATCAACGGCATCGCTAAAACCATCGTCGGCTTCCTCGCGGCGTCCGTCGGCATTCGCATCGACGTCGAAAACCACACCATTCGCCTCGGCCTCAACTTCATGCTCTCCCTGCTCTCAAGCGCCATCTACGTCTTCGTCTACCGCATGCTGCTCGGCCTCACCCTCGAATGGAGCTGGATCATCGAGATCATCAAAGCCATCGACAACTCCCTCATCGCAATGGTCCTCTTTCCCTTACTCGACCGTCTCCAAATAAGAGAATAAAAACCAGTGCCATCGAAAGAGAAATCATCGCGCCATCGCTGACTTGCTGACTCGCCAGGCCCGCGCAGCGGACGCTGACTCGCTGAACCAATTGCAAAACTCGCGCCCTTTTCCTCCGAACTCGTCCCCCTTACAACTCAACGGAAACTCATGTGTTATCACCGCGAACCTGCCAACTTGCCAAATCACCACATGCAATTTCCTCCGAACCCGCCTCCATTCGTCTCAATGGAAACTTGTTTCTTTTGAGTCCCCGCCGACGCCCGTCCCGCATTCGCCTTACAATCGAATTGGGGCCTTTTCCCCAGTAATAATGCGCGTCCCGGCGAATCGATTTCGCTCAACACCAAACGCGAACATTTATCCAGGTGTCTAACGCAATGTATGAAGGCCGCTCCAGTCGCGACGAAAGACTTTCCACCCTCAAGCTGACGGCGGTGCAGTACGGCATCCTCATCATGATGCTCGCGCTGATGGCCGGCCTGTGGCGTCTCCAGATACTCGGCGCGGACAACTTCCGCATGCTCGCTGAACAGAACCGCGTCCGCAAAGTCCCCGTCATGGCCGCCCGCGGTAAGATCTTCGACCGCGAAAACCGCCTCATCGTGGACAAATATCCGTCCGTCTCCTGCTTCCTGGTTCGCGAGCAGAATCGCAACGTCGACGCCGATCTGCCCCTCATCGCCAAGGGCCTCGACCTCGATCTCGACCAGCTTCGCGCCACGCTTCGTCACTATCGCGCCGCCCCCGGCTACCAGCCCATCCCCATCAAGCAGGACATCACCGCCGACGAACAGGCCTTCATTGAGTCCCACCTCAACGAACTCCCCGAACTCGAAACCATCGACGAAGAGCGCCGCCTTTATCCCCGCGATGGGTTTGCGGCCCACGTCATCGGCTATGTTGGTGAAGTCAGCGAAGAAGACCTCAACAACCCGCGCTTTGCGTATTACGAGCCGGGCGATGTGGTCGGCAAGGCGGGCATTGAAGAAACCTACGACGCTCTGCTCCGCGGTCAGGACGGGTCACGGGACGTGATCGTAGACAGTCACGGCCGCGAGATCAGCTACTTCCGCACCCAGCACGCCATTCCCGGCCAGGACCTCAAGCTCACCATCGATCTCGACATCCAGCGCGCCGCCGAACTGGCCCTGGGCGACGCCAACGGCGCCATCGTCGTCATGGACCCTCGCAACGGCGAAATCCTCGCCCTCGTCTCACACCCCAATTACGATCCCAACGCCTTCGCCGTCCGCATCAATCGCAGTGACTGGAACGCCCTCATCACCAACCCCAACCACCCCCTGATGAACAAGGCCATCCAGGATCAACTCGCTCCCGGATCAACCTTCAAGATCATCATGTCTGCTGCCGGCCTCGAAGAAGGCATCGCGCAGAATATGCACGTGACATGCTCCGGCGGCGCCGACTTCTACGGCCGATTCTTCAAATGCGATCACCACCATGGAACGATCGATATTCACGAAGCCATCCCCATGTCCTGCGACACCTTCTTCTACACTCTCGCGCAGAGGCTGGGCATCGACAACATCGCCAAATATGCAGTCGCCTTCGGACTCTCCCAAAAAACCGGCATCGACCTGCCCAATGAGATGGCCGGCATCATGCCCTCCACCCAATGGGAGATGAAGAACTACCATCAGCGCTATTACCCCGGCAACACTATCTCCGTCGGCATCGGCCAGGGCGAAACGCAGGTCACGCCCATCCAACTCCTGCGCTCATTAGCCGGCATTGCTTCGGACGGCCATTTTGTCCGTCCTCACCTGGTCGATGCCGATCAGATTCCTGAAAACATGCGCCAGGCCATCACCGACAGCTTCCCCGGCTCCGGCGACAAGACCGTTCCGCTCAACCCAGATACCTGGATGACCATCACCGACGGCATGGCCGCCGCCACTACGCCCGGCCTCTATCACACCGCGGAAGCCGCACATCTTGACGGCGTCGACTTCGCCGGCAAAACCGGAACCGCCCAGGTAGTCGGCGGTGGCGACACCCACACCAAGGGCGGCGCAAAAACCCCCAATGCCTGGTTTTACGGCATGATTCCCCGCCGCAATCCCGAGATCGCAATCGTTGTTCTCCAGGAACACGGCGACTGGGGTTCCGGCTCCGCCATGATCGCCCAGAAAATTGCCATCGCCTACGTGAACAAGAAGCGCATGCAGGACCACAACATCCTGAACCTCGCCAATCAAAACCAGGCCGGAGCACCCAAACCCATTGAAATGGGCGCTGTCTGGTCCGAGCCCCGCCCCGGCTTGAAGCACAAGGAATCCGCCCGCCTCGACTCTACCGATTTCGTCCTCCACACCGGCCACTTCGACATCCAGCCCACCTCCGATCCAGCCCCAAAATCCATGGATGAAACGCGGGTGCCCCAGGTCTCGAATCTGAGACCTGGGATATTCCCAGCCCTATTCCAGGCCTTTATCCCCGCCCTCAAGAAGGAAGAACACCCCCGATGAGGCGGATCCTGAGCTTTCGCGACTTCGACTGGGCGCTACTCGGCATGGTGCTGCTGCTTTGCACCATCTCCGTCCTTGAGATTTACTCCGCCACCCTCCACACCAAGTACTCCGGCTTCCACACCAAGCAGATGCTCTGGATCTCCGGCGGCCTGGTCGCCATGTTCATCTTCGCCAAAATCGATTACCACAAGCTGATCGATTTCGTTCCCTGGGCCTACGGCGTCTGCATCGTCGCGCTCCTGGCGGTCCTCGCCATCGGCCAGAAAGTTCTCGGCGCCAGGCGCTGGATCAGGGTCGGTCCCATGCACTTCCAGCCCTCCGAATGGGTCAAGCTGGTGCTCATCATCATCGTTGCCCGCTACTTCGCCAACCTCGGCGGCCGCTCCCTCACCTGGAAGGACATCTTCAAAGCCTTCGCCCTGGTCGGCATTCCCCTGCTGCTGGTTCTCAAGCAGCCCGACCTCGGCACTTCGCTCACCTACACGCCCATTTTGGTCGCGGGCCTGTTTCTGGGCGGCGTCAACCTCCGCCAGGCGCTCATCCTCTCCACCTGCGGCCTGGCGCTGGTGGCCGGTGTTTGGTCCAGCGGCAAGCTCCTCAAGCCCTATCAGAAGGCGCGCCTCACCAGCTTCATCAATCCTGACAACGATCCCCGCGGCACCGGTTACCAGCTCCTCCAGTCCAAAATCGCCGTCGGCTCCGGCGGCGTCTGGGGCAAAGGTGCGGAAAAAGGCACCCAGACCCAGGGCGACTTCCTGCCCATCCCCCACGCCGATTTCATCTTCGCGGCCTTCAGTGAAGAACACGGCTTCGTCGGCGCGATTTTGGTCCTCCTGCTATACTTCCTCATATTGATGCGTTTGATTCAAAACGCTCAAACCGCCGCCGACCTGCCCGGCTCCCTGATTATCATGGGGATAGTGGCTGTGTTGACCTTCCAGATCGCGGTCAACGTGGGCATGGTCATTGGCTTTATGCCCGTCACCGGAATTCCTTTACCGTTAATGAGTTACGGCGGATCTTCGGTGTTGTTTACGTTCCTTGCGCTGGGCGTGGCGATGAATGTCCGCATGCGCCGGTTCGTAAACTGACGGTTCTCGGCCGCTTTGGGCCCAGGACCGGGTTTCACAAGTTTGCCCTCTTGCTTTCGCCGCCATAGTCCGGCTCGCAAGAGATTAAGTTTCAAGTAGTTAGCCGGCCAGGTCCGGATGGATCTCGAGCCCGGCAGGACAAGGGTTCATGAGCACGCAGAGACGGGAAAACCGTTGGCAGCGTAGAAGTTGCACGGAACGCGCAAGAGCGAAAGGCCAAATTGGCCCCGCTCCAGCAGCGCTGTACGCCTGTGCACACGCCACGGTTGGAACGGCCCCGCCATTATTCATGGCATGGTTGGCCACAAACTCCCTGCAATCGGATTACCGCACCACCCAAATCGTTCGGCTTGTTCGTTGCGTCCGGCTTGCCTCCACAGGCGCCGGGCACAATTCGCACAGTTTGCTCGCACAGTTCGCCTCCCAACGGGCTCGTCTGCGCGCAACTTTCGGCACACCGGCGACCCAAAAGGTATCCCTCTCAATTCCCCCCTTCCCTTCCGGTTTCGCGCGTCTGTCTCCGGCCTTGCCGTAATCCCAGCAGGCGAATGCCGCTGGACGGAAAGGTACGATGGCAAAAGAAATTTGCATCTCCAGCACTCCGCATGAAACGCGGCTTGCAATTCTTGAAGACGATCAACTCGCGGAAATCTATTACGAACGCGAAAACGAGTACACCCTGGCAGGGTCCATTTACAACGGGCGCGTCACCCGCGTCCTGCCCGGCATGCAGTCCGCCTTTGTCGATGTGGGCCTGGAACGCGATGCGTTCCTGTACGTAACCGACTTCCTCGAACTCGAAGACCCCGAAGAATCCGACGAGGTCGAAAAAGCCGCGGTCAGCGGCGGCGCTCAGCCTCCCCGCGAAATCCGCCACACCAGCGCTCCAGAACAAACTGCCCCGACCACCCAGGCCGCCCCTTCCGCTCGCAACGGTGGACGCGGCGATCGCGGCCCCCGCAACGGCCAGCGCCCCGATTCCCGTCAGGACCAAAGTCAGGCCCAGAAACAGGATCGCCAACCCCGAGATCGCCAGCTCACCGTCGAGCCCATTCCCGCTACCGAGGAAGGCTCCTTCGAACTTCCCTCAATCCCTGCCGGCCCCGAGCATGGAGACGAAGCGCAGGATGATTCCAGCGCAGCCGGTGCAAAGCGCTGGCGTGGACGCCGCCGTCGCCGTGGCGGCCGTGGTCCAGGCGGATCGCAAGAAGGTCACTCTGCGCCAGAGGGATCCGCTCAACCCTACGACGCCGCTCCCGAAGAGTCCGAAGAAGCCCCGACGATTCAAGCAGCCGCTTCCATTCCAGATGCGGCGCCCACACCGCGCGGCAGCTCAGCGCCCACCCCCTTCGTGCTTCCCGGCGAGTCGCTCCGCAAGTACGGCGGCACCTCGGCCGACGATGCGCCTGCAACCTCCGCGCCGCCAGCGCCGGTTCGCCCCTCCAGCAACTTCAAGCCCTCCACGCTCATTGAGGCGCCTCTGCAATGGGACGGCAGCGGCCTGCTCCCCGGCGAGTCGATCTCCAAACACCGCGGCCGCCCAGCCGAGCCCGTTCCCGAGCCCGCCGAAGAATCCTATCCCGGCTTCTCTGACGCCCCTCAGAACAGCGAGACCCAAAATAATGATGCCCGCTCCCCTGACAACATCGAAGAACAGGAGTTCTACGAAGAAATGACCGAGTCCACCTCTTCGACACCGGTCCCGTTGTATTTCGAAGGGCTCGCCCCAGACGCAGCCGTCAGCCACTTGGTCGATGAGCAGCCCGACGAGATCGCCGAGCAGCCCTACGAAGAAGATGAGTTCGAGGAGACCGCCGAGAGCGCTCCAGAAACTGCTCCCGGAACCTCACCGGCAGAACCCGCCGCATCCCAGCCGCAGGATGATTCCATCGATTCCATACTTGACGACCAATCGGCCACCGATCCGCTGGCAACCGCTGTAGTGCGCCAGGATGAAGTAACCTCCGGCTTCGGCGCCGATATGTCGGAAGGACCAGATTCTTCCGATCACGAACCGCCCGTCGCCTCTGCCCAAAACTCAAGCCAGGACTCAACCCCGGAAGCGCCATCGGAACCAGACGCCGACGCCTCCCATCACGTTGACCCGCATCCTCCAACCCAATTCCGCTTCTTTGGGCTAGGCAAAAAGAAGACCGAAGAACCCGCACCCGCGCCGCCCGCTCCCAAGCCGGCCGCAGCGGTTTCGTCCTACGCTCCCGGCAGCGGCCATATTGAAGAAGAGGTCATCGAAGAAGAGGAGTTCGACGCGCCTCATCACCACCACGCCAAAGCCGACGAGCACGATCTAGAAGACTACGAGGAAGAGACCCTCCCCGTCGGAATGCGCACCGGCGACCTCGGCGAAATGCTCCAGGAAGCCCACCTCGACCACCGCATCCAGTTGAACTTCGACGGCAAAAACGGCGAAGACGACGGCGACGATGAGGATGAAGAAGACGACGCCGAAGAAACCACCGCCGAGGGCCAGCCCACCACAAGCGAAGCCCAGCAGCGCCGCGATCGTGATCGTGGACGCAGTCGCCGTGGCGGACGTAGCCCGCAAGGCGCGCCCGGCCAGAACACGCGCCGCGGCGGCCCGTCGCGCCGCTCTGCGCAAACTTCCGACCTGCCCATCATCTCCGACCTGCTCAAACCCGGCCAGGAGATTCTCGTTCAGATCGCCAAGGAGCCCATCGCCAAAAAGGGCGCCCGCATTACCTCTCACATCGCCTTGCCCGGCCGCTTCCTGGTCTTCATGCCAACCGTCTCGCACATTGGCGTCAGCCGCAAAATCGCCTCCGACGAAGAACGCCAGCGCCTCAAGCGAATCCTCATCAGCGAGCGCGGCGAAGCCTCCGGCGGATTCATTGTCCGCACCGCGGCCGAGGGCGCGTCCGAAGAAGATCTCCGCGCCGACCTCCGCTTCCTGCTTCACCTCTGGGCTGAAATCAAGCAGCGCTCTGAAAGCTCCAAGTCCCCCGCGCTCATCTATCACGATCTATCGCTCATCGAGCGCATTCTCCGTGATCAGGTCAGCGCCAACTTCTCCTCCATCTGGGTCGATTCGCAAGAGGACTACGAACGCATCGTCCGCTTCCTCAACCGCTTCTCGCCCACGCTCGTTCGCCGCGTCAAGATGTACACCAAAGAGACGCCGCTCTTCGAGCACTTCGGCATTCAGGATGAAATCTCCAAAGCCCTGCGCTCCAAGGTCTGGCTCAAGTCCGGCGGCTCCATCGTCATCAACCAGACTGAAGCCCTCGTCGCCATCGACATCAACACCGGCAAGTACGTCGGCAAGTCGGCGCGCCTTGAAGACACCATCGTCAAGACCAACCTCGACGCGGTCCCTGAGATCGTGCGCCAAATCCGCTTGCGGGATCTGGGCGGCATCATCATCATCGACTTCATCGACATGGATGAGCGCAAGAACCGCTTCAAGGTGATGGCGGCTCTAGAGGAAGCACTCAAGAACGATCGCGCCCCCACCAAGGTTCTCCAGTTCAACGACTTTGGCCTTGTCGCCATCACCCGCAAGCGCGTCAAGCAATCTCTGGAGCGGACCTTATCTGTCCCGTGCCCAACCTGCCAGGCCACCGGCATGGTCAAGAGTCCAACCACCGTCTGCAATGAGATCTACACCGAGCTGCGCAAGATGAAGAAGCACTTCGAAGGCGCCGACGTCCTCCTCCGCGTAAACCCGGAGACCGTCAAGGTGCTCAAATCCAACAACGCCGGCTGGCTCAACGAATTCGAAGAGTTGATCGGCAAAAACATCCTGGTAAAAAGCGACGCCACCCTCCACCCCGAGCAGTTCGACATCCAGGGCTGAGTCCAAAATCGTCCTACACAGCAAAGGCCGGAGCACCCGCTCCGGCCTTTGCTGCATTGCCCCCATCTGTCAGAGCTTCCTGAGCTGCTCTTCAATGAGGCGAACGCTCATTGTCCATGGAATCTGCCAGAATCGAACGCGCCACAGCGCAAACCAGCCATTCGAATGCACCAGTGTCCACGGCTCTGGCATCCCCCCAAACGGATCGTCCTCGCTCCGCACCGCAAAGAACGTCGCATACACCCCTTTTCCCGTCCCAACAACCGCATCGAAAATCAAGACCTCTTTGCCGTTGCAGCGCCCAGCAAGCACATTCGAACCTCCTTGAAGTGATTCGCGGGAAATCGAGATTGCCGCCGATCCATCGGAAACTTGCCACCAGGAAACTTGCTTCCCAGGAATTTGAGCTGCCAGCGCGTGGCCAATGCACGCATCCACCGCCTGCGAAAATAAAACGAGGCAAGAACGAGACCAACCGCCAGAAATACAAATGCGATCGGGGAAAAAACCTCCCACTGTCCGCTCACTCTGGTTGCTGCGATCAAACCCCCACCTCACCGGATCACGTGAATCGGAATCCCCACCTTCAGGTTCTTCCATACCTGCTCCGTCGTATACACCGGCGCCTTCAACGTAATCGCCAGCGCCAGGCAAGACCGATCCCCCAGCGACAGTCCGTATCTCTCCGTCGCAGTGATCAGGCTCCCCGCTATCTTCGCTTGTTCCTCAGTGTAGGGCTCCGCGAAATTGACCGTGGACAGAGCTGCCACCCACGCGCTCTCAGGATCATTTCTCATCTTGACAAGCTTGGATTGCACTTCGGCGAGGTTGACCGTGCTTGCGACTGCCCGGGCAAGAACATCTGTCGTCAGGTTTTCTTCTCCTCGTTCATGTTGCAGCAACGCGAGCATCGCGGAGGCATCGAACACAACCTCATTCATGCTTTGCCGCCTCACGTCGCTCAGCGCTCAACTCGTCGGCAAGACTGACTCCAGCTGGCACGTATTTTCTTACCCACTCCTGCGCGCGCCGAAGCCGCTCCCACATCGTCATAATCCGCAGTTCGCCGTCCACCAAGCACAGATCCAACACATCCCCCCCCTTCACCCCCAGCGCCTCGCGCATCGCCACAGGAACAACAACGCGCCCCTTTTCACCCATCCGGATCCGCGCCCTCAGTTCCGTCGATTTCGCGCCTTCCGCCCTCTCATCACGCTCCAGAACTTCCATGATTCCCACCTCCGCATCCAGTCCCACCATCCTACTCTAGTGGGAGAAAAATAAAAAGTGGGACAAGCGCCAAAATTCCCACTAGCCAAACTTCCCCTCCGCAACCTTTCCCCACAGTTTCGTGTCTAATCCTTTGCCCGGAGCACAGGATGGCTTCCGGGCGCACGCAAAACTAAATCCAAATCTGAGGTTTCGACATGTCATCTCCCCGTTGGATGTCGCTGGCGCGGCGTGTTTTCCTCCTTTGCGGTGCAACCATCCTTGCAGTCGGTTTCGCAAACGCCCAGTCCTCACCCTCCCCAGCCCAAGGCGGCGCCGGCGTCTCCGCTCCCGGCGAATCAAGCTCCAGCGCTTCCCCGTTTCTCACTGATGACGGCGGAGGCGCGCCCGCTCTTTCAGCCGCAACTCTGGCTCTTGAACCCACCCCTTCCGCTGGCGCTGCCAGTCAGGAATATGGCTCCCAAAAGGGCTATTTCCACTGGAGCCGCGTAGCGGGCAACTTCGGCGGCGGTTTCAACGCACCCGTCGGCAACGACACTTCCGCCGGCAGCAGTTCCTCCACCACCTACAGCGGCCCATTCCTCACCTACGGCGGCAACTTCACCGGCGGCCTGGGCCTTCGCTTCAGCCCACGCTTCTCGCTGCTCGCCGAGTATCAGTTCATGGATGACAAGCTGCCCGGCGCATTCATCAATGCAGTTGGGACCGAGGGCGGTAATGCGCACATCTGGTCGTTGACCCTCGATCCGGTCATCGACCTGTTCCCCAAGGCGGTCAACAGCGTCTACGTCACGGGCGGCGGCGGTTTCTATCGCAAGCTCACCAGCTTCACCGATCCGGAAGAGGGCGAGGAGTGCTACTACTACTGCGGTATTGTCGTTGAGAACGAAACCGTCTACCACTTCTCGTCCAACCAGGGCGGTATCAACTTTGGCGGGGGCTTCTCTCACCGCCTCGGTGGCACATACGGCGACGGCCAGATGAAGCTCTATGCTGAAGCGCGCTACGTCTGGATCAACACCCCATCGCTCAGTTCATACAACGGCACCGGCCGCACTGAAGTCATTCCTGTAACCCTCGGCCTGCGCTTCTGATTGTGCCTTCGCGCGCAGTGAATGAAGAAGTGAAGAAGTGAAAGAAAGAGTGAAGTAGTGAAAAAGTGAAGAAGTGATTTTTTCGCAAGCGCACAATGCTGCAGCTTCTTCACTATTTCACTCCTCTTCACTTCTTCACTCGTCCTCACTACCTCACTAATGGGTCGCCCGCCGGCACGCTCCCCACTGCGCCCTTCTCAATCCGCTCCAGAAACGCCCGCGCCAGCCTGCGCTCTCCCGGATCACTTTCTCCATGAATCGTGCACAAATCAAGAAACTCGTCACAAAGAGCATTCTGCTCTTCGCCCTGGGCAAAAACTCCCTGCAGAGCGAGCGCCAATTCACGCAGCCTGGCCGCCTCCGGCCACGCAGCCTCACCCTCCGCGCTACTCAGTTTTTCGCGATCTGAAAACAGTCCTTCGCGGCCTCGCGCGCACTCTTCAAGGCAAGCCAGAAGTTGCTCGCGAAAAGCGACTCCAATCATCTCCAACTGGCTGATTGCGGTTCCATCGCCCTGGTCCATTCCGCTCCCCGCCAAACTCTTCCACCTCCGCACGAATGCGGATTCCTTTTCACTTTTTCACTCGTTCACTTTTTCACTTCTTCACTATTTCACTTCTTCAGTATTTCACTTCACTCACTCGTTCCCTATTTCACTGCCTTCACGACACCAGCACCTTCTGCTCTTCTCTTGCGAGGTCGAGCAGAAACGCATCGGCACTGACAGGGCGCCCGAAGAACCAGCCCTGCGCCAGAATCGGCAAATCGGTAGCCGCAAAGTAATCGGCCTGCTGCTCGGTTTCGATTCCTTCCACAATCACCTGCAACTTCAGCGCGGCGGCCAGTGAAACAATCTGCGGAAGAATAGCCAGGGTTACAGCCTCAGTTCCAATCGCCCGCGTAAACGATTTGTCGATCTTGATTGCATCCACTGACAGATCCTGCAGATAGGACAGGCTCGAATAGCCGGTGCCAAAGTCGTCGATATGCACACTGAAACCGCGCTCGCGCAGTCGATGGATGGTCTTGATGGCCGTTTCGTGCCGCGCTGTCGAGCTCTCGGTAATCTCCAGCGCCAGACTCTTTGCCGGAACAGCCGCCCTGTCAACCGAGCGCTCCAGCATGGGCAGAAAGCCGGGGTCCTTCAAATCCGCGGCGGCAACATTGATGCTGAGCCGAAAAGCCGGATAGGTGCGGAGGATCCCGGCGAAGTCGTCAAGTGCATGCCGAACCACCAACTCCGTGATGGATCCCACAAAGCCGCGTTCCTCGGCTATCTTGATAAAAACATCGGGGCCGACCGCAAGTCCCCCTTCGTCCGTCCACCGCGACAGGGCTTCTGCGCCCACAATGTGCCGGCCGGCTAGCTCCACAATCGGCTGATAGACCACGCGCAACCTGTCCTGCCGAATTGCCCGCCGCAGTTGCCGCTCAATGCCCTTGCTCCGCCGGTACATCAGCGACCAGACAAGACCCAGAAGAGCGCCGCCCATCCCGCTCAGCACAATGTATGTCCTGAACTCGCTTCGGTTGGCTTCCATCGCCTCGGGAATGGAAATGTAGGCCGTCGTGCAAGCGGCGAAGCGCGCGGAACAGCGCGTGGCATAAAGGCTCTCCCCTTCCCGTGCCAAACCCTCCGTGGTTAAAACTGATGCCTGCGCCTCGGTCAAGCCGCCCAGCAGCCGGCCTACTCGTCCACTCACCCTGTCGCGGTCCGTCAACGTAAAGTGCATCGAAGGCGATTCCAGGTCCTTCCGGATGAACGGATTGTAGACAACAAACGAATCGCCCAGTTGCAGCGTTATGACCGTCTGGCCGCTGACTTCGAACGGAGCCAGATCCCGGTAAATGCTGGTGCCGTCCCTCTGGAAAAAATCGGGCTTGAACTGCGTCTTCGGCAGATCCGCCCGGCCCAGCGTCGTTGAGCAATCGATTCTGCCGTCCCGCATCCGGCCGCCGTCTTTCAGGTATTCCGACTGAAAAATCAGCGTGCGAAAATGGGCGATCTCGGCATCGGAGCAGTAAGCGTAGGTCGATGCATTGAAAAGAGACAGCACCGCTCGCGCCCCGGAAGATGAGCGCTCGCCCTCCTCGCGTATGCGGATTGCATACTGGTCAAGCTTCACTTCTTCATGCTTCAGGATCAGGGCAAGGCCCAGCACATACCCGGCCAGCATTCCAATCGCCGCCGCGATGAACGTGCCCGTAATCGTAACCAAAACGCGCTGGCGAAGAATACGCATCGCTTAGTCCATCAATCGTCCTCTTTTTTGCTCCACCCGGCAAGGACCATTGCAACAATCTTTTCGCGCCGCTCAGTTACATCGGCTTCGAACCGGTAATTATTCAGCTGCTTTTAGCATTGCTGACAAACTAATGTCCACATCTTCTTTCGTCGTCGCCCAGCTCGACACGCTGATCCGCATCGCCGTCTGTCCCTGCCACACCGTCGACCCGCACCAGCACGTTCCATCTGCCTGCAACCGCGCCACCACTGCCAGTGTCTTCTCCGCCGAGCCAAACGACACCATCACCTGGTTGATCACCACATCGTTCAGCACCTGGTAGCCGGCACCCTTCAATCCTGCCGCGAACCGCCTTGCATGGCTCGACGTCCGCTCCACAATCTCCGCCATCCCTTGCCGTCCCAGCGACCGCAACCCCGCCCAAAGCTCCACTCCCCGCGCCCTGCGTGACAGCTCCGGATTATAGTGCGACGGCTCACGCTGATCGCCTTGCATCAAATACGGCGCCTGGATCGACATCGCCTCCTTCAGCGCCTTCGCAATCCGCACCAGCACAATTCCGCAGTCGTAGCCGATATTCGGCCACTTATGCCCATCCGTTGCCCACGAGTCAGCCAGCTCAAAGCCCTTCGTCCACTTGCGATACTCCGGTGAAGCCGCCGCCCACATCCCAAACGCCCCGTCCACGTGAATCCACGCGCCCAGCGTTCGCGCCGCCGGGCAAATCACCGCCGCCGGATCAAACGCACCTGTATTCACGTTACCCGCCTGCAGGCACAGAATTGTCAACCCGTCCAAATGCGGCAGCGCATCTGCCCGCATCCGCCCCTGCCCATCCACCGGCACGCGCACCACCCGGTTGCGGCCCATCCCCAGCATGCCCAGCGCCTTGATCAGCGACGAATGCACCTCTTCGCCCACCACCACCGTAATCGGTGGCGCGCCAAACAGCCCGTCAGCCTCCACATCCCATCCCGCGCGTCCCAGCAGTGAATGTCGCGCCGCGGCCAGCGCGGAAAAATTCGCCATTGTCGCCCCAGTCACAACCGCGCCGCCCGTACCCTCCGGCAGCCCAAACATCTCCCGCACCCACTCCAGCGCCGTCTCTTCCAGCGCTATCGCAACGGGCGACTGCACCTGGAACGCAGCATTCTGGTCCCACGCATTCACCAGCCACGAAGCCGCCATCGCCGCCGGCAAACACCCGCCGTTCACGAACCCAAAATACCGCCCGCCCCCATTCGCCACCGTAGCCGGCGATCCATATTCGTTCAAAAGATGCAAGACTGTCTCAGCACTCGTCGGCCCGGGCGGCAGCGGCCCACGCAGCGCACTCAGCTTGGCAACCGCCTCAGGCAAAGGCGCAACCGCCCGCGCATCCACGCCCTCCAGGTAGTCCATAGCGTCACGCGCCGCCCGTTTCAGCAGCGCCGCCCGCGCCTCCGCAAAGGAGGTAACAGTAGAAGAAGAATGAGACGAATGGGGAGAATGCGTGCCAGCCATAGATAGTGCTGAGTCTAGCACCGGGCAGCGACTACATAGAGCCGACATGACACAGGTACTGCAACTTCCGAGATGCCGGTAATTCGCTCGCGATGCCGATCCCAACGCGGTATCCTCGATGAATCACGCAGCGACGAGGGACACAGCGCCATGCTACGAACGGCATTGACAGGGTCATTGGTTGGACTGCTGCTCTGTTCTGTGGCTGTTCGTTCGCAGCAGAACCATGGCTGCCGGCCTATTCCACCCGACAAACCTGCAGCCCTGTGCATGTCGGACTCTCTGCCGATTTATCCGCCAGAAGCAAAGGCAGCTGGCATCGAGGGAACTGTTGCGATCTTCGCCCAGATCAACAAATCAGGCAGGATAGATTTGGCTTGGGCCGTGAGTGGTCCCGAACCGTTGCGTCAGGCGGCGCTCGATGCCGTCAAAGAATGGGTTTACCGTCCGTATCTCATCGAGGGGTCGCCCCATGGCTTCCGCACAGTAGTCAAAGTGAAATTCATGCTCGAAAAGCAGCCTGCTCACGCAACTCCAAAAAACTAGCGCGTACTCGCCGACCCCGAAAGCAACCCTCCCACCCCCTTCATGCGCTCTTCAACTGCGCCTCCGCAATCGCCGCGGAAATGATCTCGTCATCAATCCCCCTCTTGCGCAGACTCTCGGTCAGCACCCGCACCTGCGAATTCTCCATCCGCGCCTGATCCCTGCGGAGGCCCTGCCCAATGTAGGCGCGAATCAGCGGCTGATAGCCAGAGAAGCCAAGCGACGGCGCAATCTCCTTCAACTCATCAATCACGTCTTCCGGCATCCGAAAGCTGATTACCGCCATCGGTCGATCCTTCCTCAACCGTTCCCGCACTCGCTCACTCGCTGTCTTCATAGAACTCTCGATGTCAAAAGAATCAGTTGCGTATATACATTGTATATCCAACAAACATTCTCCGACGCCCATAGTCAGATCCTGTTCGTCAGATGTGGCACCGAAGCTTCCGGTCCGAGCCGTCGACTATCATCTGAAACCTGTCATCTGTAACCTGTAATCTGTCATCTGCACCCCCAAACAGCCCCTTCCCCATTGAATTTCCTCTCAAATCGCCGTATGATAACCATGCAGACGAATTTGTCCGCCATGGTTGCCGCGTGTACGCCGGCTGGCGGAGAGATGAGTGGGCTCACAGCCCACTTTTTATTTGGGCCAATTTCTGGGGCAAAAACCCCGCAAACAAGCTGCCTTTAGGTAGCAAAGGTTCGATGGCAGTCAAGCTGGACGAAATTCGGTCGGCGGCAGCGAGAGTCGCCGCTTCGCACGGGCTGGACGTGGTGGACTTGGAGTTCATCGGCCCCGCAAAGGAGCGCACCCTCCGCATTTTTCTGGAGAAAAACGCCGAAGGCCGCGCGCGCCTCAAGGCGGCAATTGCGGCAGCCGCGGCGGGGAACGAAGACCAGGGTCTTCCCGAACGCTTGATCGAAGGAACGCTGAGCGTAGACCAGCTTTCCGGCATCACACATGAGGATTGCGCCGCGTTCAGCCGCGATTTTGGCGTTTTACTGGATGTCGAAGACCTGATTCCCGGCGCGGAGTACACGCTCGAAGCAAGTTCGCCCGGTCTGGACCGCAAGCTGTCCAAGCCGGAAGAGTTTCAACGGTTCACAGGCAGCCTGGTCAAGATCCAGACCTTTGAGCCCATTCGCAACAACCGGCACTGGCAAGGCCGACTCGTAGCCGTAACATTGGCCGCCGGAACAATAGCCGGAGCAGGACTAGAAGCAGCCGTAACGCTCGACCTCAACGCGGTCAAGCAGAACAGCAAAAGCCGGAAGACCGGCGTAAGCACGGTAGAGATTGCGCTAAGCAACATCGAAAAAGCGCAAATCGTACCGGAAATCTGAAGAGTATAACGGCGCCGGGATAAGCCGCTCAATCCGGCGTCCTTGTGCGAAAGGGCATGACTTTAGTCGTGCCGAATGCAACAGAAAATGACTGGGGCTTTAGCCCCTGAGGGATGCCCGATTCGCATTCCTCCAACCTATCAATCAACCGGCCCGGCCACCCAGCCTCGCCGCGGAAGCACCAAGAGAGCAAGCATCGTATGGCCACCAGCGTTTTGTATCAAAGCATCGAGCTCCTGAGTCGCGAAAAGGGCATTGAACCCGGCATCGTTGTTGGCGCCGTCGAGGAAGCCATCGCCCTGGCCACGCGCAAGTACTACAAAACCCAGGAAAACATGCGCGGAGAGCTCAACAAAGAGACCGGCGAAATCACTGCCTACATCTATAAGACCGTAGTCGCCGACGCCGAGCAGGTCGAAGACCCGCTCAACCAGATCACCCTCGAAGAGGCCAATGAGCTGGCTCCCGGCGTCGAAGTCGGCAGCGAAATCCGCATGTATCGCGACACCAGCCCCCTCGGCCGCATCGCCGCGCAGCTCGCCAAGCAGGTCATCTTCCAAAAGGTCCGTGAAGCCGAGCGCGACACCATCTTCCAGGAATACGCGCACCGCGAAAAGGAAGTCCTCAACGCCACCGTCAAGCGCATCGAGGGCCAGGACGTGATCTACGACCTCGGCAAGGCGGAAGCCCGCTGCCCCCGTCGCGAGCAGTCGCG
>JBEKET010000040.1:0-82421 GCA_050013695.1 Occallatibacter sp.
CTTCTCTGCTCCAAGCACGCTGATCATCCATCCTCAGCTTGCCCGCTCGGACTCCTTCAGGCTCATCTTGAGTTGGAATCAACTTCCTCGCTCAGGCTCATCTTGCGTTGGACAAGAGTTTTGATTGCGGATCGATTGCGCATATGCCATCATGTCTGAATCCAGCTCTTTTCCTGTTTGGCCCCCTCCAAACATTCGAAGATCCATGCAACGGTCACAGTGGAGCACTACTGCATGAAGCCTCGCAGCATCCTCATCTGCGCCATCCTCGGCGTCTGTCTTGGTGCGGCTCAAGCCCAGCCCGCGCCAACCTACGACGCTCTCATCCAGCAAGGTAAAGTCCAGCTCCAGGCCGGCAACTCGGCGCAGGCTCTCGCCACCGGAAAGCAAGCCATCCAGCTCGACACAAATCGCTGGGAAGCCTACGCCCTCGCCGGCGGCGCGCTAATGAACCTCAGACGCTATGAAGAAGCCGCCGACAACCTGAGCGATGCCATCAAGCATGCCCCGGAAGCCAAGCAGGACGGCCTTCGCGCGCTCCGCAAACAATGCGCACTCGCTGAAGCAGGCGTCGCTCCTCCCGCTCCTCAATCCGCCCCGGCAGCTTCGCCCGAACAAACCACAACCCAGGCCGAAGTCGTTCTTTGGAAAACCATCACAAACAGCACCAATCCCGACGATTTCAAGACTTATCTCCAAACCTATCCCAACGGCGCCTTCGCGCCACTGGCCCAGCGCCAGCTGGCTGCATTCGAAAAGGCCGCTGAGGAGAAGAACGCAAACATGCAGCAGGCGCGGCGGCTGCTTGAAGAGCGCAAGTCCAGGGAGCACGCGGCCGAATTGGATGGCGGAGTATGGTCCGATCCGGACACTCGGTTGATGTGGATGAAAAAAGATAACCTTGGCAACGTGAACTGGCAACAGGCAATAGAGTATTGCCAAGCCTCCCACTTCGCCGGATTCGACGACTGGCGGCTGCCGACGATTGACGAGTTGAAGAGCCTCGTCGACCCCACAGTCAAGAAACGCCAAGCAGGGTACATCAAAGGAAACCTCCAACCGACTGGTGCGGAGTGGAGCAGTTCTCCGGGCAAGCATCAAGGACTGGAATTGTGTTTCATCCTGGGCGATGGACTAGTGATTACCAACGCATCCGAACAGAGCAACCATGATCGGGTCTTCTGCGTGCGCAACCGTACCGAATAGCGAAGGATCAGGATGAATAAGGACAATCGATGAAAAAGCGCGCCATATTGACAACCTTCCTTTTGTCTCTTAGCCTCGCAGCGGCCCACGCCCAGCCCGCGCCCGCCTACGACACCCTAATCCAGCAAGGCAAGACCCAGCTCCAGGCCGGCAACTCGGCCCAGGCCCTCGCCACCGGCCAGCAAGCCATCCAGCTCGACACAAATCGCTGGGAAGCCTACGCCTTAGCCGGCGGCGCCCTCATGAACCTCAAGCGCTACGAAGAAGCCGCCGACAACCTGAGCCTCGCCATCCAGCATGCCCCCGAAGCCAAACAGGACGGCCTCCGCGCGCTCCGCAAGCAATGCGCCTTGGCTGAATCGGGAGCAGTGCCCGCGCCAGCTCAGCCCGCCCCGCCGCCCCAACCCGCCACAACAACCCAAGCCGAGATCGTCCTCTGGAAATCCATTGAAAACAGCGATAATCCTGCTGATTTTCAGACCTACTTGAGCCAGTATCCCCTCGGTGCGTTTAACGCTCTCGCACAGCGTCATCTGGAAGAAAGCCAGAAACGACTCGACCAGCAGCGCGCACAGACGGAGCACGAGCGTAAAGAGCGTGCTGAATTCGTCGGCACAATTTGGATGGGACAACAAGTCTATTTCAAGGACAATGGGACCCAGATCAAAGGCGCGCATCTGACCATACTCCTACTCTTCACCAGTTTGACAGAGTATTTGTGGGGAACTCCGTACAAGCACTTGGAGAGTATCGAGTCTGATGCCACCTCGCTTTCTTCTCAAGAATTCGCAAGAAAGTATAACCTTAACCACCGCGGTACATGGCATGTCGAACGCCCAGCCATCACTCTTACATTCAACACAGATAAGGACTGGCAATGCGGCTTCGGTTATACAGGAACTAACGCTGTGGATTCCATGCAGGGGACTTGGACTGCACCAGGAACGAAGGGATTCTTTGGCTGCGCGGATTTGCATGGAGCATGGGATCTCCACCGCATTGGAAGTCCCGCAGGGAACAGTGCGCATCTTACGTGGAAAGATAGAAACGATCAGCACGTCAGGCTGGAGGAGTGATGATGAGAATCGCAACAATCGCGTTGCTAAGCCTGGTGGCGTCTGTCTGCCTCGGCCAGGGTCAGGCAGCGGCATATCAACAGGCTGCGCAGGTGTTCCTCACCCAGGCGGCAGCCTGTCAGAATCCCGCGGGCGCGGCCTGCATGAGGCTGAACGCCCGCTACTACCAGTGTCTTGCCGCACAGCTCGGCCCCGGAGGGCCTGCCAGTTGTTCCGCTCCCACCTGCTCCACCTCATGCGTCGGCAGCGGTGGGGGTGCGGGTCTGGCAGGCGCGGCCGGCAGCACCGGGGCCAACAAGCTGGTGAACGCCGTCGGCACCGGCATGCAGATCTATCAGCTGGGAAAAGCCTTCGGACTCTTCGGCAGCAACAATTCACAGCCCGAAGCCCCAGCGGATACAGGGCCCACTCCGGAACAACTCGCCGCGCAACAGGCAGCCGCCCAAGCCGCGCAGCAGCAGCAAATCAACGCCGATGCCGCCAATATCCTGAGTGAGGCCAATGCGATGGCCGGAACCGCCAACGCACCGGATGGAATTCCATCTTCAACTTCGCAGGTCACCTCGCTGCTCGATGACGGATCGGCCCCGCCCGATGCCACCACCGCCGTAAATACGCTACTTGGCAACTCCACTGACCCCAACGCAGCCACAACCAATGCCGTCACCAATCTGCTCGGTTCCCCCACGTCGGCTTCGGGAAACACTCCATCTACGCAGAGTCTAAGCACCTGCGTGGCCAATAATATGACAAACATTCAGGCCTGCCTGCCAAGCAACGCCAACTTGCCCGCAATGCCGCCAACACAGCAGACCCTAACCTCCGACGGGCAACAGGAACTCCTCGACTTCCCTGGGGATGGCACTGTCACGGTTGTAAAATATCCATCGCTGGGATCACCCGTTTCGGAGACCTACAATAACGACGGCTCAGGCACGACGACCTATCCCAATGGGGTTACTGTGACCAACAACAGTGACGGCACGATGACCTATCCCGCGAATGCACCCCAACCCACCGTAACGACCTACAATAAAGACGGTTCAGTGACCCATTCAACACCGACTGTCAATAGCGACGGCTCGCTGACCTATCCCAAGTTGCCGTCAGCTGTCCCACCCAAGAGCAATCCGTAGCGCGAACGCGAAAATTGGGTTTCGGCTCCTGCTGGGAGGCCTGCGCCGTCGTGTCCTTGGCTCTATACAGTGCCGGAAGCAAAGACCCCAGTGCGAGCGAAGAGCGAGCGTCTCCCGCACCGCCCCCGCCTTTGACCCTCCCACTCCGCAGTATTACTGTTGTTACGTCCGAGGTAAATCGATTCCTATGCACATTCGTTCAATCATCTGCCCGCCGAAATCCGTCCTGCTAGCCGCCTTTCTTCTTTCTCTGATCGCCTCTCACGCCAACTCACAGATGAAAGTCACCGACAGCGGCTACCTCGATACCCAGGGCTTCAGCGTCATCCTCTACCAAAACACCTATCATCCCGTCTTCGTCGATGAGAAGAACGCCGCCATGCAGATGATCCTCCATGGCCAGCGCATCGCCACCAACGGCGACGTCCGCCTCATGCCCACTCCCGAGCAGTGGGATCTGGTCGCCAAGCTCAAAGGCACCCAGGTCGACAGCGTCAACAACCGCCTCACCGCCAATCTCTCGTTCCCCACGTACGACATGGACTACACCGTCGAAGTCACAGCCGAACCCGGCGGCGTCCGCGTCAGCGTCAATCTCTTGAAGCCCCTCCCCGAAAAGCTAGCCGGCCGCGCAGGCTTCAATCTCGAGTTCCTGCCCTCCATCTACACCGGCAAGAGTTACGCCGCCGACGGCGCCCAGTTCGGCATGATTCCCCGAAGCCCTCAAGCCCAGATGCAACAAGTCCTCCCGTCCCCAGACGATCCCAAAAAGCTCCCCTACCAGGAGCAATGGGACAAAGACAAGGGCTACACCCAGCCGCTTCCCATCACCACTGGAAACAGCATCACATTGGCGGCCGAAGACCCCCTCTATCGCATTAATGTAAGCTCAGAAACCGCGCCCATCTCGCTCTACGACGGCCGCAACCGTGCCCAGAACGGCTGGTTCGTTCTCCGCAGCCTGATTCCGTCCGGCAAAACAACAGCCGCAATCGTCTGGCACATTCACCCCAACCTGATCCCCAACTGGACCCGCCCCCCCATGGTCGCGCACAGCCAGGTGGGCTACCCGCCCGACTTCCCCAAAGTCGCCATCATCGAACTCGATCCCAACTTCGACGCGCCCAAGACGGCCAAGCTTCTCCGCCTCGACACCGACGGCGCCTACAAGCAGGTCTTTGAAGGACCCATCACCGCCTCCACGCCCTGGCTCCGCTACACCTATGCCAGGTTCGACTTCTCCCAGGTCAAAGAGCCCGGCCTCTACGCCATTGAATACGCCGGCGTGCGCACCGACCAGTTTCCCATCGCCCGCGACGTCTACAGCCGCACCTGGCAATCCACGCTCGACGGTTTCCTGGCCGTCGAGATGGACCACGTCTCCGTCCGTGAGGGCTATCGTCTCTGGCATGGCGTCTCGCACCAGGACGACGCCCGCCAGGCTCCGCCCAACACCCAGCACTTCGACGGCTACTTCATGGGCCCCGCAACCGATTCGCAATACCTCCCCGGCGACCACATTTCGGGATTGAATGTTGGCGGCTGGTTTGATGCCGGCGATTACGACAACATCGCCCCCAGCCAGTACTCGCTCATTGAGAGCCTCTCCCTCGCCTACAAGGAATTCGGCCTCAAGTGGGACGAGCTCTCCGTCGACGAAACCGCCCGCACCGTCGAAATGCACCGACCCGACGGAGTCCCCGACGTGGTCCAGCAGGTCCGCCACGGCGTGCTCCAGGTCCTCGCTCAATACAAATCCATCGGCCACCCCATCATGGGCATGATTGAGCCCACCCTGCGCGAATACACGCACCTCGGCGACGCCGCCTCCATCACCGACGAGCGCATTTATTCCGACAAGCTCGGCCCCAACCAGATTGAAGGCAACTACTCCGGCAAGCCCGACGACCGCTGGGCCTTCACCACAAAGATGCCGTTCCTTCAATACGGCGCCGCCGCAGCGCTCGCCTCCGCATCGCAGACCCTCAAAGGTTATGACGACCCGCTCGCCAAAGAGTGTCTCGACACCGCCATCAAGCTCTATGACGACGAGCACGCGCATCCCACCCCCAGCCAGACCTCCTTCTACGGACCTCCCGGCATGGCCGCCAACGCCGAGTGGCGCGCCGCTCTTGAATTGCTAATCGCCACCAACGGCGCCGAGCCTTATAAAAAGCGCGTCGCCGAGCTGTTCCCCACCGTGCAAAAAAACTTCGCGTTCGGTGGCTGGCATGCCGTGCGCGCCCTGCCCTACATGGACGCGGCCTTCAGGCAGCAAGTCGAAGACGCGGTCAAAACTTACAAGGCCACACTCGATGCGGATCTCGCCAAGACTCCCTTCGGCGTTCCGCCCAGCCTCCGCACCTGGGGCGGCTCAAGCCAGGTCGCCGAATTCGGCGCGCAAATGTACTTCCTCCACAAAGCATTCCCGCAGCTCGTCGGCCCCGAGTACACGCTGCGCGCCGTCAACTACCTGCTCGGCACGCATCCCGGCTCCAGCACCTCCTACATCTCCTCAATCGGCACCGTCTCCAAGATGAAGGCCTACGGAAACAACCGCGCCGATGGAACCTTCATCCCCGGCGGCATGATCCCCGGCTACATCATCATCAAGCCCGACTTCCCCGAGTGCATCGACGACTTCGGCATGTTGTGGTTTGAAGACGAATACACCATCAGCGCCGCCGGCGAGTGGATACTAGTAGCCACCGCCGCCGACGCCCTGGTCAAATAAGCCGCCCTGGTCAAGGAGCACGATTCGGCCGCCGGCCAGCTGTGACAGGAGAGAAGAAACTTACGATTGACGTGAAGGTTATTTTAGATTCCGAGAGTCGCCACTTGCCGATATGATGTTATTCTCCGCATTCGCAGCCGAGGAAACTTGCATTCCGAAATCGGTACGTCGGCGAAATTGGAGATGTGACAAGAGCAGGGCGATCGAGCACAGCCGGCAGCGCATTGGTGCACTAAACCAGCACAATTTGAGCGATCTCCGCCCTGCCCAAAGAAAGGAGCCAAAGATGGTAACCGTTCAAGGGCATCTGGCGAGTCTGTCTTCGCTGTTGAGTCCCTCGCCAGCTTTCGGGGTCCAGCCAACCTTCTCTTCCCCCGCGGCATTGGCAGCGGCGCCTCTCGCTGCACCGCTCTCTGCACCTTTCGCTGGGTCTCTTTGGGGATCAGGCGTGGCAGCCGCTGCGGCGCCCGCTGCTGTAACCGGCATTCCCTCGCTAACAACGCCAGCGGAACCCCGGGCAATACAATTTCGACCAACCGGTGAAGAGGGGGCATCCGAAGTTACCCCAGCTTCGACATCAAGACAGGGCAGAAGAAAGGCCACATCCGGCAACAAACGGCCATCTGCTGATAGCGTGCCGACTTCAATCACACAACTCAGCATGACTCAAGTCCAATCCTACGACCTGAACATTACATCGGCCATTAGCCTTGGTATTCCCGTGATCGGTTCAGGGGGCGGAACCTTCAACCGGCGTGTCGTGGTCCTGGAACAATCTGCGTTTCGGGAAGCCCTTAAGGACGGCGCCATTGTGCACTATGGATACGCCGTCAGATTCTGCGTGACGGTTAGCAAATGGGATGTCAATCTCAAACCGAGCCTGCCCTTCCTGGCCGCATCTGCCGAGTTGGGCTCGATTTCGGCGCACTGGACCCTTCAGGTTCTTGGGCTATCTGGACCCAAGATCAACGAGGCCCTGCTCCCGCCAACCGAACTTAATGTGGAGAAGTTTGTTCTTGCAAAACAGAGTCTCGAAAAGATCATTGTGGCAATCCAGGATCCCAGGACTGAGTTTCATGCTGAAGTCGTTGGGAAAATTGACCCTGCAGAGCAAAGAGTGAACGCTCAGCGCGCCGCCGCCGTCGAAACGTACGCGCTCTCCTGCATCGAGCGTGGTCGATCTCTATACGAAGCGGTGAGGCGCTCCGGCTCCAATGGCGCCGACTTGGGGCGGGTCGAGATCATCCGGGACACCTATAGGGGACGCGGAATCGAGGACGAAAATGTTTCTCCGTCAGATGATGCTCGCCGCTCTGCACGTGAGATTCTTGGCGGGATCAGAGCGGATATCTAAGGCGTGGAAATGGTGATCGGCGGGCGGCCCCGGCCCCAAACTGCGCATGATCAAGCTGAGGGTGAACCGGTCCCTGGCTTTTGTGGACCGGAAAAGAGGAATCGAGCTGTCTGTCGCGTATCACCTGCAGCCTCTTAATCAATCGGGCCAGTTGAAACCCGTGCAACCGCCTTGCCGTGCGGGTGCCCCCGAGCCTGCCCTGAGCTTGCCGACGGGTCCCTCGCCTTTGGGGACCGGGGAGGTACGAAGCCGGTGCGAACATCCCGCGAGCGTCTGTCCCACCGGAGGTGGTCACTCCACCCGCAACGCCTCCACCGGATCAACCGCCGCCGTCCGCCGCGCCGGCAGATAGCTTGCCAGCGCCGCCGCCGCCACCAGCACCACCGGCACAGCCATAAACGTAACCGGATCAAGCGGACTGATGCGAAACAGCAGCGTCCGCATGAACTGCATCAGCGTAGCCGCCGCGCCCAGCCCAACCGCCGTGCCCACCCCGGTAAGCACCAGTGCCGAGCGAACGAACATCCACACCAGTTCGCTCCTCTTCGCCCCCAGCGCCATGCGTATGCCGATCTCCCGCGTGCGCTGCGAAACCGCATACGAGATCACGCCGTAGATGCCCAGGATGCCGAGCGCCAGCGCCATCGATCCGGCAATCGCCAGCATCACCAGCGTGAACGAAGTGCGCGCCATCGAGTCGCTCAACAGATCCTGCATGGTGCTCACGTTCGCCACCGGCAGGCTCGAGTTCACTGACCACACAGCCTGCTGCATCTCGTTGATAAATGCCTGCGTCCCCGCGCGCGGCGTGCGTATGGCGAAGTAGACGGTGCGCCAAGCTCCAAGCTTGTCGATGGCCGATGGATCGCCAATCAGCGAAGGCCAATAAACCGTTGCGGGCGACACCTGGTCCACGCCGTTTTGGCGCACGTCCTCAACCACGCCCACCACTTCATGCCACGGCATTCCTGGAAATTCCTGGAAGCGCTTCCCAATAGCGGCCTGCGGCGATCCCCAAAGCTCGCGCGCCAACCCCTCGGACACAATGCCGATCGGCCTCAAGTTATAGATCTCCGTCCAGGTGAAGTCGCGCCCCGCCACCATCCGCGAGCCGGCGGTATGAAAGTATCCCGGCGAGATGTAGTTAAACAGCCGCATCGGCGCAATGCCGTCTTTGTACACGATGCCTTCAGGGAAGATGTTGTCCCAGGCGGGCTCGTTTTCGCTCATGGGAACCGCTGCTGCGAAGCCGGCGGATGAAACACCGGGAATCGCTGCCAGCTTGTCGACTATGCTGTTCTGCATCCGCACCACGGTTGTGGAATCGCGCACCAGCGATTCAGGAAACGAGAGCCGCATCACCTGCATCGATGCGGGCTCGGAGAACCCCGGTTCGACATTGCGCATCGCCAGGAAGGTACGGATCATCAGCACCGCGCTGATCAGCAGCACCAGCGCCATCGCAACCTGCGCCACCACCAGCAGGTTGCGTCCGCGCTGCCGCTCGCGGCTTACGCTCGCCGAGCGCGTCGCTCCAAGCACGTTCAGACGTTGCCGCGATCGTGCATAGCGCAGCGCCGGAACGGCGCCAAAGAACAGTCCCGAAAGCACAGAGAGAGCGAGTGTGAAGCCAATAGACCAACCGTCAAGCGATATCTCGTTCAGACGCGGAAGCTCCCCCGGCCCAATCGCCGTCAACAGGCGCAGTCCTCCAAACGCAACAGCCACGCCAACCGCTCCGCCCAGCAATCCCAGCGTCACGCTCTCCAGCAGCAACTCACGCGCAATCCGCCATTGACCCGCGCCCAGCGCAGCGCGCACCGCAAGCTCTTGCTGCCGCCCATCCGCGCGCACCAGCAGCAGGTTCGCCACGTTGGTGCACGCAATCAGCATCACCACCGCAATGGTTCCCATCACCACCCAAAGCACCGTGTGAATACTGCCCACCACGGTATCTTTCAGCGGCTGCAGCGCCGGCGTAATCCTCCAGTTCAGATACCAGTGCGGATCGGTGCCCTTGCCGTTGGTCCATGAGTCCATCCACACATTGAGCAGGCGCGCCACATCTGCATTTGCCTGCGCTAGGTCAACTCCAGGACGCAGCCGAGCAATGCCGCGATAAGAGAAGCCAGCGAGAATCTCGTTTGTAGGATCGAGCGCCAGCGGAACCAACATGTCAAAGTCGTAGTTCACTATCTTGAATCCGCGCGGCATCACCCCTGCGATCACCCGCGTCTGGGAATTGACCGTGATAGTGCGTCCCACCACGCCGGGGTCGCCCCCGAAGCGCCGCTGCCAATACCCATAGCTCAACATCACGCGTCCCAGGCCATGCGAATCCTGATCCGCAGCGGTAAGCCATTGCCCGGCAACCGCGGGAACATTCAGCGTCTCCAGAACACCGCCGGAGATGAGCGCGGTGTCGATCTGCTCCGGTTGGGCCAGGCCGGTGATGCTCGCTGTTCCGGGATTCCACACGCCGAGGGTTTGGAAGACCTGGTTATGCCTCGCGAACGTGAGATACATCGAAGCCGACAGGCGCAGTTCTGTGCGGAATTCGGAGAGCCCCGGCGCGCCGGGCGCGTTGAGGTGCAGCGATACCAGTTGTTGCGGGTCGGGGTAGGGAAGCGGCCGCAGCAGCACGCTGTTCAGCACACTGAAGACCGCTGTATTCGCACCGATGCCAATGGCCAGCGTCAGCACCACCGTGATCAGGAACCCCGGCGACCGCCCAAGCCTGCGAAACACATGCTTCAGGTCCGCCAACAGTGTCTCGAGTCTCTGCCACTGCCACTCTTCGCGGCTCCGTTCGCGGTGCAATGTCACGTTGCCAAATTCACGGCGCGCGGCCTGGGCAGCCTCGTTGCGCGGCATGCCTTCTTCCATCAGCTCATCGATCCGTTCGTCGATGTGTTCCTGGATGGAGACGGAGATATCGTTATAGCGGCGGTTGCGGGAGAAGAAGCGACTGAAGAACGACAATCCACACCTCCTATGCTTTGGCTGCGGCCAGCACGCGGTTGAAGCCGGCAAACATCCGCTCGAAACTCACGACTTCGCTTTCGAGATGACGAGTGCCTGCGGCGGTGAGCCGATAAATCCGCGTTGGTCTACCTTTGGCCGACGTACCGATCTCAGATTCCAGCCAACCCTCCCTCAGCATTCGCTGCAGCGCCGGATAGAGCGAACCCTCCTCCACGCGGAGCATATCGTCGGAAACCTGTTTGATGTGCTTCGTCAGCGCATAGCCATGCATGGGCTTCAAGCGCAGAGACTGGAGAATCATCATCTCCAGCGCCCCAGGAAAAAGGTCGCGGTGTTCTGGATTCTTCGCCATGTGAAGAATATAACCTGAAAATACCTATTTTGAGAATAGGTATTTCCGATAAATTTCCACGACAATAATTTTGCCCCGAACGGATCAGAAAATTGGAGGCCCCTGAATCCCAGATCTCGATTCGGAGACCAGACGCTAACAGCTGAAGCCTGGCAACTGACAACTTGCAACTTACAACTGAGAGCTGATAGCTCTTCCTTGCATCTAAAATAAGACCATGACCTCGCCGCTCTCTTCCCGCCGCCGCTCCAAGACGCCTCCGCCTGGCGAAACCGGCCAGGAAGCACTCTACCTGCGCTCTCTCAGCGATCGCCAGGTCGTTGTTTCCATCAAGCTGCGCGACGGAGAAACCGTGCGCGGCTGGATCGAGTACTTCGATGACTCCATGCTGCGCCTCACCCGCGAGGGGCAGCCCAATCTGTTCATCTACAAGCATCAGATCCGCACCATCTCTGAAGCGGGCCGCAAGCGCACACCACGTGGCGAGGGTGCGGAGCCCAATGGCAACGGGGCCGCTTCATGAGCGTCGCCTCAGACTGCTCACCGGAATTCCAATGGGTTCCCAAAGCTTCAGCCATTGCACTTGAGGCGGGCGCGCGCCTGCGTGAGTTCTTTGCCCAGGGTGTCGAGACCGAATACAAAGGCGACGTCGATCTGGTTACCGTAGCCGACCGCACCGTAGAAAAGCTGATCCGCACGCGCCTCGCCGAAGCATTCCCCGAGCACGGCGTCTACGGTGAAGAGGGAACTCGCGAGCGCATGGCCGGCGAGTTTCGCTGGTACGTCGATCCGCTCGACGGCACCACCAACTTCGCCCACGGCTTTCCGCATTTCTGCGTTTCGCTGGGTCTGGAACACCGGCCGCCCCACACCGCGCCCGATCGCGACGGAACCATCGTCGCCGCTGTCATCTACGATCCCATGCGCGACGAGCTCTTCACCGCCGAGCGCGGCAGCGGCGCCCTGCTCAGCGGCAAGCCGATCCATGCCTCGCGCAACGCAGTGCTGGCTGAATCGCTCATCGCCACCGGCTTTCCCAGCCGCAAGCGCCACGACAATCCCAACATCCACTTCTACCAGGAATTCACCATGCGCTCTCACGGTGTTCGCCGCGCCGGTTCCGCAGCGCTCGATCTTGCCTACGTCGCCTGCGGTCGCCTCGACGCCTTCTGGGAATTCAATCTGAACCCCTGGGACACCGCCGCCGGCATCCTGCTCATCGAAGAAGCCGGCGGCCGCGTCTCCGACTTCGCCGGCGGAAAATTCCAGCTCAACAGCAATGAAACCCTGGCCTCGAACGGCCTCATCCACGACGAACTCACCGGCCTTTTCCGCGACATGTTCGCCGGCCGCGAACTCTCTCCCATCCCTACGCCACAGGAGTTCGCGCAACGCCGTGCCGCTCGGGCCGCGGCGGGGCGTTGATGCATTGCAATTGCGGGATCAGGCGGGGACGTAGGTCAGGCGGATGATTTCAGGGGTGATGAGGTCGCTGGCGGCGAAGCGGAGCGGCGGGCGCGGGCCGGTGAAGTAGGGCTTGCCGCGGCCGACCACGACGGGGTGAAGGTAAAGCCGGTACTCATCGATGAGGCCGAGGTTGGTGAGGCTTCCGGCCAGATCGGGTCCGGCAACGTCAATTTCGCCGTCGTGCTGAGCCTTTAGCCCACGGATAAACTTTTCGACATCACCCTCGACCAGCGTAGCGTTGGGGCCGACAGACTTCAGGCTGCGAGACACGACCCACTTCGGCTTGCTGCGCCAGACTGCCGCGTATTCGTGTTCCGCGGCGGTCCAGCCGGGAACGTCTTCGTCCCAATAGCGCATGACTTCGTAGATGCGGCGGCCGTAGACGAGGCCGGTGAGGCCGCCGACTTGCTGGATGAAGTGGCGGAAGAGGGCCGGGCTAGGCGTGAATGCCTGGTGGTCGACGTAGCCGTCGAGGGATTGGTTTAGTCCGTAGACGAGTTTGGCCATGGTGGGAGCCTCCGTTCTTGGGGGGATTTCAGGATAGCTTGAGGGACGGTGCGGACAATGGAGTGATGTTGCGCCTTTTTGGACGGCAGTGAGGCACGAGTCTTGACCTCCACGGTCCCCAAATGCGAGGGACCGTGGGCACCCGCCAGGCCCTAGTGGATGTTCTGGATCAATTGGGCGGTGAATTGAACGGTTTTTAGATACTTCTCCGGCGGGATTCGCTCGTTTAATCCGTGAATCATGGCCAGTACCGATGTGTCGGTGTCGACGGCCAGGAATCGGTAGACGTTGGGCGTGAGGACGGTGTAGTAGGACGAATCCGTCGCGGCGTTGAGCTGGTAGGGCGAGACAATGGCGTCGGGAAACAGCTGCTCAATGCTTTTGGTCAGCGTCTGGAAGCCGTTTGAATCGACGGGCGAGATCGGGCTGGGATTGCGGGCGGTGAAAGAGTTGAGGCTGGCGACGCTGACGCCGGGGTCGTTGACGATGCGGCGGACGCGGTCGGTGACAGAGGCAGTGGTTTCGCCGGGAAGAATGCGGAAGTTGACGACGGCGCGGGCGCTGGGGGGAAGCGCGTTGCTTTTGAATCCTCCGCTGACGATGGTTTCGGCGGTGGTGGTGTGGAAGGCGCCGGCCTGTTCAGGATCTTTGAGGCCCATGTGGACGATGAGCGGGCTGAAGAGCCAGAGATTGGCGAGCACGATGCGCTTGGAAAACGGCATGTAAGGCGCGAGGGTGGTGAACTGTCCCTTTTCAGCAGCGGTGAGGGAGCCGGGGAAGGGATGGGCCTCGAGTTTGGTGAGCGCCGCGGCAAGCTGGCCGATGGCAGTGTGAGGGGGCGGGGCGGAGGAGTGGCCGCCGACGCCGGTAGTCTTGAGTTCCAGATCGAGGATGCCTTTTTCGGTGACTCCGATGAGAGCTACGGGGCGCGTGATGCCGGGGATTGCGCCGCGAATGACGACTCCGCCCTCATCGACAACAAAGTCGGGATGGACGCCGCGGGACTGGAGCAGCTTGACGATGTTGCGCGCGCCGTAGTTGCCGCCGTTTTCCTCGTCGTCGCCAAAAGCGAAGAGGATGGTGCGCGCGGGGGTGAAGCCGCCGGCGATGAGGGTTTCAGATGCCTCAAGGAGCGAGAGGACGTGGATTTTGTCGTCGAGAGTGCCGCGTCCCCAGATGAAGCCGTCGGCGATGTCGCCGGAATAGGGAGCGTGTTTCCAGAGCGGGAGAGCTTCGGCGGGGACGGGCACCACATCCATGTGTCCCATGAGGATGACGGGAGCGAGCGAGGGGTCGCGGCCTTTCCAGGTGAAGAGCAAAGCACCGTCAGGAAGGACTTCACGCTGCATGGTGGAGTGGACGTGGGGAAAGCTTTGCTGGAGGTAGTCGCGCAGCTTGGTCATGGCGGCCTGGTTGGGCGGCTGTTCAAACTGGGACTCGGTCGGGATGCGAATGGCGCCGACGAAGCGCTGAATGGCGCCGGCGTTGTCAAGCGCGATGGGCGTGGCGGGAATGGCGGAGATGGGGGCCGGCTTGAGGAGCGAGGCGCGGGTGACGACTACTGCGGCTAACACTAGAATTGCCAGGATGACGGCAAGGCCGATCTTTTTCATTTGTGGAATATCCTCCTCTAAATGCTGGGCAGGCACAGAATGGGCTGGGAGAGACTAGGATAATCCCCCTGATTCCCGCATCGCAAAACGCCGCCGCTGAACCGTGAGTCATTCTGCGGGGTCCTGTGCTACTATCAGCGTCGAGAGTTAGTCTCCACGGAGAATTCAAAGATGGCATACGTCATTGCAGAACCCTGTATCGGCACCAAGGACACCGCCTGTGTGGACGCCTGTCCCGTCGATTGCATCCACCCCAAGAAGGACGAAGACGGCCACGGCGATGCTGATCAGCTCTTCATTGATCCGGTCGAGTGCATCGATTGCGGCGCCTGTGTCCCCGCTTGCCCCGTCTCGGCAATCTTTGCCCAGGACGACCTGCCGGAGAAGTGGGCCCACTTTACCGAGAAGAACGCCGCGCACTTCGGCCGCTAAGACTCGCCGGTCGCACCTCGCGCCCAGGCAGCTTCCCGCGAGATGATCCGTCTCAACACGCGCATTCCGCTCTTGCGGGATGCGCGTTGCTGTTTGTGCGCCGGTCGGCGAAACAGATCCGCTGCCCAATTCGCTGTGCCCACACTTCAGCCCTGAATTGTCTTTTTTGACCCGCTAATTTCCAACCCCTGCCAGGCCTCGAAGAGAAGCAGCGTGTAAACCTGCTTCATTCCTGTCCGGGTCATTCAGCGCCTCGTTGAGGTCTATCTGAGACTCGGGACCATGGACAATTGCAAACCGGCCCTCTTCGATTTCTACAAAATCGACGTTGTCGCCAGTTTTCAGTCCAAGTTGTTTACGCACATCGGAGGGAAGAGTAATGCGGCCATTGAACGTGACCATCGCGGAAGGCATTTGATACCTCTGCACCCATTCTAACCGTCAACCGTGCTGGATCGTCCCAGAAATTTTGGTAGCCTACCGGGGTTTGGTTGAAGGAATTCAGCTTGATGAAAAAACCTGCAGGTTCTACGTCGGAGGCAGCGGGGGGCTTCAGCCTCCCGAATAAAGCTCACAGATTCAATCCGGCTTTAGCCGCGGGCCTCGTCTTCAAATTGCCGGTTCCACGTTGTCAGAAGCCTCAGGATTTCGAATTCATGCGATCAGTTGCATCCCCGCATCCCGCGCCGCAATCCGGTCAAACGTCAGCGTCCGGCTGCATCCCGCCGCCGCAGCCGAACTCGCAATCAAACAATCCGCAAAGTCAGCTTTACCCCTTCGAAATTGGAAAACCGCATTTTCGACAGCTTTGGCGTTTTCAATCACGATCGAGTCACGCGTAAGTAGCTGCGTGATCATATTTGCAATTCCCATGCGTCCAGGCCGTATCGAACTGTTGATCACCCACACAAGTTCGAGAATTGTTGATACGCCTACCCAACCTGGATTCTCTTTGGTCAGTGATCCCATGATGTGGTCAGCCTTGCGGCTTTGTTGCGGGTCGTCCTGAGCAATGAACCGAACGAGAACGTTGGTGTCCAGTGCGATCACGCAGCCTCACCGTCCGAAGAAATCTCAGGCGCGTCGCTTCGGGTTGCCGCGTCCAGTTTGGCTGCATAGTCAAGAACCGCCTGATTCATTTCTTCAATCGTGATCGTATGATCAGGTTTGGGTAGGCAGCCCCTCATCTCCATGATGGAGCCGGTCTTCGCCCGCAGCGCATACTCGCCGTCCCCGATCTCGTAAAAATCAATCCGTACGCCAGGCTTCAACCCAAGCTCCTTCCGAATCTTCACGGGAATCGTAATCTGGCCCTTTGATGTGACCGTAGCCGTCGGCATATTGCCCCCCTTACCTTAATCAGGATACCTTACTTTTCTTACTATTCCTTACAGTAGACTAAAATCCTTACTTTTCCAAATCCACGATCCACGTTGGCGCCCTAACCCATCGCCCATGCGAAGATGGAAGACGCATGAGCGTGCTCACCTCAGAAGCCGTCGTTCTCCGCACCTGGCCGGTCAATGAAGCCGACCTGATCGTGAGCTTCTTCACGCGCGACTACGGCCGCGTCAAAGGCGTTGCCAAATCAGCACTTAAGAGCCGCAAGCGCTTTGGCGGAGCCCTCGAGCCCATGACCGTCGCCCGCGCCTGGTTTGTCGAGCGCCCTCGCCAGGAACTGGTGCGTCTCGATCAGCTTGAAATCATCCGCTCCCCGCTCTCCGCTCCCGTCGACCAAGTCCGCCTGGCCGTCCTCAGCTTCTTCGCTGAACTGATCGACGAAGCCCTCCCCGAGCACGACCCCCAGGAAACCATCTTCCGCCTGCTCCTCTCCGTTCTCGACCAGACCACCGCCCAAACTCCAAGTCAGACCGATGCCATCCAGCCTCAAGTTGTCCAATCATGGATGCCCCTCACCTACTTCTCGCTCTGGATGACCCGCCTCATGGGCCTGCTGCCTGACATCGCCCACTGCACCGCCTGCGGTGAGCCGCTCACCCCCGGCGAAGCCAGCTTCAACTCGCTAGCCGACGGCCTCTTCTGCGCCCTTCACCGCAGCGGCAGCGCCAGCCCGCTCTCCGCGGATTCCTGGCAGCTTGCCCAGCGCATGCTCCGCGCCCCTGTCTCGGCCTTTGCCTCCGAACCCTGGCCCCGCCGTCGCGCCCAGGACCTCCGCCGCTTCACTCTCCAGGCCCTCGAACGTCACCTTGAGCGCCGCCTGCGCACCGCCGAAGCCCTGGGCCGCATGGGCGGCTGAATCCGCCCACACCCCGATCAATCGCGGATGGCGTAAAATCCGAACATGCAGAATCCACTGCGAATGACGGCCATCATCGAGCGCGAAGACGACGGCTTTGTCTCCTTATGTCCCGAGGTTGACGTCGCAAGCCAGGGCTCAACCATCGAGGATGCGCGTGCCAATCTCGTCGAAGCCCTCACGCTCTTTTTCGAGACCGCCTCACCTTCTGAGGTTGCGCTCCGCCTGCACAGCGAGGTGTTCGTCACCCAGGTTGAGGTTCCCGTTGGGTAAGCTGCGGGTCCTCTCCGGCTCCGAAGCCTGCAAGATTCCCGAACAGCACGGGTTTGCCGCTGTGCGCCAGCACGGAAGCCATCGCATCATGCAACTGCGGGCGGATGGAACTACTGTTACTGTTCCCGTGCCGTTGCACGATCCCCTCAGGCGCGGCACCCTCCAAAGCATTATTCGGCAATCGGGCCTTTCCAAATCGCTGTTTGAAACCGAATAGTCTTGATGGTTCGAGAGTATGCGGCCAAGCCGGTTGCGCAAATTGTTATGGAAAGCTGCCAGGCCGGGTAAAGTGCCGTAGCTGATAAAATCGATTCGTTCCGTCAAGAGAGAGTTTCCAGTGCCTTTATCCAATCTTGCATCTTCCGCGGCGGTGTCTCCCTCGAAACCCGTGCCGCTCACCTTTCAGGAACTGCTCTTCCGCCTGCAAAGCTTCTGGGCCGCGCGCGGTTGCGTCCTTCAGCAGCCCTATGACGTCGAAGTGGGCGCAGGTACCATGGCCCCCGAAACCTTTCTCCGCGTCCTCGGCCCCAAGCCCTATCGCGTCGGCTACGCGCAGCCCTCGCGCCGCCCCGCCGACGGCCGATATGGCGAGAACCCCAACCGCCTCTTCAAGCACACCCAGTTCCAGCTCATCCTCAAGCCGCCTCCAGTCAACGTGCAGGAGCTATACCTTGAATCGCTTGAAGCCATCGGCATCGACCTCCGTCACCACGACCTCAAGTTTGAAGAAGATAACTGGGAGTGGCCCGCCGGCGGCGCCTGGGGCGTCGGTTGGCAGGTCATGCTCGACGGCCTTGAAATCACCCAGTTCACTTACTTCCAGCAATGCGGCGGCCTTGACCTCGACCCCATCTGCGCCGAGCTGACTTATGGCCTCGAACGCATCGCCGCTTTCCTCCAGGATGTCGACTCCATCTACGACATCGTCTGGGCCATCGATTCCGATACCGGCGCACCGGTGACTTATGGCGATGTCAGGCTGGCTGAAGAGTTGCAGTTCTCCGTGTATAACTTCGAGTTTGCCGATGTTACCAAGTTATGGGAGCACTTTAACCTTTATGAAGCGGAGGCGCAATCACTAATCGCCAAGGCCAACGCGCTCTTCGCAGCCGAAGATGCCGACCCGGTCGAAAAGCATCGCTTCCCATTACTTGCAACGTATGAGTTAGCACTCAAATGTTCGCATCTCTTTAATCTGCTCGATGCGCGCGGCGCCATCAGCGTAACCGAACGCGTCGGCGTAATCGGCCGCATCCGCAATCTAGCCGTAGGCGTAGCCAAAGCCTACGCACTGCAGCAGGCAGCATGAATCAAAGCGATTCTCACCACTGGTCGTCCGTAGCAGGCAGCATGAGCCAATGCGTCTCCCACAACCGATTGTCCCGTAGGGACGAATCGAGAATAGCCCAGGAGAAGCGCAGCGCACTCCTGGGTGAGCATCCAGCAGTTTGGCCACGCGTCCCGTAGGGCCGCGGCGATCTCGCATCACGAATTTGGATTTTGGAAAGCAACAAACCAATGGCAGATTTTCTCCTCGAAATAGGACTCGAAGAAGTTCCCGCCCGCATGATCGCCGCCGCTGAAGCCGAGTTAGGCAAGCGCGTGAACGACCTCCTCACCCGCGAGCGCCTGCTCAGCGCTGACTCCAAGCTGACCACCTACTCCACGCCGCGCCGTCTCGCCGTGCTGGTCTCGGGCGTGCTCTTGAGCCAGGCCGATACCGAAGAAAAACTCACCGGCCCCTCGTGGAAAGTCGCCTTCAAAGAAGGCGTACCCACGCCCGCCGCCGAAGCTTTTGCAAAAAAGGCCGGCGTCGCCGTCGATGCCCTTGAAAAAGTCACCAACGCCAAAGGTGAATACGTCGGCGCAACCGTCAAGCGCCTGGGCCGTGCCTCCTCAGAGCTTCTTGCGACGGAACTCCCCAAAGAAGTTCTCAGCCTCTACTGGGCAAAAAACATGTACTGGCGCGCCACCAAGCCAGAGCGTTTTGTCCGCCCCGTGCGCTGGGTTGTCGCGTTGCTCGACTCCGACATTGTCCCGCTCGAAATCGCCGGTATCGCCGCCGGCAACGCCAGCCGCGGTCACCGTATCCTCCACGGTGAAGCCCCAGTCGTGATCGAAAGCGCATCCAAATATTCCGAATCGCTTCGTGCAGCATTTGTCGCCGTCGACGTAGCCCATCGCCGCCACACCATTCGCAAAGCCCTCGATGCCGCAACGCGTAAAGTCCCCTGCGCGCGCTGGCGTGAAGACGAATCGCTCATCGAAACCGTCGTCCACCTCACCGAGTGGCCCAGCGTAATCCTCGGCAACTTCGAGTCCGAATACCTCGCTCTTCCAGAAGAAGTTCTGGTCACCGTGATGCGCGACCACCAGAAATACTTCGCCGTCGAAGACGCTCAACACAAGCTCGCCCCGCATTTTCTAGCCGTCCTAAACACTGAGGCCGACGAAGAGGGCGCCGAGATTATTCGCCACGGCAACGCGCGAGTCTTACGTGCCCGTTTCAAAGACGCCCGCTTCTTCTGGGACTTCGACCAGAAGACCTCGCTTGAAGACCGGGTAGAAAGCCTCAAGTCCGTCACCTTCCAGAAGGAGTTAGGTAGTTATCACTGGAAGACCGAGCAGAATCTCGGCATAGCATTTGCCCTCGCCTCCGCAGTGAAAGCCTCCGGCGTTCAATTTGAAGAAACCGATCTCTTGAAAGCCGTTGAACTTGCCAAAACTGACCTGACTGCCGAGTTAGTCAAGGAGTTTACCGAGTTACAAGGAGTTATAGGCGGTTTGTATGCCAAAGCGCAGGGATTGGGTGATACCGTTGCGCAAGCCATCTACGACCAATACAAGCCCGCTTCCACTGAAGACGCGATTCCGTTGACCATTGACGGACAGCTTCTCGGTCTCGCCGACCGCATCCAGACCATCACCGCCATGTTCGGCATCGGCAACGCGCCCACCGGCTCCAAAGATCCATTTGCTCTCCGCCGCGCCGCCAATGCGATCGTAAAAATCCTCGCTGAATCAGGCCTTCCCCTGACCCTTGCCAATGTGGTCGCGTCAACTGATGCCAACGCCGCAAACAGGGAACAGGTGGCCGCCTTCCTCCGCGAGCGATTGCATTTCTATCTCAAAGACGTCCGCGGATTTGCCTACGACGTAGTCAGCGCGGTCCTCGCCTCCGGCGCCGACGATGTCCGCGACGCCATCGCCCGCGCCGAAGAATTAACCAAGGCACGCGCGTCCGAAGATTTCGTAGCCATTTCAGTCGCTTTCAAACGCATCAAGAATATTTTGCGCCAGGCCGAGGAAAAGCACTATGCCAAGGCCTTACCTCGCATGTGGCCCCTTTCGCCAGGGGCGAAGGAACTTCTCGACGCGGTAGATTCCGTTGCTCCGGATGTTGAAAGGTTACGGGACAAACGATCCTATGGCGAAGCTCTGGCCCTCATCGCCACTCTACGCCCGGTAGTAGACGCATTCTTTGAGAACGTGATGGTCCTCGATCAGGACGAAGAAGTGCGTGCGGGGAACCTGGGCGTGATCGCAGAGGTTCTCAAGAGCTTCTCCGGCATCGCCGACTTCAGCGAAATCGTCACAACCTAGCGTGGCGTCTCAAGAATTCAAATCAGAAAACAGCTGTCATCTTGAGCGAAGTTTGGCCGGCTTTTGGGCCAAACGTAGTCGAAGGACCTGCGGTTGCACTTCGGGACTTCTGCTAAGAACTTTTGAGACGGCACACCAGTAATTCCCCCGCATCCTAGCCTCCCGTCGCGCGTCTACAATCAATAGAGATGTCCGACACGCTCTATCTAAGTCTCTGGTACCCGAATCTGCGCCTCGAAGCGCTTCCCGCAAAGCTGTCCGCGGTCCTCGGTGAATTCGCAACCCACGGCGGCGAGTCACGCGTTTATGCCGCCACTGTCTGGCCCATCCGCTGGACCGAGTCGCCCGTCTTCCAGCGCGTCTACGGCTGGGGCGAGCGTGGCGCCGAACCGCGATCAGCCGTCGAAGAATCCCTCGAACTGCTCCACGAAGACTACGCCTATGAATTCCAAATCGGCTGGAGCCTCTGGGAACTGGAAACCCCACCCGAACCCCAAACGGTCGGCGAGTTGCAGTTAAATGAAACTGGCACGCGATGGGTCCGCGAGCCGCGCCTCGTCCGCGTCACCGGCTACGGCCCGCTCTTCGACGAGGGCGCCTACGAGGCCGACGGCCACATCCGCATCGACTTCTGTACCGACGCTCCTTTCCTTGAAGAGGGAGTCGAGTTGAACTCCGCCGCTGCCCGCCACATCGAAGAAAATGTCCGCCAGCTCATCGAGTTGACCGCAGCCGTAGAAAAGGCCTCCGGAGCCACGGCGCGCCTGTTGTGGAGCGAGTTGGGTGAAAGCCTTGCCCAGCGGCTTGCGGCGCGCCTGGGAGTTGCAAACTGAGCCCAAGATTCACCATTGAACGGCTGCGTACGCTGGTCCTGACGGCAGGAATCCTTCTGGTGGTCGCCCTGATCGCCTTTCTTGCAGTAGGCAGGCTGAAGCGCCGTCTCAATTCCGCTGAAGTCCTCAAGGCTCTCGGTGCCAATATCCAACAGGAAGCCAATGGCTGGACCTATTCCCATTCCCTCGGCGCGCATGCGCAATACAAGATTCACGCGTCAAAAGAGGTTCAGTTCAAGCAGGGCAACGCCCGCCTCCACGACGTGAAAATCGAGCTATATGGTGAAGACGGCAGCCGCGTCGATCGCATCGAAGGCGCTGAATTCGATTACGACCAGAAGCAAGGTTCGATCACCGCCATCGGCCCCGTGGAGATCACCTTGATGCGCCCCAGCGTTGCGCCGGCCATTGCCCCCAAAGCCACGCCCGGCAAGGCCATGGCCGACAAGACGAAAGGCACTCCATTGGCCAGCGTGGTAAAGACTGCGGCCTCCGATGAAATCCATGTAAAGACCAGCGGGCTCAGCTTCGATCAGAAGTCCGGCATTGCCACCACCAAAGAGCATGTCGATTTCTCCATGGCACAGGGAACCGGCAGCTCCATGGGAGCCACCTACGACTCACAGAACGGCCACCTTGTCCTCGACCATGCAGTCGAACTGAACACCCAGCGCAAAGGCGGTATGGTTGCCCTCCATGCCCAGCATGGGGAGTTCGAGCGCCAGACCGAACTCTGCAATCTGCTCGTGGCCACCGCCGACTACCGGGGCGGGGAAGCGACCGCCGCCATTGCCAAAATCCTCTTCCGTGCCGACGGCTCCGCCCAGCACCTTGACGCAACCGGCGGTTTCACCCTTGCAACCGCGAATGGCGGCCACGTCGCCGCGCCCACCGGCTCAATGGACTTCGACGAGCACAACCTGGCCCGCCACGGTCGTCTCGAAGGTGGCGTCGTAATGGACTCTGTCCGGGTCAACGAAGCCAAATCACAGAGCCGGCATGTCCATGGAACCTCTCCCGTCGCCGGGTTCGAGTTCACGCCCAAAGGTGAGCTTCGCCACGTTCACCTCGAACGCGGTGTGGAAATGCACAGCGATGAGCTGAACGCGCAGGCCAACTCCAATGCCGGTCCACTCCATGTCACCCGCACCTGGCGCTCGCCCGTCGCCGACGTCGACTTCCGCGAAGCCGGGCATGGAGAGATCGAGCCGGCTACAATTCACGGGACGCAGGGCGTTGTGGTGACCGGCGAAAGCCAGCGCGGCAAGCAGCCCATCGTTCCTTCAAAGATGGCCGCCGACGAAATGATCGGCGACTTTGGCCCCGCGTCGCAATTGAGATCCATGACCGGCATCGGCCACGCCTCCATGGAGGAAACCACCGCCACCGGAACCCTCCAGACCTCCAGCAGCGATCGCCTCGAAACCCATTTTCTCCCCCCTTCGACGCCCGGCAATGCCCCAAAATCCCAGGCAACCGCCTACAACAGCGCCGCGGCCTCAAATGGTTCCGCGCAAATCCAGTCCGCGATCCTTGACGGCCACGTAGTCCTGGTCCAGCAGCCCGTCGCCAAACCCACATCCAAGTCTGACACTCCAACCCCGGCAACCATGCGTGCCACCGCAGGCCATGCTGTCTACGAGGGCGCAGGCGGCTGGCTCCATCTCACCATCAACCCCCGCGTTGAAGACGGCGGCCTGCAGCTTACCGCGGAAAAAATCGATGTCTCGCACGATACGGGCGACGCTTTCGCCCACACCAACGTGAAAGCCACCTGGATCGACACCGGCGCCGGCGACGCCACTCCCTCAGCCCACCAGGTCATGCCCGCAATGCGTCCGCCATCCCAAAGCAGCCTCGCCCTCGGCGGTCGCGAGCCGTCGCACGTAATCTCGTCCGAGGCTGAATTGCAACAGTCAACCGGCGTGGCCACTTTCAAAGGACACGCCCGTCTCTGGCAGCAGGGCAACTCCGTCACTGCGCCGGTAATCGTGCTCGACCGCCAAAAGCAGACCCTCGTAGCTCACAGCACAGACCCGGCTGAACCTGTCCGTGCTGTGCTGGTCAGCGCCGCAAGATCCGATCAGGCCAAACCAGGCCAGGATCTCGCCAAAGCGCCTCCCAATCAGCCCCACAACCAGTCCCACAGCGATTCCACCAACCCCTCGGAAGGAAAATCGTCCACCCCCTCGGTAATAAGGGTGCGCGGAGGCGATTTAAAATACTCCGACGCCGAACACAAGGCTCTAATGCGCGCAGGCGCTTTGGGTCGAGTGGTTGCCGAAACGGGCACTGCGACGTCCGTATCCGATGAGGCGGAACTTATCCTCCTGCCGCCGGGCAATCACGCCGGCAAAACCGGCGGGCAGGGCCAGGTGGACCGTATGACGGCCAGCGGTCACGTCGTGGTCACATCCGAGAGTCGCCGCGGCACGGGGGAACAATTGGTTTATACCAGCGAAAACGGCGAATATAGACTTACCGGAACCGCCGCCGCGCCACCCAAAATGACAGACCCGGCCCGCGGAATCGTGACTGGAGAAGCCCTCGTTTTTCATAGCTTCGACGATAGCGTCAGCGCCGAAGGCGGCCCAGGCAAGACCACGACGGACACTACAGCACCAAAATGAGGGTGCCAAAATGATGGCGCCCCGGATGACTGGGAAAGAAAGCAGATCGTAAATGGAAACTCTCTTCGCTGAAGGAATCGGCAAATCCTACAAGGGGCGTCAGGTCGTTCGCGGAGTCGACCTCAAAATCTCCCGCGGCGAGGTGGTCGGCCTGCTCGGTCCCAACGGCGCCGGCAAAACCACCAGCTTCTACATGATCGTTGGATTGGTTCCCCCCGAGACCGGCCGCGTCATGGTCGACTCCACCGACATCACCCGCCTCCCCATGTATCTGCGCGCCCGCAACTTCGGCATCAGCTACCTGCCCCAGGAGCCGTCCGTCTTCCGCAAGCTCACCGTAGAGGAAAACATCCTTGCCGTCCTTGAAGCGCAGCCCCTCGGCAGCCGCGAGCGACGCACCCGCACCGAGCGCCTGATCCATCAACTCAACCTCGGTCACATCCGCACCACCCGCGGCTATGCGCTCTCCGGTGGCGAACGCCGCCGCGTTGAAATCGCCCGCTGCCTTTGCATTCAGCCCAGCTTTATCCTCCTGGACGAGCCGTTCAGCGGCATCGATCCCATCGCCGTGCTCGAGTTGCAGAAAATCATCTTCGACCTCAAGGCCAGCGGCATCGGCATTCTCATTACCGACCACAACGTGCGTGAGACCCTCAGCGTCACCGACCGTGCCTACATCATCGCCGAAGGCCGCATCTTCCGCGCCGGTACCCCGCACGAGCTGGGTAACGATGTCGATGTACGCCGCGTCTATCTGGGCGAAGGTTTTTCGCTCGGCTGATCCGTGCAGGTCCAGCCTGGGCGCCATAACCAAAAGGGCTCTGTCTCGAATTCGACCCTGTCAATCCCCCGCTTCGTGTTACCAACTCGGGGGATTCACATCCCGGATTCCCAAATTGATAATGGCCTGAACCGGGAATCTTGTCCCGGAATGACCCAATTTCACCGATGATCGTTTTTTAATGCGATTACACTTACACTGAGTCCATTCGGGAAACGAGCCTCCATCTATGCCGCTGTTGCAACCGAGATTGAACCTCAAAGTCGCGCAACGCCAGATCCTCACTCCGGGTCTGATGCAGATGGTGAGCGTTCTTGCTCTGAATAAGGTGGAACTGAAGGAGATGATCGATGCCGAGATGGTGGAAAATCCCGTCCTGGAGGAGATCGATGAATCCGTTCCAATGTTGGATGAGATCGCTGGACGCGAGGAACAACTGGAACGTGGCGTCGAACAGACCGCCGCTCCGCCTAAAGACGTCTTCACTGAGATCGATTTCGGCTCGTACTTCCAGGACTATCTCGACCCCGGCTACCGTACACAGCCGGAGTTTGACGATAGCGAGAAGCCCTCGTTTGAAAACTTTCTCTCTCAGCCAACAACTTTGTCCGATCACCTGGCGTGGCAGTTGGGAGCTTTAACCCTGGAGCCCAGCCTCCATTTGGCGGCGGAATTCGTAATCGGCAACCTGGACGACGGCGGTTATGTGGCCGCCAGCGACGAAGAGCTCGCCGCGGCCTTCATCCACGCTCCTGGAATCACAATTCCTGCCAACCTTTCCACGGAGAACGGCGCCCACAAAATTGATTCCCCCGCTTTTGATTCTCCAGAAGCTAAAGTTCTGGAAAACGGAGCTTTGGAAAACGGAGCCCTGCAAACCGACTCAGCCGACAACCACGCAACTTCGAATGGCCATTCACCTCAACTCACCGCAGCCATTGAGCTGATCCGCTCTGCCATTGACCTGGTTCAGCATCTTGATCCGGCCGGAGTCGGAGCACGCGACCTGCGCGAATGCCTGCTGATCCAGATTGCCGCCCAGCAGCTCGAATTCAGCCAGGTATATGCTCGTCAGGCTCCCGATCCGGAAGAGGATCCGCATCGCGGCTTTCGAGCCGAAGCTGAGGCCCAGTTGGACCTGCGCCGCCGCTCCATGGAAGTCGCAACGCTGATTGTCGATGCGCATCTCCAGTTGCTGCTCAAGCGCGATGTAAAAGATCTGGCCCGCGCAGCTCACATCACGCCCGCCGAGGCCCAGGCCGGCGTCGAATTCATTCGCACCCTCGACCCCCGCCCCGGCCGCCTTTACAACCGCGAGCAAACCCGGCTCATCGAGCCTGATGTCGTCTTCATCAAGCGCGGAGCGGAATGGGCAGTCTCAATGAACGAGGAAGACTTGCCCAGCCTGCGCCTCAGCCAGCGCTACCGACGCATGCTCGTCGCCGAAGGCACCGACAAAGAGGTCAAGGACTACGTCAAGGAGCGCTTCCGCTCCGCCATCCAACTGATGCGCAACATCGCCCAGCGCAAAAGCACCATCCTGCGGACTTGCGAAGTCATCGTCCGCCGCCAGCAGGATTTCCTCGAGGTCGGCGTCGAGGGCCTGCGCCCCATGATGATCAAGGAAGTCGCAGAAGAGATCGGCGTTCACCCCTCCACGGTCAGCCGCGCTGTGGCCAACAAATACGCGCACACCCCGCAGGGAGTCATCGAGCTGCGTTTCTTCTTCTCCGAGGGCTCCAACGGCCCCGAGGGCGCGGACACGCCACTGCTGGTGCTCAAGCGCAAAGTGAAAAAACTGATCGAGGACGAAGATGCGAGCCATCCGCTCACCGATGACCAGCTCGCCGCCATGCTCCAGGCGCAAGGTATCCAGCTAACCCGCCGCACCGTAGCCAAGTACCGCGAAGACATGAATATCCCCTCAACCCACCAGCGCCGCCGCCGAAACGGGTAGAAAGACAGTTGCCAGAAAAACAGCTGTCAGTTTCTTGAGGGACCGGGTCCACCCGCCCGCGGATTCTTTGTTGCTTTCTGTGTTGACGGCGGGTATCCTCAGTGAACTCCGCCATCCTCAAAAGCACGTGTCATGGGAGCCCCTAGCATGATTCCACGGAAGGCCCGGCGTCCCATTCTCTGGCCGATTGCGCCTGCTATTTTGCTGGCCTTGCTTGCTGTTCCGGATATGCGCGCGTCCAGTGAGCCGTTCATCGCCGCAAACCCCGGCCCCGGCAGCGTCACCATCGAGGGGAAGTGGCAGTTCCACCTGGGCGACAGCCCGACCTGGTCCAATCCTGCCTTCGACGACTCAACCTGGGAACAACTGGACGGAGACGACACATGGGGTGACCAGACCCATCCCGGATACACCGGCTTTGCGTGGTACCGGAAGCACATCCAGATCGGGGGACGCGGAGGGAAGCTGGCGGTGCTGATTCCGCCAGTAGACGATGCATACGAGGTTTACTGGAACGGACACAAGCTGGGCGGAACCGGCAAATTCCCACCCCACGCGTCGTGGTTCCGGTACAAGCACGGCACCGTATTCGGGCTGGGAGGGGCGCCGCTGGATGGAGTGCTGGCGCTGCGGGTGTGGCAGGCTCCTCTGTCATCGGATGATGGAATCTGGGGCGGCGGCTTACGAGCCGCGCCTCTGATCGGATCTCCGGCGGTGCTTGCGATGCGGCCCAACCTGGCGGAGATGAAGTCCGAGTACGTTATGCTTCCCCGTTTCATCTTCGCGGGCGCGCTGTTCATAACCGGCGTCATCGCATTGCTGCTGTATCTGCGCGAACGCCGCAACCTGATTTACCTCTGGCTTGCATTGCTGTTGATCAGCAACTTCGTGTGGTGCATGGGAGGCTTGAGCATCGTCCTGTTCGGCATGTCGAACTTCGCGAACATCAGCGACGATGGCATAGTGCTCGCGGTGCAGAACATCTCGTTATGGATGCTGCTGCTGACGCTGTTCGGGTTGCACAAGCGCCCGGCATGGAGGCGATGGAGCGTGGCGCTGATCGCCATCAACCTGAGCGCGCTGGCGGTTGACCTGACGCTCAAGGCGTTCTGGGAGAACGCTGGACCGGGTATGCAGGCCGGCGCCATGGCAGCCGAAGCCATCACGGCCCTGACGCCGATTTATCTGCTGGTGATCGTGGTGGCAGGTGTACGCAGACGCGCATCACGAGCGCTGCTTCCGCTGGCGCTGACGGCCGCCATCTACGGCAGCTACAACATGGTCGTGAATGCCTCCTGGGTGGGCATCCGTTATACCCATTTTGAACTCCCCTGGCACCATCTCAACCCCGCCATTCCCCTGGGCCCCTACGTCTTCGGTATCCCCGCCATTCTCAATACCATGTTGTTCCTGGTTCTGCTGTTTACGGTGGCGCGCGAACAGGCGCGGGAACGCCGCCGCCAGATCCATATTGAGAGCGAGATTGCCTCCGCCCATGAGGTGCAGGATGTGCTGATTCCTGCCGACCTGCCTGCTATTCCGGGCTTCGCCATCTCAAGCGTGTACAAACCCGCTGACGAGGTGGGCGGCGATTTCTACCAGGTCATTCCGCTTGGCGAATTAGAGGACGAGCCTCGCGCGCTCATTGTGCTGGGCGACGTCAGCGGCAAGGGACTCAAAGCCGCAATGACTGTATCGCTGATTGTCGGTACGGTGCGCACCCTGGCCGAATTTACCAGCGACCCCGCCGAGATTCTTACCCGGCTTAACCACCGGCTGCTGGGCCGCACCAGGGGCGGTTTTGCCACCTGCACTGCGCTCCTCATCGAGCCCGGCGGCAGAACGACCATTGCCAATGCCGGACACCTCGCACCTTTCCGCGCAGGCCGCGAAATCGACTTACCAGGATCGCTGCCTCTGGGCCTCGCAGCAAATGAGCAGTATGAATCCGTAACCATCCATCTGCAGGCGGGCGAGACACTGACGCTGCTCACCGACGGCGTTCTGGAGGCACGCGGCCCCAAAGGAGACCTGTATGGGTACGATCGCCTTTCAACGTTGATGCAGGCCAAGCCTACGGTTCAGCAGATTGTGGACGCAGCTTGCAGCTTTGGGCAGGATGACGACATCACCGTGCTGTCCGTGGCGCTCATGGCCGATACGGAGAGCCCCGACGCGCGCCTTGAGCTGTCCGCCCAGATCGCCGGCCAATGAGCATGGCGGGTGCTCCGGTCCCGATACCCTTTGAAACCACCCTGTGGGTGCCCACGAGCCTGCCCTGAGCTTGTCGAAGGGTCCCTCGCCTTTGGGGACCGTGGAGGAAGCCTCGGCCTGTATGGGAATGATGGGTTCACTCCACTAGCCTGTCCCCCAATTATCGTGTCTCACCCAAGCAAGGGGTCCATCCCACGAAAAGTCAAGCCCTGAAACTTCCATATTTCCCCCAAACACCTCATTCCATTGCAAATAGAGTTTTGTCCGTTTTGCGTATTCTTTCCCCGCCTTGGCGCACAATGGAATAGAGTCGCAAACGGACCAAAAAGCAACTCCACAAACCAGCCTTCCGTGAGCGCCTGGATTCCGCAATCAGGAGGCTGGCGGGAAAAAAATGGTTGTTTCATCTTCTTCGAACCTTCGCGTTAAACAGCCCTAAGCAACACTGCTTAAACGAGATAAGGGGCTCCGTTTTCGTTCGCTTTTCCTTCCCCCATAAAGCGCGCGTCCCGCAGGGGCAGGACGAAAATAGCCACGGGTCAGCTTGATGAAAAACCCGGCACGCTCTACGTCGGAGGGAGCGGGAGGCTTCAGCCTCCCGAATCAAGCCCATAGATTCAATCCGGCTTTAGCCGCGGGCCTCTTCGCAGGCCTTGCGTCCCCCGGCCTTGCGTCCTTGAGGGACGCGGTGAATGCGCCAGCGCCTTTTTCTGGACTCGCGGCCGTGGTCTCGATCCACACTGGGTGCTCCGTCCATCCTGACAAGGTCCGTATAAGTCCTTTGTTTTCTAATCTCTGCAAATAACTCCTTTGTTATGTCATATTTGCAGCGACAGCCGCCCCGTAAACCAATGAAACTAAATTACTTATTTGCAGGATGGGGAGGGGGGGTAGCCCGCTCAAATGCACCACAAGAGGGTCAAACTGGTAACAGGGTCACCCTAAGTTCCATGTTTTCAAATTTTCAGGATTTAAATATCTCAAAACAAAATGCTTACGGTCTATTCATCGCTGCAAAGCCTTGAAGAGGGAATTCTTACGAAAAACAACTGGGGAGGGGGGACACCCCACACGAAAGGATCGCCATGCTCGTCTCAATGTCTGGCAGACAATTGCCGTTTCCCTCTGCAATGCCCTCCGGCAACTGACCGCTGAGAACTTAAAACTTGAAACTGACAACTCGAAACTGACAACTGGCGACCGATAGCTTTACAATCCGAAGTTCCCCCCGCGAAATCCTGGTGGGAAGAACGAGAAGCGGAGGCTGACCATGGAAGTGGAGTTCACCGCCAGGCAAGTAAAGATCTCCAAGGCCCTGCGCACGCAGGCCGAGGAGGGTATGGAACGCATCGCCCGCATCCTGGGCAAAACCGCGCACGCCAGCATCACTTTCGGCGCCCAGCGCCATGTGCAGATCGTCGAACTAACCGTTCAGGGGCGCGCGCAGAAGATTGCCGCCACTGGCAAAGCCGACACCCTCGATGCGGCCCTCCGCGTGGCCATCGATCACGCTGAAAATCAGGCCCGCCGATTCCGTGATCGCCGGCTCGAAGGCAAGCGCCTGCCCAAAGGCGAAAAAGTGCTCACCGCACCCCCGGTTTCCCGGCCCAAGGCGCGCCCCACCCAGACCGAGCCTGCCGAAGGCGAGAGGCCGGCAAAAGCCAAGCCGCGCGCCTCCATCGCGGTACACTCGTTCCCCTCCCGCGCCACGGTGGTCGAGCCGCACATCCTCAAAAGCGCCGAGGCAATTATCCTCCGCCCCATGACCATTGAAGAGGCGGTCAAGGAAGCCGAGTTCCGCGACCGCGACCTGCTCATCTTCCGCAACGCCGCAGGAGAGATGTTCGTCCTTCACCGCCGCCGCGACGGCCAGATGGAACTGGTAGAAATGCCCTGAGAGTTCGCTAAAATGCGTTGGATTGGCGTAGATGTGCGAAAGGGCAGGACTTCAGACCCTGCCCCGAGCGCAATCGAAGGGTGCCGCATGTCGTAGAAAAATAGAAGAGATTAATGTCCTTGCGGGATGTTTCTTAGATAAACCCGGTTCCACACTCGTCACAATCCCAGTTTTCAAGCGACAAACATTGCGGACTTTGGTTGCATCATATGCCCGTTTTAGGGGATGGTTGCCGCCCTCCGTCCGGCATAGCATTTTGAGTGGAGCCGCACCCGCGAGGGACTCACGAGTTGGCAGAGACATTCCCTCCCGTTCCAGGCGTTCGGCGACTCCCAGGAGGCGTGAGTTTGCATCTACCCCAAAGCTCGGACTCCGCGGAACAGCAGGGCGTTCTTGACGCTTTGCCCGTTCTTGTCTTCCTCGAACGCGCAGGCAAAGTAGTCTTTGCCAATGCGGAAGCACGCCACATGATCGGCTCGGGAGAAGCGCAGTGGATCCCGCGTCCGGTCGAAGACATTCTGTGGGGGTTATCTTCAGGCGCCGCCGAGCCGCGCACCCTGCTCACCGGCACACGCCACGGCAATCCGTTCCATGCCACTCTTACCGCCAGCGATGGCAGCCTCCTGCCCGTCGAAGGCACCTACAGCGTTCTCAACGGCGAGCTCTGCGATGCCATCATCGTCGCTCATCCCGGAGGGCGCGTGCAGGCGCCCAAATCGCGCTTCATTGAGGATGTGCTCTCCAGCATTCCCGAAGCCATCGTTATCGTGCGCGGCGACCGCGTGCTTTACACCAACCCTGCGTTTACCAGTATGTTCGGATACACCGTCGATGAGACAACAGGCGCCAGTCTGCGCGAACTCATTGTGCCTGCGACCCACGCCGATGAGCACGCAATGCTCGAAAGGCTGGTAGATCAGGATCTGCCCAGGAGCGCGCGCGAACCCATTCAGACCATGCGCATCGCCAAGTCGGGAAACCCATTGGATGTTTCCATGCTGGCCAGCCCTCTGATGGTTGATGGAGCCAGGGTCGGCTGCATCCTCAGCTTCCGTTCCCTCGGCGCCGCCAAACCCGCCGATCTCGACGCCGCCCTGCACGATCCGCTCACCGCCCTTCCCAACCGCGCGCTCTTCCGAGACCGCCTGAGCCTCGCGCTCAACCGCCGGTCGCGCCGCCGAGACCAGACCTGCGGCATCCTCCTGCTCGACCTGGATCTGCCCAACACCGAAACCGCCACCACCACCGACTCGCTGCTCGTTGCCGTGGCCGAACGCCTGCGCGCCGTGCTGCGCACCCAGGACTCGGCTGCCCGCCTCGAAGGCGGTGAGTTCGCCATCCTGGTCGAGAACATCCTCGACCCCGGCGACCTGGACATTGTGGCTAACCGCGTCCTTCTTCAGATGAATCGGCCCTTCGAGATTCTTGGCGCCGTCATCCAACCTGCTTTCAGCATCGGTGCCGCCATGGCCACGCCGGCCCACACCGTTCCTGAACTGCTGCTCCGCGATGCGCACCACGCCGTCTACATCGCCAGGCAGGAGGGCGGCGGCCGTTACGAGATCTTCGACAAGGATCTCGACATGCGCTTCACCAGCCGGCAGGAGCGGGAACGCGAGTTGCGCAACGTTCTATTGAAGCGCCAGTTCGAGTTCTGGTTTCAGCCCATCTTCCGCCTCCAGAACGGCAAGCTTGAGGGCTTTGAGTCCCTGCTGCGCCGCCGCCTGCCCGACGGCTCGGTTGAAAGCTTCAGCGATCTGCTACCCATAGCGGAGGATTCCGGCCTCTCCATCACCCTGTGCCGGGAGGCCCTCCAAGCCGCCTGCCACCAGTTGCAGGCCTGGACCCGTGAATTGAGGCAGACCGATCTCACCCTCACCGTCAATTTGACCAGCCGCCAGTTCTACCACTGCGATCTGGTGAATCAGGTCAAGGCCGCACTCATTACCACAATCATCGATCCCTGGCGCCTGGTGATTGAGGTTCCGGAAACCACGCTGAACGAGAATCCTGAAGCCGCCGTGATCATTCTGGAGCGCCTCGTCGAATGCCGCGTCCGCATTGCGATTGACAACTTCGGCTCCAGCTTCGCGCCCCTCAATCACCTCATGCGCCTGCCAATCGCCGTGCTCAAGCTCGATCCAAAGCTGACCGCCGCTGCCACGTCCAGGGAACGCAGGCTGGCGGTTCTCAAGTCGCTGGTTCGCCTCGGCCACACCCTCGGCATCCAGGTGGTTGCGCAGGGCATCGAGACTCCGGAGCAGCTGACCGCTCTGTGCCGCATGGGCTGCGAACTCGGCCAGGGCGGCCTGCTCTCCCTGCCCATGAATTCCGAGAATGCCCTCAACCTTGCTCGACAAGGCTGCTGGATAACCCCTGCCGGTGCCTGAGTCCGCCTCTTCGGTGTAGCATGTGCCCATGACTCCTCCGAAAAAGGCCACGCCAACAAAGCCGGCGCGCAATTCGGCAAGCACAATCAAAAAGCCGGAAAAGGAACTGGTCATCGTCACCGGAATCTCCGGCGCGGGCAAGGCCTCGGCCCTCAAGGCTTTCGAAGATCTCGGATACCATGCCGTCGATAACCTGCCGCTCGAACTGCTTCCCAATTTTGCCGCCCTGGTCCGGGCATCCGCCGAAATCGAGCATGCCGTGATCGTCGTCGACATCCGTGAAGGCGCCACTCTCGACCGCCTCCCTGAAATCCTCAAAAGCGTCCGCAAGCAACTATCCACCCGCGTCGTTTTTCTCGACGCGCAGGACGCCGTGCTCGTCCGCCGCTACTCTGAAACCCGCCGACCCCACCCCCTCGGCCGGTCTGAGACTGTCTCCCGTTCCATCGTTGAAGAGCGCCAGTTGCTCGACCCCATCCGCAACGTCGCCGACACGCTCATTGACACCTCCAACTTCAACGTCCACGAGCTCCGCGCCAACATCCTCGAGCGTTTCGGCCACGAGGAACAGGCCAGGCAGCTACTCGTCTCCTGCCTCAGCTTCGGCTTCAAAAACGGCGTCCCGCTCGACGCCGACATGGTCTTCGACGTTCGCTTCCTGCCCAACCCCCACTTCGTTCCAGAATTCCGCAAGAAGACCGGCTTAGACCGCAAAGTAGCCGCATACATTTGCAGCTTTCCGCAGACAAAAGAGTTTCTGGGCCGCGTGCTTGACCTCATGCTTTACCTGCTTCCGCATTATGTCGAGGAAGGGAAGAGCTACCTGACCGTAGCCTTCGGATGCACCGGCGGCCAGCACCGCAGCGTAATGATGGCCGAAGAAATCGCCAATCAGTTAAAGCGCGCCGGCTACCAGGTAAAAGCCCTCCACCGCGACATCCCACGGCAAACGTAGCGAGCCAGCTGTCAGCGGTTGATTCCGCCGGGAGGCTAGCACCGGCTTTTGGCCTGTTGGTTTGGCTTTGGAGCTTCGGGAGAGCTTTGCCAATCAACGCTGCGGCATTTTGCGAACTAATCCGCGCCGACAGGCTTTTAGGCAATTGAGAGCCAGCTGGCGGACGATTTCCATCACATCTATTCGAAGCCTTGACCTTCTACATATCGCCGTGTATATATGTAGAAGCTTTAGGTATGAAGAACTCGGCACAACTCGATCTCCCACAAGGCACTCTCGACCTCCTGATTCTGCGGGTCGTCGCCTTGGGGCCCATTCACGGCTACGCCATCGCGCAGAGAATCCAGCAAATGTCGCAGGAGGCGCTCCAGGTTCAGCAGGGTTCGCTTTATCCCGCATTGCACCGCTTGGAATACAAGAAGTTTCTAGTCGCCGACTGGAGGCCATCGGAAACCGGACGCGAGGCAAAGTTTTATCGCCTCACGGCCAGGGGAAAGCTTCAGCTTGGAAATGAGACCGCGAACTGGGCTCGGCTTACCGAGGTAGTCGGGCTGATTCTTCAAGATCCGCAGGGGGAAACATCATGAGCTGGTTTCAGCGGCTATTCACGGGCAAGCGCATGGAGAGGGAACTGGACGCCGAACTTCGGTTTCACATGGAGCAGCAGGTTGCCGACAAAGTTCGCGCCGGAATGACCGAAGACGAAGCCCGCCGCGCCACTCGCCTGGAGTTCGGCGGCATGGCGCAGATCAAGGAAGACTGCCGCGAAAGCCGGGGCACATTGTGGGTCGCTTCCGTGCTTCAGGATCTTCGCTTCGCCCTGCGCCAGTTGCGCAACTCGCCCGCCTTCGCCATCACCGCCATCCTGACTCTGTCCCTCGGCATCGGCGCATCCGCGGCCATCTTCAACGTGATTGACGCGGTGTTGTTGCAGCCCCTGCCCTACGCCGATCAGGATCGCCTTGTCTATCCCGTGTTTGTTGGGAATGCAGGAGACACGCTGCCGTCGTCGTACCTTAGCTACCTCGACGTGCGTGCGCAGCAGCGCAGCTTCGAAGCGCTGGCCGGCTACTCCATGTTCGGCAGGGTCAACCTTGAAGGACCAAGCGGACCGGTGGCTCTTAGCGCAGTGAAAAGTACCGACAACTTTTTCGATGTGTTTGGTGTGAAGCCGCTGCTCGGGCGCACCTTTCTTCCGGGTGAAGACCAGCCGGGCAAAGACAACGTCGTGGTGTTGAGCTTCGAGGTTTGGCAAAGCAGTTTTGGTGGGAGCGCCGACGTAGTCGGCAAAGATGTTGAGCTCGATGGAATTGCCAATACCGTAATCGGCGTCATGCCTGCCGGATTCCGCTTTCCGCTCGAAGCACGCAATGCTCTCTATACGCCTCTGCATACGAACCCGGCCTGGGCGAAGGCGCGCGGCATGCACTGGATGCGGACCGTTGGCCGTCTCAAGCAGGGAGTAAGCAGTGAACAGGCGCGCACCGATCTGAATCGCGTGATGGCCGATCTTGCCCGTGCTTATCCTGTACAGGAATCCGGCCATACCGTCGCAACTTTGTTGCCGTTGGACGTGGCGGCGAACAGCCTGGATCGGTTTGGCAAACGCACACTTGCAGGCCCTCTGGGCACCCTGGCCATGGCGGTGCTTGCGCTGCTTGCGATTGCCTGTGTGAATGTCGCCGGCTTGCTGATGGCACGCGGCATCAAGCGCGAACGCGAAATGGCTCTGCGTTCCGCGGTCGGCGCCAGCCGTGGGCGCCTGATGCGGCAACTCGTCAACGAGAGTCTGGTGCTTTGTTTTGCGGGATTGCTCGGCGGCATCCTCGTCGAATGGACGGTCCTCAAGGCGATGAATGTCTTTCTGGTGCACGCCATGCCACGCGGCGGAGACATTCACCTCAACCTCGCTGTGGTTGCCGTGGCAGCTGCACTTTCGCTGCTTGCCAGTCTCCTGGCATCGCTCTCGCCTGCTCTCCGGCTCTCTGGTGCTGACCCGAATCGCGCACTGCGCGCAGGCAGCGCCGGAGCAGGCACCGGGCGCAGCCAGCATCGGCTTCGCTCCGCATTCGTCATCACTCAGGTGGCTCTCTCGCTCGTTTTGCTGGTCGTTTCCGGGCTCCTGCTCAGGAACCTGCAAGGTCTGCTCCACACCAATCTAGGCATTGACGCGGACAAGATTCTCACCACCCGCCTCGACCTTTCCAAAGGCCACTACGCAGGACGCGATCCCATCGCCAGCTTCTACAATCCGCTGCTGGAAAAGATTGCCCACTTGCCAGGAGTGCAGGGCGCGGGCGTTATCGATTTACTGCCCGTTCAGGCCTGGGGCGATGGTTATGGCATTCACATCACCGGGCAGCCGCCGTATCCGCCAAATGTGGATATGGGAGCGGAAACGCGCTATGTCTCTGCGGGATACTTCAATGCGATGGGGTTGCAACTCACCGGGGGACGGCTGCTGTCGCCTTCGCTCGATAAGCCGGAGAATCCCGCCGGGAGCATGGTCGTCAATCAGGCCTTCCAGCACAAGTTCTTTCCCACGGGTGGAGATCCAGTCGGCGCGCACATAGACGATGACCCCAAGCCGGAATTGAAAAGTCATATCGTCGGCGTCGTGACCAATGTTCGCCAGGCTCTCCGCGAGCCGGAAATGGCGGAGATGGATTGGCTCATGGACGAGATTCCACCCAAGGACCGAATGGAAAACCTGAACAGCATGGCGTTGATTGTCCGCACCAATGGTGATCTCAACGCGCTCATTCCCGCGCTCCGCAATGCTGTGCACGAGATCGATCCAACCGTCCCCTTCAAGACGCCGGAAACCATGAACGAAGTGGTCAGCGACAGTCTCACGCTCGACCGGCTCGAAGGTTGGCTCTTCGGCATCTTCGCGGCGCTCGCGCTTCTGCTGGCCGTCGTGGGACTCTACGGCCTGGTCAATCATGAAGTTGAACTCCGCACCCGCGAAATCGGCATCCGCATGGCTCTCGGCTCAACCCGTATGCGGGTTACAACCATGCTCCTGGGCAAGGTGACGGTGCTCTTGTTCTCTGGCCTTGCTATCGGTTGGACACTCACGCTTGCCCTCAGAAGGGTGTTGTCGGCAGTCGTTGAAATGCGCCCCAGCCACGACTTTCCGCTGCTGGCTGCCGTAACCGCCGGCCTGGCCCTGGTCGGCGTCTTGGCCAGTCTCGTCCCTGCGCGCCGCGCCGCATCCATAGAGCCCGTTCAAGCACTTCGAACCGAATAGTCGGCTCACACGCTGGCAAAACAGCTCATCATTCCGATGGGGATCTGAAGCTGCGGCTCGCTATGCTTTCGGCATGACGCTTAAAACTGACACCACCACACCCTTTCTTCGACCTTGCATTGCCCCGCCGACTCCGCCACGCCTCGCCAAAATCCATGTGTTCCAGCTCACAAAGCCGCTAATTTAAACGAGATATTCGCATAAAAGCCATTGACAGTTGACTTCAAAGGAATAGCTTGCATCTAGAGATTGTTCAGATCAATATGTGTGTGCCTGACGCCGGAGTAAATATCCGATTCGGAAACGGGCCGATTCAAAGTCGGAGGCATCACTCGACGTGCCGGTGCTCGGTTCCAGCGAATTGATTCTCAGTAAGACTTCGGAGGAGACGCAATGCGTCGTTTAGCGGTGGTGGTGCTTTTTGTGGCACTCGCGGCCAGTGCGCGGGCGCAGTTCGATACAGCAACAGTACTCGGCACCGTGACCGATCCGACTGGAGCGGTGGTGGCCAACGGTCAGGTGGCGCTGCACAACACCGCGACCGACGCGCTGTTAACCACGGCTACCGACGACCACGGAGAGTTTCGATTCGTGGACGTTTCCGTCGGTGCCTATGAGTTGAAGGTGACAGCGCAGGGCTTCCAGCCGACCGCAGCCAAATTTGATCTCACCGTTGGCGCAAGGCAGCGCGTGGATGTGCAACTGCACGTGGCTACGGTGGCCACAGCGGTAACCGCCACGGCCGAGGCCAGCCAGTTGGAGACTGAATCGAGCGAACGCGGCCAGGTGGTCGATGAGCGCGAAATCGCTGAACTGCCGCTCAACGGGCGTGAATACTCGCAGTTGGTCGAGCTGACCACAGGTGTCGTTCCCAGCCCCAGCGAACTGGGCACAAACTACACCCAGCGCGAAGGATCGTTCGATGTCAACGGCCTGCGCAGCGTCTTCAACAACTACCTGCTGGACGGGTTGGACAACAATTTCTATGGCACCTCAAACCAGGGATTCAGCAACCAGGTTGTGCAGTTGTCGCCGGACGCTGTCGCTGAGTTTCAAGTGGTGACCAACAATATGAGTGCGGAGTATGGCCGCTCGGGCGGAGCAACCATCAACGTGGTCACACGCTATGGGACCAACCAACTGCATGGCCGCGTTTGGGAATTTGTGCGCAACACGGACCTCGACGCAAGCGGCTTCTTCCTGCCCGATGTTGGCGGAAAGCCCGCGCTCCACCAGAACCAGTTCGGCGCAACGCTGGGCGGACCGCTGCGCAGGGACAAGCTCTTTTTCTTTGTCGACTACGAGGGCTTCCGCCAGGCCAGCTCTACTACGCAAGCATCCACTCTACCCACCAACGCCGAGCGCGGCCTTACCGCTAGTGGCGCTCCGGCCGGCTACTACCTGATCGATGACACCATCGACGCAAACACGCAGGCAACCGGCACTCTGCCCGTCGACAATCCCTGCCCCTACCAGGGCCCCAACGGCGGCCCAAACACCGCTCCGAACCCGTGCAACTCACCCACCTTCCTTGGAATAGGCCTGGGTGAAGGCGGTCCAGCCGCGCAGGCCTACTACGGCGGCACGCAATACCTGACTGGCCACATCCCCGCCTCGGCGGTCATCAACTATGCTTCGTCGGTGCTGGCGCTGCTGCCGCTCAATACCAACAGCAACCTCAACAACAACTACATCATCCTTGACCCTGACACGTATAACCGCGACAAGGGCGATGCGAAGGTGGACTACGATGTGAGCAAAAGCCTGCGTCTCTTCACGCGCTACTCGCAAGCCCGCTTCGATGCCTTCGATCCAGGAACCATTGCCGGCGTGGCCGGTGCGAACGGCGACGGCCACGTCTATGGCCCCGTGGTCCAGATAGTAGGCGGCGCAACGTGGACCATCAGTCCGAAATCCCTGCTTGAGGCCCGCTTCGGCTTCTCTCAAATGAAGGCGGGCAAGACGCCTCCACTTGCCGGCGGACCGAGCATGCTCCAGCTATTCGGCATCACCGGCCTGCCCACCGACCCGCAGTACACCGGCGGCGTCACCTACGAGTACTTCGTCGATGGTGGATTCACCAGCCTGGGCCGTTTGTTTACCAGCCCCCAGTACCAGAACCCGACAGAATGGAATCCCAAGGCGAACTTCACGCGCCTGCTTCCGCGGCACACTCTCAAGGCCGGCATCGAGTATGACGCGGTTCACGTAGCCCAGGAAGACCTCCATCCGGTCATGGGCGGCGACGCCTACGATGCGCAGATGAGCGGCATCTGCTACACAACCTATGACTGCTATGCCGCGGCGGGCAAGCCCTTCTACGGGCCCGCGACCGCGCAAACCAACAAGATGTACGACTATGCCGACTTCCTGCTCGGCTACCGCACTGAAATGGGCCTCGCCAGCCCCACCATCGCGCAAATCCGAAGCTGGGGTTTCAGTGGCTATCTTCAGGACGACTGGAAAGTGAACCAGAAGCTCACCTTCAACCTGGGCCTGCGCTACGAGTTCTTCACGCCCATCTACGAGGCCAATAACCACCTTTCCAACTTCAATCCCGTCACCATGAACATGATCCTCGCCGGTTCCGCCAATCGCTATACTGTCAATCCCAACACCAGGGACTTCGGCCCCCGCATCGGCGCGGCCTACGCACTCACGCGCAACATCGCCCTGCGCGGCGGCTTCGGAATCAGCTACTCTCACTGGAATCGCACCGGCTCCAGCTACCTGACACTGAACGCGCCCTACGGCATCGATGCGCTTCAGGAGGTCTATCCCAGCCTGTCGCCCAACCCGGCAAATGGAACCATCGGTTATCTCAACACCGAGGCCAGCTTCCCAACCAACATGGCCAGCACCTCCACCTGGACCATTGCCGACGCCCCCAATGTTGCTCTCCAATACATGCCGCAGAGTTCGCCTGACACCCAGGTTCGGAGCTGGTTCGTTTCTGTCCAGCGCGACATGGGCCACAGCCTGATGATCGACCTGGCCTATGTTGGCAACAGCGGCTTGAACGAAGTCTTCTTCAACGACATCAACCAGGCCGCGCCCCAGGCCACGGCCACCGGCTCAGCCTCGCTCCAGTCGCGCATCTTCAGCTACCCCGGATTCGGCTCCGTCATCGGCACTCTGCCCTGGGGCTCGTCGAATTATCAGGGCCTGCAAGCCAAGGTGGAGAAGCGCTTCACCTCCGGCCTCTACCTGCTCAACTCGTTCACCTGGTCCAAGGCCATCGATTTTGCTGCGCAGTCGCTCGACGGCGGCGGCAACTGCAACGTCTGCGGCAACGGCATTCCGTCCGTGCAGAACATCTATGACTGGCAGGCCGATCGCGGCATCTCCGCCTACAACCACCCCTTCGTCAACTCGACTGCGCTGGTCTGGTCGCTGCCCATCGGCAAGGGTCAATGGCTGCTGCCCCATCTCAACCGCGTCGGAAACGCCATCCTTGGCGGCTGGGAAATGACCGATATCTTCCAGGCCCGCAGCGGCGATCCGCTCACCATGGGCTATAGCCCCAACAACAACACCCAGGTTTCACAACTCATCACCATCAGCGGCCGCAACGCCTACCGCCCCAACCTGACCGGCAGCCCCATCAAGTCCACCAACACGACCTACAACTCCTCGCTCGGGGGCATTGTCTATCTCAACAGCAGTGCCTACAGCACTCCGCCGGCCAATGCGCCTTTTGGAAACTCGCCCCGCGACGCCGTCTACGGATTTGCATTCTGGCAGCTCGATACCGGCCTGACCAAGGACTTTCCGCTTACCGAGAAAGCCCACCTGCAGTTCCGCGCCGAGGCATTCAATCTCACCAACCACACCAACTTCGGCGACCCAAACACCTCTCTCGGCGGCACCTTCGGCGTAATCAACTCGGCCCTGCCCGCACGCGAACTGCAATTCGCCGGCAAGATCGTTTTCTAGCCCAGCGAGTCCGAAGCCTGTCCCCCAAAACGGCTGTCATCCTGAGCAAAGTTGGGCGCATCTTTTCGCACCCAACGCAGTCGAAAGCCTGCCCTGAGCGTAGTCGAAGGGGACCTGCGGTTGCACCTCGGAAATATCCAACGAGCTCCTCATCGCTCCGGAAGATTGATATAGAGCGGGCTACTCACCAACTGTAGATTGCCCTTTGCATCGCGAACCTCGACGCGCAGCCAATGACGGTCTTCGCCGATGGTGAGCTTCGCATCAACTGGATCGCTCGCGCTGTCAATGAGCATCGGCGGCAGAGTGGCAATCTCCTCGCCATTCAGCAGCAAGTGAACGATGGAACCCGCACAGGCGGCGGTCTGGATCATTACATGGATCGTTGAACCGGGAGTGGCGTAGAGCGTTCCTCCCATACGCGTATGAGCTTGGCCGAAGTTCGCTTCGAAGTCTACCTGCTTGTCATGTGAAGCGGTCAGGTCAACAAACGTCCGTCCTCTGCGAATGCCATTCAGAATCGCGGCCACAGAGAGTTCATCGGCTTCCACAACAGTCGTGGGCCAGCCAATCGATCCCGGAGGCCCCGGTGGGTTAGTCGCATTGTGGCTGTCGCTGCCTCCGATTGCGGCCAGTCGATGCCCCTCGCGAAGCAGCCCATCCCAGTAATTCGCGCTCGAAAACATGATCTGGCCGCCGTTGATGACTTCAATGGCGGTAAACAATCCCATGGCGGTTCCCGCGGGCGGCTCCCATCGGCAGCCCATGCACTGCTCGCCTCCCGGCGCTTCGGCGTGGCTCACCGATGCAATGCCACCTTTCGCTGCAACGTCGCGCAGTACTGTATTCAAATCGAGTCCACCGGGAGTCACGCGATAATCCACGAACTGCGTCACGCCAAAAATGTTGAAGTGCCCGTGAAAGGTCGTCATCTCGCGGCCGGGAATCAGCAGTAATTTGTCAAAGTAGGGCTGGATCTCCCGCTCCATTTCGTATTGCGAGTCAGCGTTATGGTCGGTGATGGCGATAAAGTCCAGGCCGCGCGCTGTCGCTGTCTGTGCCGAGACAAAAACCGGGCAGGGAACCGACTTGCCGCTTTGGCTGGCGCAACTGCCGTCGCTGTGCGCCGTGTGCATGTGCAGATCGCCTCGATACCAGCGGGAGCCGGTCGCCAGCGGAAGCGCAGTGAAGCTCGCATCTTCGTCCCTCGAATTGAACCGAATCTCGGCCCGGTAATGCGCCATCACATTGGGCCGCATGTTCGGCACTGAGATCAGCAGCCGCCACTGACCTGCGGGAATCGCGCCGGGCAGATAAGAGGGCGTCGCATCGGTTTCACTAATGGTGAAGTGGCTCTTGTTGCCGCCGCTCTGTCCGCGAAATCGTTCCGGATCGGCCACGCCCAGGTCGAGTGTCGCGTGCTCCTCATGGCCCGTGTAATGAAAGTCCACGCTGATGCGATGCGTACCGGCAGGCACAGTGAAGGGAATCTCAAAATAGGTCTTGTTCTGAACGCCGGTCACATCGCCAGTGAGCACAATGTCGGCATTGGAGCTTTGAGGCAGCGATTGCGCTGAACTGCTCGCAGTCGCGAAGACAAGTGCCATGAGACCAGCCTGCACCGCCCACCGTTTCATCATTTCCAGCAACCCCAGCACTATGCTACCCGCTCACGAATGAAACCAGCAGTGACAAGCGCGGGGGAATGTTAAAACCTGCGCGGAGTGGAATAGGTTAACTATAGAAATTACGCATTTATGGCGCGTGGTCCCGATTCACACGGAATCCTATCAAGTTGAGGGTGCCCCCGGGTCTCGGGATATTTCCAAACCACAAATGAGGGTGTCCTCGAGCCTGCCCTGAGCTTGCCGAAGGGTCCCTAGCTTTTGGGGATCGGGGACTGGCGTCGTAATCATCCGGCCCAATGCCGCGATTGAACCCAGTCCAATCTCCAGCAAAATCCCCGCTCGGTTTAAACTAAAGGCTGCCCTCACACAAGCCTTATGCCATCCGAAATCATCCTTCAGCGCAGTCCCAACGCCGCCGACCTCGCCGAAAAGCGCGAGCGCCTTGCTGCCGTCCGCGCCGCTCTTGCCGACCGCGAAGCCGACATCGCACAGATTCGCTCTCAGTTGAAGGCATTTGAAAGCCGCTATCTCCAGCGGGTCGGCGTTCTTTATGCCGAGCTGGACGAAATTGCGGCGCTCATTACCGAGCGTGAAGTCGAACTCTACGACTCGGACTCCGCGCGCCGGCGTGCGCAGGAAGCCCGTCAGCGTGCGCAGGAAACCCACGAAGCCGCATTTGGCGCCGACCGCGAGCCCGAGGAGTTTGACCCGTCGCCAAATCTCAAGACGCTGTTTCGCGAGGTCGCAAAGCGCATTCACCCTGACTTTGCCAGTGACGAGGCGGAACAAAAGCACTTCACCTTGCTCATGACGCGCGCCAACCAGGCCTACAGCCGCGGCGACGCCGAGACTTTGCAGCGTCTGCTCGACGACCATCTCGAGGTCAACGCCTCAGTGGCAGATGAGGGCGACTCCCAGGCTTTGCTTCGTCTCGCGCGCCAGATTCAACATGCTGAGCGTGACATTGCCGCGCTCGATCGCGAACAAAAGGCGCTGCTTCTGAGCGAGATTGGACAGCTCTACACCGGCGCCGAAGCCGCTTCACGCGAAGACCGCGACCTGCTCGCCGAACTTGCCGCCAGCCTGCGCGAGCGCATCGCCGACGCTCAATACAGGCTGGAGTTTGTCACCCGCCAGGTGAGTGCCCTTGGAAGATAAGGCTCAATCGGGGCTGCAACATATTCCTTCCGGCGGCGCTCTGGCGCTCCACTCCGCTCGCTCCAGCATCTTCGCCCGCGGCCGCCGCGACGCCGCAAATTCGTCTTCAAACTCTGACTACCAGAGAGCCGTCGCTGAATACAACGCCGGCCGGTTTTCAGCGGCAGCAACAGGCTTTCGCCAGGCCGCCGACCAGGGTCACGCTGAATCGCAGTACATCCTCAGCACCATGTATGACGCCGGAAAGGGCGTACCGCAAGACGACGCGCAGGCTGCACGCTGGGAGCGCATGGCCGCCGACCAGGGCCACCTGTATGCGCAGGCCAATTTGAGCTTCAGATGCTACAGCGCAGGCGACTTGGCCGGCGCATTTGAATGGTGCCAGCGTGCCGCCGATGGGGAACTGGCCTGGGCACAGTACAACCTCGGTCTCATGTATCAAAAAGGTGAAGGAGTCGCCTCCAGCGATGCCGAAGCTGCGCACTGGTATCGGCTCGCGGCATCGCAGGGCTTTGCTGACGCGCAGCAACGGCTCGCAGACCTTTACTACCTTGGCTTGGGGCTACCGCGCAGCTACACCCAGGCCGCTCTATGGTATCGCCGCGCTGCGGAGCAAGGCTCTGCCAGGGCTCAATTCCAGCTCGGTCACCTCTACGATGTAGGCCTCGGCATTGAGCACGACTACACGCAGTATCGATACTGGACCCACAAGGCCGCGGAGCAAGGACACAAAGATGCCATCCGCGAAGTCAAGCGCCGCGACTACCGTGACCCATAAGCCAGTGACTTCAGTGGGCGATAATTAAAGGCTTTTGGCGCAATCCCGAGAGCCTCAGTCCAGTTGTCAATAGCCGGGCACCGGTCACTGTCCACTGCGCGCTGTCTGCAGCTTTTCAGGCAACTCGTCCAGCCACCGCGCCAGCGAATCCGCGAAGTCTCCACGGTTCCCTCCAGCCTTGAGCCAAACCAGCATCTTCTCATCCGTAACCTTGCTGAAAGCCTCCGGCCCTCCCCCTTTGTCCGCCGTCGATGCACGCACAAACCACAGCGACGGAATCCTGAGCGTGGCCGCGGACGCATCCGAATCCCACCGGTCCCCCACCAACGCATGTGCCGGAACCATCCTCGCCCGTGCATCGCCAAAAATCACCTCAACCGGCTTGCCCATCGGCGACTCGACCACAACACCCGCAAGTTCCGGATGCGCCCCGGCAATCTCCAGCGCCAGGTTCGCGCCCAAATCTTTCCCAACCACAACAATCGCGCCCGCAGCCACATGCCGAGTGCCAGTCAGATAAGCGAGCGCCGACTCCCCATCTTCCCGCCACCTCGCCTCGCTCGGCCGCTGAAACTGGCTCTGCCCGTAGCCGCGATAATCAAACGCCAGCAGATTCAATCCCAAATCATGCAGCGCCGCCAAATCATCCACTGAATCGCCTAAGTTCCCAGTCTGCCCATGCAGATAAAGCACCGTGAAGCGCCCATACCGTGCGTCCGTAACCGCCGGAATCCACCATCCCCTCAACCGCGGCTCGCCCGCCGCAGTAGTAGCAAATCCCACGGAATCAAACGCCAGTCCCACGCTCGCCGGCGTCCGCGTCACCGCTGAAACCGGGTGATAGAGCAGTTGCCAGCTCCCTTGCCAGAACAGCAAACACAGCGCGCCCCACGCGCAAACCCCCGCCCCCGCAATCGCCAGGCTCGCCGCCGTCAGCAGCCATCGCCCTGACACCGTCGGCGCTGGAGTAGTCCGCGGCCGCATCGCCTGCGCAAAGACGGACCCCGCACTCGCCTCAGCCTTTTTCGATTGACCCTTCTTCGGCGGCATTCGCTCTCCCCCTCTCCGCACCAGGCGAAGCCCATCCTTTATGCTAATTGCGCGAGCCGGCCTATCCGGCCCACAACATTTAGCCCCACGGAGCAACCATCATGTCTGAGTTTGTGCGCATCTGTTCGCAGTCTGAATTGCCCGCCGAAGGCGAGGCTGCCGAATTCACCGCCGCAGGCCGCACCCTCTGCGTCGCTCGCGTCAACGGCTCCATCTCGGTGCTTGACGGCGTCTGTCCCCATGAAGGTGGTCCGTTGGGTGAGGGAATCATCGAAGGGGACCGCGTCGTTTGCCCCTGGCACGCCTACTCCTTCGACCTCCACACCGGCGTCACAGAAAACGACCCCGACCTGAAGGCCGAAGTCATTGATTCCACCATCGAAAACGGCGAGCTCCGCGCGAAACTCTGACCGCGGCTCATTTCGTCGTGGATGCCGCGCCCCAATCGATCACACCACGTTTCGCAATCCCGGCAGCCGCACCAGCGGATCAGCCACAAGCCATGTGGCTATGCATGCCAGTACGCCGACCACGCCAAATTTCACGAGCGCCGGCGCGGCCCACCCGTGCAGCATCAACGCAATCCCCACCAGCACAGGCGGATGGATGACGTAGACCGCGTAAGCACGGCGACTGAGCCACTCCCAGAATGCTGACGGCTCATTCATGTGTTCGCCGAAAACCAGAAGCAAAGTGGCAATAATTCCCCAGGCAACGAAAGGCTCCCAGAATGCGTAAAGGAATGCGCCCCAGGAAAATCCTGTGTTGAAATTGACGTTTCCCAAAGCAAGCTTCCAACCCAGCGGCAGCGTCGGCCACACAACAAGGGCAATGGCAATCCACGGCCGCGCGTTCTTCCATGTGAGCTGCGCCAGCCAGTTGCGAGGTTTGGCCCTGATGCCGACTACGAATAGGAAAACATACATAGCCCAATAGCCATAGAGGCTCGTCCCGATTGGAAAGATCTGCCGAAGACCGAGAGCCGCGACTCCGACGATGAGCCCGCCGAAGAACCAATCCCACCAACCGGGCACCGGGGATGGAGCTTGATTTGCCTTCTCAGGGCCGCCTGGCTGCGGACCATGGATGCGGCGCAGGAGGGCATAGCATAGGCTGAAAACGAGCAGAGCTTCGGCAAACCACAGCGGCCCGGAGATGAACTGCTTGTGCCGCCAGAGCCAAACGAACGTTGACCAGAAGCCATCCCCCTGAGCAAAAGTCACAAGCGCGGCGGTAAGCGGGCCGAGAATCAACCCGAAAGCCAGGGTGGGAATGCCGAGGCGAATCAAGCGGTCCAGGATGAACTGCTTGTATCCTTTGCGGTCCAGCGAGGCAGGCGTGAAGTAACCGGCCAGCAGGAAGAAGAAGCCCATGAACCACGCCTGGTTGGTCGTGCAGAAAAGAATGAGCAGAATGCTGGAAGGCGTGCGCGAGGGCTCGATCTCCCGCCAAAACCAGCCGCCAATGGCGCCATACGTGAGCGCGGTGTGGTGCAGAATTACGAGCGCAGTTAGCACCACACGCAGGCGATCAATGTAGAAGTTCCGTTGGGCCATGCGCAATCATACGCTTGTCCGAACTGGCAGACAGCGACGGGTCTTTCGCAAACGCGGCGTACCCACCTTCGCTTCGAGGACGTGGGAGACTAGCAAGCCAATGCGGGCGAATAGCGAGCCTCTGCCGTGCTGCAGACGCCAGGTGGTCAGTACTTGACGATCGCCGTAAACGAATCCGGCTTCAGACTCGCACCGCCCACCAGCGCTCCGTCAATCTCTTCCTGGCCAATCAGCGAGGTAGCGTTGTCTGGCTTCACGCTGCCGCCGTAGAGAATGCGCATCGCCGCTGCCACGTCCGCACCCAGCAGCTTCGCCACTTCCGCGCGAATGATTTTATGCGCGTCCACCGCAATCTCCGGCGTCGCCGTCTTGCCGGTTCCGATAGCCCACACCGGCTCATAGGCAATCACAATCGGCCCCGCTGCCTCGGCGGTAATACCCGCGAATGCTCCGGTAATTTGCGTCTTGAGCACACTCGCTGTCAGCCCGGCCTCGCGCTCCGCCAGAACTTCGCCGATGCAGACCACCGGAATCACGCCATGCTTGAGCGCGGTATGCAGCTTCTTATTGACAATCTCGTCGGTCTCGGCGAAATACTGCCGCCGCTCCGAGTGCCCAATCAGCGTATGCGTTCCGCCCACAGCCAGCAGTTGGCCCACTGAGGTCTCGCCGGTAAACGCGCCCTCTTCGGCAAAGTGAATATTCTGCGCGCCCACGGCTACATTCGAACCCCTCGCGGCATCAATCACCGTTGGCAGCAGCACGGGCGAGGGAAAAAGCGCAATTTCATCGCGAGTGTGCCCGGCAACGAGCGGCAAAAAAGCATCGACAAACGCCTTGGCTTCGGCAGGCGTCTTGTACATCTTCCAATTGGCGGCAATCAGTGCTTTACGTGACATTTTTCAGTATTCCTCATCTTGATTTTAGTGGATGGTATTCCGCTCCTGGAGTGACAGCGGGCACAGGCTGAGCTTGAACTTGAGCGGCGCGGAATGCTTCCTAAACATTCAGAACTTCGGAGCAGAATTCCTTGGCAGTGAGAATGCGGGTTCGGCCCAATGTCCTCAGCTTCAGAAGTCCAGCTCGCTTATCCCCCGTGACAGCGTGGTCAGGCTGTGCCGCCTCGATTAGGTCGAGAAGAAAACTGTCTGTCGGATCGGCAGCTTGATGCTTGCGTGGAACCGGTTCCGGCCAGACGGTCGCGCCATAGAGATGGTTGAGCATTGTTCCAACGTGGTGGGGCTGAAAGAGAGAGCGAAACTTTGGATTCCTCCTGGCGTCGCGGATCTCATTGATCTGGTGCTGACAAGTGAGCAGTTGAAATCCGCCGATCCTCCACCGATGGATGATTCGTGCCGGCGTGCCATGCGGGGAGATCAATGCGCTGAAATAAATGTTGCTGTCCAGCAGAACGAGCATCAGGTCCGTCGAGACCGCGCCCACGTGAGAGACTCGTCAATGGCCGCCTCGAGTTCAGCCGGATCTACATCCTGGTTGTGTTCATGCGCCGCCCTGAGCGCAGTATCGAAGATGTGCTTGTTTACCGCCTCTTCGACAAAGCGCGAAAGTTCGCCCTTTTTAGCTCTGCCTTCCGCTGCAAGAAACAGGCGGAGAGATTTGTCCAGATCTTTGGAAACGACGAGGTTCCAGCGAACAGAGGATGTCGACATGACAGAACTCCTGTCTAAATATACACCTAAACAGTTAAGCGGATAAACACCTATCTGTATCTGCCCCAATGCTACGCCTTGGGGTCCGTCGCACGGATCACCGTCAAATCCTCCGGCACTTCGCCCGCCATGAACGCTTCCCGATGATCGGGGTCCCCAAGGTCCATCTTGAAGTGGTGCCAGGTTCCGTCCTGCAGCACGCCCATATTCCACGGCCCTGAAACTGAATCGGAAAACTGCCAGACAATGTGGAAGCCTTCTTCGTTGGTGAACCCCTCAAGGTCAGCTTGAATGATCGCGTCGCCCCGCTCCCACAGACGCGATCGCAACGCATGCAGAACATTGCCGCCTTCCTCCATCTCCGACCCTTGCAGGTGCTGGAACGCGTAGACCGTTTTGACCTCGCCAAGGAAATCATGAAGCCATTGGACGCCGCTTTCTGGCTTGCACTCGGTTGTTTCTTCGATGAATTCAACGATCTCGTCCTGCCCGAGGGAGCCATCGGCGACGGGGTTGCGCTCGATGACCGCGACCTCAACCTCGTCATTGCCGGCGAGCAGCAACGACTCCCACTCTTCTTCTCCGCCGCTCTCGACGGTCAGCTTGAAATCCGGATGTGTGTCGCGAACAAATGTTGCAAGTTCTACGAAGGATGGGAACTCCTCATCCTTGGACAATACCCGCGTGTAGTAACCCATATGTTTCTCCTGCCGGAGCGTGGGATTGCCCCGTACTCAAATCTAATTCCAGCGGCCGCGTATCTTCGTCTACTTGGAAATTGTCAGGGACCCAGGATCGAGCGCAACTTCGTAATAGCCCGCGGCATTCCATGGCAGAAACTTGCCACCCTGCCTGAGCTTGCCTCCGGTTACAGTGACGCGGACGTATCTGCCGGTTGGAAAATGTTCCGGCAATTTCCAGGAGACCAGCGTGTTCTTCCCGGATTGTGTGATGGATGCATCGGTAACAGCTTTCTGCCCCACCCAGTAAGCGCCAACGTTGACCATGCTGTCGATCCACACATCGCCAAGCGACTTGGCGTGATCGATACTGGCAATCACATCGGCAACGTTGACGGGCGCATAACCGCCATCGCCGCCCAGCGAGTGAAACAGAAAAATCTGCCAGGTACCTGCGGCGTGCGCGGAGTCGATAAGCGGGTTGAAGTTGCTGACCGTCTGGCCGGCTGCCGCGACATACGTGGGCAGATTGCTTGCGTCGCTCGAGTCGTTAGGCGCGATCTGGCCGCCCCTGACTCCGCGATTCAGAAAGAAGCGCGTCTTCGCCGTGTTGTCGTATCCCATGTCGCCATAGGGCGAAGCGGTGGTCCACACGTTGCTTACTCCATACGTCTGCTTGATGTGATCCGTGCAGAGATCGTATTCCACCTCAAGGCTGCCTGCGTATGTTCCCCAGGCGCAGCCCGTCCCGTCCGCATGGCAATGGTGTTCAGTGTGATTGCCAAGCTCGTGCCCGTCCTTCGCAGCCTGCGCCCAGATCGGCGAGTTGCCGTCACTGTTGCCAACCAGGAAAAACGTCATGTGCACCCCAGTCGCTTGAAGCTTTGCGTAATTAGCGATTTGCGAAGGGATCGAGTCATCGAACGTGTAAGTCACGGCCGCGTGGAAGCCAGCCCAGCTCAAGACCTTAAGATTGCCCACCGCGCCCGCAGGTTTAGCCACAGCCCCGTCTGACGGAATCGGCAGCGGCGCCAATGACTGGCCAACGCAGTTGCTGCCAATTGCCGCAAAAAGACACGCCGCAATGCTCAAGACAAATAGCCGCAATGAACGCATACGAAGTTTCCGCCTGACCTGGAACGATACCCATTCTATCGAAGATAGTTGTCAGTGATCAGTTGTCAGCGACCCGTTCGGCACATCGGAACGCGCCGATGTCACTTGCGGGCGCTGCGGCGGCGCATTCGGTGTGGCAAGAGCATGTTTTGAGATGGAAGGAACGGATTAAGCGGCAGGTTCGTGTTGGGAGGAATTCTCCGCATCGGCAACCACATGCTTCTCCTCAGAGAGCAGCTTCTGCAAGTCGGCTGGCAGGGCGGAGAAAGGGATAGCCGCAGCGAACATCTCGTCAGTCCACTCCGTGTTATCGTCGTCGATCAGTTCAGGGTCTTGCGCCGGCATACCGTTTCCTCTCTTTGCGGCTGGCTCGTCTCAAACTGATTACCCGCAATGAACTTCCTCGAATGGTGAAAACGAGAGCGTGAAGCGTATCTTCGATGAATCCAATCGCTCGCATGCGAGGCTCGCCGTAATCCTTGCGTGTGTCTGGCACATAGAAAGCCGTGCCAAATTCGAACTCCGAAACCCTCTCGAATCTGATACCACGCTCCAGAAGATTCCGCTCGCTCTTGCGTGGGTCGAACGTAATCTCCACACTCATGATTGTAATGGGAAACCGGATACAAAAGGGAGGAATCTGCGGCCCGGCCCTTACCAGCGACCCGGGGTGATCCAATATCGCCGCTTCCGCGCGCCGGAGACATCCAGAAAAAGAAGCCACATCCGGCATATATCGGGCGCCGGATGCGGCACTCTCTGAAAACTTACAACTATTCACTTACGGCGGGCAACTTACAACTTACAACTTACAACTTACAACTCACAACTTACAACTTACAACTGCCTTACTTATCCGTCAGAGCCTCAACTCCCGGCAGTTTCTTGCCCTCCAGAAACTCCAGCGAAGCCCCGCCCCCAGTTGAGATATGCGTGATCTGATCCGCCACACCTGCCTGGTTAATGGCAGACACCGAGTCGCCACCGCCAATGATTGAGATAGCCGCCTTGTTCGCTGCCACAGCATGCGCGATGGCGTTGGTGCCCACGGCAAACTTCGGAAACTCGAATACACCCGCCGGCCCGTTCCACACGATCGTTCGCGCCGTCGAAACCACCTCTTCAATTGCCGCAATCGACTTCGGCCCGATATCGAGGCCCTGCCAGTCCGCAGGGAAGTCGACCGACGTATCCCACGGCTGCGTCTTCGCGTCCGGCGAGAAGCTATCCGCCAGAATATTGTCCACCGGCAGCAGCAGGTTCACGCCCTTGGCCTTCGCCTTGTCCAGCGCGGCCTTGGCCATGTCGATCTTGTCTTCTTCCACCAGGGATTTCCCTGTAGCCACGCCCAGCGCCCGCTGGAACGTATACGCCATGCCGCCGACGATCACCAGCGTGTCGACTTTGTCGAGCAGGTTGTCGATCACGTCGATCTTGCCAGAAATCTTCGACCCGCCAATGATGGCCACAAATGGTTTCTCCGGCGATTCAAGCGCTTTGCCGAGATAGGTGATTTCCTTTTCCATCAGCAGGCCGGCAACGGCGGGCTTGAGAAAATGCGTAATCCCTTCCGTTGAAGCGTGCGCGCGGTGTGCGCTGCCAAAGGCGTCGTTGACATACACCTCGGCAAGAGAGGCCAGAGCCTTTGAGAATGCCGGATCGTTGGCTTCTTCTTCGGCGTGATAGCGAAGGTTTTCAAGCAGCAGCACCTGGCCGGACTCTAGCTGGTGGGCCAGTTCGCTGGCCACTTCGCCGATGCAATCCGGAGAGAATGCCACGTTGATCGAGTCGCCAAGTTCCTTGTCCAACAACTCGCGCAGTCGAATGGCCACCGGGCGCAGCGAATACTTCGAATTCGGCTTGCCCTTGGGACGTCCCAGGTGCGAAGCCAGGATCACTTTGGCCTTGTGCCGCAGCGCGTAAACGATGCTCGGCAGCGTGGCCACAATCCGAGTGTCGTCGGTGATCGTCGAGCCGTCTTCGGTGAGCGGTACGTTGAAATCCACGCGGATAAACACGCGCTTGTTGGCCAGTTCAATGTCGCGAATGGAGAGCTTTGCCATGATGTCTTCCTTCAAAACAGTTGTCAGTGATCAGTTGTCAGGGTTCAGTTTTTCTGCCGCGTTGGCGGAGGAGTCAGGAACCACGGCGTCCATCTCAATTTCAATGCGCCATGCGGGGTTGAGGAGCGCGGCTACCACCACCATGGTTGCGGCAGGGCGAATATCACCGAAGAACTCACCATGAACGCGGCCAACAGCTTCCCAGTCCTCAACGCGGGTAAGGTACATCCGCGTACGGACCACGTCTGCGAAGGTTGCGCCCGCTTCGCCAAGAGCCTTTTCGGCAATCGCAAAGATGCGCCGCGCTTGTCCGGCCACATCCTCATCGTCAGCTCCCACCGGCCCCGTTCCAGCCAGGTGCACATGGCTGCCCACGCGCACCGCGCGCGAGAAGCCGATGATGGGCTCGTAAGGAGAACCGCCGCTGATGTTCTTGCGCATGGGAGTTTTCAGAGATCAGTTGTCAGAGGTCAGCGAGATCAAGCTTCGGGATCAGAGATCAAGCATCAGCCTCGGAAGAACTGATCCCTGATCCCTGTTCCCTGATCCCTGCTTTTACAGACCCTTCGATTCCAGGAAGCCGATCAAATCAACAACGCGGTTCGAATATCCCCATTCGTTGTCGTACCAGCTCAGCACCTTTACGCTCTGGCCCACGACTTTGGTCAGCGGCGCGTCCACAATCGAGGAGCGCTTGTCGCCCTTGAAGTCGGAGCTCACCAGCAGGTTCGAGTCAACGCCCAGGATCCCCTTCAATTCGCCCTCTGAGGCAGCCACGAAGGCCGCGTTCAGTGCTTCAGCCGTAGTCGGCTTTTCGGCGATGTAGGTCAAGTCCACAATGGAGACGTTGGGAGTCGGGACGCGGATCGCGAAGCCATCCAGCTTGCCGGCCGTCTCGGGAATCACCAGCTTCAGTGCCTTGGCCGCGCCTGTAGAACTGGGAATCATGTTCAGTGCGGCAGCGCGGGCGCGACGCAGGTCCTTGTGCGGAAAATCAAGAATAACCTGGTCGTTGGTGTAGCTGTGAATGGTGGTCATGATGCCGCTGACCAGTCCCGTGGTCTCAAGAATGACCTTCACAACCGGTGCCAGGCAGTTGGTGGTGCAACTGGCGTTGGAGATGATGTTGTCCTTCGCCGGATCGTACTTGTCCTGGTTCACGCCCAACACCAGTGTGATGTCTTCGTTGGTGGCCGGAGCGGAGATGATGACCTTCTTCACTGTTGCGCCCAGATGCGCCTTGGCCTTCGCGCCGTCGGTAAAGTGCCCGGTCGACTCAACCACGATCTGCGCGCCGACTGAAGCCCAGTCCAGCTTGGCGGGGTCGCGCTCGGCCCACACCTTGATCTTCTTGCCATCGACGGTGATGAAATCGTCGCCATGGCCGATCTCGTTCTTCAAATTGCCCAGAATCGAGTCGTACTTGAGCAGGTGAGCCAGCGTTGCCGGGCTCGTCAAGTCGTTGACGGCAACAAAGTCAATCTCCGGGTTTCCAAGCGCGGCGCGCAAAACGTTGCGGCCAATACGGCCAAAGCCGTTGATTCCAACCTTAACTGCCATGTGTGTCTTCTCCTTAAATGATCGGTGACGCTGTTGTGTGAACTCGCGGAATTCGGCCTCTGAGTAAGGCCCAAAAGGCTATTCCACCAAACCCTTGATGCTATCACTTCGGTCCGGGCGAGCGCCGTTAAAACTCATCGCTTCCTCATCCCGTACCAAAAAGCGCTCACCGCTAGGATGCCTTTCCTGGTTCGGGACTGTATGTGATGCGGTGCACAGCATTTGCAGCGGCCTCGGGAAGTATGGTATTCGGGTATCTATACGCAGGTTGAAGGCGGCATGAGAAGACGCTCCAGACGCACTCCCAATATCTCCGAATCCACAGGCAAAATCGGCCAGGAACTCCCATCGAATCAACCGGCTCCGCTGATTCCGTCCTATCCAGACGACCCACGTCCGGCGTCCCAGCGCGCCAGCCACCCTCACCCGCCCGGGCATTCCGCCCAAACGCTGGCCCAGCCACCGGCTCCCAAGCCCGCGCCTCGCCCTGCCAAACCGCACTGGCCCGCAAAGGCGGAATGGAATGAGCCTGCCGATTCCGGCCGCCTGGAGCTTGAAACTCAGCCCGAAACTCCGTCTGTGCCCCCGCCCGAGCCGGAAGCTGCCGGCCGCTCGCCTCAGGCGCCTAAGGGTTATGTAGTTCTGGCCATCGGTATGCCCGGCTCCGGCAAAACCACGTGGTTTCGACGCCGCGGCGTCACTCCGCTCTCCAGCGACCTGCTGCGCAACATTCTCTTTGACGATGTCGAGGAGCAGCGCTACCAGGGGCTGGTTTTTTCCACCCTGCGCTCCCTCCTGCGTGCCCGCCTCATCGCGCGCATGCCCTGGAACTACGTCGACGCCACCAACCTTTCCATCCACGAGCGCCGCCAGTGGATCAAGATGGCCAAGAGCTTCGGCTACGAGGTGCAGGCCGTCTTCTTCGATGTGCCGCTCGAAGTTTGTCTCGAGCGCAACAGCAAGCGCGACCGCAGCGTGAGCGAAGACGTGATGCGCAAGATGGCCGAAAAGCTGAAGCCGCCCGTCTTCGAAGAGGGCTTCGAAAAGATCACCGTAGTGCGCGTCAAAGCCGCGAGCTAGAGGACAGCAATCCATGAGCACATCCCCAACGCCCGGCCCCTACGTCGAGCCCTGGCTCCGCGGCACCCACGCCGACGTCCCAGCCGTCGGCCGCGCCGTCCTCCACGCCTTTGACCTTGCCCTCGACGACCTCACCAAGTGGACTGCGGGACTCACCGACGCTGAAGCTCACGAGCAGCCCCTCGGTCTGCCTTCCGTTGCCTTCCATCTGCGCCACATAGCCCGCTCCACCGACCGCCTGCTCAGCTACGCGGAAGGGAATCAGCTCTCCGCCGAGCAGTTGACCGCGCTCAAATCCGAGCAAGCCGGAGAAGAGTCACTCGCCGCCCTTCTATCCGAAGTTGAAGTCTCCTTCAGCAACGCAGCGGATCGCGTCCGCGTTCTCGCCACAGCAGACTTCAACACCTTTCGCGGCGTAGGCCGCAAGCAGCTTCCCACCAGCATCGGCGGCGCTCTCATCCATGGTGCCGACCACACCCAGCGCCACATCGGCCAGGTCGTCACCACCGCCAAGGTCCTCAAAGCTCTGCGCGGATAAGAACGATGAAGAACATGGTGAGCTTTGGTGTGGCCCCATTTGCGGCAGCACTTTCATTTGTCCTGCTTTTGCAAGCAGAACGTGGATTGTCGCAGGTGAGGATCGGATTACATAGCCAACAGGTCGAGCAACACAAACCTTTCACGGTTCAGGTGAGGAACGAGAGTTCTTACGGAATCTCTTTCTGCGCAGATATTGGGCAGTCCGTCGATACTCCTTCAGGGCGAACTGCTGCGCCAAATCCCTTCTACCTGCAGCGTTGGACCGGGAAGCGATGGGAAACTCAACTCATCGGGACCGACGTTGGCAATGGGGGTGCCGTTTTTGTTATGGGTTGGAAAGAGGTCCAGGACTTCCCATTGCAGGTGAACAGTCCGGGACAATATCGTATCCAATTCATATATTCCAAGTGGAGCGCGACCTCATGCTCACAGCTTCGTAAGCACTCAAGCCATGTGAACTCGAAGCCGTTCTCAGTGCACGCCTCGGAACCGGGTCCGCGATAACGCCAACGAAGGTCCGGCTTACAGCAATCTCATTCCACAGTTGGTAAACAGCCAAATAGAAGTGGCCCGACGCGATCCGGTTTTAGCGCACCTGCAAAGCGCCAGCCGGTTCCCGGCTCAATCGCTCCATGAGCACCGCGTTGCGCTTGGCCTGCGGCGCAATCGAATCCAAATACCCCTTCTCTCCCTCGGCATGATAGCCCTCGCCTAACATGCCGACGCCCACCAGTCCCGCCACGTACGGCGCTACAAATGCGATATCTCCGGCGCCGCGCGTCATCACGCCGCTCTCTTCAACAGTCCCCAGGCCCAGCGCCACGCTGACCTCGCTCCATTGTCGCAGCAACTCGCGCCCCGCCGGGGTAGCAGCCATGGCAGGATAACCCTCGCTGAAGCTGATCTTCGCGTTGGTCTGCGGGAGGTGCGCGGCGACGATCTGCCGCATCTTCTCTTCGATTCGTTCTGTCTGCTCGTTGTTCAAGGTGCGAATATCGCCGGTTGCCAAAGTCGAAGCAGCAACCACATTCGCCTTCCCCATCGCCGAGCCGCCTGTCGCGTCGGCATTCGATTCCGCCGACGCACCACCCACCACCAGCCCAGGGCTGAATGTAAGTCCCTCCTCGGGAAGCTCGCGGCGAAACTCGTCGAGGATGCGCGCCATCTCAAATATCGCGCCGTATCCCAGCCGCGCTCCGAAAATCTGCGACGAGTGCCCGCTCAAACCGCTCGTCTCCAGATGCCAGGTCGTTGAGCTGCGCCGTCCAATGCTGACCGTATCCTTTCCATTAATTCGTGCGCTCGGTTCAAACTCCAGCGCCACGTCGCTCAGTTTGGCCGCGTCGATCATATCGCGTCGTGCTTTTTCGAATGGCACGCCTGTCCGCTCTTCATCGCCGCTGAGCACAATGCGAATCTCCGCGTGATCCAGCACTCCGGCCTCTTTCATCGCCCGCAGCGAGGCCAGCATAATCACCAGCCCGCCCTTCATGTCAGCGATTCCAGGACCTGTCGCCACTTTGCCATCACTGCCGGCAACAGGCTCGAATTTCTGGAACGGGCTCGACGGTTCGAAGACCGTGTCCATGTGCCCAATCAGCAGCAGCCGCTTTCCGCATTTGCCTTCGCCTTGGGTACATGGGTGCTCGGCCACCAGATCCCCGGCGCGCCCAGTCTCCGATTGCATGGGAACCCAGCGCACGCGAAAACCAAGCGCTTCGAACTTCGGCATCAACACATCCTTAACTGCGACCACTCCGGCCAAGTGCATTGTGCCGCTATTGATATCCACAATCTGTTCAAGTAGCTGCTTGTCTTCGCCCAGGTGCCTGTCGATCGTGCTCACCATCTGAAGTTCGACAGCATTCAGGGGCTGCTGAGCCTGCGCGTGAAGCGCCGCAAGTGCACAAGCCAGCAATGAGATCGCCGGCCACCTTGAAACAGATTGGGAGCTACGGTTCATGAACGGTGCTGATAGCATACGGGGATTCTAAAGGATTGAGTTTGCTTACAAGCCCTGAAACTGAAGATTCAGCTTCCAGCTAATTCACTAATTCACTTCTTCACTCATTCACGATAAGGTGCGCATTCTCGGCGTTGTCCTGAATGTGCCCCATCTTCTCTTGCTTCGTCTTCAAGTAGCCGGCAAAACTGTCCTGCGTTTCAACCTCGGCTGAGACACGCTCGACCACAGCAATGCCCGCCGATTCGAGCGCCGCCACCTTTTCCGGATTGTTGGTCATCAGCTTTACTTGGGAGACACCAAGCAGCTTCAGCACCTCGGCCGGCAACTCGTATGCCCGGCAGTCGGCGGCAAAGCCCAGCTCGACGTTGGCTTCCACTGTATCCATGCCATGGTCCTGCAACTCGTAGGCCTTCAATTTAGCCATGAGACCGATCCCGCGGCCCTCCTGCTGCTCATACAGCAGTATCCCAGCGCCCGCCTCGGCAATCTTTCCCAGCGCCAGCTCAAGCTGCAAACGGCAGTCGCAGCGCAGAGAACCAAACACATCCCCGGTCAGACATTGCGAGTGGATCCTCACCAGTGGCGGCGCCGAGTGAATGTCGCCCATCACCAAAGCCACCAGGCCCTCCACCCGCTTGTTCTCTCTCTCGCTCTGTTCGCAGCAGGGCCGTGCCGCCGGAAGCAGCCCCTCAAAGCCGAGAATGCGGAATGCGCCCCAACGCGTGGGGAAATCCGCCTCCGCGATCTTGCTGACACTCAAGAATCCCATGACTCCATTCTACAAGGGCAGAGAACAAAGATTGGGGAATAGGGATTAGGAAACGGAACCGCGACCACCGCTGTTCACTGTTCACTGATCAGTGACAACTGACAACTGACAACTTAAAACTAACCACTGTCTGCTGCTGTACGCTGGATACGTGACTGTCAACCTCATATGGATCACGCTGCTGGTCAAGATGGGCGTCATTGCCTCTGTAGCCAGCGTGCTCGCGCGGGTAACCACCTTCCGCCGGCTCTTCTTTGCCGAGAGGCGGACTTCGCAACAAACGCTGGCTCTGCTCGCGTTCATCGTGGTGCCGCTCACGCTTGGCGTCTGGATTCGCACCGCGGTCCCCAACTTCCTGGCCGCCGACATTTCCTTTGAAACGGTAATTCTTCTCGGCCTGCTCCTTGGCCCCGGCTGGGCCATGCTCGGCGGCATGATCCTGTCCCTGCCCGCCGTCCATCACCATGAATACCTGGCCCTTCCTTTCAACCTGGTCCTCGGCCTCGCTGCAGGTATGCTGGGCCGCTTCGTCGGCAAAGAGGAGATCTGGTCCTTTACCCCATTCATCGACCTCAGTCTCTACCGTTGGGTTCGCCGCATCCTGCGCAAGCCGCGTGTCGACCCCCAGTTCATGATGCTGTTCATTATCGTGGCTTTGGAGGTGTGCCGCTGCTGGCTGGCGCAATCCTATGCGCATCCGCCGCGGCTGTTTGCGCTGATCGCCGGCCCATGGTGGCTTCAGTTGCTGGTTTGGCTTTGCGCGCCCATTGTGGTGGGCATCGCGCTCAAGGTCTGGAATACTCTGCGCATTGAACTCAAGCTCGAAGAACAGAAACGCCTCCTGCTTGAGGCCCGCCTCGATGCCTTGCAGCGCCAGATCAACCCGCATTTTCTCTTCAACACGCTCAACTCCATCGCCTCTCTTGTTCGCATGAAGCCGGAACTGGCGCGCGAGATGACCGTCAAGCTCGCCAACATTCTCCGCGCCCTGCTCAAAGACCACGACACCTACGTTCCCTTGAGCGAGGAACTCAGCTTTACCGACGACTACCTGGACATTGAAGTGGTGCGCTTCGGCGTAGAAAAGCTGCGCGTCGAAAAGGAGATCGATCCGCGCACGCTGAGCGTTCTGGTTCCCAGCATTCTTCTCCAGCCGCTGATTGAAAACAGCATCAAGCACGGTCTTGAACCGCGCCTTCATGGCGGCACCGTAACTCTCCGCAGCCGCCTCGAGGGTGATCGCGTGCTCATTGAGGTAGCCGACGACGGCGTAGGTATGGGCAACCGGCCCGTCTCCGCGCTGCGCCGCACCGGCGCCGGCATCGGTATGAAAAATGTGCAGGAGCGCCTTGAAGTCCTCTACGGCAACCAGGCACGCTTCACCGTCGTTAGCAACCCCGGACGCGGCACCATGGTGACCATCGAGATTCCGGCCAATTTACTTGAACCATCCTGAGCGCTTCGGCTTCTTCTGCGGAACGCCGCTCAGCATGGCCCTTCGATGGGCACACCATTGCTCATACTCTTCCTTTACCGAGACTCCAGGCTTGCGAAACTCGCGTTCCTTCTGGTGCATGTAGAGGAGAAAGGCCTCGTGCTCATCGGATTCAGCGACAGAATAGACACCCGCTGCAATGGATCCGCCCGCACTTGGTTCCTCTGCTGCCGGGGCCGGTTCGGCAACTCTTTCGAAGATCGGCGCGGCTGCGACCTCCGGTGTGGCAGGCATTTGGAAGAGCGGCGCGGATGTATCTGCGGGTGCGGCAGGAATCGCGACCGGCGCTGCAAACGGAAATGCAACCTGCTCGGCCATTGGCTCAAAGCCGCCCGACTCCGCCCCTGACGAAGAAGATTTCGTTCGCGGCTTGTGGAACAGCAGCCGCACTTCAGAATAAGCCAGAAAATAAATAGCGAAGATCACCATCAGAAGGCCCCAATTGATCGGCCTGGGCTGATCGGCGGCCGTGCGTAAATGCACCGGGAACAGCAATACCCCTACGCGCGCAATCGCCACAACGGCCAGCAGAAAACCCGCGTGCATCAACAAAATCTTCAGCCAGGATCGCGAAGGGTCAGAAGAAAAGACCTTGGCTCTCTTGTCTGTGAGACCAAGGCCAAGGACTTTGACCGTGTATGCGACGCAAAGCGCCACGTCCAGCGCCCACGGGAAACCATGCAGGGCAACAGCCGTGAGTATGCCGGCCATCACCGCGAAGAAATCAGTAACGCGGGAGCGAATGAGGCGAAACATGGAACCTCCTTGCTACCAGGAGCGAATTGCTGTCTTATGCGTGATGACCCCGGTCGCGCTCAGCTTCTCGACAACCCGCATTAAGCCCGGCGACATCCGTCTCGATTTGGTCCGTCGATCAAAGTCTCAATCTCCATCGGTCGGAATGCAAGCTCATTTCAGTCATGAGGAGAAAGAAGTGCAAAAAGAGTGAATGCCCTGGCTCTTTGCAGGTGATGCAGTCAGAATCACGGACCCGGCGCCACCGGCGCGACCACAGGCTGGCTCTCTAGATCGCGTCAATCACCCGCTTCAAAATCTCTGCCGACTCTTCCAACACCGCCCGCTCCCGCAATCCAAGTGCCGCGATTTGCCGCGCCAGCGCCCGCACCCGCCGTTCGCGTCCCTGCATTAGCAGCTTTCTCCCCGCCGCAGTCGCAGTAATCAGCGTGCTGCGTCCATCTTGCGCGTTCTGGCTCCGTGTTACCAGCCCCTGTTCCGCCAGCGCATCCACAATCCGCGTCATCGTTGGCGGCCTCACCTGCTCGGCGGCGGCAAGATCCCCCAGCGTCACCGGCCCCGCAAACACGATCACCGAAAGCGCCGAAAGCCGCGGCGCACTCAGACCGCTCTCCGCATCCTCGCGGCGAAGCTTGCGCAGCAGGTGAATCGCCGCCGAATGCATCTGCTCGGCAACTTTCTGCGCGTCGGTTGAAGATTTATTTGCCATAACGATACATTCTTATGATATATCGTTAGCTAAGCTAATTAAATGGCTAATTAAACGGAGGCTCGCAAATGTCCGCCGAATCAGCTGCAAATCCAGGTTCAACCCAATCCGCCGTCCACTTCGACCAGATCGGCCAAATCGCCCTGACCGTCACCGATATTGTTCGCGCGAAAAACTTCTACCAGAACACGCTGGGGATGAGGTTTCTCTTCGACGCCGGCACGATGGCGTTTTTTCAATGCGGTGATATCCGATTCATGATCGGCGCATCCGAGGATCAAGCCCCGCGCGGCGGAACCCTCCTCTACTTCAAAGTGCAGGACATTCATCACACGCACGAAGTCCTGAAAGGCAACGGCGTCGTCTTCCACCAGCGCCCGCATCTTGTGGCCAGGATGCCCGACCACGAACTCTGGATTGCGTTCCTCAAAGACCCCGATGAAAACATCCTCGGTGTCATGAGTGAAATTCCATTGGCTTCCTAAGGTGTAGCTAGGCCGTTTGATTACTGGAATTGGATGCAGCCCGGCTTCTGGTGCGGGCAACAAGCCATCGCTCGTATTCCACCTTGAGGGTGCTTCCGGGTTTGGGAAACGGCTTCGGTTGGCGCGCAACAAAGCCGAGCCATTCCTGGTAGTCGTCTACGGTCACGGCATCGGTTGCAGCGGCGGTTTCTGCGGCGGCGGCCACAGCTTCTGCAGTGAGCGGGGCCTCTTTCTTCTTTCCTTCTGCACTGAAAAGCCAAAAGCGCTCAAAGATTGCCAGGCCGGGAATGCAGAGCCCAAGAATGTAACGAATTGGACGAAGAAAAAGATAGATATAAATCGGAACATAGCGCCCTGCCCCAGAGAGGGCCAGGACAAGCACTGAGCAGAGGTAGACAACCACCAGGCAGCACAGGTGGGTGAAGATCGTCATGCCAATGGGCATGGAAAGTCTTGTCTTGTAATCGCCATTTATTACGAGCCACGCAAGGAACAGGTGAAATGAGACAAGGATCGAAGCGGTGATTGCCAGGGTTACATGGGGCATGCACAAGAAAAAGATGACAATGCCGAGAATGTCGCAAACGATGTATGCGCCAATATCAATGGGTTCTAAATCGAGCCACCCAAACATAGCTTCCTCCTTCGCCTGGTTTTCAAAGTGAATTCAGATTGAATGATGAAGTTTGGAGGATCATCCCACTGATTGCCTGTGGAGTCAAGTGATGAACCGGTGAAATTGGCGGCGGATTGCGCACGCGCCGCAGCGTACGACAACGTGAGACCTGAATCATGAAACCGGGGACGACAGCGAAGAGCAGTGATTGAAATTACCGGCTCTTGTCCAGCGCCAGCACCGCATAGCTGGTAGCGGCGTCGCTCATAAACTGCCCGATGTTCGATTTGGGATCGCGGTTCTTGTTCAGCGACCACGCCGGCCACGCACCGGTAGTCTTGTCCTGGTTGGCTTTCAGCCACGCAATGCCGCGCGCCACGGCATCGTTCTTAACGTGGTTCTCTTCGAGCGCCAGCACGATCAATCCTGTTGCGTAGCCATCCGGACGCGTCTCCAGCGGAGTCGTATCCACTCGTTCCCACGTTCCCAGGTTGGTCAGGCTCCAGCCGCCGTCTTCGCGCTGCTGGCTCTTCAAGTCGTCTAGCAGCTTGCCGCGCTGGTCCGCAGTCAGCAGCCCCGGTATGCGCGCCGACGCCCACAACAGCACCACTTTATTCACCAGCGGCTGCGCATCGTAGTGGCTGGTCAGGTAGCCGCGCAGCAGAGCCACGTTGCCGGCAATCTTCACATCGTCGCGATAATCGTCCGGAGCCGAGCCCAACGCGACAGCCATCAGCGCAGCGCCGTGATACTCGCTCTCCGGCGACTCCCACGGCGTGTAATGAAAGTTCTGCCAAACCCACGCCCCGGCAATCGGACCAGTCTGCGACTGCAGCGCCCATGCATGATCGAACGCAGCGCGCGCCGTCTCGCTCAGGTGGCCTTGCCGCTCGTCATAGCTGGCCAGGATTACCGCATTCAACACCGACTCGGCGTCTCGCGACTCCACTTCCTTGCCTGCGCCGTACTTCGCATCGGAATAAAACGGCTCCACGTCCTTCCACATGTGCACGCGCTTCTCAATGCTGTCCAGCATGGCCCGTTCCGCGCCTGAAGCTGGCGGCTCGCCCAGTTCCTGCCGCAGCACCGGCCGCGCCAACCCGTACGGCGCCTGTGTGTGGCACGAGATGCAATATGTCCCATGATCCTTTTGCGTGCGGTCCCACCCCTGCCACCACACCTCGCGGCTGTCCAGGTACTTCTCCGCAGCCAACCTGTCCCATCCTGCCTTCGCGGCCGCATCCGCCTTGCCCGCGGCAATCACCGGTCTCGGCGATGTCCCAGAGAGCGTCAGCACCAGCGCACCGGCCACGGCGCAGCCCAATCCCAGACAGCTCCAGAACGGCTTTTTCATCATGCTTTGATCCTTCGCAAATGAGAACGGAAGTGCGCAGCAGCCCAAGCTTCGCTCAAAACTCCTGCATTCTCGCCAGCATACGGCACAACTGCCCCCGCGCGGCACAATTTCGCTGCCTATCCCGACCGGTTCCAATGTCTAGCCTAAAACAAGAAGAATTCCCATTCGAAAAAATGCTGTCATCCTTGAGCGAAGTTTGGCGGCTTCTTGGGCCAAACGTAGTCGAAGGACCTGCGGTTGCACATCGGAACTTCCGCTGCAACCTTCCGCACCGGTGCCCACCCCGTCACCCCCGCCCCTCCAAAATACACACCCATCCGCTGTATCCTCAAACAATGGTCCGCTTCACCGTGCTCGCCTCCGGCTCCAAAGGCAACTCGACCGTTGTCTCCGGCGGCCGCACCCGCATCCTGGTCGATGCCGGACTGAGCTGCCGCGAACTCTTCCGCCGCATGCGTCTCGTTGGAGAAGACCCCGAGACCCTGGACGCCATCGTCATCACCCACGAGCATTCCGACCACATCAACGGCCTGGCCGTCACCGCCCGCAAACTCGGCATCCCCGTCTACTTCACTGAAGGAACCCACCGCGCCTGGATGCGCTGGCTCACCCCGCGCCGCCAGATGACCTACGCCCAATGGATTGAGCAGTGCCGCAAGCAGGCCGCCGAGCGCCAGGCCGAAGCAGACGCCGCCCAATGCGACACCGACGCCGACCCCGACGAATCCGAGCTAGCAGCCGAATCCACACCAATCGAATCCGCTCCCGAAATCCCCGCACCCCCTGCAAAAGACCCCACCTGGCTCCCGTCTGTCGAGTACTTCCAGGCCGGCCAGCCCTTTGAAATAGGCGACATCGCCATCAGCCCCTTCACCATCCCCCACGATGCCGCCGATCCGGTCGGCTTCGTCTTTCGCGCTGAAGGAGTGCGCCTGGGGATCGCCACAGACCTCGGATACATCCCGCCCAACGTCAAGGCCCAGCTCAAAGGCCTCGACCTCCTTCTGCTTGAATCCAACCACGACCTCGAGATGCTCCGCGACGGTCCCTATCCCTGGTCGGTAAAGCAACGAGTGCTGTCGCGCGTCGGCCACCTCTCCAACGAGGCTGCGGCAGATTTTCTTGAGAACCAGTACGACGGCCAGGCCGCCTACGTCATCCTCGGCCATCTCTCTGAAAGCAATAATCTTCCTGAATTGGCGCGAGTTACGGCCGAGCGCGCTCTTCAGGCTCACGCCAGTCTCATTGCCAACAAGCTCATGCTCGCCGCGCAACATGAATCACTTGATGCTATTTGTTTTTAAGTAAATAAGTTACAATGGAATGCAAGCAACGCACGGGCATCACTCTGTACCAGGTAGATTGGCAAGGGAAACGCCACGGCCATTTCGCCATGGCCAGCCGGAACCAGGATGTTCACTGAATCGTAAGACTCAGTGAAGCGTCTAATAAGTGGTTGCAGGCCTCCATTGCCACGTGAGCCGCGCAACTTTGTGGCGGCGGAACACATCCTTTGCAAAGTGAGTCTTTTTTGATATGGCAAGAACCGATTGTACCGACAGAGTTGTAGGCGCCATTCTGGCAAGTTGGCGCTATGACATCTCGGGGATTTATCCGGAGATGCGCAAAGACTACGAGCAGCACTTTGTCGAATGCCCTCGTTGCCGCGCCCGCCAGAAATTTCATCGCAGCCTCGATGTCACCCTCGCTGTTCTTACCTCTTTAGCCGTCTTCTTTTTCCTTTTTGCACTCGCTGTTCTCTACCATGTCAAGCCGCTCGACCACGTCGCCTTCAAGATCCTCGGCCTCGATATCTTTGACATGTACCATATGTTGATTTCGGCCGGCATTGCGGGTCTGTGTTTCTCCGTGATCGCATTCGTCTTGGTGTGTACGACCACTCCTGTGCCGTCGTACCTGGGCGGCATCGCGGCGGAACGTGCGAAGCTCATTGAAGAGCGCCTCCCCGAGGCAATCAAGTCGCTGCGTCCCCGGTAGGCCAGCGTCACGGAAATTCATAACATCGCTTCTGGCGCACAAGGCCTTCCGCATCTGGGAGGCCTTTAGCGCCTCTGGGCCGAAACTCTAATTGGCGCTCTCCACGCTTGCCTTTCACGTGGCCAACCCGGCAACCTTCTGCAACAATGGCTGCAAGGGCCAAACAGCATTGTATGAGTGAAGAATCCTGGATCAACGAATGCGAATCCCTCGTCCGCGGCTTTCCCGACGAACTCGCGGAGAAGGTGACATCGCTCATCTACGAAGCCGTCTCGGTAGCGAAGCTCGGCAATCTGACTGCGGCGGCGGAGTCTCTTGAAACCGTCCGCCAGATCCTGATCAGGAGAAATCACTTCCGCCGCTATCAGGAAGATATTTGGGTATTCACCACGCTCATCGATTCCATTCGAGAGCTGTCATCGGAAGATCCGGTGCCCCGAGCATTCAAGCGCTTCATGGAGTCCAAGCCTGGTTCAAAATTGGGCGATAAGCTTTCCCCTGCGCAAGAGGACTTCTGGTACGGGTCGCCGGATACCCCCGTCAGTGGTGAAATTCGCGTCGTGTCCAGTGCCGGCAAAGATGCTTCCGCGTCGAAAAAGAACTGCTTCATCGCCACTGCCGCCTATGGCTCTCCCATGGCGCCAGAAGTCGAAGTCCTGCGCAATTTCCGCGACAACATTCTGCTCAACCACAGCCTCGGCGACAGATTCGTTCAGTGGTATTACAAAACCTCGCCGCGATGGGCGCGCTGGATCGAACCGCGCCCGCACGTTCGCAAGATGGTTCGAGCCTTCTTTCTAACTCCGGTCCTGTTTCTCATCGGTCACCTCCCAACAACTTCCCGCCGTCGCGGTGGCTGAAGTTACCGAATCGGGAACTAATCCATGTGGACTCAGTAACTAATTCCACAAAAAGCGAAGCCATAACGGCTTCGCTTTCTCAAATCGAGTTAGCTCTGGAGTTACTTCAAAATCGGTATCCGCAAATCGCCGCCGGTCATTTCTTTCGGCAGGCCCAAGTCGAGCACGTTCAGCAGCGTCGGTGAAATATCGCGCAGCGAGCCATCATTCCGCAGCCGGTAACGCTCAGCGCCCTCGGCCACATAAATCATCGGCACCGGGTTGGTGGTGTGCGCCGTGTGCGGTCCTCCCGTCACCGGGTCCACCATCAACTCCGCGTTGCCATGGTCTGCGGTAATCAGCCAACTCCCGTTCTTCTCTTTGATCGCCTTGTAGATGCGCGCCAATTGTGCATCCACGGCCTCGCAGGCCTTGATCGTAGGTTCGAGTTTTCCGGAATGGCCCACCATATCCGCGTTGGCAAAGTTGGATACAACCAGGTCGAATGCCGTGTCGTTGATTGCCTTGAGAATCGCGTCGGCAATTCCCTCAGCCCGCATCTCCGGCGCCAAATCGTAAGTGGCTACCTTCAGGCTCGGAACCAGCTCGCGGTCCTCGCCGGGGAAGGGAACTTCGATCCCTCCGTTGAAAAAGTAAGTTACATGCGCAAACTTCTCCGTTTCTGCCACGCGCAGATTCCGCAGTTGGTGCGCCGCCAGCACGTTAGCCAGAATGTTATCCAGAGACTCCGGCGGAGTTATCAGCGGTAACTCAAACTTCTTGTCGTACTGCGTCATGCATAGATAGTGCAGATTCTTCGGACCCTCAGAGCGTGGAATAGCCTGGTCCAGCGCCTCCCACCCATCCAGATCGCGTCCGCCCACTTTGTTCAGTCCGCTCTCGCGAGCCAGCACGCGCGTAATCTGCCGTGCGCGATCGGCGCGGTAGTTGAAGTTGATGCACACATCCTCATCGCGAATCTGCGCCACCGGCTTTCCTGCCGCATCCACCACCACAAACGGAATCAGAAACTCATCCGTAATCCCGTTGTTATAGTTTTCCTTGATGCGCGCCGTCGGGTTCGCATATGCGCCGCCCTCGGCCTTGCCGTTGACCATCGCGTCAAACGCCTTGCGCTCGCGCTCCCAACGCTTGTCGCGGTCCATCGCGTAGTAGCGCCCGTTGATCGAGGCGATCTTCCCCACGCCGTACTCGCGCATCTTCTTCTCAAGCGCAGCAATGTATCCTGCGCCCGATGTCGGTCCTGTATCGCGCCCGTCCATGAACGCGTGTACAAAAACCCGCGTCAGCCCATATTCACGCGCCGTCCGCAACAACGCGTAGAGGTGCTCCTGGTGCGAGTGCACGCCGCCGTCTGACACCAGCCCGAACAGATGCAGTTGCCGCCCGCCCTCCTGCGCCCGCTTCATCGCCTGCACAATCGTCGGCACGGTGTGAAACATGTTTGCGGCAATCAGCGCATCAATGCGCGTAATGTCCATCTGCACAATGCGCCCCGCGCCGATGTTCAAATGGCCCACTTCGCTGTTTCCCATCTGTCCGTCCGGCAGCCCGACAAAATGCTCAGACGCGCGAATCAGCGTGTTGGGAAACTCTCTCAGCAGCTTGTCGTAAGTCGGCTTGTGCGCAAGAGCAATGGCGTTGTTCGCGGTTTCAGCGCGGTAACCCCATCCGTCGAGGATGGTCAGTACGAGAGGACGCTTGGACACGATATCTTCCTTGAATGACGCGTTGAATTAAAAGGAAATCTGCGATCTTCAGAAAGCTGAGGGGGCCCACCCTTGCGCCATATTTCTGGCGCAAGGATGAACCGCACAAAGCCAGTGCGAGCGAATAGCGAGCGCCCGCCCGCACGGCAAGTGCTAGCCGTTGTAATTCAGGCCTTCCAACCCCAGGTAAACCGCGCCTGAGCCCAGCTCTTCTTCAATGCGCAGCAACTGGTTGTACTTCGCGATGCGGTCAGTACGGCTCACCGAGCCGGTTTTGATCTGGCCTACTCCCGTTGCCACCGCCAGGTCGGCAATGAACGTGTCCTCGGTCTCGCCTGAACGATGCGACATGACCGACGTATAGCCATAACGCCGTCCCAGCTCAATTGCTTCCAGCGTCTCTGTAACCGTGCCGATCTGGTTGACCTTGATGAGAATCGAATTGCCGACGCCTTCGTCAATGCCGCGCTGCAGCCGTTTGACGTTGGTGACAAAAATATCGTCGCCGACCAGCTGGATCTTGCTTCCTAACTTGTCGGTCAGGATCTTCCAGCCCGCCCAGTCGTCTTCGGCCAGGCCGTCTTCGAGAGAGACAATCGGATATTGCCGCGTCCAGTTGTCGTAGAAATCGACCATCTCTTCGCTGGTCAGTTCGCGCTTGTCGCTTTTCTTGAAAACATATTTGTTCTTTGCCTTGTCGTAGAACTCGCTTGACGCCGGATCAAGCGCAATCGCGATCTGTTCGCCGGGCTTGTAGCCGGCTGCCTCAATTGCTTCCAGAATCAGTTCGATTGCCTCGTCATTGGACTTGAGCGAAGGTGCAAAGCCACCCTCGTCGCCAACCGCGGTGTTGTAGCCCTTCTTCTTCAGCACGCCCTTGAGGGTGTGGAAGGTTTCCGCAGCCCAGCGCAGGGCATCGCTGAAGCGCTCGGCGCCGACAGGCATGATCATGAACTCCTGAAAGTCCACGTTTGAGTCGGCATGCGCGCCGCCGTTCAGCACGTTCAGCATCGGCGTCGGCAAAATGCTCGCGTTCACGCCGCCAAGATAGCGATAGAGGGGAATCTCCAGCGTCTGCGCTACTGCGCGGCTTGCGGCCATCGACACCGCCAGAATTGCATTGGCGCCCAGCTTGGCTTTATTCGGCGTTCCATCGAGCGCGATCATGGTCTGATCGATGAGGCGCTGGTTGGCCGCGTCCAGGCCTTCCAACTCCGGTGCAATCACCGTTTCCACGTTTTCAACGGCCTGCAACACGCCCTTGCCGCCGTAGTGGGTCTTGTCGCCGTCGCGGAGTTCCACCGCTTCGTGCTCGCCAGTTGAGGCGCCTGAAGGCACAATGGCGCGGCCCAGTGCACCGCTCTCCAGAATTACGTCCGCTTCCACAGTTGGATTGCCGCGCGAATCCAAAACCTCGCGGGCTCGAATAGCAACAATTTCAGTCATATCAGTCCTCGCAATGCGGTGCTGCAGCCGGTCGTTCAGTTTCGGACGGCGATCCACGGCAAGAGCTTCTCCGGCGGCGCTTTGTATCGTTTCCAGAAGCGTATGCACGTGCGAAAATCTCCTCTCCGTCCAGTAATGAAAAGTGTGTGTCTACCGTATGGATTCTAGCAAAGCGGGCCGCGCCGTACTGTGTATTCGCGGTCACAGATGGGGTAAGCCATTGCATTCACAAAATCTGTGCTTCAGGGGTGACTCCGCTGATTCGTGCCGCGCGAGGAACGTGCTCTGGGCCGGGAGGTGCGTCAAAGTCCGGTGCGCGCTAATCTTAAATGGAGGGAGTTGGCGGTGTTGCGCACGATGCGCGCCGCGCGAAACTCTCCGCGTCATTCCGGGTTTGAAGGAGCAGGGAGAGTTCTGTCCGCGAGCGAAATCGAACCGGTAAGATCGAACCCATTGGAGACCCCGACCATGGAAAATCGCATGCTTCGCACGATTCCCGTGTTGGCGCTGCTGGTTGTCGCCGCTGCCACCATCAACGCGCAGCAACCCAGTCCCTACCAGGGGACTTCGAATCCTCCTCCGGACTCGACCATCGAAACCAGCACCACTCCACCGCCAAAGCCTGCAGCCGGCAAGCCCCTTGTCTCACCCGCTCAGGCGCCCACGCCCGCTGACACTCAGTCCCAGCCGCAACCGCAGCCCAGCTCGCCCGGCCCCGCCGCATACGCGCCCCCAGTCGCCGGCACGGATGGCGATGTTATACAGAACACGGCGCCCGCTCAGCCTGCCTTGGTTCAGCCGGCTTTGGCACAGCGCGCCTACGCGTCCGATCCCGACGGCGACATCGTTCATCCCATGCCCCTCGGCCCCGGCCAACTCGGTGAGGGAACCCTTATTCGCGTAAAGCTGCTTGATCGCCTTTCCACTGTGGACAGCGAAAAGGGTGAGCCCTTCCGCAGCCAGGTCGCTTCTGACGTGTTCCAGGGCAACAATGTAGTCATTCCCGCCGGCTCAGAGATCGATGGCCGCGTGGTTGAAGTCTCCAGTGGCCATTTCGGTGGCCACGGCTCCATGCGCCTGCGCCCTGAATCTGTCATTCTGCCCGACGGCACACGCTGCCAGTTGCGCGCCCAGGTCACGGCAACTCCCGGCTCGCACACCCGGGTTGGTTCTGAAGGCGCCATCAATCCGGGCTCGCGCCTCCGCCGCGATGGAATTGAGTACGGCGGCGTCGTCACCGCAGGCGTCATCACCGGCGCGTTCATCGGCGGACCGGTCGGCGCAGTCGCGGGCGGAGCGGTTGGCGCCGGCGTAGTGACCACGCATCTGCTCGTCAATCATCCGCAGGCCATTCTCGAGCCAGGCGCAGTCATCGATTTCACCCTCACTGATACGCTCAGCCTCACGCCCGCGGTTGCTCCGGGAAGTTAGGTACTCGGCAATTAGGTGCTGTGGGGCGCTTAAAAATTGGAGTACACTGAGCCATCTATCCGGGCTGGGGATTCGATGCGTCCACAAACCGATCTTGAGGTTGTTCTCGATTCACCGCAAGCGCGCAGAACCCTGTTCGCGCTTTTTCTCCTTTCCCTGGCAATGGATTTCTATTTGATCCTTTCGCCTTCGCCCTTCTGGCAGGGAAGTTTGCAGGCCATCGGGTGGGGCACTGGATCACGCATCGTCCTCGGATCGTTCGTGGTTGCCGCGCTGTTCGGCTCCACAATTCTCTGGATGGCAATGTTCTATATCTGTCTGCGCGATACCCAAAGGCCTTTAGCCCTGCGCGTGCTTTGGGGCCTGGTATTTATCCTTTGCATCTGGTACGGAGCGCAAGTCTACTACTGGTTCTCCTATAGACGCGTCCTCCTTCCCCACGAACAGCCTGTCTAGCTAAGCGCATCGATCTACCTCTTTGGCCTGTTACACTTCCGTTCGGAGGTGTGGCATGGCGGAGATCGAGAAAGTAGGTGTAATTGGCGCAGGAACCATGGGCTCCGGCATCGCCCATGTCTTCGCTCGCGCCGGCTACCACGTCCATCTTTGCGATGTGGAGCAGCGCTTCCTCGACCGCGCCATGAGCCAGATTGCCGCCAACCTGGCCCGTGAGGCCGCCAAAGGCAAGCTGCGCGAATCTGAAATCGACCAGGTCCTGTCCCGCATCTCCCCCACAGCCGACCGCGAGTGGCTGGCTGAAGCCGACTTCGCCATCGAGGCCGCGTCTGAACGCTTCGAGATCAAAGCTGAAATCTTCCATGCCCTCGACCGGATCCTGCCCGAATATGCCGTCCTCGCCACCAACACCTCTTCCATCTCCATCACCAAACTTGCCGCGCAGACTCACCGTCCCGCCCAGGTCATCGGCATGCATTTCTTCAACCCCGTCCCGGTCATGCCGTTGGTTGAGATCGTGCGCGGTCTCGCCACCGGCGACGCGGCCTATGCAACCGTCCACGACCTCGCCCTCAAGCTGGACAAAACGCCCGTCGCAGTCAATGACGCGCCCGGCTTCGTCTCCAACCGCGTCCTCATGCCGCTCATCAATGAAGCTGCCTACGCCATCATGGAAGGTGTCGCCACACCCCAGGCCGTCGACGACGTCTTTAAGCTCGGCATGGCCCACCCCATGGGCCCGCTCACCCTCGCCGACTTCATCGGCCTCGATGTCTGTGTAGACATCATGCGCGTCATGGCGGAGGGCCTCGGCAACGCCAAGTACAGCCCCTGCCCGCTCCTGGTAAGAATGGTTGACGCCGGCTGGATGGGCCGCAAATCCGGCCGCGGCTTCTACACCTACGAAAAGTAGACCGGCCGCACAGAGGAAAACATGAACGTGATCCCCGCAACGGTCCCAACATTTCTACTCGCCTGCGGGTGGTTCGCTGTGGGAGCCCACTGTTATCCACGTTGGCCGCGCCTCAGCCTTGCAATCGGAGCCTTGTTGGCGCTACCCTGCGCGCTGGCAATCTTCTATTACACTCACCTGCTTGATCACGCGCTCTGGTACTTCGAACTTCGGACCGTTCCCTGGATCGAATTGACGTTTTCCGGAATAGGGTTTCTGGGCGGCGTCGTTCACCGGTGGGTTGATGCGGAAACGCGCATGGGCCGCCTGGCAGTCCCGGTCTTCTTCGCTGTGATCATGCTGGTTCCCTTTATGAAGCCGATCCTGGACCCGCTGAACCTGGCAGCGCTTCTGGACAAGTGCAAGGGAAACGTGTGCCTTCAGAGCAGCGGTTCTACCTGCGGTCCGGCAAGTGCCGCGACCCTGCTGCGGGGGCTTGGTATACCCGCCACAGAGCGCGAACTCGCAATTGAGAGCTACACGTATCCCGGAGGAACGGAGGCCTGGTATCTTGCACGGGCCATCCGGCGAAAGGGCGCTGATGCGAAGTTCGTTTTCAGTGACGACACTCTTCCGTCCCCATCGATTGCCGGGGTGAAGATGGGAGGCGGACACTTCATCGCCATCGAAAGATCGACCGCGGACGCAGTGACGTTTGTCGATCCGCTATCAGGGGAATCGACCGCAACGCCTGCCGAGTTGCGAGCGCGCTACCGGTTCACCGGATTCTTTTTGCAGGTGCGGCCCGGCAGGAGGTGAGCGGAGCCGGTCATGCCCTCCGCTGGTCCGCATGGTCTGCTTTGCCCACTGCGAAACCAGGAATGCTGTTTCCCGAAAGCACAACCGCTAAGTTCACGCGACCAGCGGCCAGCGGCGACCCTGCACAAAACTCAACCGGCCACCCCAACTCTGGTTCAGCTTTAAAAGTGCGCGCTCGGTAGATATTTCTGGAACGGAGTCTGCCTACGCGCAAATCATCGGTGGGACCCAGAGCATGCATCCGGTTTCTTCACGTCTCTTCGGGATCGACGGTTTCGTGGAAAGGCTAGGCAGACGAAAGGAACTTGGAAAAAAAGCTGAAGCCTGTCTTCTTCTCTTCCGGTTCAGGCAGGTCGGCAGCCTGGCGGGCCATCTGCCGAATGGCGGTGGCGATGGGAGCATTCTCAAGAACGAGAGCCGTGGCCAGGCTCTGGGTCCGACGGGCAGTGGCGTAGTCATCGGGAACCCGCCACTGGGCGGGGCGTGTGAGCGCCTTGGTAATGACCGTCTCGTCGTAGAGGAGGGATTGGGGCGTGTAGCGGTTGAGGACAACCTGGAGGCGGTTGTCGCGACTGGCGAAAAACCGTGTGATGAGCCGATTCGCGTTGCGGAGTTCGGAAATGCCGACCTGGGCCACCAGATAAATGATGGAGGCGGGTTCGAAGAGAGCTGAGTCTTTCAGTTCGAGTCTGGAACCGCAATCGACCACGACTAAGTCGAAGCTCTGGCGCGCCACCGAGACCAGTTTATCGATAGCATCGACGGTATCAACAGTTGTCTCGGCATCAGTGAACTCATTGGGGGCGGCCAGGACGGACAACTCCGAACTGTGGGTGGTGAGAAGCGTGGCGAGGAAGCGGGTGTCGAGACGCGCGATGTCGCGAAAGGCGTTTGCAGTGGAGTATTGCGAGGTGACGCCCAGGTTGAGTGCGGCATCGCCAAGCGGCATGCCGAAGTCGATGAGGAGTGTTTTGCGCCCCGATTCCTGGGCCAGGGCCACCGCAAAGTTGGAGGCGAGCGTCGTGACGCCGCATCCACCCTTCGCTCCGAGAAAGGCAAAGACTTTGCCGAAGGTGCGCATGGCGCGGATGGTTTTGGGACGGCGAACGGCGGCGCGAGCAAGTGCGTGGCCGAAGTCGCTTTGGACGATGGGCAGGTTGAGGAACTCGCGGGCGCCTGCGCGCATGCAGCGAACCATCATATCGACGTCGGAGTGCTCTGAGAAGACCATGATGGTGGAGGGGGCAAAGGAAGAGATGGATTCGACGATTTCGAGAGTGTATTCAGGGTCGGTGTCGAGGTCGACGATCACCACGTCGGGCTGGGACAGCAGCAGGTTGGGAAGCTCTTCGAGGCTGGCCGGGTATGCGGTGATCTCCTTGATCTGGACGCCGCTCTTGGCCTCCAGCGCGTTGGCAATTTCCCGGCCGCGCGCCGCATCGGGGCAGATGAGCACGACGGATAAGTCGTCCATCTCGGATGATTCGGGATTGTGCGGATCTTCCCTCATGATGCCAGTGCAACACCCATTTCCCTGCCGCCCACCCAAGGTTAACTAGGATTGGCATTCGGAATAATACCGATCTTTGCGCAGGCGGGCAATAATGCTTGTGGAGATCCCAGTCATCCGCCCGTTTCGGCGTTGCCACTGGATCACCCCCAACCGGAAGTTCCTCGCCCGGAGCATTTTAACCAGCCCCTCAAACAACCGTATTGTTTCCCACCTTGACCAGCAACCCCCCGGAAACCAACCCCCTCCCGCCGCGCGTCACTCTCCAAGCGCCCTTCTCCGGCGTCCCACCGATGTGGAGTATCTTCCTTACAATCGGTAAGGAATCCGCGCTATAATCAGCCGAGAGGACACTTCCATGGCGACCGCGGCTCTAACCTCCAAAGGACAGATCACCATTCCAATCGAGGTACGGAAGAAACTCGGCCTCAAAACCGGGGACCGGATCGGTTTTATCGAGAATGAGAACGGGGAGTTCGTTCTCAAGCCGAAGACTGGTTCAATCATGAATTTGAAGGGAATTATTAAGTGGACCGGGAAGCCCGTGACGATTCAAGAGATGAACGAGACAATTGCCAAGGGTTGGGCGGGAGAACTGAAATTCGACGACTGAGCCAGCACCAATGACAGGTATCGACACCAACATTCTCGTCCGTTTTTTTGCGGAGGATGACCCGGAACAGGGCCGCCGCGCAGATCAATTCCTGCAATCGCTTAGCTCCGAGTCTCCAGGGTTTCTATCCCTTGTTGTAATTGCCGAATTGGGCTGGGTGCTGCGCAGCAGGTTCGGGATTAGTAAGACGCAGTTGATCCAATATTTAGAAATGCTGCTCAATTCCTCAGAATTGGTCCTTGAATCTCAAGTTTCGGTGAGTCAGGCGCTAGGTCGATTCAAGTCTGGGAAGGCCGATTTTGCCGATTGCCTGATTGAGCGGTCAGGGGCACTCGCAGGATGCACGGATACCGTTACGTTTGATGAGGGTGCCTCCAAACTCTCAGGGATGAAATTGCTTTAGCTTCGGCGGTCAAAACCATGGCGCTGCAATGTTCTTCACGGAACCATCACCGCTCGCAGCGCGTACTACTCTCCAAGCGCCCTCCTCCGGCGTCCAATCGCTATGCAGAGCTTTTCTGACACACTCGGCCAGGTATTTCGCGCCATACTGGCCAACAAACTCCGCACCTTCCTGACCATGTTCGGGATCGCCTGGGGTGTCGGCTCTCTGCTCGTCCTCGTCGGCCTTGGAGAAGGCTTCCGTTCCGGCCAGCATCGCAACCTCGCCAGCTTCGGTAATGACATCGTCATGATGTGGGACTCAACCATTCCGGCAGTCGCCAACCAGCACACCGGGATGAGGCCCTATCAATTCACGCTCGGCGACGAAGCCGCCATCCGCGCCCTCCCGCAGGTCAAAGACGTAACCGGCTTCCTCAGCCGTGGAGACATGTACGAGGTCAGCGCCTTCTCCAACACCGGCGGCCAGGTGCTTGGCGTGGAACCCAACTTCGCCGAAATGCGATTCGTTCCGCTGGGTGAAGGACGGTTCATCGACGCCCAGGATGTCGCCGATCGCCATCGGGTCGTCGTTCTAGGCTCAAAGGCCGCGGCCCTGCTGTTTCCCGGCCGCCCTGTCCTCGGCGAGAACATCATCATCAACGACGTCTCCTTTGCCGTCGTGGGCCGCGTCGACCCAATCAACCACGGCAATAACGACAGCGACAATCAAAAGCTCTACATCCCCATTTCCATCATGCAGGAGCTCTTTGCCTACAAGGGCGACAACGTTGCCCGCGACGCGCTCACCGGCGTCATCTATCACCCCGCCACCAAGGGCGACAGCTCCCAATCCGTTCCCGCCGTCCATAGACTCATCGGCGAGCGGCACAACTTCGATCCCAACCTCAAAGACGCCTTCGACGAGTGGGACACCATTCAGCAGGAAAAGCTGGTCAGCACCATCTTTGACGCCATGGATATCTTCCTCGGCGGCGTTGGCGTCGTAACCCTCGGCCTCGGCGCCGTCGGCATCATCAACATCATGCTCGTATCCGTTTCCGAGCGCACCCGCGAAATCGGCGTGCTCAAAGCCATCGGAGCCACCAAAGGCGCCATCCTCGCCCAGTTCTTCTGGGAAGGACTCCTGCTCACCGGCATCAGCGGGCTGCTCGGCATTGGCCTCTCCGCCGGCCTCATGGGCCTTTTCGACCACTTCTTCACGGGAGTCGTTCCCGGTTTCGATCCGCCGCGCCTTGTTCCCTGGTCTGCCGCACTCGCCATCGGCTCACTGACCCTCTGCGGCATCGCCGCCGGCCTTTATCCCGCCAGCAAAGCCGCCGCGCTCGATCCCATTGAAGCGCTGCGGAGAGAGTGAGAAAGACAGCCGCTAGCTGCTAGCTTCTAGCTACTAGCTACGGTTGCCAGTTCGAAATCTCTCGGTTCAGGAATGAATTGAGTTAACAGTAGGAAGCGGCTGAAATGCCAGCCAACGTCTCCAACAACAGCTTCCAGCTTGATAGAACAAGCTAGGAGCTAAAAGCTAACAGCTAAAGGCTGCTTTTATGCTGAAAGACATTCTCGGACAAGCCTGGGAAGCCATGGTCTACAACCGGCGCCGAACCATGATCACCATGGTCGGCATGGCCTGGGGCATTGCGACAGTTGTCCTCCTGCTCGCCTATGGCGCAGGCTTCTCCCGCGCAATTTCAAACATCTTCGCTCAATGGGGCGTCAACCACATCGAGGTCTACCCTGGCCGCACCTCGCAGCAGGCCGGCGGAGACAAGGCGGGCGTCAAGGTCCGCTTCAACATGGACGATGTGGACTTGATTTGGAGATCCGTTCCCGACATCTCAGAGATCACACCCGTCATGTTTCAGGATGTCGTAGTCAAGAACGATCTCCACACCTACACATGGTCGGCGAACGCGCTGCGCCCCCAGGGCCTCGACATGCTCGCCATGGTCGTCGACGAAGGCCGTGCCTTCAACGGCCAGGAAGAACAGCAGCGCGCCCATGTCTGCGTCATTGGTCCTGACGCGAAAACGAAGCTTTTTTCCGGCGGTTATGCGGTGGGCGAACAGATCCGGCTGAACGGCGTCCTTTTCACCATCGTCGGGGTGCTCCACCCCAAGATGACCGACGGTGACAACAACATCAACACCGCCGTGTGGATACCGTTCTCAACCATGAGCGACCTTAAGAATACGACCTGGATTGACGGCATCTGGTTCAACTACCGGGGTGACAACGAGGTGGTGGAGAAGAACCTGCGCAATACCCTTGCCGCCGCGCATCATTTTGTGCCCACAGACCATCGCGCCATCTTCGTTGGCAACCTGCAGACGCAACTGCACCAGTTTGCGATTGTGTCGATCGCGCTCCAGGTCCTGCTTTCGCTGGTAGGCGCGCTCACCCTCGGCATCGCCGGCATCGGCCTGATGAACATCATGCTGGTCGCCGTTCAGCAGCGCACCCGCGAAATCGGCATCGAAAAAGCGCTAGGCGCGCGCCGCCACCACATCCTCACCCAGTTCCTTGCTGAGGCCCTCGCTATCACTGCTGTCGGCGGCGCGGCCGGAATCGCGCTTGCCTACACGGTCTCCATCGCCGTAGGCCGCATCACCTTTTATTCCGCGATCGCCAAAAACGCCGAGAATGCCGACATCCAGCTCCTGATCTCCCCATCTTCCGTCTTCATCGCAACAGGAATCCTCGCCGTCGTCGGCCTCGTCAGCGGCATGATCCCCGCCATCCGCGCCGCCAACCTCGACCCCATCGAGGCGCTAAGGTACGAATAGAGCAGGGACTGAGGAACCAGAGACTAGGCAGTGTCTGACGAATACCAAACCGGTAGATCCTGTATCAAGGCATGACTTCACCGCTTGGTGAAAAACTCGTTCCAGCGCAGGTTTCAAATGCCCTGTATCAGGGCATGACTTCAGTCATGCCGAAAATGGCCCAAAATATGAATGGGAATCAGCCCCTGCGGACATCTTTCTCCGCTTGTCGACCGCTCGTATGATTCGTCAGACACTGCCTAAGGGACTAAGAAAAACCCGCGCGGCGGAATTCATCGAAAGTCAAGAAACTTCGTGACATCAGAAACGGATAAACCCTTGGACAGCGAGACCATTCTCGCTTCGAAGTCTGGCTTCTCAGTCCCTTAGTCCCTAGTCCCTCAGTCCCTAGCCCCTCAGTCCCTTCCTTTCCATCAGCATCCGGAAGTGCTCCCGCAATTGCCCGACGGCCCGGTCAAACGGCTCAACGGAACGGTACGACCGGGACAGCATGACTCCGCCTTCCATCACCACCAGGACAAACGTCGCCAGGGCGTCGAAGTCAACCGCCGCTGGCAGGGATGCCTTCATCTCTCCCAGGCACTCGCGCACCACTCCGATCCACCCCTGAAAATTCTGAGCGATCAATCCATGCGCCGGAGCATTTTCTGGATCAATTTCGAGTGCCAGGCGCCCCAGCGGGCATCCATACGTACAATCCGTTGCGACGATCCCCAGGCGATATCGAGCGAGAATCGCGAAGATCCGCTCTAATGGCTCTTCAGAGGTGGCGAATGCCGGATCAACAACCATCGGCCTCAGCAGCTCAATGTATCCCTCAAGCACCGCTCGCAAGAGTGCTTCCTTGCTGTCGAAGAAATGATAGAAGCTCCCGGAATTCACCCCTGCGTGCGCCAGCAACTCTGCCATGCTGGTCCCGGCGAAGCCCCGCTCCCAGAATAGAAAACGGGCCGAATCAATGAGCCGGTCGCGCGTGGAGATTTGAGTCTTGGCCATTTTTTTCTGAAAATCTCCTTGACAGGTTCGATTCTCCTTGTCACTATCTTACTTGAATATTCAACTAACTACCATGAAAACCCTCCCAACCTATTGCCTCTCTATGTTCCTCGCCCTCGTTCCGGTCCACCTCGCAGTGGCCCAGGTCGCTGCGCCCGCTGTCGCCCCAGCTCCGCTTCAACTTGTCATTGAAGCGGAAATCCCAGCGCCTCTGCATGCTGTTTGGCAGGCGTTCACCACCAGCGAGGGCCTCAGCACATGGCTGACGCCGAATGCGGTCGTCGATTTGCGGCCCGGCGGCGAATGGACGGCCCATTTTCCCGGCGGCAGCACTGGCGGCGGAACCATCGTAAGCTTTCTCCCTGAAAAGGAACTCGTGCTCGACGCGCTGGCTCCTGACAAGTTCCCGCACGTCCGGGCTGACCGCACGCGCGTAGTTTTCAAATTTGAATCGCGCGGATCGTCAACCGTTGTTCGGTTGACGCAAACGGGATGGAAGACCGGAGCGGAGTGGACCAGTGCATACGAGTACCTTCTGTCTGGCAATGCGGAGTTGCTGTCCGCGCTGCACAGCCGTTTTGTGGATGGCCCCATCGACTGGAAGAAGATTTTTGGAGACGCGCCTCAACCAGCCAAATAGCGGGCGCAATAGGCAGGCAATACGGCCGCCTGTTCCCTAATCCCTAGTCCCTGTCTTTCTCACACCGGCGCCACAATGTCCACCACCGGCACCCCCGCCGGCGCAGTGAAACGGAAAGTATCCGCAGGCACCGGCGCATTCGTCACTTCGCCGGTAAATGTAAACCGCGTCAGCGCCCCGTCTGTCTCTTCAATCTCTATGCCGGTGATCGTTCCATCGGCGGAAACAGTAAGCGCCAGCCGCGTCACGCGTTTTTCCTGACCCTTCGGCTGCCCGGTCAGCGTGAATCCGCCGCCTGGCGCCGCAGCCAGCGTCAAGCTGTTCATCTCTTTTTCCAGCTCGGTATGCCCCAGCAGAAACCGCAGCGGCGAGCGCAGATCGTCCAGTTCCTTCGCCGGAATCCTCTGCACCTGCGGGTCGCCCTTCGAGTAGAACCACGCATACTTGCCGTCCAGCAGAAAAAGCTTCCCGGCCGGCGAGCTATAGTCCCACCTCATCCGTTCCGGCTTCAACAGCAACAGCGTCCCAGATTCGGTTCGATCCAGGCCCAGCCCGGTGTAGTGCTCCGTAAACCCCGCGCGCAGCGAGTGAAGCTGGTTGTAATGCCGATCCACCCGCCCGGCCATCTCATGCGCCGTCGGCGTCTGCGCCTGAGCCCCGCAGATACTTAACGCACCTAGCGCCAACGTGGAAGCAACAACAATCCGCCGTACCTGCACTGTGAGGGCTGCAGAAATTCTTGTTCCAGAATTAAATCTCAAGGGCCTTGTATCAAAACGCGAATCTAATGCACGCTGAGGTCTTGCACCTCGAAACAGTTGTGCGAAAGGGCATGACTTCAGTCGTGCCGAAAACGGCCATAAAAAGACTCTGGGCTTTAGTGTCCGCGTGAGAACTACACAAGGTACTTGTAATTCACATGCGGGTTGGGCGACAAGAGAAGCATGTCGCGATTCAAGGTTTACAGCCCGGATCAGGCTTATTTGCTGCCTC